>URCA01000015.1 GCA_900546265.1 uncultured Oscillospiraceae bacterium | reverse complement strand
TCCTATGCCCTTCTAGGGCTCCTTCATGCCACCCGTTTTACGGGTGGTCATGACTGTCAGAAAGGCGGGAGATGGTGAATAAACTTCGGCAGAAGCTCATGGTGCTGTTCCTTATGGCTTGCATCGGGATAAGCGGTACACTGGGGGTATCGGCCTTGTCATGGAGCGGCAGCACCACCGGCGGTGGCGGCGAGGGCAGTGCGGCCAAAACCAAAGGCTTTGCTATTCGCTATACAGATGACAACAACTGCCTTGGCTACCGTTTCAGCGTGGTGGATAAGAACGGAAACCGGAAGGGATCCAAGGTGATTGACGTATTCCGCAACACCAAATATGGAAACTCGGAATACAGTGCGGCGTTTAAGTTCAGCACCAAATACAGCAAAAAGCAGTTAATCGCCAACCAGAACAACAGCTTCAGCACATCCAAAACTACGGTGGACTGCTTTAAGGAAACGACTATGGGATTTGCAAGCGCTCTGCCTGTTCCCAGCGGCATGAATGCCTGGCAGAGCAATCACAACAACTTGAACCGGGTGCTGTCTGCTTTAGGGATCAACGGTGTGGGTGCTCTTGTCAACGGAGACAAGGTGCTGGTGGAACCATTGCAGGATGTGCGGCTGGAAACGATATACCACAGCGTCACGGTCACCGAACTGGCCATCTATGGTAAATGGCTGCTTGGAGCCAACAGCAACGGCGGATCCAGCCCCGACAGCGGCAAATGGGGATTTATATCCAACTATACGAACCGACATTTTCCCAACGCCCTGTATACACCGGATGGCAAGGGCCTGTGGGCCGGAGTCGGTGCGCTGAGCAAACGAGCTACGTTCTACGATATCATCAACAAAGGGTACGGAGTCGGCATTGCCTATACGGAAACCAAGCCGGCTTTCACTCCCGCTCTCGGCGTGAATATCTGTGAAGCGTGGCGCGGCGGAAAATCCTCCCGTACTTTCCGTTATGGCAACAGCAACGGCGCGTCGTTCGGTAATTTCAGCTATGCCAACGGATATCCCATCAAAGGAGACAGCGTGTGGTTTGCTATCAATTTTCCTGGCGAAAGTCAGACGGTGCGGGTGCGGCAGTATGCGCGGCTGCAAGGGGGGAGCTGGACGACACGGGACGTGAATCTCAGCGAATCTTCCTGGTACGATGTGGCGCTTTCCCCGACAACGGTGGACGCAGGCCGAACCGGTTATGTGGTGGAAGCCAAGCAGGACTGGATCGACGGCAGCGGCAAGGTACTGAAGTCCGGCGCGATCAAGACCTTCTATTTTCCTGTGCGCCCAAAGATAAACCGGTATCAGGTGACTATGTACGGCGTCACCGGCTCTGTGGCGGCCAAGCGCGGCGCTTGGAACAGCGGCACCCTCTATGCGGGCCAGCGGGTTCGGCCCTACTACACCTATACCTCTGACACGAGCTGGACGTCCAGCAACCATTTCCGGGCCTCTCTCAACGAATGGAAGAACGGTGCATGGAGAACAGCAACTTCCTCCAACGGCGGCTGCGATTTATATTTGAACAATACCGGCATCCGAAGCGGGGGCCCCCTTGCCAGGTACAGCAGTTTAGGCTGGTACACGGTGCCGGACAACAGTGCCAATACGAATGGCGCAAACCGTGTGCCGGTTAAGCTGGAAACCCAATGGGCCAGTGATCCTGCCCACACCACCGAAACCACATGGATCGATGTCCCCATCGTTCGATCGGATGTAGAACTCAAGGAAATCCGCATGATCGACAAATCCGGGTATTACACGTCGACTCTATGGACGAATCAGACCTATACCCCGCAATATGTGTATAAGAACAATACCGGCTGTACGGTGTATGTGGAAGGATATAACAACGACCGGTCAAAAATCAGTGGTATCTATTCTATACCGGCCTATGGGCAGATTCTGGTCAACGGTAAACCATTTGTTGCAGCGGCCAGCACGTCCCAATATATATGGGGCGGTGTGTATCTGGAGGGGGCCGGCATATATAACACGCCTTACGAGACGAACCACAGCAACAATTCCAAGGGCGTCACCTTTACGGTGAAATCCCCGCTGACCATTGAACCGCTGGCCCCGAATTCCCTGTATAGGGAGGGGGTACAAGTGGTCAGCAGCTTCCGGGTGACCAACACAACAGGGAACCAGTACACTCCCTCGGAGAATATCACTGTGCGGTTCAAAGCGCTGAAGAATGGATCGCCGTTATATTCTGCAACAAAGGCAACGGTTATCCCATCCTACGGGGATAATCTGGTGTATTTTCGATGGACGGTGCCGACAGGGCTGAATGGCGCGTCGATCACTCTGCAAGGCGAGGTGCTGGAGAATGGCAAGGTTCTGCACACCGGCAGCCGGACGCACGGTACGGAAAAGCCGGCGGTTTCACAAACGCCGGACACGGTGTTTGAAAAAACGGCTCCTCCCGGTTTTCGGTTGAAATCGCCGCCGGTACGAACATCGATGTTGAACACGCAGTGGTCTCAATGGCTATACAACTCTGCCCGAGGATTCTACAAAGAGACATATGGGTTAGTATTAGGTTTAGCAGAAGGGACTATGACGCCCGATCCGGACTCGCCGTCCCGCGTTTATAAGGATGGAAAATGGCACATGAGATCCGGATATGGTTTCACCTTGAGCTGGCCTGTTTCAGTATTTCGAGCAGACGGTTTAAAGCTGCCGCCTGCAGATTCCTACACCAGTGTGCAGACTGCAAAGGCATACTTCCCGGAGTTCGGATACAATGTGTCCTCCGGTGCATATCGCGTGTTAAGCAGTATCTTTACGAATGCCTTTGCATTGCCGGCAAACAGCTATGCGGGGGGTGACCGTCTGCATTTTGTCCCCCTTTGGTTCCCGGACGGGGAGTATACTGTACAGTGCTATGCGGGCGATTTGTGGACACCAACGGGTATGATGTATGGCTGTTACAATCCCCCGTCAGTTATCATTACGGAATCGGCCTATGATGATTGGTATGTAGGCAAATAGAGAAGAAAAAGGAACGCGGGGCCATGTGGCTCCGCGTTCCTGCACTTTGAAAGGGGGAAGCCTCATGAAACAACAGGCGTCGCGGGCGAGAGCTGTGCGGCTGACCGTATTGGCAATGTCCATATTGGTTATGCTGACGGTCTTCAGCATAACGTGCTGCGCTGCGGGTGTCGGCGATGTGGCCGGGGCGGTGGAAGAAACCTGGACGAAAGCGCAGACGCAGATTAAAGCCATTGTAGACAGGGTCGTATTCCCAGTTCTCGATCTTGTGCTGGCGGTGTTTTTCTTTATTAAAATAGGCACCTCGTATTTTGATTACCGCAAAAATGGGCAGTTTGAATGGACGGCTCCGGCCATTCTGTTCGGGTGTTTGATATTCACGTTGACCTGCCCCTTATATATCTGGAAGGTGCTGGGGATATAGGGGGTGTATTCGTGGGGTTTATAACCTCCGTTATTTGGCAGGAAACGCTGGACTGGCTGTATTCCCAGCTGATGGGGCTTATATCTGACTTTTTCCAACAAATGAACAATATGGGTGCTCAGATATTTGAATTGTCCTGGGTAAAAGCCATTATTTTGTTCTTTACTCAATTTGGCTGGGCTATGTTTTTGATTGGTCTGGTGGTGGCCGTGTTCGACACGGCGGTGGGCGCACAAACTGGCCGTGCGGACATAAAGGGGACAGCGTTAAATGCCATGAAAGGCTTTTTCGCCGTATCCCTATTTTCCGTACTGCCGGTGCGTCTCTACCAGTTTTCGATTACGCTTCAGGGATCTTTATCCCATGGACTGGCCCGGTTGCTGTCTGTGAACGCGTTTACGCCGGCGGGATTGGCCCAAGCGGCTATTGATCAGATCAAGGGTTCAGGGACAGGCTCCCCCGGCCTGTTCAACACGCTTTTAATAATCGCGCTCATTTACTGCGTAGTGAAAGTGTTCTTTCAAAACCTAAAACGCGGCGGCATCCTACTTATCCAGATTGCGGTCGGTTCGCTGTACCTGTTTTCTGTGCCGCGCGGATATACGGATGGCTGGATTCAGTGGTGCAAGCGAGTCATCGGTCTTTGCCTGACAGCTTTCCTGCAGACTACTATTCTGACGGCAGGCCTCATTACATTCCGCAGCAATTATCTGCTGGGCGTGGGTCTGATGCTGTCCGCAAAAGAGGTGGAGCGGATCGCGGAGGCTTTTGGAATGGACACCAGTACGAAAGCCAATTTGTCTGGAGTGATGTATGCCGCCTCCAGTGTAGTCAATGTTACGAAACAAATTGCCGCTGTTGTGAAATAGTAGGAGGTGAACATACGCGGTATCAAAAATTCGGAATAGAGATCGAGATGACTGGTTTAAGTAGAGAAAAAGCGGCGCAGGTTGCCGCTCGGTATTTTGGGACGGAGGCGCGGTATGTGGGAGGGGGCTATGATACTTATACGGCTTCTGACGGGCAGGGCCGCACATGGAAATTTGTACGGGATTCCAGCATCCGTTGCCAATCAGGAACTGGAAGCGTAATGAACAGCACATATGCGGTAGAGTTGGTGTCGCCTATTTGTCAGTACGCAGACATAGCAAACATTCAGGAACTGGTCCGAGTACTGAAACAAAACTCCGCCGTCGTCAATGAGTCGTGTGGGATCCATATACACTTGAACGCAGCTCCGCATACCCCGAAAAGCCTGCTGAATATCGTGAATATCGTGGCAGCAAAAGAAGATCTGATGTACAAGGCGCTTCAGGTAGCGGACACACGGAAAGAATACTGTGAAAAGACCAACGCTCGTTTCCTGGAAGAAGTCAACCGGCACAAGCCGGCTACGCTGGAACAGATGAAACAGATTTGGTATGGTGGACAGGACGGAAGCCATAGCCATTATAGTCCTACCCGGTATCGCTGTTTAAATCTTCATAGTGTGTTTTCCAAAGGCACCATCGAATTTCGACTGTTCAACAGCACGCTCGATCCGGATCGCGTAAAGTCGTATATCCAGTTGTGCCTTGCCATCAGTCATCAGGCCCTTACGCAAAAGTCAGCGTCGTATACCAGAACCCAATCCACCAACGAAAAATATACATTTCGGACGTGGCTGCTGAGGCTGGGGCTCATCGGCGACGAATTCAAAACCGCGCGGAAATGCCTGCTGGAACACTTGGACGGAAATATCGCGTGGAAAGATCCGGCGCAGGCAGAAGCTCAGCGTCAGCGTCTGGCGGGCAGTCAAGCTCCGCCATCCCCATCGCCAAACGTGCAGCCGCCTGCTCAGGTTCAACAACAGGCACAACCGGCTGCATTGTCGCATCAACAGACTGCGTCGATTCAACGGCCCCCTGCGCCCCGGACGCAGCAGCGGCCTGACATAGCGCCCCCGTCGCCCGCTTGTCAGGAGCAAGACGACAATGCGTTTACGTTTACCATGAGTATGTAAGAGAGGACTGAAGCGATGACAAAACGGTTGTATATCGCGTATGGAAGCAACCTGAATCTGCGGCAGATGGCGATGCGCTGTCCGACTGCCCAACTGGTGGGGACGGGCGAGGTGCGGGACTATGAGCTGCAATTCAAAGGGCAGCCTCACGGCGCATTTGCCACCATCGGGCCAAAGGATGGCGCGTCAGTGCCGGTGGCTGTGTGGAGCCTCCGTAGCCGGGACGAAAAGGCGCTGGATATGTACGAGGGTGTCAATGCCGGCCACTATTTCAAAAAGGAAATCCCGGTACAGTTAGGGGATCAGATAAAGCTCGCCCTGGTGTATATCATGAATCCCGAAGCACAATTCGGTATTCCCTCGCAGCGGTATTATAACGCGGTGCTGGAGGGATATGAAAACTGCAAGCTGGATCCGCACATTCTAAATAGGGCCGTAGATGAAAGCATCGCGGCCTTTCGGCAAGCGGAAGCGCAGAAAAGAGCCTGCCTTTCCTTGCTGGATGATTTTGAATCCTGGGAAAGCCTCGAAGAACCGGTGGATGCAATTGGTTTCGACGGTCAAATGCACCTGTAGGAGGTTGTTCATGGAATACGCCTACCCGGATAATTTAAAAGCCCGTCCGACGCTGTGGCTGTGGGAACTACGCCATATCGTGTTCATCGGCGCTGGCTTTCTGCTGTCGGCGCTGGCGTTCGCGCAGCTGGGGACGCTGGTTCCTTTTGTGGTATCGGCTGTGTTCGCGTTCGTCACCATCCGTATGGAGGAGATGACGATCCTGGATTACATCCGATACTCTGTTTGCTTTTTTCTAATCGGTCAGCAGTTATTTTTCTGGAGGTGAATATGAAGCCCAAAATTACTAAAGCAAGACGGTCGGCACAGGATCTGATCGGCATCCAAGAGGTGTCGGGCAACCGTGTGCTGGTCGGGCAGAATACGGAACTGCTGTTTTACCGGATCCGCCCAGTAAACGTGGCAGTGCTGCCGGCATCCGTGATGGAAGCCAAGGAGGCGGCACTGGCCAATGTACTGGCCGCTGTTCCAAGCGTGGAGATTGTGTGTTTGAACACTTCTGAGAGCTTTGAGGACAACAAAACATATTTTTTAGAACGGATTCAACAGGAGGACAACCCGGCTGTCCAAAGATTGTGTGAGCAGGACATTCAGTATTTGGATGATATCCAACGGGACATGGCCACGGCGCGGGAATTCTATATCGTCCTGCGTCAGCAGGCGGGCGGAGAACAAAACGACGCGCAAAGGTTGGGAAAGGTACTCAAGGAACAGGGCTTTGAGGCCGAAGCCGCCGCGCCGGATGATCTCCGCCGACTGCTGGCTGTATACTACACGCAGCAGCCGGTTGGATCGCTTGACAGTATCGACGGCGAAAGGTGGGTGGCCGGTGTTTAAGAAAAAAAGACTGCCCGCCTCGATGCAGCCGCTTCCCGGCTCATGGGGCAATGTCGAAGGAGGGATTCATCCGGCTATAGAGGCGGAACAGAGGCTGGCTGTTTTGTCAACGGAGGTCCGCGTCAAGTCGTTTGCCGACCTCATCACGCCAGCTGCTATTCGGTTCTACACCGACCACATCATCTGCGGCGATACGTACCGCTGTGTGTGGGCGGTACGCGATTATCCGACATCGACCAAGGAACAGGCACTTCTGCGAGGGCTCGGGGAACGGGATGGCGTCACCCTGCACCTCTATATCCGGCATATAACGCCGGCGGAGGAAAACAAAATATTGGCCGGCGCGACGAAAAAGAATCGGATGGTGGCCGGCACCGATGATCTCAAGCAAAGTGTGGTGGCGCAGAGCAACCTGGAGGACGTGGCGTCCCTCATTGCCCGTATGCACCGGGACAAGGAGCCGCTGGTACACACGGCTGTGTATATGGAGATGGCGGCCCGGAGCCTAGAGGCGCTGCGTGAACTGCAGACAGAGGTGCAGACCGAACTGGCTCGGTGTAAAATCCAAGTCGACCGTCTGCTGCTCCGACAGAAGGAGGGCTTTTTATCTGCCGGGCCGGTGGGATATAACGCGCTGGGGATTCAGTATGAGCGTGTGCTACCCGCTGGCTCGGCGGCAAACCTGTTCCCAATGAATTATTCCGGCAAGACCGATGCGCATGGTTTCCCCATTGGCCGCGAAACGTGCGGAAGCCATATCCTGCTTGACCCATTTAAACATGAGGATGATAAAACCAATAATGGTTTCCTCATACTTGGCAACAGCGGGCAGGGCAAATCGTATCTGCTCAAAGGATTGTTGACGATTATTCGGCAAATAGGCAAACGTGCTCTGGCCCTTGACCCCGAAGGGGAATATAAGGAGCTGACGGAGAACCTGGGCGGCTGCTATCTGGATCTTATGGAAGGGAAGCACATCATCAACGTGCTGGAACCCAAGCTGTGGGCGGACGGAATTGAGGATGAGGACGGACAGCCGGCACCGGCGGCGTTCACCGCCGCCACGCGGCTGGCGCAGCATATCAGCTTCCTGCGGGATTTCTTCAAGGCGTATAAACCCGGCTGGGAGGAGCGCCATCTGGACACGCTGGAAATCCTGCTGCTCCGGTTGTATGGGGATTTCGGTGTGCGGGAAGGGAGCGGTTCTGGGAATTTCCCTATCCTTTCGGATCTGTACCGGCTTGTTGAGCAAGAATACAAGCAATACGACGAAAAGAAAAAGAACCTGTACACTGAAAGCACCCTGCAGGAATTGGCGCTGGGCCTCCACTCCCTGTGCGTGGGCAGCGACAGCCGCTTCTTCAACGGCCACACCAATATCACGGATTCCATGTTCATCTGCTTCGGGGTTAAAGGCTTGTTGGAAGCCAACAAGTGTGTGAAGGATGCGATGCTGTTCAATGTGCTGTCCTACATGAGCAACGAGCTGCTGACCAAAGGAAACGCCGTCGCGTCGGTGGATGAGCTGTACCTGTTCCTCTCCAACCTGACCGCCATCGAATATATCCGCAACTTTATGAAGAGGGTGCGCAAAAGGGACAGCGCCGTGCTGCTCGCGTCGCAGAATTTGGAGGACTTCGATCTCGAGGGTGTGCGGGAATATACCAAGCCTCTGTTCGCCATTCCCACGCATGTCTTCCTGTTCAATGCCGGCAACACCGACGCTCGGTTCTATATGGACTCCCTGCAGCTGGAACAGAGCGAGTATGACCTCATCAAATATCCGGCGCGGGGCTGCTGCCTGTATAAGTGTGGTAATGAGCGGTATCACCTACAGGTGCATTTCCCGGAGTACAAGACGCGGCTGTTCGGCTCAGCCGGCGGGAGGTGACGGCGTGTCGGTGACAGCGGCTGTGAAAGCCGCTGCTGCTCTGCTGAAAAGTAAGAAGGGGCGCAAAATTCTTAAGATAGCGGTCGGGTTCGCAATAGGTATATTCATTCTGATTACTGGTGTGCTATTCACCATTGTCAATGCCGTTTCGGGGATTGGCAAATCACTGGCGGGCTGGCTATTTGGGGGCGGTTCATCGGTGCCGCCGGAGTTCGCCCAAAATGTGTTCGTGCAGGAGATGCAGGCAAGCCTCGACAAGCTGGACAGCGCCGTGGAGGCGGCAGATAAACAGCTGGGGGCGGACAAGCTGGATGGTCGGTGGGTTAGGTCGGTATTCTATACGCTTTACTTCGGGCAGCCGCAGCCGGCGGATGAAGTGTTCTCCTCGTTTGTGGAATGCTTCGTCACGGTCGATGGGGAAGGTGGGGTGCAACCGCAAACGGATGAGGATACACTGATCCAATCCCTGCGCCGCGTTTGCGGTGACAGGGTGTCCGCCGATACGCTGCGGCAGGCTCGGGAGCTTTGTGCACCCTCACCCTCGTCTGGTTAGGCGTTATCAAAACGTTTACAATTGTATTCTCTGGTATCGCTTGCGCTGTGCGGCGAAATCCGCTATGGTGTGGTCACACCAGCAGAGAGGAGGTGGTCTTATAATGGGAATATGTAAACCGTGCTTTATAGCGTATTTCTCCTCCGAACAAGTCCGGGATATTCTCTCTCAGAATAACGAGGACTATACCGAAACGGTGGTGTACCAGCTAACTGAGGGCTGCGTCAAATTGGAGGCAGTTATACAGCATACCGGAAGCGTCAGTTTTCTGGGGTATGACATGTATGTCAAATCCGCACCGACAGACAGCGAGTGGATTGCGTATGACGTGCTGACGCAACCGGTCAACATCGATGCACCGGACATGGAGCAGGAGATGCGCCGTGTATTGGCGGACTATCTTAAGGAGAGCGGCCTCTCCTGCAGGGAAAATAAATTTGAAGATGTGACGGAGAAGGAGAGCAATGGTTATGAGTGATCAAACGGAAATCATCATCAAGCTGACGGTGGATGAGGAACAGCTGGATACCCTGCGGCTCTATCAGCCCAGCGACGCAAGGCCTGTCGAGGAGGAACTGGAAGAAGCGGCGGCACAGCGTCTGCAGCGACTGTTCCGTAAAAATGTCCCGCTTCCGGTTCAGAACTTTCTGGAAAAGAAACATGGTCTATCTTCGAACAAAGCAGAACGTCCGAGTTCTCCACGCAGACCCACTGGTGAGCGAAGAAAATGCAGCCGGGGCGAGGAAGTGATGGAGCCGAATTTGACAGAGGAGCCGCGTGTTGCGCCGGAAGAAAATAGTATAATGGCATAGTTGCGCGATAGTAATAAGCTCGTCTCTTGTTGGAGGCGAGCTTTTTTGCAACCTAAATTTTCTGTAAAGGGGAGGAACAATGAGTACACGAAGCTACATCTGCATGGAAGTCGGCGACAATCGATACAAAACCATCTACTGCCATTTTGACGGATACCTTGATTACAACGGTAAAATGCTGACGGAATACTACAACGACCGGGCGCGCGTGGAGAAACTGCTGGAACTGGGAGATTTATCAATTCTCCGCGAAAAAATCGATCCGGCTCCGGATCGTCGTCATGGCTTTGATTTTAATGAGCAACAGAAGGATGTCTGTGTCTTTTATGGCCGTGATCGCGGCGATGAAGGCGCCGCGGCGCGAATAATGACAATGGAGGAACTGGATGATCCGGAAAATTGGACGGAATACGTCTATATTTTCAACCGGGACGGCGAGTGGAAGTATTTCGAGAGTGGACAGTCCTGGAAAGGTCTGCGCGATGTTAGGGAGGATTTGGGGCTGAACCAAACGGAGGATCAGGAACCGTCAGGCATGACGGAAATCACCTAAAAAATCAGGAGCGTTTGAAAAGCCCGCTTGTCTTTTGGCAGCGGGCTTTTCCGCCTCCTGTCGGCCCCAGGTCGAGGGATGGAAGGGAAGGTGGCATCCGTGTACCATTCAATGGGCCAAAGGGCGTGTGGGCTAAATGTGAGCCTTTGTGGGCACGAACGGGCTGGGGCAGCGAATATAGGCGCTTTGGACAAAGAGATTCCACCAAGGGAGGCCCCTGCCCTGCCGGTCAGGGGTGCAGGTTAAAGCGTTGCTATCACATCGGCGGACAACGCCCGCCGAACCTAGTCGGTGTGCGGTTTTTGGTTGATTTACCCTTGCTGTCATGATGGGAGAATATTGTAAAAGGCTGCTGTCATGACAGCGAAAAATGGCTGCAAATCAAGGAAAGGTTGGTGTCATGCTCTTGAAAGAGAAAAAACGGAGGTTTACGCTGAATGCTCCGGTATCGTTTTATGATCGGCTCGATGCCGTTTGCGCATCGGACAACTGTCAGTCAAAAAACGAGTTTATTATCAAGGCTGTGAAGTTCTATCTCAGCTACCTCGCCAGCGAAGATGGCTTGACGGCTCTGGCTCCCATTCTGACCAGCATCGTTCAGTCGGCGGTGACGGCCTGCGAAGAACGGCTGGCTCGTAATATTTTCAAGTTGGCCGTGGAACAGGCTAAGACCTCCAATCTGTTGGCGGTGATGCAGGAACTGGACGACGATACCCTCCGCCGTTTGCACATCAAGTGCGTAGATGAGGTACGCCGTACAAACGGTATCATGCGGCTGGAGGACGCAGTCAAGTATCAGCGCGGATGAGGAAGCAAAAAATTTACAGGTGAAGTGGTTTACTTTTCTGCCCTTTTGGGATATACTGATAGTGTCTAAAGAATTCTTTGTATTCTTTAGATTTCAAGAATGCTGACGCTACCTATATATACCATCGAAAGGGTGATAGTATGAACTTAGCCAAAATATCCGCCAATGGGCAGATTACCATCCCGGTTGAAATCCGCCGGCTCCTCGGCTTGAAATCCGGAGACAAAATCCTGTTTTTCCAGAAACCGAATGGGGAGGTTGTCATCAACAATGCTTCCGCCCAAGCGATTTATAAAGCACAAAAAGCCTTTGAAGGCGTCGCGGAGGAGATCGGTGTGTATACCGATGACGACGTGCAGGCGCTTGTCGATGAAGTACGGTACGGAAAGGACAAGTAAATATGC
This sequence comes from uncultured Oscillospiraceae bacterium, assembly GCA_900546265.1. Classification (GTDB taxonomy): domain Bacteria; phylum Bacillota; class Clostridia; order Oscillospirales; family Acutalibacteraceae; genus UMGS856. Next base: position 59,722 of record URCA01000015.1, on the reverse strand, counting down.
GGATTTTAGTGGATACCAATATCCTGATTTCCACCGTCCTTTTCCCGAACTCCAAAGTGGCCAAGGCGCTGCTGTATATTACGCAGCACCACGACATGGTTTTGTGCGACAGAAACCTTATGGAATTGCGAGAGGTCTTGAAGCGCAAGGCGCCGCAGTGTTTGCCGGATGCGGAGGTGCTGCTGGCAGAGTTATCCTATGAGCTCATACCGGCGGTAAGCCACGCGGAAAAGCTGATACGGGATGCCAAAGACCAGCCGATCCTGAACGCCGCGATCGTTTCAGACGTGGATATGATTCTAACTGGGGATAAGGATTTTTTATGTCTCGACATGGAGCACCCCAAATGCATGAGTGTGGCGCAGTTTCTTGAATACGAAGGAGCAGAGCTTTAGGGCTCTGCTTTTTTCATGCCCTCAGAGATCGGGATCCCGCCGCCAAGGGTGAGCTGTATCTTTATCGTGTCATAGTCCCCCTGACACTGTGTCAGGGGAAAGTGAATAGTCAACTATAAAGAGAACGGGCTAAATAGAAAAGAAAATTTCATAGGGTAATCGCAGATCCAGGAGAGAACATATGCCACGGATTATCTTTACAAGCCGATATCTGAGTCAAGCACCCATTGCCCAGCTGGCAAATCTCGTTGAATACATGGGGACGCGGCCGGGCGTGGAATTGTGTCCGGCGGGGTGGCCGGAACTGCCGGCAACAGAGAAGCAGCAGGCGCTCATTACTCGGCTTCGCGGTGAACTGCCGGATGTCGCCACATTACCGGAGTACGCGGAATATCAGCAGCAGCCAAACCGAGAAAGCGCCTCGAAATTCATCAGCACCGTCATGGAACAGTATGCCGATCAAATCGTCGGCAGGGGAGAGTTTGTCCGGTATATGGGGATGCGGCCCGGCGTGGAAAAACAGGCGGCGCATGGCTTGTTTTCCCAGACAGATAAGTCGCGTTCTCTGAATAAAATCGTGAACGAAGTGGCTGGCCACCAGGGTATTGTTTGGTCGCATGTGCTGAGTCTGCGGCGCGAGGATGCCGCCAGGCTGGGCTACGACAATCAGGCGGCTTATAAGACATTGCTGCGAAACAGCCTGTCCCTGCTGGCTGAGGGTCACAAAATCGATCCGGCAAACCTGCGGTGGGTGGCGGCTTACCACAATGAGGATTCACACCCTCATGTTCATCTCCTTGTCTATTCCTCTGATCCTGCTGAGGGGTATTTGACCAATACCGGCATTGAACGTATGCGCGGTGGTTTTGCAAAGGTTATTTTTCAGGACACGCTGAAGCAGCTTTACGATCAGCAGACGGATGCCCGCGACGCCCTCCGGGAGAAGGCCGGGAGACTGCTAAAAGATCTGACCTACCGTATCGATGCGGGTGACTATGCAGATGAGCAGCTGGAGACGATGCTGACACAACTCCGCGACCGGCTGCAGGATGTACCGGGAAAACGGATTTATCAATATCTGCCGCCGGACGTAAAGCGGTTGGTGAACACGGCTGTCGACCGGTTGGTGGAGAACGATCAGATCGCGGCCTTGTACAAGATTTGGCAGGAGCAGCGTAGAGCGATTCTGGAAACCTATTCCGATACAGAACGAGAATCTCAGCCTCTGTCCAGCCGAAAGGAATTCCGTCCCGTTCAGAACATGGTCATACGTGCGGCGCTTTCCTTGTCCTCTCACTCACCGATGGAAGAGCCCGAATCTGGTTGGGACGAAGATTCCGGCTGGCCAGATGAGCAGGATGACGCCGATTTGCCTCCGTCAGACTGTGCGGGTGAACCGCTTGTGGAAGCGGACGAGCCGGCCATAAAGTGGTCGGATGCATACAAGGCGGCCCGGAAACTCTGGTACAACGGCGGTGACGATAGGGCAGGGGAGGCTTATGGCCTCATGCTGACGGAAGCACGCAGGGGAAATATTCTGGCGATTTATGACGTCGGCAAAATGCGGCTGGACGGAAATGGCTGTGAGAAAGACACAGATGAAGCGCAACAATGGTTCCAGCTGGCGCTTTCCGGTTTCATGGAGGCGGAACAAAAGGGGTATATTCAGTACCGCATCGGTAAGATGCATGCCCTCGGCTATGGTACGGAGCAGGATTACACTCAAGCCGCTGGCTGGTATGCCAAGGCGGTGAAGCAGGACAATCCTTTTGCGGCGTATGCTTTGGGCGGTCTTTACCATCGCGGTCAGGGGGTAGACAAGGACGAGGCACAGGCTTTCTCCTTGTATTCGATGGCGGCGGAACATGAAAAACAGCCCAACGCCTACGCCATGTATGAACTGGGCGGTATGTATAGAGATGGCAGAGGGACAGAACGCGATGCGGCAAAGTCGAAGCGATGGTATTCTGCCGCTTATACCCGCTTTGTGGCCTTGGAACAGGAACGTGGCGACGAAAACTTGGCTTACCGGCTAGGGCGGATGAACCTGTCCGGCATCGGAACATCTGTCAATTTTGAACTGGCGAAAACCTATCTGGGAAAGTCCGCCGTGCTGAAGAACGTCAATGCCTACTATGGCTTGGGAACACTTTACCTCAAAAAGGAGTATGTGGACTATAATCCGCAGCAGGCGACTTTCTGGTTTGCAAAAGCGGCGGACGCGGGTCACGATTTTGCGGAATACTCCCTCGGCAAATTGTATCTAAAGGGCGAAGGTGTGCCAAAAGACACAGCAAGAGCCACTACCTATCTGGAACGGTCGGCGGCAAAGGGAAACCAGTATGCGGAGTACGCGCTCGGCAAGCTGTTCTTCAAGGGAGAGGATGTGCTCAAAGACACGGGCAAGGCCCTATTCTATCTCGAACGATCAGCGGCACAGGGAAACCAGTATGCAGAGTACACGCTTGGCAAGCTGTACCTGTTTGGAATAGATGTGCCGGAGGATAGAGAACGGGCGCTGTATTGGCTGCATCGTTCCGCTGCACAGGGAAACCAATACGCCAGCCGGTTATTGGAGCATACCAAGAAACCGTCTGTTTCTCCACAAACGGCGGTGCTGGGGTTGCTTCAGGGTGTGGCGCGGCTGTTGGATGGTCAGACGGAAAGCCTGCGGCTGATGGATATTCACACGGATTCCAAGCTGCTGGCGGAAATGGCGGAAAAAAGGGCGGCCCTTGGATATAGGGAAGGACAGAAACGGTCATTGAGGTTATAGGCGCGGGAAACCGCGCTTTTTCTTTTTATCGGGAGGGATCCAGTGGAGAATGGACTGTCGCCGGCGTTTCATCTGCCGGCGGCCAACGGCAATATGCGCCGGGTGTTTGCCTACCTCATCAAGCAGCGGCATATCGCCCCGGCGGTCATCACACACTTTGCGCATGAGCGCACACTGTACGAGAGCCGGGAGTTTCTTGGTGAACCGAAAAGGGAGATCCACAACGCGGTGTTTGTGGGGAAGGACAGGGAAGGAACCCCGCGGCATGCCCACAAACGGAGCCTGAACAGCTACGGTGCCGGCTACAAAGGGAATACGGACGGATCCAACCCAGCCTATAGCTTCTGCCGCATTGGGACGAGCAGCTGGCTGTTTGTGTTCGAGGCGCCTATTGACCTGTTGAGTTATCTGACGCTCTACCCAGACAACTGGCAGGAACATAGCTATGTAGCCCTGTGCGGCGTGGCGGAACACGCCATGCTGGGCCGGCTTCAGGAATATCCCCATCTGCATACTGTGATTCTGTGCATGGACAACGACGTGGCCGGGTTAAACGCCACCGAGCGGTTAACGGACATCCTGTGGGATTACGGGTATATGGATATTTGGCAGGGCCGCAGTCGCTGCAAGGACTGGAACGAGGATCTTATCGCCCTTCATGGAGGCACGCCCAAGCCAGCGGTTCCCCATGTGTACAGGGATTTGTTTATGGAAAGCCTTGATGCCATGCAGTGCCGTCCCTGTTCCAACTTGGAACGGACACGAGCGCGGATCTGGACATTTTACAAGGACTACAGCCAGACCGGTGATTTGGAGTCCGTCCGGCGGACGGCGGAAACCGCTGCAACGGGGGTCGGCCTGATCCGCGCCCGGTTGGGGGTAAGCGCCGACTGTGTGGACGGCTTCGATGGGTTCCGCCGGGAGTACCGGGCGGGCTACCGCTCCTACCGGGACAAAAGCCCGGTGACCGCCCGGCAGACGGCGTTTGAGCGGGCGGTACGGGTAGTTATGACGGACTTAGGGGAGCACGCTGCCCGCTCACCGGAGGATTACCGGGTGACCGCCGACAAACTGACAACTTTATTCGACGCGTCGGCCAAGCTGTATGCTAGGCTCCGAATGGAGCAGCTGGAGGATCAGGCGTTTGAACAGCGTCAGGAATATCAGAAATAGGGAGATTTCTATGCAGCAAAATCAAGTTCTTCTGCTTTGCTTATGTGCGGCGGTGTTCCTTGGAATGGGCCTTGTTGTGTATTTCAGGCATCATTATTCCCTTAACCGGATCAAATCCAAGGTAGTGGGCGACGGGCAGCACGGCACGGCGCGATGGGCGACCAAATCGGAGATCCATCAGACGTATAAGCGGCTGCTCTATACACCGACTCAATGGCGAAAAGGAGAGAACCGGCCGGAAATACAAGGACTGATCGTGGGGTGTGAACAGCGCGGCGGACGAACCAATGCCCTTATCGACGATGGGGATGTTCATTGCCTGATGATCGGAGCCAGCGGTGTGGGCAAGACGGCTGCATTTTTGTATCCCAACATAGAATATGCCTGTGCCGCAGGGATGAGCTTCGTCTGCACCGACAGCAAAGGCGACGTATATCGAAACACGGCCACCATTGCGGAAAAGTATTATGGCTATTCTTGCTCGGTTATCGACCTACGTAACCCTACCCGGTCGGATGGCTACAATATGCTTTTTTCTTGTCAACAAGTATATGGATTTGTTTCTGAGTACCGGGGAACTGCCGTATAAGGCAAAAGCGGAGAAGTTTGCCAAAATCGTAGCCAAGACGATCATCACCGCGAATTCGGAGGAATCGGATCATGGGCAGAACAGCTTTTTTTATGATGCGGCAGAGGGGCTGCTGGCGGCAGTTGCGATGCTGGTCGCGGAGTTTTGCGAACCGGCCCAGCGGCATATGGTGTCAATCTTCAAGCTCATCCAGGATATGCTGGGGCCTTCCCCTGTGAAAGGGAAGAACCAGTTTCAGCTCTTGATGGAGAAGCTGCCTTCTGAGCATAAGGCACGCTGGTTGGCTGGTGCTGCGCTCAATACCAGTGATCAAGCCATGGCTTCTGTGTTGTCCACTGCGCTATCTCGGCTTAATGGGTTTTTAGACTCAGAATTGGAGCAGGTTTTGTGTTTTGATTCCAGTGTGGATGTGGAACGGTTTTGCACTCGTCCCTCCGCCATCTATCTGGTGCTGCCGGAGGAAGACCAGCCCAAGCATTTTATCGTCAGTCTCATTTTCCAACAGATCTGCCGGGAATTGCTCATGGTGGCGGACGAACACGGCGGGAAGCTGCCCAACCGGGTGATGCTGTACGCGGATGAGCTCGGCACACTTCCGGCGATCCAAGGGCTGGAGATGCTGTTCAGCGCCAGCCGCAGCCGCCGGGTGACAGTGGTCGCGATCATCCAAAGCCTTGCCCAACTGCAGCGCAACTATGGAAAAGAGGGCGCGGACATCATAGGCGACAACTGCCAGTTAACGCTGTTCGGCGGCTTTGCGCCCAACAGCAGCACCGCGGATACTATGAGCGAAAATCTGGGTAGCCGGACAGTGATGTCCGGCAGTGTGAACCAGGGAAATGGCTCGCTTTCTCAGTCTTTGCAGATGATGAAAAGACAGTTGATGACCACAGATGAGTTAAAGGCCATGCCCAAAGGTCAGTTTATCGTAATGAAAACAGGTTGCCATCCCATGCGGTGCCGGCTTCCGCTATTTTTTAAATGGGGCGTGGCTTTTGAAAAAGCCTATACCATGCCGGAACAGGGGGCGCGAAAAGTGGAGTATGCGAATAGAAACGATCTGGAAGAATCGATTCTGCAGTATACCCAGACAAACGAGGAGCCCGCAGAGGACTATCCCCTGCGGGCTCCTATAAAAAGGGTTATTAAGACGGATTAGGAGGACAAGATAGATGGCATACAACCGACTGCTTTACGAGTACGATCTGCCTCATCGGGCCGTGGCGGTGTATATGTATCTGCGGGAGCGGCGGAATTCCATAGACGGTCGGTGCTATCCATCCGTATCTACCATCGCGGCTGATTTGCATATTTCCACCCGGACGGTCTACCGGGCGCTGGCCGAACTGGAGCAGGCTGGCTTCGTGGAACGTATCCCGCGAAACCGGGCCAGTGGAGCCAGGAGCAGCTCGCAGTATTGCCTGAGGAAATGACCCAAACAGACTTTTAAAGAGCCACCTCTAAAACGGCGGGGCTATGATGAGAAAAATGAATAGGACGGTAACACATCTTTAACTTCATAGGTATTGCTACACGCACTCTTTTTTGAAAGAGGTCAGAGAAATGCACACACGAGTATTCCACGGTGCGCATATTGTCGGAGAGACGCCGCTCATCAGCAAGGGTATCGGTGACAGTGCCAAAGATGTCAGGGAGATGTTGTAGGGCAACAAGGTATTAATCAATTTTTTTAATATAAAACATACGTGAAAAAATGGCGTTTGAATTTTGCTCTCTTTCCCGTTCCCAAGCAAGCGGCGCAAAATCCAGGGGGGCGTGATTCAGTACATCCCCGCGCACAACATAATCCTGTATGTAGTCGATATTGCATTGCTGGCGCATAGAGATATGATACAGAAAGTTGTCATCAAGGCCGGTCAAGTGGAATTTTACGGGAATCGGCTGTTCATAGGTGTGCTGTATTACTGTCGCGATGGCCTCGCTTTTATCTTCAGAAACTACGATATAAGACGTTACGCCGTCGCAATTGTTATCGTAAACGCTATCGATCAAATGGTACTGGCCGTATTGCAGCAGGGCACGATGCTTCTTGTAAAAGGCAATTTGTTTTTTCATACAGGCCAGTTCTTCCTCCGAGGCCTTTGTCAGATCATATTCGTAGCCAAGGATCCCCGCCGCAGCGACATTGAATCGTGATTCCAAGGGGGTGGTGTTACCGGTCTGATGATTGGGAACGATGGACACATGAGCTGACATCACGCTCTGGGGAATGCCGTAGAGACTGCCCTCCTGAATTTTTGTTCGCATCCGCGCGTCGGTATTGTCGCTTGTCCAAATCTGCGGAGTGAAGCACATGAGCCCCAAATCATACCGTGCGCCGCCTCCCGCGCAGCCTTCAAAGAGCACCTGCGGATACCGCATGGTAAGGGTTCCGATTAATCGATAAAAGCCTTGCATAAAGCGATACAGGAACATACCCTGGTTTTTGAGTGTCCTGGAATAGAACTCCGTCATGAAGCGATTACAATCCCATTTGATGTAGTCCGCCCGGCAGCGTTCGATAACCCCTGCGATTTGCTCAAGAAGGTAGTTGACGACCTCTGGGTTGGCCAAGTCGAGAATATACTGGTTGCGCAGTTGAATAGGAGTGCGTCCGTCAATAGTCACAGCCCATTCAGGATGAAGACGGTACAACTCACTGTTTGGATTCACCATTTCCGGTTCCACCCATATGCCGAATTGCAATCCGATTTCTCGTATCTTTTCCGCGAGAACCTGGATGCCCCCCTCTGTTTTCTCTAAGTTATCTGACCAGTCACCGAGTCCGGATGTATCGTTGTTGCGTGTGGAAAACCAGCCATCATCCAAAACGAATAGCTCGACACCAATATTTTTTGCCTTTTTTGCAAGCTCCACTATTTTTGGAACGGTAAAATCAAAGTAGGTTGCCTCCCAGTTGTTGATAACCACCGGTCGCTCCGCCCGAGCGTACATACCGCGCAGAATATGACGATTAACAAATTTGTGCATCTCACAGGTAATGGCGTCCCGTGAGGGGGCATACACCTGCACTGCTTGCGGTGTGGTGAACGCCTCTCCGGCACCCAGTTCGCAGGAGAAAGCGAAGTCGTTCATCCCAACCAGGACGCGCGTTTTATTGGCATAGTTAAGTTCCACGCTCTCCTTGTGATTTCCGGTAAAAAGAAGGTTATAGGCGTACCAGTCATCATATCGGCTGCGTTGCAGCATGATAAACGGATTGGTCAAGGCGGAGGACATACCGTTGAGGGATTCGTTGACAAAAACACCGATACTGAGAGGATGCGTTTTTCGCATCCGTTCATGGCCCCAGTCTCCGTTGAAAGTATAAGCGGTGTAATCTCCGCCTACTAAATCTGATTGTAGGCTCATCAATCTGCGCACGGTGATGGTATTTTCACCTTTATTCACAAGTCGGAATGCGGATGTTAGGACATCCGTGTCTTGAAAGCAGCCGATATACTGATACAATTCCGTCTGGGTACGGTTGTCAACGTAGCGAATTTCCAGCAATTGAGCGACGGAATGAGCTTTCGGCATACCATCGGATTCATAATCCCCCACCTCACGAATACCCATGAACCGGAAATCGTTGACATAAGAGCCGTCCGCGTTTTGAATCAGAAGAAGTGGTTCCCGAACGTCCGTGTTTCCAGGGCAGGAAATGGAGGCGAAACGGCCCGCCTCGTTTTTGCACAGGATGTCGAAATCTTCTCCATCCTGGAGCTTCCGGCCATAATGAATCGGCATGAGGTAGCTCTCAAACGGCTCGTAAGTATAGTAAGGCTGGATCTCCTTATGACACACCTTAAACAGCAGGGTGGTGTGCGGCGTATCGATCTTCAAATGTTTATCTGTAAGCTGAAACATAACGTCTCTCCTTGATTATGGTAGGGTAGGACGGCCTGTTTGGTAACCATCGGGCAGAATAATCGAGCGAACACCTCTCTCCAGAATAATTTCCAACGTCTGTCCCGCTATGGGAAAGCGTGCGGTTCCGCATATGGACGAATCGGGTTCGGTCAAATATACGGTTTTGCTCACTGGATCGAACCCCCAATATCCAAAAACGGCGCGTGCAAGCAGTACGGTCAAATAGGACGCAAAGCCATGTGCACAGCTGGCGGTCGCCTCATTGTTTTCCCACAGCGTCATGGTACGATCGGCCATACGCAGAAAATACGCCTGGCATTCCGCTAACAGGATTTTACGCTCATCCGAACGGCTGAGCCAGTCATAGCGCAGAAAATTGCCGATGAATGCGTTGGATGGGAAAATATCGGTATGCACATATGAAGAACGCAGCGGACCGAATTGTTCCACCATGGTTTGATAAAGCACGGGATCCTCGTCCTTGGTTGCGATCCCAAACCGGAATGCGTAATATTGGCAAGTTTCTGTAATGTTTCCCGTCGCCACGAGCCGTCCATTCTTCCTAAGGAGATTATCCTCAAAAAAACGGCCGTTGAACGACAGGCGGCGAATGACGGCACGGAGATTGTCGGCGCGCTGTCGATAGACTTCCTCGCCGTACAGCCGAGAGGCGCAGAACAGAGCCCGATAGTAGAGCATATTAGTGGGAAAATTGACGTCCTGAACAAAGTCTGCGCATTTACTCCACTCTACAAATACCCAGCCAGGCAGATTCTCCAGCAAGCCGTACTCGTTTTCATAGGACTCCAGCCAGTCCAACAGGCTTCGGATTTTTTCCCCAAAGGCGTTGATCAGTTCCTCGTCGCCCGTTCGCCTTTGGTAATCCTCCAACTCAATGATCAGAAACATAGCCCAGTTGGGAATATACTGGCCATCGTTGTGATCGGCCGGGTAACACATAGGTGGCATGGAAGCAGGAAGTTCAGGCAGCGGAGGGGCAAGCCGATAACTCTCCAGGAGATTCCTTTCCACCCGATTGCAACCTGTCAGCAATGCTTCTGCCTGTGCGGTAAAAAAGCTGTCACAGAGCCAGCCAGCTCGTTCTCGCGACGGGCAATCGGTAAGCACGTCGATGGCATTTTGCGCAAAGGTTCGCACACCGGCCTCGAATATTTGGTTTAACTCTGGTCGATCGGTACAAAATATGTCTTTTGGGATGCTGGGATTTTCATAGGGGATATGATACACGCGTTTTAGACGTATCCGGCCCTTTACTGCAATTTTTAAATAGCGGAATGTATATGGCTCAAAGGAGCAGAGGCGGTACTCGCCTTTTTTTAGGCTATATTTGATGACGTTGCAGCATTCTAGCCGTGAAAAACTCAGAGGAAGCGCTTTGCTGTTAAAAAAAGTGCGTAGGTGAATATCATCTAAAGCCTCATGCCAGAGGATTTCATCAAATGTAAAAAAGACAATGACATCGGTCTCGGCACATAGTTCGGCTCCAATAAACGATGTATAATTCATACCCGCGTCTAAAAGCAGGTATTCATTCTCATACACATCCTTTTTTAGTACCTCTGCATAGGGATGAAAATCGATTTCCGCCAGTTCCTCGACCGGAAATTCCTCCAGTTCGTCCAGACTATATCCCTTGAGTTTATCACCGATTTTCGTAATGCAGCGGTCTCGAAAATGGTATGGATGCTGGTTTTTACATAGCGTACCCTGTTCCACCGCATTGGTTAGCTCTGTTAAGTTCAGAATCGGAAGAGATAAGTCGCTGGTATGCAGGGTGTTTCCACGAACCTCCACGGCAGTATCCTGCGGATAGGGCACATTCTCTCCTACATACAGTGCGCGGCGATCATTCTCCATGCGGTAGCTTTCAGAAAAGGGTCGCTGAAAGCTGTATCGAGGGACTTTCCGCACTCGGTCGTCCAAACGAAACACCTGAAAATCTTCGGTATTCGCTATCGGTTTATCTCCGACTAGAATGGTACATATAAAAAAGGGCGGCTCTTCCACACAGTAAAAGCCATTGATGCCGTAATAGGCCACCTCTACAACCAGCGTGGAATCCTTACGGGAAGCCAGTGGGATTTCAGACAGCAGGCTGTGTCCATGAGCGGTGCGCATGGGACCTCGGAACAGCAGGTCACCGTCCTGAAAAAGCATACAAGCGTTGGAAGCCGCCAGGCGGATTCGGCTGTCAGGAGGAAGTGAGATCGTCAGACGAAACGCGTAGGTTACATTTTTCTCGTCGGCCTGTATGGCGGGAAACAGCATATTCATTCTCATAACCTCTATTTGCAATTACATGACGGGAAGTTTTCCGCTATGTATAATATACTACCGTTGCAAAACAGGCCTGTCAACGAATTGGGGCTTGCAAATAGGTGGACGAATATGACGTGATTCCGTTAAGAGTATGAATGCTATTCAATAAATTTTTAAAAATTAGTGCAGAAAACAAAAGGAAATTCTCCAGACTTATTTCAATAAAATGAGGTGGACTTTTATGAACACTTCCAATGCTTGGTCGATTGACAAGGTAAAATGGAGTGGATACAATTGAAACATAAGGTTCATTGGTAAAAATAGACGTAAGTTATTCGTAAGGCTACCATATGAATTGGAGGAACGATGTATGAAAAACTATAAACGGCACTTCTTGCTGGCGTTATCTTGTCTGGTGCTTTGTATGTTTGCAGCGGCGTGTGGGACTCCCAGATCCACGGTTGTAAAAAAGGTATTGAAAGGTGCATCGGCCTCGTTTACGCAGGCGTGGGATTATCTGCAACTTAACGAAGAGCCGAGTGCCAATTTTTGGGTGAAGACAACTGTGCTGTCGAATTATCGTTCGGATGAGCGTGGACGTCGGGCCGGCACCATATATTTCCGCACAGATGCGGGAGAAACGTATTTGTTCGTCGACAAAGCGGACGCTACCGCTACAGTTGCCACTGTGTATATGGTGGGACGGACGAAGGATGGCGAAGCAAACCGAGCCTACGCTACGGAAATTCCTTTTGAGGGCGCGAATCACCAGGCGACCATTCAGGTACTTTTCCACAATGGCATATATTATCTGCAAATCGACGGACACTGGACAGTCATTGATGGAAGTACCACGCCGGTCTCGTCCGAGGGAGACTATGATTTTTTTACCAAAGCAGAAAAGCTATATGGCATTGGAAACAGCGGTGTGGGATCCTCAACACATGAAAATGTGACCGGCGGTGCGCAGGTTGAGGAGAAACTGAAGGAGTGTCAGGTGAATTTGACAATCCGCTGCGCAGACGGCGGCACGGCGGTTTTAAGCGATACGACCGTCCTGATGGGCCAAGAGGTCACCCTGACGGTGACGCCGGCCGAGGAAAGTCTAGTACCCACGGTGACCTATGCAGGACGGCAGATTTCCGCCAGCGGTCTGAATACCTATACGTTCAAGGCAACAGAATCCGGGGATGTGACGATAACTTTCACCCGTGCATATCTTGTGGAGGGGAATTACGGCTATGCGGACGGCCTGTATGCAAATGGCGATGAGGTTACGGTGCAGTCGAAAACCGCGGGATTGTTCGGCACGGCAGCGAACGGGAAGTTTCGTATTCGCCTGCCCGCGGGAACGCACAGCGTGATCCTGACCAGCGCTCGTTTTGAAGCAATAGGCTTTGATGTGACGGTGCGGGAAAAGGATGTGCGCGTGACCGGAAACAACCGATTTACCCAAATTAAGTTCGAGAGCGGCAATGTACCGGCTGATGGCCGCTATCGGCTGCAAAATGGCAATTACGAGTTGTTTGCAGGCGTATCGCTGAAGAATTTTTATGCCACGATGCGTGTCGAGCGTATGGACAAGGGTGAATCCACCAGTGGCATATACTACTATACGCAAGGCTCGGTCAGTCCGGTCAAAATTCTATTGCTCAAGGCGGAGAACGACACGGTAAAAATCCGTCTGACGAGGGGAAAAGGCTGGGACGATCGGTCCGATCGGGATTATACGACCGCTGTACCATGGAAAGAGGTATACCGGCTGTCGGTGTTCAGCTTCGACGACACCCTGTATGTGGGAATTGATGACAATTGGCTGGCCATAGATCGGAAAACAGCCTATACGCCAGTTGTCAAAAACGCGGATTTCGACGAGGCGACGGTTTGGAACGCGGGAGCGGAGAAAACCTTCGGCGTATTTGCCAACGGTGAAAGCGGCGTAGGATTTCCGATTACAGAGATTGCGTACACGGCCGGTACACAGGAGGTCAGGAACGCCTGTTATGCGACGCTCAAGGTGGATTGCTCCAATAAAGACGTTCAGGCGGTTTTAAATAAGACGAAAGTTCTCAAAGGCACCGAACCGGTAGTACTGACGCTTAAGGGCGCGGACGACCGCTATATGGTGACTGTCACCTATGCGGGACGGCAGATTCCAGCCAGCGGAAATCATACATATACTTTTACACCCGCGGAATCGGGAAGTGTAAAAGTGTCCCTTACCCGTGTCTATCCCGTAACCGGCGGTTACGGCTATGCGGACGACCTGTACGCAAAGGGCGATACAGTCATGGTGCGCTCCCAAACCACCGGAATTTATGGAACGGCGGCCGATGGCAAATTTTGTATACGCCTGCCCGATGGACGGCATACCCTCGTCTTGACCAGCGCCCGCTTTGAATCGATACGTTTCGATGTCACCGTGCGCGGCGGCCGGGTGGACATCCCGGATATGAAGCGATTCTCCCAAGTGAAGTTTGCGGTGGGGAAAGTGCCGAACGGGGGAAACTATACACTGCGAAACGGCGATTATGAACTGTTTTCCGGTGTCTCGCTGAAAAACTTCTTCGTCACGGCCACCGTGCGGCGCATGGATCAGGGAGAAGCGACCAGCGGCGATTTTTTCTACGCCGGCGGGGCCAGTCCCGTCAAGGTGTTGCTGCTTCGGGCCGATGACGGCAACACAAAGATCCGCCTGATGAGAGGCGTAGGCTGGGACGATCGATCCGACCGGGATTATGCCACCGCAATCCCCTGGAAAGAAGTTTTTAAGCTTTCGGTACTTAGTTACGGCGACACGCTGTATGTGGGTATTGATGAAAAATGGACAGCCATCAACCGGGACACCCCTTATAAAGAAGTAGTCAAAAACGTAGCATTTGATCCAGCGACTGTGTGGAATGCAGAAGCGGAAAAAACTTTCGGCTTGTATGCGAACGGTGAGAGCGACGAGGGCTTTCCGGTAACGGATATCGCCTACAAGGCTGGCACACAGGAGGTTAAGAACGCCTGTTATGCGACGCTGACGGTGGATTGCGCCGACAAAAATGTAAAAGTCGTTTTGAACAAAGCCAACGTGCTGAAAGGTACCGAGCCGGTAACCCTGACCCTAAACGGCGTGGATGATCGCTATATGGCTGAGGTAACTTTCGAGGGACGGCGGATAGCGCCTGATGAGAACGGTAAATATACCTTTATCCCCGCCCGCTCCGGTACGGTGACAATAACTTTTACCCGCGTCTACTTGGTAGAGGGCAGCTACGGTTATGATGCAGGTCTGTATACGACGGGCGATCAGGTCGGTATTTATTCGGAAACAGCAGCTTTGTACGGGACGGCGGGCGACGGGAAATTCCGCATCCGGCTGCCCGACGGTACCCACAGCCTAGTGCTGACTAGTGAGCGGTTCGCGCCGGTGCGATTCGAGATTGTTGTTAAGGCCGACAATGTCCATATAGAGGAACAAAAGCAGTTTAAAGATTTGAAATTCGTCAGTGGTCATACAACAAAAGGCAGCGCTATCACGCTGCCCCCCAAGAGCTATGAACTGTTTGCCGGAGTGTCCATGAAGGATTTCTTCGCCACGGCCCGTGTGCAGCGCATGGATCAGGGCGAGGCGACCAGCGGTATTTACTACTACGCCGGGGGGAACAGCCCGGTGAAAGTGCTTCTGCTAAAAGCGGACAACAATATGTTTAAAATCCGCCTGACCAGGGGACTGGACTGGGACGACCGGTCGGATCGCGACTATACGACCGCAATCCCCTGGCAGGAGGAAGCCTGTCTCTCGGTACTTAGCGTCGGTAACACGCTGTATGTGGGCATCGACGATCAATGGACGGCTATCGGCCCGGACACCCCACACAAAGTGGTGGTGCACAATGTGGATTTCGATGAGGCGACGGTTTGGAACGCGGGCGCGGAAAAATCCTTTGGCGTGTTCGCCAATGGTGACAGCGCGGTCGGTTTCCCTATTACCGGGATCGCATATCAACCGGGAACTCGGGATGCGTGCATGGCCGATTTGACGGTCCGCTGCGAGGATGAAGGCGTGACGGTGCATCTGGACAAAACCAGCGTACTCAAAGGGACTGAACCTGTGACGTTGACGCTCTCCGGTTTGGATGACACCCGCGCGGCTACCGTCTCATTCGGCGGACATATGCTGACCGCAACCGGGGACAACACCTACACCTTTACAGCTGCGAAGTCAGGTGTTGTTGAAGTGAGCATCACGCGTGTCTATCCGGTGGAGGGCCGCTATATATATGCCCAGGGCCTGTATGCGCACGGCGACACGGTTACCATTCGTTCGGAGACGGCGGGTATCATCGGGACAGCGGCGGACGGGAAATTCCGTATCCGGCTCCCCGATGGCACCCACAGCCTCGTACTGACCAGCGCACGGTTTGCACCGGTTCACCTTGAGGTTGCCGTGAACGGCGGCGCTGTCAATATGCCGGAGGTGTCAATGTTCGAAGAGCTGATGTTTGGCAGCGGTCTGGAGACGAAAAACGGCGCCGTCACACTGCTCAACGATCAATACGAGCCGTTCGCCGGGGTAGCCTTGACGGACTTTTTCGTCACAGCCCGTGTTCGGCGCATGGATCAGGGTGAATCGACCGGAGGCGTCTATTACTATGTCGAGAGGGCGGCAAGCCCGGTGAAGATCCTGCCGCTCCGGGCTGACGACGGCAACGTGAAAGTACGTTTGACGAGAGGAAAAGGCTGGGACGACCGTTCCGACCGGGATTATGCAACGAATATTCCCTGGCGGGAGGAGATGACTCTGTCGGTGCTCAGCATCGGCGACACGCTGTATGTGGGTGTCGATGGCAATTGGATGGCCATCAGCCGTGATACCCCATATACGCAGGTGGTCCACAACGTGGAATTTGATGAAAAGACGGTGTGGGACGCGAATACGCTGAAAATCTTTGGCGTGTTCGCCAACGGCGCCAGCGAGATCGGCTTCCCGATTACAGATATTGCCTACAATGCCGGCACGCAGGAAATCAAAAATGCGTGCTACGCCGATTTGACGGTCCGCTGCGATGACGAAAGCGTAACGGGGACATTAGATAAAACCAGAGTTCTGAAAGGGACGGAGCCGGTGATGCTGACGCTCTCCGGTATGGACGAGAGTTGCGCGGCCGTCGTCACATTCGCAGGACGGATTCTGACGCCTGACGCGGAGAATCGCTATACCTTTACGGCGGCGGAATCCGGTGAGGTGGTCGTGACCATAGCGCGCACCTATTCGGTAACAGGTACCTACGGCTACGCGCCGGGCCTGTATGCGGACGGTGACGTGGTTACGATCTGCTCGGAGACGGCGGGTATCACCGGGACGGCGGCGGACGGAAAATTCCATATCCGGCTCCCCGATGGCACCCACAGCCTCGCACTGACCAGCGCACGGTTTGCACCGGTTCGTTTGGCGGTTACCGTGGAAAGCGGCGTCGTCACGGTGCCAGAGAGATGTCTGTTCAAGGAGCTGAAATTCACCGACGGCAAGGAGACGTCAAACAGTGCCGTCACTCTGCAAAACGGGGACTATGAGGCGTTCGCAGGCATAGCACTGAAAGACTTCTTTGCCACGACCCGTGTCAAGCGCATGGATCAGGGCGAATCGACCGGCGGCATTTACTACTATACGGAAGGCGCGTCCAGCCCGGTCAAAATCCTTCTGCTTCGGGCCGATGACGGAACAGTCAAGATACGTTTGACGCGGGGTACGGGCTGGGACGATCGTTCCGACCGGGATTACACGACAGCTATCCCTTGGCAGGAGGAACTGACCCTGTCGGTTCTCAGCTTGGGAGATACGCTGTATGTAGGAGTCGAGGGGCAATGGACAGCTATCGGTCGGAATACTTCCTATACACAGGTGGTTCACAATACGGATTTCGATGAAGCGACGGTATGGAACGCAGATGCGGTGAAAACCTTTGGACTGTTCGCCAACGGTGCCAGCGATAGGGGCTTCCCTATTGCGGATGTGAGATATGCGGCCGGTACGCAGGAGGCCTGCTATGTGAATCTGACCGTCCGCAGCGACGATGAAAAGGTGATAGGAGTTCTGGATAAACCCAAAGCGCTCAAGGGTACGGATTCGGTAACGCTGACGCTCTCCGGCATGGAACCCGGGAGTGAGGTTATCGTCACCTATGCGGGGCGCCGGATACCAGCGAAGGCGGAGAACACTTATATGTTTACGGCTGCGGAGGCTATGGAAGTCTTGGTGTATACTCGGTTTGCCGAGGTGGGCGGAAGCTATGGCTGCGCGGAAGGTCTGTATGCAGACGGAGACGCGGTTACGGTGCGATGGCTCGAGGGCGAGACAAGTGCCGTGGCTTCCGACGGAACGTTCGGCTTGCGGCTCCCGGATGGATCGCACACCCTGGTACTCGAAAGCGCGCGCTTTGTATCGGTGCAGTTTAAAGCCACGGTAAAGGATGGCCAGCTGACTGTTTCGGAAACGCCACGGTTCATTGAGGTGAAGTTTGCCAGCGGCCATGCACCGACGAACGGAAACTATATTCTGCAAAACAACGATTATGAGCAGTTCGCGGGTGTGGCGCTGAAAGACTTTTATGTGACGCTTCAGGTCAAGCGTATGGATCAGGGCGAATCGACCAGCGGTATTTACTATTATACGGAAGGCGCTTCCAGCCCAGTCAAAATCCTGTTGCTCCGGGCCGATGACGACACGGTCAAGATACGCCTGACGCGGGGAACGGGCTGGGATGACCGTTCCGATCGGGATTATGTGACGGCTATCCCTTGGCAGGAGGAACTGGCGTTGTCGGTGGTCAGTCTTGGCGATACGCTGCATGTGGGCGTGAATGGCACGTGGACAGCGATCAGCCGGAGCACCTCTTATAAAGAGGTGGTTCACAATGTGGATTTCGATGAAGCGACGGTTTGGAACGCGGACGCGGTGAAAACGTTCGGTATATTCGCCAACGGGGCGAGCGATACCGGATTTCCAGTTACAGGGATCGCGTATTCAAGCGGTGTGCAGCAGCCGCTGGCTTACTTGGAGAAGCGCCGTCGGCCATAACGGGCATAGGCTGGGTGAAGAATGGAAAAGAGTAACGGCATTGAAAAATTTTATACATGGTCTCTTTACAACTATTCGCGTCCGGAAATCCTCGAGTGTCTGAGGGAAATGTGCTCCCCGTATAAAAAAGAAGAGGTGCCGGCAGATCCGAACCGGACCTATGTCTCGCTTCACTACATCGTCAGTGGGAAAGGCCGGCTGTATTACCGCGGGCAGAGTTATGAACTGGTCAAGGGGGATTTATTTATCATTCCCCCAAAAGAAGCCATCCGTTATAAGGCGGACAAGGAGGATCCTTTTTGCTACTACTGGGTGGTTCTCGCAGGACAGTCAGCCTATGAAATGCTGGAGGAAATCGGCTTGAGCCGGGAACGTGTGTATGGGCGGTGCAAGGGTCATCATACGGAAATCGTGGATCTGTTTGGGCGGATGAACCGGGCCTATCTGGAGAGGCCTAGGGCCAGTTATGAAATACTGGGCTGGTTCTATCTGCTATTTGATCGCTTGAAAGCGGGATTTCAGACGGAAAACGATTTCAATAAAGGGCATTACGTTAACCAAACGGTGATCCTAGTGGGTTGCTCCTATATGAACCCGCATTTTACCGTCGAGGACATTTGTGTAAATCTGAACCTTAGCTTAAGCTATCTAAACCGCGTATTCAAGCGGGATATGGGAATGTCTCCAAAGCAATATCTGACCTTTATCCGTATTAAAAACGCCTGCGATTTGCTGGTGCAGACAAACCGGAGGGTGGCGGATATCGCCAGGCTGTCGGGGTTTGAGGATACCAAGCTGTTCGCACGAAATTTCAAAAAAAGCACGGGTATGACGGCGTCGGCATTCCGGGATACATATGCCAGGACCGATCCCCGCGAGGCGTTTGCCGCAGAGAAAGCACAGAACAAGTATATAAACGCAGGGGGAGAGTGATCACATGAAAACCGATTGGAAAAGGCTCAAGGTGTCCGTTTGGCAGAACAAGCAGGTGTATCTTATGATGCTGCCGGTTTTGGTTGTGTTGCTTCTGTTTTCGTACTACCCTATGTACGGTCTGGTGCTGGCGTTCAAGGAATACCAGCCGGCTCAGGGGATTTTCGGCAGCGAATGGGTGGGCTTCCAGCATTTTTTGGACATATTCGCACTGCCGGATTTTGCCCGTGCGTTCCGTAACACCATCGTCATCAGCACACTGAGCCTCATTTTTTGCTTTCCGGCCCCCATTTTGCTGGCTTTGCTACTCAATGAGGTGTGCCACAAGCCGTATAAACGACTTATCCAAACCTGTATCTATTTCCCGAATTTTATCTCTTGGGTCATTTTGGCGGGCATCCTGAATTCGCTGCTAAATTTCTCCACAGGTACGTTTAACAACATTCTTGCCTCTCTGGGAATGCAACGAGTGGAATTCCTCACCAGCGAACACCTGTTTTATCCGGTTTTGCTCATTTCCAGTATCATCAAGGATGCAGGTTGGGGTACAATTATCTATACGGCGGCGATTACTAATATCGACCCGACCCTCTATGAGGCGGCATCCATAGATGGCTGCAAACGGTGGGGCATGGCCCGATACGTCACCCTGCCTTGTATTATGCCGATAATCATTATCATGTTTACCATGCAGGTTGGCAATATCCTCAACGCCAACTTTGATGCCATCTACAACATATATAATCCTACGGTTTACAGTGTGGCGGATGTCATTGATACGCTGGTGATGCGCACCGGCTTTGAAAACGGGTACTATGAACGGGGCACGGCCATCGGCCTGTTCAAGTCGGTGATCAATTTTGTCTTGCTGTTGTCGGCAAATGCCGTCGTGAAAAAGATCAACGGTTACGGCATGTACGAGGTGGCTGAATCATGAGAAAGAAAGCATTGTCCAAGACTCCCATGACCGTGTGGAGAGTGCTGATTTACCTGTTCCTGTTTTTATTCATGGCAGCGTGTTTATTTCCGTTGCTGTACGAGGTTTTGCTGTCGGTTTCCTCCCGGGACGATTTTCTGAATGCCCGGTTTCTGGTGTTTCCCCACCATTTCAACTTGGAAATGTATAAGCTCATTTTGTTTCAGGATAGCATCGGGCGTTCTTTTCTTATTTCCATTGTCGTGACAATCACCAGTACTCTGTATTCCATGCTCCTGCTGTCTTTCGGCGCATACGCCCTGATCAAGGAAAACCTGCCGGGCAAGAAAATCTTCTTTACGCTATTGCTGATTACGATGTTTTTCGGAGGCGGTCTGATTCCCACGGTGCTGACCCTCCGTTCGCTTCACCTGACCGACAGCTATCTGGGACTTATCCTCCCCTTCGGCATATCCGCGTTCAACATTATTTTGCTACGCAACTTCTTCGCTCAGGTTCCCCGCAGCGTAATGGAATCCTGCCGTATTGACGGTGCCAACGATTTCCGTTGCCTTTTTCAGTTCCTGCTGCCGCTGTCTAAGGCGGGACTCGCAACCATTTCCGTGTTTACTATCGTGGGAAAATGGAACGACTGGTACTGGCCGATGGTGCTGTTAAGCGATGAACGTATGTACCCGCTGGCCTATCAGGTGAAAATGGCACTGAGCGCCACAGGAGATAATCTCGAGGCCGGTATCATCGATATGACTAAGGTATTCGCTGAGGGCCGAAACGGCGCTATCATTGTGATTTCCCTGCTGCCGATTGCCATCGTTTTTATTGCGCTTCAAAAATATTTTGTACAGGGCGTTATGCTGGGCGCTGTTAAATCCTGAACATTGAGAGGAGCAACGACATGAAAAAATTATTCAGAAAAGGCGCCGCCATCATACTGGCGCTGGGCATGTGCCTTACGGCGCTGACTGGCTGCAACAGCTCGAAAGAGGCCGGCGAGGATGGAGCGCTGACGCTGTTCTATTCAGATCTCAGCGGCGTCAACACCGCTATTAAGAGAAAATCGGATTTATATAAGAAATACATGGAGCTTTGCGGCGTGGATTTTACCTGCCTGATTGCAGGCGGCGGTCAGGCGGACACCAAGCTGCAGCAGTATTTTAATACAGGTAATCTCCCTGATATGTTCATCTCCCGGACGGCGGAAACCCCGGTGCTGTTCAATAAGATGATTAAGGCCGAGGCGCTGCTCCCGATATCGGACTACGTTTCGGAAAAGGAATATCCAAACATCTACCGGCAGCTTCAGAAATATTCGTTCTTAAGCAAGAACATTGATTTCATGAACGGTAAAATGTATATGATTCCCACGGTCTGGACGCAGGAACACACCATGTTTATTCGTATGGACTGGATCGAAAATCTGAATAAAAAGCTGGCGTCAATCCTGGTGAAAGATGGCGTCATCAGTAACGAGAGCTCTATGACGGACGCAATATATGAGACATACAAATTCACCGTGCCGCAGGACCTGATGGAGTTTTACCGTCTCTGCCGCGCCTTCACGTTGTATGACCCGGACGGCAATGGGAAAGACGATACCTATGGCTATACCTCAACGGTGGATATGTATTCCGACAACTGGCTGTATGTCGCGGGCGGCGGATACCGCATCATGGAGGATAACAATAAGGACGGCAAATATGAATTCAGCGGCACCAGTGACGGCAATAAGTACATTGTTAATTTTGTCAACAATCTACTGACAAACGGATTTATGGATCCCAGCTGGGCAACCAATGATGCCTCAGACAAGCTGGCGGCTTTCGGCAATGGACAAGTGGGTATCATCGAAAATCAGGCCATGCTCAACCTGGTGCTCTCCTATTTTGTTACCCAAAAAAACTGGTCTTATGAAGAAGCAGCGGAGAAGATTGCCATGTTTGCGCCGCCCAAGGGGATTGACGGGGAGTACGGTATTCAAGGTCATCCGAACTTTTGGACGTCGGTTTGCCTGAGTGCGGATATGTCGGAGAAAAAACGCGGCGATGCATTGAAACTGATGGATTGGCTGCTCAGCGACGAGGCTGTGGATTTATTGACCTATGGAGTAGAGGGGATCCACTATAAAAAGAGCGAAAATAACGAGAAAACTGTCCGGGAAAGCCTGATGGGCGCACAGGAAGGGGAGCATCCTGTGAACTGGACGATTGACGGGAAAGACACATTCAGCGCGCTGCGCCTATTCACCAATATCACCTCCAACTATTACAACGAAATGCAGACCAACAGCGGCAAAATTATTGAGGCGATGGAAAAGGCCAAAACGTATAACCGCTATCCCGATTACTATATGTTAACTGAGAAAACCTATACGGAATATTTTGAGGGCCTTTGCGACAAAATGCAGACAGAGTTTACGCTGATGGAACGCAATACCAGCTATGCCTCGGCCAAGCCGGATTTCACCAAGACCTCCGATACCTGGTGGGACACGTTCAAGCAGTATAGTGAGCCGTTCAACAGTGCCTGGAGTAGTTATGTGAAGACCATGAACACGACATACAAAGGGGATGCCATCACAACCGCTTACAACGCGGCCCTCAAAAACGGGCAGCTCGTCAAGGCACCCGAGATCGGCAGTGACGGCCGTTTGGTCTTTGACTGAGTTACTTTCTCCCGGGCTAACGATTGTAGTAAGGAGAGACACGGATGAAACGAAAGGGAAGCCGGATTCTGCAGATGGCCCTTACTGCCGCCCTGAGCTTCACATGGCTCATGGGAAGCTGGGGGACGAGCGTCACCGGTTTGGCGGAGGGGATCCGCGCAGACGGCGATTGGTATTACCTGTACGGGGATTTTTCCGGCCGGTATTTCAAAATGAGCCCGAAATCCGAAACGCTGTGGCGGTATACTGACGCCGATACGTTTGCTCAGGTTGAAATCGGGCAGCAGAATATCGTCAATTTGCATCCGGGCAATTTCGGAAACACTATAAAGGCATGGCGCGCACCGGCCGATGGAACGGTCAGCCTGAAGGGCAGTGTGAAACTGCTGTCGGATCCCCGCGCGGCGGGCAGCGACAGTATCAACGGCATCCGGTTTTCCCTGCTGAAGCGGACGTTTGATGGGAAAAACTACGGGCCTGCGCAGGCGGTCGATCAGACCTGGGACGACGTACTCCTGAACGATCCAACGCCTGTGGACTTTACCGTTGACGACATCGACGTGTGCGCCGGCGATTTGATCGCGCTCTCTGTGAATAACAACGGCTGCAACGACAGCGATGGAAACTCTGTTACCTTTCAAGTCGGCTTTACCAAAGCGCCCGGGGCTGTGGAGTCAGAATTGCCGGAGGATTTGGGGTGTTCGGCAGCGCCGATCCCCAGTTTTTCCGACCAGCAGGGGAAAGACGGCTGGTTTTATGCCTATGGATTGCTGGAAAAGTATGTGCTGATGGACTGGGGTCATGTTTATGGAGACCATCAATGGACCTCAAAAAATCCTTTCCAGTTCATCGGGCGAACCAAAATGCACCCTTATGGAAAGTTTGATAACTTGAAAATATGGGTATCCGATTTTGATGGAGAAATCGCGGTGGACGGTTATGTGGCGAGGGATTCCGCCGTGGGTGACGGTTCGGTGGCGGGCATCTATTTCAATGGTCAACCCCTCTGGAAAGAGAACTGTGACTACATGGGCCGGAAGTACTATCGAATTCCGGAACAACGACTTTCTGTAAAAAAAGGCGATACGGTTATGTTTACCCTAGGAACGGGAGCGCAGTTTAATGAGTCGGGCGACAGTACGGATTTCATCACCAATATTTACGAAGTGCGCGTGGACAACCGTGGATCCGGCATCGATTTGAAAGGGTATCTGCATTTAGCGGATAATGAGGCCGAGCTCTTAAAAGTGAACGGCGAGGTTCCGGAGACGGAAGAACCCGCGTCCCGAGAATGGTTTTATCTATATGGCGATTTCTCCGGACGGTATTTTCAAATGTTTAAGAATTCCGATACCCTGTGGCGGTATACGGACACGGACACGTTTGCCCAGGTGGAGATCGGTTCCCGAGGGGCCGTCAATCTGCATCCCGGCAACTATGGTGATACCATCAAGGCCTGGCGTGCGCCGGCGGACGGTGTGGTCAATCTGAGCGGGAGCGTACAGTTGAAAACAGACGCTACAGCGGCGGACAGCCGGGATGTGGATGGTATTCGGTTTTCACTGGAAAAGCGGTCGTTTACCGGCGACGGTTATACGGACGCACAGGTGCTGGATGCATCGCTCGTGGATGTGGAGTTGACTAACGACAAGCCTGTGGAATTCAGTCTCAGCGGCATAGAGGTTCATGCGGGTGATTTAGTTGCCCTTTCTGTTAACAACAATGGCTGCAATGACAGCGACGGTAATATTGTTCTCTTTCAGGCGGATTTTACCGGGACGGCGGGGGCAGCGGATACAAAACTATCGGAGGATCTTGGCTGCTCCAAGGCGCCGATTCGCAGTTATTCAAACGAACAGGGTAAATACGGTTGGTTTTATGCATATGGCCATCCGGAAAAGTATCTTCTGATGACCTGGAACAATGTGTATGGAGAAAACCAGTGGGCCAGTCACTACCCGTATCAATTCATCGGCAGGACCACCGTACATCCTTATGGCAGGTTTGAAAACTTAAAAATCTGGGTGTCGGATATCGACGGGGAAATCGCAGTGGACGGCTATGTATCCCGTACCGCCACGGAGGGCGACGGCGCAGTCGCGGCCCTGTATTTCAACGGTCAATCCCTGTGGCGAGAAACCTGCGATTACATGGGTAAAAAGAATTACAGGATTCCAGAACAACGACTGAAGGTGAAGAAAGGCGACACAATTATCTTTGCCTTGAGTGCCGGGGAGAGATACAGCGAAGCGGGCGACGGTGTCAGCTATATCACCAATATTTACGAACTGAGCGTAGAGAACCGGTCGGTCAATGAGGGTTTAACAAAATATTTGAGTTTGGCCAAGAATGAGGCCGAGCTTATACAGAAAGATCCGTCAACAACCGAGATGGCGGTATCGGTTCGAGACAATACCGTACCTATCCTGTACATAGCACTTCCGGTCGCCGCGGTATGCGCTGCAGCCGGTGGTGTTACCGGTATCCTCATCCTGCGTAGGAGAAAGAGGGAGCATACATGAGAAGAAAATGCGCGGCTATGATGGCATCGCTGCTCTGTGTACTGCTGATACTGGCGGCGGGCGGTTGCGGAGAATCGGTTCAAACTTTTAACAACCTGACCGACTATGCGGCGCAACAGGGGCACATGGGGTGGAGTTATCTATTTGGCACAGTGAACTTTCAGCCGACTTTCATGACATACAACGCATACTCTGGTTGTTACAATTCGACGGTTACCTCTGTGGTAGGCGCGGAATGGAAGCCGCATCAGAATGAGGATATTATTCTGCGCTTTGAATCACCGAAAAGCGGCAAAGCGTCTGTCCACTGCACGGTTAACCTCATGCAGATTCAACGGACAGACGACGATGGTGTGCTCTTCAGCGTTTATGGCAGGGACACAGGCAAAGCCCTGACGGAAATGTCCCTGACGGGCAACGGAGAGGAGAGTGCGGCAGAAGAGAAGCTCTCCGTACAGCTCAAAAAAGGAGATTTTCTCTATTTCGTCCTGAACGCCGGATACGTCAGCGACAACGACTTGACCCATGTGGATATCACCGTTACCTTTGCGTGATATTGTGTCGGGAGGCTATGAGTGAATGAAATTCTGGAATAAGAAATTTCTGTCGATCCTGTTGAGCGTCTTGCTGGCTGCCTCACCGTGCAGTTTGCTGACTGCCTGCGGTGATGAAAAAGGAGAAACCGTGAAACTGAATTTTTCTCAAAAAGACGGATCCATACCGCAAAATCTGAAAAAAGTTGATATGTTCAACCCGACCTGGACTTTCATGGGACAGGCGGACGGTACGTTTGATCCCGCGGCGCTGGACACACTCACTGGGGTGAACGCGCTGAAAGCAGACAATTTCCGTATCGACATGATGTTTGGAAACGAACAGAACGGCATCGGGAAGCCGATAGGCCGGGGCGGCCTCACCGGCGTGTCGGCGGACGAATGGAGTCTGGCGTCCCAATTTCTGAAAAAATGCAAAGACAATAAAATCAGTCCCTATTTGGTGATGGTGGGAACCCCATCCTATGCGACTAAGCCGGGGGACGATCTCGATTTCCGCAATGTACCGGATTTGAAGCGCTATTATGAATTTTGCTACAATACCGCGGATTATCTGAAACGCAGCGGCGTGTACGCCATTCTGGAGACTTGGAACGAGCCGGATCTCGAGGGCAATGTGTACTGGCTGGGTTCCCAACAGGAATGGATCGATACGGTTGTCACGGGAACTCGTGCCTATTACGCGGCAAACCCGTTTTCCACCGTGATTTCAGCGGGCATCGCGCGTCCGCTGGCCTTTATCCGGGAGCCGGACTCCTTAGCCGGCATCCAACAGACCGGTTGGCAGTATTTCTGGGAGTCATCCGAAAAGGCGAGGGCGATACCTGACGGCTTCTCTTGGCACTATTATGGCCCTTCGGATGGCGATCTGGAGGGGGATTATATCAACGAGGGCGGGACCGGCAATTTCAACTATCAGCTGAATGTGGTGCGTGAGGCTCTCAACGCCTACCAGAACGGTACCGCTCCGGAACTCAATGGTAAAAAGTATGATCTGCGCCGGGTGCAGCAGCATTTGACCGAATTTCATCCGGTATCCAACGACTTTAACGGCGGTAAATCCATGCCCAATGATACATACGAGCAGGTTTGGGCTTTCTTTGACTCCATTCTGCGTATAAATGAGGCGTCGGATATCACGCGGGTGTCCTGGCCCATGTGGCTGAGTTCCGGGCAATTCGGGCTGTATGAGACAGACTATGCGGTCAATCCCGTCTATCACGCCCTTTGGTCATATGCGAGGCTGCCGGTGGATCGGGTTCCTGCGTCCACCGAAAATGAAGCGGTTGGGCTGATAGCCGGAGCTGATTCGCAGCGGGCCGGCGTCATCGCCTATAATCGTTCTCTGAAAAAGGCACAGACTGTCACCATCGACTGGAGTGACCTGCCGTTTGAAGCACAGAGCTGCACCGTCTATCGAATCGATCCCGCCTATTATCAGAAAAGACTGTCAGATACGACACCGGAGATAGTCAAAGATGTAGAAAATCCTGGAAACAAAGGAAAAGAGACCCTAAGGATCCCGGTAAAGGGCGCGTATTATATAGAATTTAATAGTCAAGCGCAGGGAGCGGAAACCGATAATACCGCCGATGTCGGCACGTTGGTCAAGAAGCAATACTATTATACCGATCGGGGCGACGGCAAGCCGTACGCCGATATTTTCAACGAAAGTATGAACGCTTACGTCGGTATGCTGGAAGAGGATACGGGCGAGGCGGGGGTATCCGCCATTCTTAGCGGACTGGGAACAAGGGAGACATTGACGTTTCGCTATGAGACTTGGGGAGAGCCGCAAGAAAGTTCTTCATGTGCGCTGGGGGTGCGGGTAGATTATCATACTCAGAACGGCTTTGCTAAAAGTGTGTATCTGCCGGTGGGCGGCCGTACATACAACATGACAGTGCCGTTTGGCACGGAAAAAGCGGCCGATGAGTGCCTACCCATGGGCGACGGTGCTTCCGGTACCTATATATTTGAGCTAAAGAAAAATGCGCCTGAGGACTGGGACGGAATGGTAGAAGTCAGCTATCTGATACGCAACGCCGGCAAAGGTGCGACAGCGAAGTTTTTTATTAGCTAAGGAGGGATACAATGAAGAGAGGGCTTTCCATCCTTATGTGCACGTTGCTTTTCCTGGGAGTCTGTGCGGGTTGCGCCGGCGAAAAAAAAGTGAGCGGTGCAGCTGACGCCTCCGTGCCAGAGCAAAAAGAAGACACGGTGCCGGCCGGCAATCCCGACTGGCCGGATGGAACATCGGAGGATTTGAGTCAGTACGACGCGGCGAAATTCGGACCGGCAGATTATATTGTGCCGGTTTGGGACGACGGTGGCATCGCGCGCAGTGAAACCGTGTTTATTCTGCAAGAAAAAGACGGAAGCATTGCGCCCATTTCGCTGCTGTACCCTGCTAAACAAATTGTGTCCGTATACAGTTACGGGCTGGATATCCGGTATGAAGAGGGGAGGGATTACTCCCTGACGAAAGACGGAAAGCTGCAGGTCGCAGCGGACGGCGCGATCCCCGCCATCGCACACGAGGCGTTTTATCTCCCCGTTTACGATCCCTCGAATCCGGCCAATATGCCGGAAATCTATGGGACCGGCGCACAGCTTTACACGGAGGCTATCAAGGAAGGTGAAACCCGATCCTTGGGTATGACCCGCTGGCAGGTGCGCGTAACCTATCGGCATAGTGCAAGGTGGAACGGCGGTGTTCCCGCAAATCAAAGCGCCGACCTTAAAAGAACAAATGGTATTCTAAACGATACTGATAAGGCCGGTACTCTGAAGATTGCCTGTCTGGGGGACAGCATTACGCAGGGTTGGACAGCCTCTGGGTATGAGAATGTGGATATAGCGCCCCATATGCCGCCCTATGTTGAACTGTTCAAAACTGGTTTGCAGAACCGATACAAGAAGGCGAAAATTGAACTTCGGAATTTTTCTATCGCCGGAAAGACGACTCGTTGGCCGCTTTTTGAGGAGGACGGGATTGTTAATTTTCAGTCTCTACTGGCCTATAAACCGGATCTCGTCCTTGTGGCTTTCGGCATGAACGACGGAACTGGCATTGAGCCTAAGGATTTCAGCGACAACATTGAAGCGATTGTGAAACAGATCCTAGCTGCCAGGTCCGATACGGAAATCGTGCTGGTGTCCTCCATGCTGCCAAATCAGGAGATTCGCACAAATTGGGGAGACGGAGCGCCGATTTGCCGCTATCAGCCATCTTTCAAGTCCGTGCTAGAACGCATTGCCGCGGAATTCCGGGATCAGGGAAAAGCGGTGGTGCACGCGGATGTGCAGTCGGTATTTCAGCATCTTCTGCAAACCAAGCGGTTTCAGGATATAACGAGCAACAATACTAACCATCCCAACGACTATATGCAGAGAGTTTATGCCCAAGTGCTTCTGCAAACGGTAGCGGGGTTTTAGAACTGATGAACGACGGTTGAACTTTGGAACATTCTTTTTAGAATGACCGATTTTTAACCGTCTTTTCATACCCGGAAAGTTGGATGGTGCAAGGCTTTTTGAGTTTCCTTATCCCCCAAAAGTATCTAATTCCAGATTGAGTAATAAACCTAATTCAAGTAAAGAAACTATGGAAGAACTTCTGAACCATTTTATCCTCCAAGTACAAAGGCAAACTCAGAAATTCTTAGCGAATTTGGCAGGCAATCTCCCTGTTGTGGCTGATCGCGCTTAATGATGAGATTACTGCGTGTTGGAGAGATGAGGACTTTGTATAGCCATAACCCGACTCATATTACCGCCTATATATACTTGCCACAAGAAAAAATTTACACTCACCCAAACGCTGTCGCTCCAGGCAAACACGTCGCGGTGGTACATCCCATGAAAACAATGATAGCGAGCCTCCCCCAAACGCGCGGCCAAATTCACCCTCAAAAATGAGGGCGAATTTGACCTTTTTTGCTTGCATACAGGTGTGCGGCCTTGTTGTCGATCGCCACCGTTCCGATCTGTTTTTGATTCAAAACAGATCGGAGGTAAAGAAAGGTGGATGTCCAAAAGTATATCCTAATTCATGGCAAACAAATTTCAGTATCGGATGAAGTGTGCGAACTATATCATAAGACAGCGAGAAAGGCACGGTATTTTGCGAAAGAATTAAAATATAGGAAGATCAGAGTGGATGCGAAAAACGAGAGTGTTTTATACGTTCCAGCCCGAGAGGATTCGCTGGACAGGCTCATGGATGATAATGGCGAACAGTTTTCCGACAAGTCTGTTCATGTTGAGGACGAAGCCTGTTTTGCGATTATGTGCGATGCTTTGCATCAGGCTTTATCTCAACTGGATGTGCAGGAACGCGAGCTTATTCAGGCTCTGTACTTCGAACAGAAAACCGAAAGACAATGGGCCTCAGAAATAGGTGTTCCTCGCATGACAATGCATGATCAAAAGGTTAGAGTATTAGAAAAATTAAAAAACTCCTAGAAAAGTAAAATAATTCCGTCCAGCCCCCTCGCTCAACGGCTAAGAGAGTGAGGGGGTTATTCTTTACTGAATTTTATGCCCGCCTCGTAGCGATGGACAAGCTCTTTGATAACAGAATATTCCGTCATACGAATACGTTAACTCTTGTGGCCGCGACGAACGGCCAGCCAGCTGGACGGATGCGCCATGACGAAAAAAACAAGCGAATAGGAATGCACTTGATGATGATTCCGGATCCGCTGTTTCTTTTCTAAGCGATTCTATCTTATAGTCCATACAGCAGGGTGATTCCCTGGGGGCGATGAAAGCAAGAGGGACAATGATACTCCCGTCCAGCCATAGATTCAAGCAATGGGGGCGGCTCGCAGAGATCCTGGGAGGGGTGAAATTCCCGTGACGCTGCTAATCGGCAGCGGTTCGTATGATTCCTGCACCTGGGGTCAACCAACCTCTGAACGGCTGGCGAATAGGTGCACGACAAAAACAGATCGGTTTGGCGAGGGCGGCTGGTGTCGGATGCCCTCGCCGGTACTTTGAAAAAACAGTCCGGGAGGGTTTCGGCTCCTACCGCATGGCTGACTATCTCAATGGATTGGGAATCAAGACTCACAACGGCAGCCAGTTTCAATGCAACACCATAAACCGAATTTTGCGCAACCGGATGTATTGCGGCTATTTTGTCGCCGGTGACGTCGAATCTCCCCATATAGAACGCATCCAAATTATTGAAGAACCACTTTTCTTTCAAGCGCAATACATCCTCGATCAGCGGGCCAACACGGAAAAAGAGAAACAGCAAATTGCTCGCACGACCAAAGGCAAGACGCTGTTGTCCGGCAATCTGTACTGTGCCCACTGTGGTTCCAGAATGGTGGCTACCAGCTATGTGGACAGGTATACCCGCGTCGACGGTTCGGAATACCGCGTCCGCAAGCAGCGGTATATCTGCTGCAACAAGGCGCAGAAACGCGGAGAATGCGACGGTCAAGCGGCATATATAGCCGCCACCGTCGACGACGCAGTCATGGAAATCCTGCGCGGTTATCTGGCGAGAATCCGTGTCACTCCAAGGGACAAAGCCCTGGAACGAAGATACAAGCGAGATATAACCTCCGCAAATGAGCAGCAGAAAAGGGTTGCCGTTTCCCTGGAGAAGAAGAAACGGCGGCTGGTAGAATTGTCCGGGGAGATTGCCAAATCGTTGATGGGGGAGAGCGCGTTCACGCCGGAGATGCTTTCCTTGGCCATTGAAAATGCCAAGAAAGAAATCCAGCAGGATGAACGACGGCTTCTGGAAATTGATAAGGTTCTTCGCGACAAAGAGAGCGCGATGAAAGATCTGGATTTCTATTACAGCCAATTTCGGAGCTGGGCGGAGGAATTTGAGAGCGCCACTGTTGAGCAGAAGAAGATGATCGCCTGTCAGCTGCTGCGGGAGGTCAGAGTTTCCAGGGGTTATGAACTGGATATCGTATTCAATATCAATTACCAGCAATTCATAGACGAGGCCGCCGGAGCAGCGGCCAGCTGACGTACCGCGTTTCATGGCACAAGCGCATGAGGGAGAAAACTACTTCAGAAGTTCACATTGTTGTGGCACTTTTTTGCCGCGTGACTTTCCGTAGTTTTTGTTTACGTTTGGTAGAGCGTTCGGCTGTTAACCGAAATGTCGTTGGTTCGAGTCCAACAGGGGGAGCCAGTCTCCGGAAGGAGACCCAAACGGAACATCGTGCAAGCGGTGTTCCCATAGTTGGTGTCGATGGCGGTGGGGGTACACCCGTTCCCATCCCGAACACGGCAGTTAAGCCCACTTGCGTCGAAGATACTTGGCTGGAAGCGGCCCGGGAAAATAGACAGATGCCAACATCGCAAGCCCCGGAAGTCATTTGACTTCCGGGGCTTGTGTTATTTCCGGCCATGCTGCACGAATCGTGTGGAGTCCGCCGAAGGGGATCCCGGTGAGAGGCCAAAAACAAAATGGGTGAAATAGATGCCGGCATCCACCGTGCTAAACGGAGGATGCCGGTTATTTTATGTATATAGACGGTGTTACATACGCCGGCGTATACAATTGGGATGTCGTTTCCCGGGTGGTGCTTTGTATTGAGTAGGCATGACAAGGGGGGGACGGGCATCCGGCAGGCATTTGCCAAACAGAGAAATTGGCGTTGTGCCTTTTAAATTATTGGGGTATAGCAATATATCCCGCCAAAAGTGTTCCAATTATTCAAATTGGAACACTTTTAAACAATAAAAAATCTAATAATTTAAAAAATATAGTAAAAATATCACAAAAACCTCTTGACATACAAAAAAGCCAATGTTAGAATATGGGTGAATTAAGAAGTGGCTGAAAAATTGGAACATACCAATAAGGGGGGAGACAAAGTGAGTACAGTGGCCGTACCAAAAAAGAAACAAGATATGATTACGGAATATATTTTCGATTTTATAAAGCAAAACCATTTGGTGGACGGCGACAAGCTTCCCACTGAGAGAGAGCTCTCTGAAATGCTGCAGGTAAGCCGTACGACGACACAAAAAGTGTTTCGCGATCTAGAGCTGAAAGGGGTCGTATACAAGCGGCAGGGGAGTGGTATTTTCCTGGGAGACAAGGGGAGACAGAACGGCAAGGTGGATTTTATCTCCTACATAAAGGTAGATAAGGGCGAAAGCGAGAACATATCGCAGTTCTTCCAAATTATACAAGGGGCAGAGGAATATCTGACCGAACAGGGCTGCTATCTGACCGTGCATACGGTCTCCAATCAGAACGATAACATTTATGACAAGGTATGCGAGCTCATCGGCAACAAGGTGAAGGGCGTTATCTTCAATTCGGATATCCGGATGGATGCCGTCACCTATTTCCGGCTGCTGAAAAAGAATTGCGCGATGGTATTCGCGGACTGCTCTCCGCTGGGGGTCAACGCCAACTTTGTCTCCAGCGATAATTTGCGGGGCGGCTATCTGGCCACCAGGCACCTCATCGACATCGGCTGCAGGCGAATCGGCTATGTCGGCGGCGGCGAAGAGCGGATACGCTCCCTTTCCGATCGCTTTCTGGGGTATAAGACCGCCTTACAGGAGGCTTCCATGCCTATCCGGCAGGAATTTTTATGTATGGATTATGTGGAGCATCATCCCAATCAATTTGTAGAGTTCATTGACGAGTATTTGGAACGGGTACTGTCCCTTCCGGAGCCGATCGACGGACTGTTTGTGCGTAACGATATCACGGCCATCGCGGTAGAAAACGCCCTGCTGAAAAGAGGCGTACGCGTTCCGGAGCAGGTCGCCATCGTCGGGTTCGATAATCTGGATATTTCGGAGGTACAAAAGGTCCCGCTTTCAAGTATATCACAGGATTTCTATTTAATGGGAAAGGAGGCGGCGAAAATGTGCCTGCATCTGGCGGCGGGCGGTTCTTCGGTGGTGACCCAGATTTTGTCCCCCGTCCGGCTCGTGGCCAGAAATTCCACCGCGCGCGGGTAGAATCCGTTTCAATTTATTGAGGGAGGAATGTATTGTGGTAGCAAAGATCATGCGCAAAGTCTTAGCATCCATAGCACTTGTCAGCGTGCTTTCGGCACAGATCATATCAACGAATGCGTTGTCTTTATCGGAAGATTTGACCTCGGAAACGGTGAACAGGACGGCCGTCATGCTGTCCGCAGAAGAGAAGAAGACCACCGTTGGCGAGAACGCCGAGGCGCTCCTCGGCGATTTCTTCATCGGCCAAAAGGGACTGGCGGAGACGGATCTCACCGGCGGGGCCTATGTGGAATTTCAGCTTTCTGTCAGCGGCTATGACAAAATCGAGGCGCTGGTAGACGAGACGGTGTCCGCTGAGGTGAACAAGAAGCTGCCTGATGCATTGAAGGAGGCACTCAAAGGTGTCGAGGGCGACGAAGCCATCGCGGCCACCACAGAGCAGGTTACGGCGGCTGTTACGGCGGACGCCAAGGCTGGCGTCATGCAGTTGGTCTTCACGTCGGTCGGCGGCGGCTCGGTGACCTGCGACTTCTTCGATCAGATCAAGGGAGACGGCGTGACCGACGTCCGCATTATAAAAGCGGACGAAAAACGCGTGGACCAGGATGACAACTTCAACTGGGGTAAGGTTACCGGTTGGAACCTGCAGTTCGGCGAGAAGGTCGCGAAGATCGCGGCCGGCGACGCCTTTGACGCGGAGATCGGCGTGAAGAACCTGCGCACCGCCTTCTTCCGCCCGGTGCCCAACGTGCCGTCAAGTGCCCTTGACGTACTGGAGTTTGAGCCATTTTTCAGATCGCTCGGTAAGGGCGATCCCTCCGCTACAGGCGCGTGGTCATTCGATATTTTCATGAATGTGAATCTGGAAGCGGCGGACTTTTCTCAGGCGGAGTTTATCGAATTCGATTTTTATGTCAGCGACTATGACAAAACCATGGCTCTGTTTGAAGGCAAAGAGAATGTCGGACTGCGGCTCAGCTTGGGTTCTGAGCCCGCCAACCGGTATGGAGCCCGGGCGGTCTACGATTTCCAGAATCAGCTGAAGAAGACCGATGCAGGTTGGAGCCACGTCAAAGTCCCGGTTGGGGATCTCTTCCCCCTCGGGGAATTTGACCGGGGCAGTGTGAGCAACTGGATGATCGGACTGGAAGGCCTCGCGGGCTTTACGCTGGGCGACGCCTGCGATCTAGTGTTTGGTGTGGCCAACATCTGTGGTACCCCGGGACCCGATACGCCGCCGGCCAACGCGGTCGTCACCTTTGACACGGAAGAGACGTCCGCCACGCTGGGCAACGGTGAGGTAGATGCGCAGTTCCATTATTTTTCCGATATTCTGTATAAAGTCGGTCTGCCGGCGAAAGACTTTTCCAATGCGGACTTTGTCGAACTGGATCTTTACATCAGCGATTATGAAACCCTTAAGTCGGTTATGGACGCTTCCGACGGCAAGGTGAACGATTTGCTTTTCTGCATCGGTTCCAAAGAAGGGGATCGGTATGCAAACCGCTGGGGCGCGTCGATCTGGCCCTTGCTCGCGGATGTGGGCGAAGACGGCTGGGTTCATTTGAAGCTGAAAAAGAGCGACTTCCAAAACATGGGTTCCGGCCCGCTGGATTGGACGCAGGCGTGCACCTGGGGCTTCTCCTTTAACGGCCCCAATTTCGTAGGACTTCCGGTGGGCGACGCCTGGGATGTCCGGATTACGGTCAAAAACATCTACGCCACCGCCAAGCCGGTTCTCGTGCAGCCCGATCCCGACAAGCCCGCGAAGCCGGATAAAGACGCCATTTACCTGTCCGACTGCGAGAAGATGGTGGAGGAAAACGGGGATTCCTGGAACCCTGCCACCGTGCAAATCGACACCACTTATAAAACGGAAGGAAAAGCCTCGGTTTCGCAGAAGTTCATGCAGCAGCCCGACACCTCCAACGTCATGCGCTATGTATTTGAGCAAAAGGATTTCTCCAAAGTGAAGACGCTGAAGTTCGACGTGTTTGTGGACGATCTGGATCTGATGGCGAAGACCAAATTCGCGGTTTCCCTTACGGGAGATAACCGCGGCACCAGCAAGTATTTCCGCTGGGACGTGGACACCACCAGCTGGAAGCCGGGATGGAACAGCGTGGAGATCGACGTGACCAAGGGCTTCACGAAGGACGACGGCGCGGATATGTCCAAAATCCGCTGCTTTGTCTTCGGCGCCAAGGATTCCGCCTTTGCCGAAGGGGATGAGCTGATCGTGCGCCTGGATAACCTGCGCGTGACGGGCAGCCTGGATGCCGGGGAGCCCTCGAATCCCTCGAATCCCAGCACCCCGGAGGATCCGAGCAGCCCGACGGAGAATGAATCGTCAGCTGCGGGCGATCCCACCGGCTCGGAATCCGAGAATCCCGGCACCGGCGCGGCAACCGGCGCGGCGGCCTTCGCCGTCATGGCGGCAGCTGGCGGCGCCCTGCTCGTCAGCCGTCGCCGCGGGAAATAACGACAATCCATCGACAAGCAGAGGTGTGCGGGGCTGACAGGCCCCGCACACCGAGCGAATACGAGCGAAGGGAATGGGTTTATGCGAAACAGATTGCTCAGTATCCTATCCGGACTTTTGATAGCCGCTTCCATGCTGGCCATGGCGGCGTGCGGCAAGGAGCCGACACCGAATTCAGACGTGTCAGGCGGCACAGGGGAATCCACGGCTTCCACCAGCGCCGACACCGGCCCCTCCGCCGACAGCACCGAGACGGCGGGATCGGGCACAACGGAGACGGGGAAAGGCACAGGAAGCTCCGGCGGTAAAACGACGGCGAAGCCCAATACCAAAACCACCAAAAAGAGACTTCCCAACGTCGTCCCCACGGTTTCCCAGCCGATCATCACCGACCCGCTGAAGGTGAATCTGAAGGGCGCCACCATCAAGGTGTATACCAGCTATCCCAAGGACCAAATCGGCGTTTTCAACACCCAGAAGGGGAAATCCCAGACGGGCAACGCCTATGCCGATCGGCTGACCAAAATCCAGGATACCATTAAGTGCAAGGTGCAGGTGACGGTGGTACCCGCCGATCAGATGGTATCGGCCGCCTTCGCGGCGGTGGCTTCGGGCGAAAGCTACGGCCACATCATGGAGGCACCGATATACAACGCCGTATCCTACATATCCTCCGGGCTGGCCACCAACCTCAGGACGGTGCCGACCATGGATCTGACGCAAAGCTATCTCAACGGCGGGCAGGCGGTCAAGGCCTCCACCATAGGCAAGGGCGTCTGGTTTGTGGGGACCAAGGACATGTATCCGGCTGTGCTGGGGTATTTCTTCAACAAACGCATCCTGAACGAAATCGGGTATAAAGACACCGATTTGTATACCATGGTCAAGCAGAACAAATGGACCATTTCCCAGCTGAAAACCATCGCCAAGAAGGCGAGCAAGGATCTGGACGGCAAGCCCGGCATGACCAGCGCCGACCGCTTCGGCATTATCCAGAGCGACGGGCCTTCCTCGGCGGTGCTCAATTATATGTCGGCCAACGGCGCCGATATGCTCAAGGCGGACGGCAAAGGCGGCATCAAGTACAACATGCAGGACGCCAATGTTGTCAAGTATATCAACGAGGCCGTCGATTTCTATGCCAAATCCGGGATTTCCCGCGCCAGCGAGCAGGATGCCAACGCGATGAAAGAGTTTATGGAAGGGAAGTCCCTTTTCCTGGGGGCCGCCACTCTGTACGCCCAGAACATCGTGGATATGGAAGACGAGTACGGCTATCTGCCCTTCCCCAAGGGGGACAAGGCCAGCGGCTATGTCGCCTCCTGCAACTGGAACAGTACGGTGCTGATGGTGTCGGGCGGCCTTAAGGGCCAGGAGCTGGCCAACGCGGGCTCCTTCCTGCAGGCTTTCTGTTATCTGGCGGACGACTGCATCAAGGCGCAGCAGGCGGAATACCGCGACCGGTATTTCTGCGACGATGAATCGTACGACATGTTCGCCAAGAGCCTGGACAGCGCCAAGATCGAGCCCGTGTCCATCTTTGGCGGCGGGGCCGACTGGAACATTCACGCGGGAACCTTTAAGGCGATTTATGAGACGTATAATGGAAAAACCACACCGGAGGCGTATATCCAGGCCAACAAGGGCGTGGCGGAAGCCGCGCTGAACGATGTGATGAAGGTTGTAAATCAATTCAAGTAAATAGCGACAGACGGTTCCGTGGGGGATGCCGGCAGACGGCATCCCCCCGCCCGGAGGACTAAGGACGAAAGGCCTTCGGAGACAGAATAGGAGGGGCCCCGTTGAAAAAGCTGCTCTGTTTGGTACTTCTCGCCAGCATGCTGTTCTCGGTCCTGCCGCACGCGTCGGCTTCCACGGCAAATTATGTCTCCCGTTCGGATTTTTCCTGGGGAGTGAACGGACATAACCGGCATTATGCCTCCTATCCGGAAAAGAATTTGAAAACACAGGTGAAGCTTGCCGCCGAGCTGGGTTCCAAGATTTACCGCTTCAACTACAACCCGGTGACGGAGGAGGACTTCGCGTATTTGGACACCGTCCTGGCCGAGGTGCTGGCCTACGGCATGGATATGATGCTGGTGCTGGACGACGCGCAGGGAACGCCGGAGGCGATTGCGCAGCGGATCGGCGCCACGGCGGCCCGCTACACGGCCTCGAGCCCCCATGGATTCATCCGCTATCTGCAGGTGTTCGGCGAAGCGGATATTCCGGCGCTGCTCGATTCCAACCCGGCGGATGTTCCCGACGGCTCTCGGCCCAGCCACTACAGCGACGCCGTCATCAACGACTGGTACGGCCGGTTTCAGTCGGCCCTCGGGGCGATTCGGGCGGTCAACACCGATTCGAAGACGGTGATCAGCATCAGCTATCTGCACTACGGGTTCCTGACCGCTCTGAAAAACAAGGGGCTGCAGTGGGATATCATCGGGCTGGACTGGTACGCCGATATGGGGGAGTTTTCCAGGGTGCTGACTCCCGTGAAGGCCAATTTCACCCAGGATATTC
This sequence comes from uncultured Oscillospiraceae bacterium, assembly GCA_900546265.1. Taxonomy (GTDB): domain Bacteria; phylum Bacillota; class Clostridia; order Oscillospirales; family Acutalibacteraceae; genus UMGS856. The sequence continues at coordinate 20,992 of URCA01000015.1, read as the reverse complement.
TCATCACCGAAACTAATATCCGTCCCTCCGGGAACAACACCTATGCGCCGATTTCCACATGGAACTGGCTGACGGATGGCATGGCGGCGGTATACGCCGAACCCCGTGTGAAGGGCTTGATTTTTTACGAGCTGATGGATGAGCCGGCCATTTCCGACCCGGTCGAAGCCTACTGCGGACTGGTGGGCGGTACCGAGACCGGCGACGTGACGGCGCGCAAGGCTATCTATACCTACATACAGGAAGCGATTGGCGGAGGGCCGAGACAGCCGGCGTATCCTATCCGACCGCCCGCGCCGTCGCTGCTGGGGATACCGCTGAAAGCGGCGATTCTGGACGAAACCGGCGACAGCGCTCTGCTGGGCAACGGCGGAGTGGCGCCGGGGTTCCACTTCCTGGCGGATACGGTGTATAACGACGGCGTCGGCCCGCTCGATTTGACCGCGGCGGACGCGATTGCGTTTGACTTCTTTATCAGCGATTATCCCGCCCTTACCGCGGCGATGGCGAACACGAACGGCGGCGTGACGGATCTCTTCTTTTTCCTCGGCTCCACGCCGGGCAACCGGTATGGCACCCGCGAGGGAGCCCCCTTCCTTGACCGGATTACAGGCAGCGGATGGAACCATATTGTCCTCCCGCTTTCGGCCTTTACCCAGGTGGGGACGGGGACGCTGGATGCTTCCCAGGTGTCCTCCTGGATGCTCAGCTTCGCTGGCCCCAATATTTATACATCGCTGGGAGCGGCGGCCGATGTGGAGGTGGCGTGCGCCAATATCTGCGCCGTCATGGATCCGCCGCTGACCATGACGCTGCTGGATGAAGATTTTTCCTCGTACACCTTCCCGGACGGAGCGGCTTACAGCTGGCTGTGGGATACCCTTTACGGCAGCGGCCTGCCGCCGGTGGATCTTTCGACCAGCGACACCATTACCTTTGAATTTTACGTCAGCGATTATGCCACCTTTACCGAGCGGATTTCCGGGGGAAAAGGGGCCAGCGACATCCGCTTTACCCTCGGCTCGGACAGCGGCAATCGGACCAACAGCCGCGCCAGCGTCAGTTTTCTCGATCAAATCACCAAATCCGGCTGGAACACGGTGGAGGTAAAAAGAGAGTCGTTTTTTACAAACGGTGCAAACGGGCAGCAGCCCGACTGGTCGGCGGTCAGCACTTGGTCCTGCTATTTCGAGGGGAGCGCCGTCATGTCACCGGCCCAGATGAGCGGCTTGCTGCTGGGCGTCCGCCAGGTGGGCGGCGTCCGGCTGACGCTTCCGGATGAGCCGACCGGGATTGTCACGCGCTTCGGCGAGACCATCAACCAGACCTTTGAGACGGGCGCCACCTTCTTGTATGCCTTCGACAGGCTTTGCCTCGAGGGCATGACTCCCGCCGTGGATTTCACCCAGGCGGACAACGTGGAGTTTGACGTGTTTGTATCCGATTATTCGATTCTGACCAACAGCCCGGGCGATCTGCGCATCGACTTCACCTCGGGCGCCAACCGATGGGAGGGGCGCGTTCCATACAGTGTCTCCTCCCAGATTCAAGGGATGGGCTGGAACCATGTGGTTCTGCCGATAGACGCCTATGTCTACAACGCGGGCGATTTGAGCGCCGTGCGGAATGTGATGTTTTATCGGGAAGGCGGCCTCGACGCCAGCATCGCCGGGTTAAACGTCATCCTGGCCAATTTCTGCCTGACAAATTCATAAACGCGGAGGAATATGGAAATGAGCAAAGCATGGTCGTGGGGGATCAGCGGGCATAACCGGACGTACAAGGCCTATCCGGAAGCCTATTATAAAGAGCAAATCCGGCTGGCTGCGGAGCTGGGAAGCAAAATCTACTGCTTCAACTACTGCCCGGTGACCGAGGACGAGTTCGCCTATCTGGACAGAATGGTGGCGGAAGTGCAGGCGCAGGGCATGGATGTCATGCTGATCACCGACAATTACAGCCTGTCCCCCGAAGAGGACGCCGCGCTGGTGGGGCCGATTGCCGCGCGGTATACCAAGGATTCGCCCCATGGGTTTATCCGGTATTTCCGGATTTTCGGCGAACAGGACTGCGGCGCGCTTTGCGAATCCTTCCCTAAGGATACGCCTATCGGGCAGGAGCGGGAGCACTTTACGCCGGAGATTCTGGATCGCTGGTATCAGAAGATGAAGGCCACCATTGACGCCATCCGGGCGGTCAACACCGACAGCCGCATCGTGGTCAGCATCGCCCATCTGCATTTCGGCTTTCTGCTCGGCATGCGGGATAGGGGGCTGACCTGGGATATCCTGGGGCTCGACTGGTACGAGGACATGGGGCCGTTCTCCGAGCTGCTCGACCCGCTTAAGGAGCTGTTCCCGGAATACGACTACATCATTTGTGAGTCGAATATCCGGGCCGGGGACGATGCGAGCGATTCGCCGGCCGAACGGTGGCAGTGGCTGTACGACGGCATGGAAGACTGCTATCAGGACGACAAGGTGATCGGCTTCCTCTTTTATGAGCTGCTGGACGAGGTGTATTTGAGCGGATACAGCGATCCCAGAGAAGCGTACTTCGGCTTTGTCACCTGCGACGCCGAAGGCCACATCGGCGAGAAAAAGCCGGTGTATCATCGGGTGCAGGAGCTGATCCGCGACCAGTATCCGAACAGAGAGGGTTTGGCATGAAAAAAGCGAGTATCATTTGTCTGACGATCCTGCTGCTGGTTTCCTCCCTGTTTGCGGCTGTTCCGGCATCGGCGGGCGCGCTGCTTAAGGATCGGGAGGATTTTGAGTGGGGCATCGGCGGACACAACAGCGCCTATCCCGCGTACCCGGAACGCACGTACAAAGAGCAGGTGCGCCTTGCCGCGCAGATGGGATGCGACATTTACCGGCTGAACTATAACCCCACCAACATGTCCATGCTCAACTATCTGGACAAGATGGTGGCGGAAATCCAGGCCTATGGCATGGAGGTCATGCTGGTGATGGACGATACGTCCGGCACCCCGCAGGATGTGGCCAACCGGGCCAAGATCGTGGCCGGCCGCTACAAAAAAGGCAGCCAGTACGGCTTTATCAAGTACATACAGGTATTCGGCGAGGTGGACATTGTGGCGCTCGAGCAGAGCGGCACCACCTATAAATACGACGGCTCTAAGCCGGAGCACTACGATCCCAAGGTGGTTGACGAGTGGTATGAGAAATTCAACGCCGCCCTGACCACGATCCGCAGTGTCAACAAGGATGCCAAAACGGTGGTCAGCTTTTCCTATGTCCACTATGGCTTTCTGTTGGCGCTGCTGGAAAGAGGCTTGGAGTGGGACATTGTCGGCCCCGACTGGTACCAGGACATGGGCTCGTTTCAAAAGCTGATGGATCCGCTGAAGAAAGCCTTCCCGCATCACGAATTCCTGATTTGCGAGGCCAATGTGCAGTCGAATGAAGACAACACCCATTCGCCGCTATCCGATTGGAACTGGCTGCTTGCCGGGATGCATTACTGCTACAACGAGGAGCGGATTATCGGGTTTATTTACTACGAGCTGCTTGACGAGCTGTATTTTCTGGATGATCAGAATATCGAAGCGAGAGAGGCGCATTTCGGCTTTGTCTCCTGTTCGCGGGACGGGACCATCGGCGAGCCGAAGCCCATCTTTTATGCGGTGCAGCGGATGCTGGGCGGCGATCCGAATGTGAAGCCCACCTACAAAACCGAGCCGACCACCAAAGCCACCACCAAGGCCACCGACACGGCTCCCACCAAGGGGACGACGGTCAAGCCGCCGGTTTCCGCGCCGACGACGCAAGCCTCCACGGAATCGACGCCGCAAACGGAACCGGCTTCCTCGGACATACCGACGACGAGCGGAGCCGCGGTGACCACCGGTTCGCGGGAAGATCCCTCCTCCACACAGGAGGCCGTGGGCCAGCCGTCCGGCCATCCGGTTATCTGGATTGTCGTGGGCATCGCGGTTGTCGTCCTCGGCGGCGGCGCGGCCGTATTGGCGGTATACCTGCGCCGGAGAAAGAGCGGGCAGAGCTGACGACCAGCCGGCTCGGGAGGAAAACCCGGGCCGGCCGCACACTGAATGAACATAACGGAGGGGACCACAGGAAAATGACCATGAGGTTGAGAGGTAAAGCAAACAGGCTGGTTTCCGCGCTTTCCGCGGCTCTTTTGCTGATGGGGACGCTTCCGGTTTCCTCCGCAGCGGAACCCGCCCCGGCCGGGACGGGGAAGAGCTACGCCGCCTATTGGCAGCCGTTCGCGTCCTATCCGTCAGCGAAGGCGGCCATTATACCGGCCATAGAGACGGCGCAGGGTGTGACGGTTTCGCAGCATGCGGGCAAAACGGCGGCGCTTCTGTCCGAGGGCGAAACGGCGGTCTGGTCGTTGGAAGCGCCGGAAGACGCCTATTACGTTCTGGAAATCCAGTACATGGCCGCCCAGGCCGGCAGCGGCAACCTCGAGCTGTCCTTCCGCCTGGACGGAAAGACCCCGTTTGAGGATGTCACGGTGCTGTCGCTGCCGCGCAGCTATACCCAGACGCAGGAGGATTTCCCGACGAACGCGGCCGGCAACGACCAGAAGCCGGAGGTGAAAGAGGCGTTTCTCTGGAAAACCTATTGCCTCGCAGATCCTTCGGGATACCGCACCAGCCCGTATTTTCTCGGGTTAAGCCAGGGCAGCCATACGCTGGAGCTTACCGGAGCCAAGGGGCAAATCGCCATCGCCTCCGTCCGGCTGGCGGCGTATCAGCCGCCTGTCGATTACCAGGACTACCTGGAAGAGCACCGACAGGCCGGGGCGGCTCCGGCCAGCGGCGCGGAGCCGATTGTGATTGAGGCCGAGAAGCTCCGCTACAAAAACGCCCAGACGATTCTGCCAGTCACCGATCGGAGTTCCGCCGTCACCACGCCGCAGTCGGGAAAGGTTCTGAGGCTCAACGCGCTCGGCGGCAACAACTGGGCCCGGATCGGGGACAGCGTCACCTGGACCTTTCATGTAAAGACCTCGGGACTGTATCAGATAGGCGTGCGATTCCAGCAGAGCTTTGTGGACGGCATCTTCACCAGCCGGAAGCTGCTGCTGGACGATGAGCTGCCGTTCGAGCAGGCGGGGCGCCTCCGCTTTGCCTATTCCTCCGACTGGCAGGTGGAACGGTTTGGAGAGGGAGGAACCCCCTACCTGTTCTATCTGGAAGAGGGGGAACACACCCTGACGCTGGAAGCGACGGCCGGCGACGTGGCCGAAATGGTAGGCGTAATCGAAGACTCGGTGTCCGAGCTCAACACCATCTACCGCCGCATCGTCCGGATAACCGGCACCTCTCCCGACCCGTACCGGGACTACGGGTTTGAGGGCTTGATTCCCGATGAAATCGCCGCCATGGCTGTCCAGCGGGATAAGCTGCAGGAAGCGGTGGATGCGATCGATACGGCGGCCGGGAGCAACGGCAGCTATACCTCCGTGCTGAAGAAAATCATCTTTCAGCTCGACCGCATGGCGAAAAAGCCGAAGGAAATCGCCAAAACCCTTGAAAATTTCAAATCTAATCTGGGCGCGATGGGGTCTTGGCTTCTGTCCGCCATGAGTCAGCCGCTGCTGCTGGATCAGATTTTTATCGAGGGGCAAGACGCTTACGCCGCGCCGCGGGACGGCTTTTTTCAGGACCTTTGGTTCGGGCTGACCTGCTTTTTCCACTCGTTCACGGCGGATTACAGCTCCCTCGGGCAAATGGGCGACGCGCAGTATGATAAGACGCTGAAAATATGGACACAGGCCGGACGCGATCAAGCCGAAGTGCTGCGCGGGCTCATCGATTCGTCCTTTTCGGCGCAGTATCAGACCGGCGTTCAGCTGGAAACCGTGGCGCAGGGCACCCTGCTGCAGTCGGTGCTCGCCGGCCTGGCGCCCGATGTGGTGCTGGACAATCCGTCCAGCGAGCCCATCAACTATGCCATACGCAATGCGGTGACCGATGTGTCGCAGTTCCCCGATTATGCGCAGGTGGCACAGCGGTTTCCGGCCAGCGCCAGCGTTCCTTATACCTACCAGGGAAAAACCTATGCGCTGCCGCAGACCTTTTCGTTTCTTATGTTCTTCTACCGGACGGATATCTTTGAGGAATATGGACTTTCGGCGCCCGAGACCTGGGACGATTTCATCAAAGTGGCGGCCATTCTTCAAAAGGACGGTCTGACGGTGGGGCTGCCTCACGACCTGTACAGCTACGCCATGTTCCTGTATCAGAACGAAGGCAGCTTCTATACGCCGGACTTTAAAAAGACCAATTTGAATTCCAACACGGCCATCGATTCCTTCATCCAGCTGACGGAATTTTTCAGTCTGTACGGGCTGCCGCCCACCTTTGATTTTGCTAACCGGTTCCGCTCGGGAGAGATGCCCTGCGCGGTACAGGATTACACCCAATACAACCAGCTGACGGTTTTCGCCCCGGAGATCAAGGGGCGCTGGAAGATGGTGGAGGTGCCCGGCACGCCCGGCGAAAACGGAGAAATCCGCCGCTATTCGGTGGGCAACGGCACGGCGGCCATGCTGCTGCGCGGGAGCCAAAACCAGCAAGCGGGCTGGGAATTCCTGAAATGGTTCACCGAAACCGGCACGCAGAGCCGCTATGCCATGGAGATGGAGAGCGTGCTGGGCCCGGCCGGCAAGGTGGCGACGGCCAATTGGGAGGCCATGGGCCGGATGTCGTGGAGCCGGGAGGAATACACGGCCCTGACGACGCAGCTGAAGAAGGTCAAAACCGTTCCCGAGGTGCCGGGAAGCTACTATCTGCCGCGTATCATTACGTTCGCATTCAACCGGGTATACAACGCCTCCGGTACCCAGAGCATGGCGGAGGAACCGGCGGAGGTGCTCGGCGACTATATTGCGGAGCTGAACTTCGAGCTGGCCCGTAAGCAGGCGGAATTTGAGGAAAGGTGAGAGATGCCCTTTGAATACGAGCAAAGCGCTGCCAAGGCCGGGCGCCAAACCGCAGGGCCTGTTCAGCGCGATAAACAAGCATAAGGTGTCGTATCTGTTCGTCGCGCCGTACCTGCTGCTGTTTGTCCTGTTCACGGTGCTGCCGGTTTTGATCGCGGTGGTTTTGAGTTTCACGTCTTTCAATGTGCTGGAGCCGCCGGAATTTGTAGGCTTTAGCAACTATTCGACCCTGTTCTTTCAGGATACGGTTTTTATTAAAGGGCTGCAGAACACCATTGTACTCGCCGCCATCCTGGGGCCGGGCGGTTATCTGCTGAGCCTGTGCCTGGCCTGGTTTATCAATGAGCTGACCCCCAAGGTGCGCGCCTTCGTCACGCTGGTTTTCTACGCCCCCTCCATTTCCGGCAACGTGTATTTGATTTGGACGGTGCTGTTCAGCGGGGACGACTATGGCTATGTCAACAGCCTGCTGCTGAAGCTCGGCTTGATATACCAGCCGGTGCAATGGCTGCAAAACGCGAATACGGTGCTGATCATCGTGATTCTGGTGTCGCTATGGATGAGCTTGGGCACCGGCTTCCTGTCCCTGATCGCCGCGTTCCAGGGGATCGATAAAAGCTATTACGAGGCGGGGGCCGTGGACGGCATCAAAAACCGGTGGCAGGAGCTGTGGTTCATCACGCTGCCGATGATGAAGCCGCAGCTGATGTTCAGCGCGGTCATGAGCATCACGTCCTCCTTTGGCGTGGGGCCGGTCATCACCGCGCTGTGCGGCTACCCCACCACCGATTATGCCGCCCACACGGTCATGAACCATCTGACCGATTACGGCACCATCCGTTTTGAGATGGGGTACGCCTCCGCGATTGCTGTTTTTCTCTTTTTCATGATGGTCGGCACCAATCTGCTGATTAAGCACTTTTTATCCAGGGTCGGGGAATAGGAGGGTCAGTCTTGTCTGTCAGAGTGAAAAAACGGATGCTCAACCGGTCCCGCAAGGGAAATGCGGCCATCTTTGTCCTGCTGAGCCTGATGGGGATTTTCATGATTCTCCCCATGGTCTATTCCGTATCAAGCGCCCTCAAGCCGCTCAACGAGCTTTGGTATTTTCCGCCCCGCTTTTTTGTGGAAAACCCGACCCTGCGCAATTTCAAGGAGCTGTTCGGCGTGCTGGGGGACAGCTGGGTGCCGTTCTCCCGGTATTTGTTCAACACGCTGTTTGTCTCGGTGCTGGGCACCTTCGGCCATGTGATTCTCTCGTCGCTGTGCGCGTATGCGCTGGCCAAGCACCGGTTCCCGGGTCAGGCCGTTATTTTCAACATCATCGTTCTGTCGCTGATGTTCAATACGACGGTGACGCTTGTGCCCACCTTCCTGATCATGTGCCGGCTGTCCCTGGTCAACAGCTACTGGTCGCTGATTCTGCCCGCCTTCGCGGCGCCGCTCGGGCTGTACCTGATGAAGCAGTTTATGGAGACCAATATTCCCGACACCCTTATTGAGGCGGCGCACATCGACGGGGCGAACGAATGGGTGGTGTTCTGGAGAATGGTGATGCCGCTGGTCAAGCCGGCCTGGCTGACCCTGATCATTTTCTCTTTCCAGAATCTGTGGAATACCGGAACCAACGTGCTTATTCAAAGCGAGCAGCTGAAAACCCTGAATTACGCGCTGGCCCAAATCGTGTCCGGCGGGATCGCCCGTACCGGAACGGCTGCCGCCGCCACGGTGATCATGATGGTCGTTCCCATCATCATTTTTCTGTTGTCGCAGAGCAACGTGATGGAAACGGTCGCTACCTCGGGGATGAAGGATTAGGAGGGCACGATGAACAAGCTGAAAATGGGGATGCTGTTTCTCCTGCTTCTGGCGGTGCTGTGCGGGACGATGACGGTATCGGCGGCGGAGGCCCCCTATGAAACGTACGTGTTTGCGTATGACAGCAGCGTCCAGATAACGCCGAACGCCTACCTGCCCGCTGAAAAAATCGCGGCGTTTGGAGAGACGCTTCTGAAAAACCCGAGCGACATGGTGGTGGACGAGGAGCGGGGCCTTATTGCCATTGCGGACACCGGCAATAACCGTATCGTCCTGCTGAACCGGAATTTTGAGGTGACGGGGACTATCGGCCCTTTCACCCTTCCCAATGGGACGGAGGACACGTTCGACAGCCCTTCCGGCGTTTTCATCACCGAAGAGGATTGGCTGGTTGTCGCCGACACCAATCATGGGCGGCTGGTCGTTTTCGATAAGGATAACCGGTATCTGCGAACGATTGACGGCCCTCCCGCGCAGGTATTGCCCGAAAACTTTAAATACAACCCGATTTCGGTGGCCGTTAACGCGGCGGGCCAGTTCTATGTGGTGTCAAAAAACAGCAATATGGGCGTCATGGCTTTGGACGGGGACGGCGGCTTTCAGGGGTTCATCGGGGCGCAGCGGGTGGCGTCCAATGCCGCCCAGCTGCTGTGGCGCGCCTTTATGACCGAGGAGCAGCTGGCGCGCAGCGTCCAGTTTGTCCCGGTGGAGTACAGCAGCCTGACCATCGATCACAAGGGCTTTGTATACGTCACCTGCTCGTCCATCGATCGGTTTGAGCTGTACAACACAATTCACAGCCGGAGCATGGACAGCACCTATGCCCCTGTGAAAAAAATCAACCCGGCCGGCACCGACGTGCTGCGCCGAAACGGCTTTTTCCCGCCGGCGGGCGACATCAATTTCAGCCCTTATGACGGGGATGAGGCGGTCGGCCCTTCCCAGATTTCCAAGGTGATTCTGCTGGACAACGGGATGTACATGCTGCTGGATTCCTACGGAAATAAGCTGTTTACATACGATTCCTCCGGCAATCTGCTGTTTGCCTTCGGCGGCAAGGGCGAGGCGCTCGGGCTCTTTTCCAGACTGTCGGCGGCTGCCGCCTGGGGCGACGAGCTGCTGGCGCTGGACGCGGAAACAGGGGCCATTACGGTTTTTCGCAAGACCGCCTATGGGGCTTTGCTGGACGAGGTCATCGGCTATCAGGAAAACCGGGAGTACGATAAGGCACAAGGGCTGTGGAACGAGCTTTTGGGCGAGAACAACAATTTCGATTTGGCCTACCTCGGGGTCGGCAAGGCGCTGATGGAGAAGGGAGACCTTACCGGCGCCATGAAGTACTTCGAGCTTATCAATAACAAGCTGTACTATTCCAAGGCTTACGGCCTTTACCGGCAGGAGATCCTGCAGCGCTGGGGCCTCTGGATCCTGCTCGGGGTTCTGATCCTGATTCTGCTGGCGGTATGGGTGTTCCGCAAAATCGCCGTGCACAATCAAAAAACGCTCGCGTCTTCGGCCGGCGGCGGGCTGCGCGATGCGCTTCTGCTGGGCTTTTATGTGATTTTTCATCCGTTCAACGGCTATTGGGCGCTCAAGGGGGAAAAACGGGGCGGTGTGAGTTCCGCCACCATCCTGCTGGCGCTGGCCTGTCTGACACAGGCGATAGCGGCGGCGGCCTCCGGGTTCCTGAGCGGCGACGAAGAGGCCTCGGTGGGATCCGGCGTGCTGAATCTGCTGGCGCCGCTGCTTCTATGGTGCATAGCCAACACCTGCTTCACCTCACTCATGGACGGCAAGGGCTCCTTCCGCGACGTGTACGTGGCGGTGGGCACCTCGACCCTCCCGGTCACGCTGCTGGTGCTGCCCTGTACGGTGGTGAGCCATTTCCTGATTCTCGAGGAGCTTCCGATCCTGGCCATGGTCACCAATGTGGCGTATATCTGGATGGCGGCGCTGATTTTCTTTTCCATGATCACGGTGCATGATTACACGCTCGGAAAGAATGTGCTGGTATCGATACTGACCGTTCTGGGCATGGCGTTTATTCTGTTTTTGCTGTTTATTTTCGTCAGTCTGATCGGCCGGATGATTTCGCTGGTATCCGCCGTCGGTACGGAGCTTTCTCTGCGGACATAGCGGGGAGATATTGTTTAGACTCGAAGGGGGAAACCATATGAAGCGAACAGGCTGGATAGGCGGACTGCTGGCGGCGGCCGTGCTGCTTGGCGGTGCGCCGGGATATCAGGCGGCCACGGGCGCCGCGGCCGACATGGAGACGCCGCTGGAGACGATTGCCGGCGCGGAAAACACCGCCGGCTTCGCGTACGAAAGCGAGGCGGCCATGCTGGCGGATATGCGGCCGGCGGCGGAAAACGAGGCCTATAGCCTGTACTTCCATCCGCAGTCGCTGGCCGTCGCACTGGCGGATAAGCGCACCGGCGCCGTGTTCACCTCCAATCCGTATAACGCCGCCCGTGATCCCAATTTCACCGGGGATATCCAGAGCAGCCTGGTTTCTCAGGTGGCGATCCATTACATTGACAGCAACAATCAGACGGCCACCCTGTGGTCGGGCCCCGACTGCGCCGCGCTGGGACAATATACGGCAAAGCTGTATCCCGACGGCGTGGCCTTCGAGATGTCCATCGGCAAAGAGCAGAAACAGCTGCTGGTACCGGCGGCCTTTACGGTGGAAACCTATGAACGCATCACCGGCCAGCTCGGCTCGCGGGCGAAGCGGCGCATGAACCTGTTCTATTCCCTGACCGACCTGGCCAGCGTGTCCGACGAGCAGGAACGGGAGCGGCTGCTGGCCGCCTACCCGCCGCTGAAGACGGAGCCGTTATACATCTGCAACGACAACGTCAGCCGTAAGGAGAAAAACGAAATCGACGGCTATATGGCGGAAGCGGGCTATACCCGTGAGGAGTATGAAGCCGTCGCCGGGCAGTTCCACACCGAGGTGAAAGAAGAGATATTTGCCAATTTCAAGCTCACGATCCGGTATCGGCTGACACCGGACGGCCTGCAGGTCACTCTCCCGCACGACGCGGTGTCTTACGACGAGGAGCACTTTCAGCTCGCCTCGATTACGGTGCTCGAGTATTTCGGCGCGGATCTGCCGCAGGAGGGGGGAGAGGGATACCTGTTCATCCCCGACGGCTCCGGCGCCATCCTGTCCCTGCAGGATCCCAGCCCCAACCGCCGTCCCCTTATCACCGGCCAGGTATACGGCCGGGACGGGGCGGCGAGCCAGACCGAGCCGACAGAAGGGGAACCGTACTATCTGCCCGTTTTCGGCATCGTGCGCAACAACCGCACGGCCCTGTTCGCTGTCATAGAGAGCGGGGATGCCGGCAGCGAGATCACCGCCAAGCTGGGGGAGCCGAACGGCCGGTACTATACGGTTTACAATACCTTTTCCTGGACGAGCCGGGAGTATGTGACGCTGGAGGCCAAGGTGGCGTCCAACGGGTCGACCCGCCGGGTGTACTTATGCGACAAAAATGGCTTCCAATCGGATATGACGCTGGCTTTTTATCCTCTGACGGGAGAGAAGGCGTCCTATTCGGGGATGGCGGCGGTCTACCGCGCGATTCTTCTGGAAAAGGGGATGCGACAAGAGGGGGAGGCCGGCCCGGTTTTCCAGCTGCAGACACTGGGAACCGCCGACTATACCACGTCCCTGCTGGGCTTCCGCTATCGGGCGGACGCGGAATTTACCTCCTACCGGGAAAACATGGAGATGGTTCGCTATTTTCAGGAGCGGGGTGTGGAGGATATTCACCTAAGCCTGCTGGGGTATGAAAAATACGGGCTGGACAGCGGCGCCGCCAACCGGGTGCGGCTATCCGGCGCGCTGGGAGGAGCCAAAGGATTTTCCGAGCTGCTCGACTGGTGCGCCGCGGAGAACGTGGGCTTCTCGGTGCGCAGCAACATGCTGTTTGTCGGTAAGGATCGATGGTTTGACGGGTTTTCCGCCAGGAGGGACAGCTCCCGCACACTTCAGCGGGTACAGGCCTCCGTCTCGCGGATGCAGCCCGACACCCTGGAATATGAAAACCCGCGGTACTGTCTCTCCCCACGAATGTATGAGCGCTTTTTTGAACGCTTTTTCGCCGACTGCGGCGAGCAGAAGATCGGCGAGGTGGTCTTGGGCGAAGTGGGCCGGTATCTCAATTCCGATTTCTCGCAGAAGGAGCCGATCAACCGGGAACAGACGGCCGCCCGGCTCGCGCAGCTGCTCGGCGCACAGAAGGATCGCCTGAAGCTGTCCTTTGACGGGGCCAACGCCTACGTCCTGCCCTATGCGGCGGCTGTCACCGATTTGGGCATGACTCATTCGGGCTATGCCGGCGAAACCGCCGCGGTCCCCTTTGTGCAGATGGTACTCTCGGGCAGCGTGGCTTACAGCAGCGCCCCCATCAATCTCAAGGCGGATAAACAGACCGAGCTGCTCCGCTGCATTGCCAGTGGCACGTCACCGACCTACCTGCTGGCGTACAAGAATGTGGATCGCCTCAAGCAATCGGCTTACAGCTATTACTACGCGGTGGATTTTGAGTATCTGCGCGAGCGGGCCCTGGAGGGGTACACCTATGTGGCCGACGCGCTGGCGGCCGCGGAGGGCTCCCGTCTGGTGGCGCATGAGGTGCTGGCCGACGGCGTCACCGTCTCCACCTTCGAAAACGGGGCGGAGATCGCCGTGAACTGCAACCGCACGGCCTACGCGCAGGGGGCCATACGAGTGGAAGCGCAGAGCTATACCGTTTTACAAAAGGAGCATACCGATGGGCAATAAACTTGTAGCCGGCGCGGGGAAGCGCGGCAGGCGCCGGAAGGTTCAATGGGCGGGTCTTGTCTTTGTTTCCCCTCTCCTGGCCGGTCTGCTTTTTGTTTTTCTCCAGATGATGGTCTCCGGCGTCCGGTTTGCCTTTTCCGACGTCAGCGTTCAGAACGGTCTGCAGTTCACCTTTGCCGGCCTGGAAAACTTTCATTATGCCCTGCGGGTGGACGCCGACTTTGTCAAGTATCTGGCGGAGGACCTGCGGTCGCTGGTGACCACGGCCCCCATCATTCTGGTGTTTTCCCTCTTTATCGCCGTCGTCCTCAACACCAAGGTTTGGGGAAGAACCGCGTTTCGCGCGCTGTTCTTTCTGCCGGTCATTGCCTGCACCGGGCTGCTCAGCATGATGGACAGCGAAAACATGGTCATGAGCGTCATGAACAGCGCGACTGCCAATCAGGACAGCACCGTGCTGGGCGCGCTCGGCAACGCGTCGCTGATTCTGCAGCAGCTCAATTTCAGCCCGGCGCTTATTCAGGGGGTCACCGGCGCCGCCAACAATATCATCGACGTGGTCAACCGCAGCGGGGTGCAGATCCTGATTTTCCTCGCCGGTATCCAGTCGATTCCGGTTTCGGTGTATGAGTCGGCCAAGGTGGAAGGGGCGTCGGCGTGGTCTTCCTTTTGGAAAATCACGCTGCCGATGGTGGTCCCCTACGTGCTGGTCAATGTCGTCTATACCTTTATCGAGAGCTTGACCCGGGACAATACCCGGCTGATGGATTATTTGAAATACGTGGCCTTTACCAAAGGAAAATACGGATATTCCTCCGCCATGGCGTGGATCCATTTCCTGTGTATCGCCGTGCTGATGGCGGCGCTGCTGCTGCTTTTCTGGCTCTTCACCAGGGCCTATCGCAAAAGCCGAAAGGAGGGCGGGCGATAATGGCGTGGCTGTCCCAAAAAACGAAACGGCGGCTCGAAAAAAAGGCCGGCCATCTGGTCGTGCAATGCGGCCTGTTCGTGATGCTGCTCGGCTTTGCATATGTGATTCTGTATCCCTTCTTATTTAAAATCCTCGCCTCCTTCATGTCGCTGGACGACATGTACGATCCCACCGTCATGCTGATCCCGAAGAACTGGACGCTGGATATCTACCGGGGGCTGCTGCAGACGCCCGACTATGTACAGGGCTTCTATCACACGACCTTGTATGCGGTGGTGGTGGCGGTGCTGGCGACCGTTTCCTCCGCCCTGGTGGGCTACGGGCTGGCGCGGTTTCGCTTCCCGGGCAGCAAGCTGCTGATCGGCGTGGTGGTGTTCACCATGATGATGCCCATTCAGACCATATCGCTGCCGCTGTATTCCTCCTTTCGGTTTTTCGATTTCTTCGGGCTGATAGAGGGGCTGACCGGATCGGCTGTACAGCTGACCAACACCGTCTGGCCGATGGCGATCCTGGCGGCCACGACGCTGAGCTTCCGCGCCGGCATCTTCGTGATACTCACCTATCAATATTACCGCTCGATTCCGGATGAGCTCATTGAAGCGGCCCATGTGGACGGTTCCGGAACCTACCGCACCTTTTTCCGCATCGTGGTGCCCATGGCCAAATCCATTTTTGTCGTGATTTTCTCCCTTTCCTTTGCCTGGCAGTGGACGGATACCTTCTATTCGAATCTGCTCATGGGCGAGGTCAAGCTGCTGCCCAATGTCATCGCCATCATGAATGCGGTGTCCATCGGGAACAAGGAAATGTACTACACCATGGTCAAAGCCAACGCGGCGACCATCCTGGCGCTGCTGCCGCTGCTGCTGTTTTACTGCCTGCTGCAGCGCAAGATCATTCAGGGCATCGAGCGAAGCGGCCTGGTTGGCTGACATAATAAAATTCGAGTTGAGGAGTCGCCCAAATGAAGTATTTCTGTGTGGTTTCCCATACCCATTGGGACAGAGAATGGTATATGCCCCTTGAACGGTTTAAGCTCAAGCTGGTGGATCTCATCGATCACCTGCTGGCGACTCTGGAGAAGTATCCGGCGTATATATTCCACCTGGATGCGCAGACGGTGGTGCTGGAGGATTATCTGGAGTACCGGCCCTCCCGCCGGGAAACGCTGCGGCGGTACATCACCGAGGGCCGGCTGGTGGTGGGGCCTTGGTATCTGCAGAATGATTTTTATCTGACGAGCGGAGAGTCCACCATCCGCAACCTGCTGGAAGGGCGCCGCATCGCCGCGTCTTTTGGAAACTGCGGCAAGGTGGGCTATGCGGCGGATCAGTTCGGCAACATCTCTCAGCTGCCGCAGATCCTGAACAATTTCGGCCTGGACAATTTCGTTTTCGGCAGGGGGCTGGCGGATTACGAGGTGGGACCGCAGGGGGAAGTGATCACCAAAACCACCCCGTCGGAGTTTATCTGGGAGGGCGCCGACGGCAGCCGGGTTTTGGCGATACATATGGCGTTCTGGTATAACAACGCCCAGCGCTTTTCCGAAGACATCGAGGTATCGAAGCTGCTGCTGGACTGTGTGGAAAAGCAGTTCGAAGGGGTGGCGGTCACCCCCTACCTGCTGCTGATGAACGGTGTGGATCATCTGGAGGCCCAGGACAACCTTCTTCCCATTCTGGACACGCTGCAAAAGGATTACGCGGTGCGGCAGTACCATATGGAGGCGTATATCCGTCAGGTGCAGGCGTATATTGAGGAACACCAGGTTCCCCTGAAGACCTATAAGGGGGAGCTGCGTCACGGCGGCGACCTGAAGCTCCTCAAAGGGACGCTGTCCTCCCGCAGCTACTTGAAGACAGCCAACGTCCGCGCGCAGAACATGCTGGAATGCCGGCTGGAGCCGCTGTACGCCATGCTGCAGCTCTATGGCGCCGCGCCGGAGAGCTACTCGCTCGATCATTTCCGGTACATGTGGAAAAACCTGATGAAGAACCACCCGCACGACAGCATATGCGGCTGTTCCCGCGACGAGGTTCACCGGCATATGGAGGATAACTACGCCCGGTTGTCCGAGGTGACGAATGAAATGCTCGCGCGCGGCCTGAGAGAGCTGGCGGAGCACATGGAGCTGGCGGAGGAGAGCGCCGACAGCTATATTCTGCTGGCGGTGAATTCCACGGAAACGGAGCAGTCCGGCGTTTTGAAAGCGGTCGTCGACATTCCGGCCTCGGATGACTTCGCGGGATTCACCATCACCGACGCGGCGGGCAGCCCCGTGGAATACGCGCTGCTTTCCAAAGAGTGCACCCAAAGGGACGTGTTTTCCCCCGTAAACCTCCCCGGCGTTCTGGATGTGGATCGGTATACGCTGTATCTGTACGCGCAGGGGGTGCAGCCCTTTGCGGCGAAGGGATACCGCATCCGCCGGGCGGAGCGGACTCCCGCGCTGTTCGAGCCGCTGCAGAAAAGCGAGCCGGTGATGGAAAACGCCTGCATCCGGGTAACCGTCGGCGAGGACGGCCGCGTCGATTTGCTCGATAAAAAGACAGAGCGGCTGTACGAGGATATTCTGGATATTGAAGAATCCGCCGATTACGGCGACAGCTATATGTATTGGAACAACGGGGAGCCCTTCTTTTGGGGACGGGACTTCCCCGCTGCGGTGGAGGTGCTGGAACACAACGCGTACCGGCAGGCGATCCGGATTACGAGGGAGATGTGTGTCCCCGCCTACTACGATTTTTCACAGAAAAAGCGGGCGGAGCAGCTGGCCGTCTGCACGGTTGAGCTGACGCTGTCCATCGAAAAGGGCGACGCGCTGCTGCATGTCGGCTACACGCTGGACAACCGCGCGAAGGATCACCGGATGCGGCTGGTTTTCCACGCCGGCATCGCCTCGCAGATAAGCACGGCGGATATCCCCTTCGACATCGTGTCGCACACCATCCATGACAGCTATCCGACGACCAAAAGCCCGGTGTTTCCCAACACGTCCTTTGCCTTGCTGGAGGATGAGGAGGCGGGCTTTGCCGTGCTGACCGAGGGGCTGCATGAGTACGAGCATTTGGATGAGCGTCAGGCACTCGCCTTCACGATGGTGCGCTCCACGGGCAGCATTGTCCGCAACATGGAGACGCTGGAGCAGATCGGCGGGAGCCAGTGGGACTGCCCGGAGAACCAGTGCCTGCGCCGCTTGGAGGGCCGCCTGGCCGTTTATACCTACACCGGCGGCTATGTCCGCGCCGGGCTTCCGCAGGTTGCCAAACGGTTCCGCAATCCGCTGCTCGCCTACGCCACCGCCTGCGATCGCAAGAAATTCTCAGGCGGCCGGACCGCCGTACAGGACACGCGCCTGTCCGAGCTGTTCTATCTTCCGGACGACAACGCGGCCCTGCGCGTGGCGGACAACACGCCGGCTGTCGAGGTCGCGGGGGAGGGCGTTCTGGTGACCGCTTTCAAAAAAGCGGAGGATGGGCAGGGGCTTATCCTGCGGCTTCTCAACTATTCCGAAAGCGAACAGACGGCGGTCGTGACGGCGGCGGCCCGCGGCAGCCTGACCACCATGAGCGAAGAGGGACAGACCTACATCGGCGAAGGCCGGATAGCCCTCTCTCTGAAGCCCAAGGAGCTGGCCACCCTGCGGCTGGATAAGCTGGAAACCGATTGATTGGTGGGGCGGTCATATGAACAAGCGGGAAATCTTTGATGCATACTTTGTCCGCCATAACAAGCATATCGAGCGTATGCCCCTGATTGAATATGCGCCTTACTGGGATCAGACGCTGGAGAGATGGTACGCGGAAGGGCTGGACAATGCGCTGGAGCCTGACCGGATTCAGGCGCTCATGGGGCTGGATCCGCTTTGGTATACCACCATCGATCCCAGAGGAGAGGGATGGAAGGAACCGCCTCATGGGGCTCCGGTCATTTATAGCGAGGAGGAATATGAGGCGCTGCTCCCTTGTATCTATCCCGCCGATCCCTTCGAAAAGGTGAGGGATTTCGTTCTGGCCCGCAAGGAGGAAAGCGATTGCGGGGACTACCTGTTCGAATTGAATCTGAACGGCTTTTTCTGGTGGCCCCGCACCCTGCTGGGAATAGAAAACCACTTGGTCGCCTTCTATGAACAGCCGGAGCTATACCACCGCATTTGCCGGGATTTGCTGACCTACAACATCACGGCGGTAAAGCGGTTCTTGGAGCAGGCTTCTCCCGCCTTTATCCTCCTTGGGGAAGACATGTCCTACAATCATGGCCCCATGATAGGCAAGGCCATGTGGGATGAATTTTTGAAACCGTACTACCTGGCGTTCCTGAAAGAGATGAAAGCGCTGGGGCAAACGGTGATTTACGACAGCGACGGCATGGTGGAAAGCATCCTGCCATGGTTGGTGGAGTGCGGCTTTGATGGCATTCTGCCCCTGGAACGCATGGCCGGCGTGGACATCAACCGTCTGACGGAGCAATACCCCACGTTTAAGTTTATCGGCGGCTTCGATAAAACCGTGATGAAAGACGGGGAGGAAGCGATGCGGCGGGAGTTTGAACGGATCTATCCGGCAATGAAACGCGGCTGCTATGTCCCTTGTGTCGATCACCAGACCCCGCCGGATGTCAGCCTGGAGAATTACCGGATATATCTCCGTTTGCTGCGGGAGTATGCGACAAAAGTAGTAAAAGAGGCATGACACGAAATGAAGGGCGATAGGGCTGCCCTATATAAAATCGATGATGCAAGGGAGGAAAACCAGGATGTATCCGACGGATACCGAGCAAATTTTGAAGGCCTATGAGGAGGCCAAGCGGGTTTACCGTGGGTTTGGCGTGGATACCGACGAGGCGCTGCGGCAGTTCCGGGAAATCCCCATATCGCTGCATTGCTGGCAGGGGGACGACGTACAGGGCTTCGAGCAGCTGGGGGATGTGGCCAGCCAAAATCTGGTCACCGGCAGCTACGGCGGAGCGGCGCGCAACGCACGGGAGCTGCGGCAGGATATTGACATGGCGTTCAGCCTGTCGCCCTGCCGCCATCGCGTCAATCTGCACAGCATGTATGCGGAGCCCAAAACGCCGACCCCGCGCAATGAGCTGACGGCGGAGGACTTCCAGAACTGGATCGACTGGGCGAAGGAACAGGGCTACGGGCTCGACTTCAACGCCTCCTTTTTCACCCATCCGATGATGGTGGACGGATTTTCCCTGGCTTCCCGCCGGAAGGACGTGCGCGACTATTGGATAAAGGCGGGGATCGGCGCGCGGGCCATTTCGGCCGAAATCGGCCGGCAGCTGGGCACGGTCTGCGTCAACAACATCTGGATTCCGGACGGCTTAAAGGATATCCCGGCCAACCGGCTGCTCTATCGGGAGTATCTGAAGGATTCGCTGGATCAGATTTTTGCGCTCAGGCAGGATAGACAGTATGTGGTCGACGTGCTGGAGGGCAAGCTGTTCGGCATCGGGGTGGAAAGCTTTACCGTAGGTTCCCATGAGTTTTATCTGGCCTATGCGGCGAAAAACCATGTCGGCGTCTGCATGGATACCGGGCATTATCATCCGACCGAAAGCGTCGTGGATAAGCTGTCCTCGGTGGCCCTGCTGGTGGATGATTTGATGCTGCATATCAGCCGGGGCATCCGCTGGGACAGCGATCATGTGCTGATTCAGTGCGACGATTTGACCAGCCTGATGCAGGAGATGAAGCGGGGCGGCTTTTTCGGGAAGATCGCCATGGGGCTGGATTACTTCGACGCGAGCATCAACCGGGTGGCCGCCTGGGTGATCGGCCTGCGGGCCGCCGGGAAGGGGATGCTGACCGCCCTGCTGGAGCCCAGTCACCTGCTCGAGCAGGCAGAGGCGGCCGGCGATTACACCACCCGTCTCGCGCTCATGGAGGAGTTCAAAAATCTGCCGATCAACGCCGTGTGGAACGCGCTGTGCCTGCAGACGGGCGTGCCCGTGAACACCGAGTGGCTGACGTCGCTGAAGCAGTATGAGCAAGCCGTTCAAAGCAAACGATAACCATTCTCAATCTCGCATGCACTGGTAAAAAAGCAAGGCCGCCCGGAGCTTCGTTTCCGGGCGGCCTACTGTCTTGCCTCCTTGCCTGTCCTGGTTTATCACAACCGCTCCAGGCAACTCCCGCCCTCCCGCTGCATAGACTATGATAGAAAGCGGGAGGTGATCCATTGGATTTAAAAAATTACCAGGTGACGGTGCGGGAGATCCTGGCCAATCCGGCGGCCAAGGCGGTGATTCGCCGGGAGCTGCCCGAGGTGATGAACAGCCCGCTGCTGTCCTTCGCCCAAAGCATGACCCTGCGGCAGGTGCTGAGCCTTGCGGGGAACATCCCCCAGGAAAAGCGCGATCGCATCCTTGCCGCCCTGAAAGAGGCCTGAACCAAGCCCAAATGAAAACGCCCGCCGATTTCGGCGGGCGTTTTGAGACTATGCTTAAGCATGTAGGGGACAGCGCGAAGCGGTGGCCCCTACAAAAAGCCG
>URCA01000014.1 GCA_900546265.1 uncultured Oscillospiraceae bacterium | reverse complement strand
GTTTGCGAGGCACATGTCCTCGCAAACACCGATCGGTAACCCGCCCCCGCTTTTTCGTTTTCCAAATGGCGGATTCCCCTTTTTTGACAGACTGACACCCCGGCCGATAAGGGCCGGGGTGTGTGGTTTGGGCAGGATTACGACAGGGACGCCCCATAAAAGAGCTCCCCGGCCGCTGTTGCAGCCGAGGAGCTGTGTACGGGAATTACCGGCGGCAGCCGCAGCCACGAGGAGGCATGGGGGCGGGGTCGCAGGGCAGAGGCGCGGGCGCGCCGCAGCCGCAGTCGTTCTCGTTCTCGTCCGCTTCACGACTGTCCTGTCCCCAGTTCTGGAGCAGCAGAATAAAGACGATAATGACGATCGCGAAGAAGAAGCCGTTCCGATGGAACATATCGCCGCAGCCGCTGTTGCAATGGCACATGGATTTCACCAACCCTTCCGGCAATGGTGCGCCGCCTGGCGGCGCGGGGGAGGACGAGCGTCCTCTCTCCTTACCAGCATATGCGCGGGGTGCCGGTTTGGCTCATGCGTTATCGGGATCCTAGGTAAGCGATGAGGAAATCCCGCCAAGCCGTCGGGCGTGATTTATTCATCACGCACCCAGGTGCCGCGGACGGTTCCGTCGTTGATGTACAGCCTCAGGTCGTTCCAGTCCGCGTCGGCGGCGGACACGGCCGGCACGGCGTAGCGGAACACGTCCTCGTGCGCCCCGGCCGCCACGTACAGGATATAGACCGGCAGGCGCACGGCCTGATCCGCCTGCTCCCAGTATTCCAGACGCACCCGGAGCACCCGCGCCCGCTCCCGCGGCGGCTCCTCCATATAGGCGGGCGGATACATGTGCAGATAGGTGCCCTGCTCCCAAAGGGAAACCGCCTCGTCCGGGGTGAGGGCGGCGGCCTGCCGGATTTGCCCGTGCGCGTATCCCGCGGGCAGCGTGATCGCGCTTAGCGAGCCGTCTGCCTCGATATCCAGGCGCATGCCGGCCAGCCCCGCCGCCCCCAGCGCCTGCAGGGGAGCGGCGGTTTTGGGGTACACCGTGACGTGGTAAACGGGGGAGACCACCGGATCCGCCGCCCCTTCCGGATAGGACAGATACCCTTCCGTCCAGGCCTCTACGGCGACCTCGTCCATGGGGCACAGGGCGCGGAACCGCTCGTAGTAGGAGCGGGCCAGCTTGGTCAGCGCCCCCGGCGCGGCCATGTCGGTGCCCTCCGGCGGGAGGATGGGCCGGCTGAACCCGCCGACACTGCCCAGAACGGGCTGGCTGACCCCCACGCTGATGCTGCCGGACGGGGTGACGCTCAGCTGGGAAATTGCCAGCGGGTTGTCCGCCACCCTCGCCAGAATGTACCGGAGATCCTCCCCCATGCTGACGCATACGGGAGAGGTGGTTTCCTCGAGAATGATCAGGCCCTGCTCCCGGCAGAAGTCCTGGAGCCGGCCGCGCATCTCCTCCATGGTCAGCAGCGGCCGCTCTGCCACCGGCAGGGTGTCGCCCGTCTCAGGCAGCGCGGCCTGGGTGGGGGGCAGCATGGCGGCGAGCATCCGCTGCCAGTCGTCGGAGGAGGAGGGGCTGCTCGCCTCCTCGCTGACGGCGCTGGTCGGGCCCAGGATGGCGGGGGACTGGCGGGAGGCCCAAAGCCCCACCCCCGCAATGCCCGCCACCAACAGCAGGCAGGCGGCGGCCAGGGCGATCCGGTGCAGCAGGACGCCCTGCTTGGGAGGAGCTGCCAGCTCCCCGGTCAGCTGCTCCACCAGGGACTCGTCCAGCAGTTCCCGGATGGACACGCTCGGTTTGGTCATACGGCATCGTCCTTTCCATGCGTCAGGCTTCCCAGCCGGTGATCCCCTGCCGGCGCAGGAGGCGGATGAGCTTGGCCCGCAGGCGGCAGACCCGGGTGTGCGCCGCGCCCTCCGCGACGCCCAGCTCCCCGGCGATTTCCGCCCCCGAGTATTCGTACACGTATTTCAGCGTGAACAGCCGCCTCTCCGCCGGGCTTAGGGCCAGCACGGCGGCCCGTACCCCGTCCCGCGTCAGGGCGTCGTCCGGCCCGCCGCTTTCCACCAGGATGTCCTCCTCCAGGGGGAGGCAGGCCCGGCGGGTCAGAGTCCGGCGCCGGTTGAGCGCCCGGCTGCGGGCCAGCACGCACACATAGGTGGAAAGCCCGCCCCGCCCGCCGTCGTATTTTTCGGGATGGGCCAGCAGCTCCAGCATCACGTCGTCGGCCACCTCTTCCGCGTCCTCGTCACTGCCCGTCCCCTGGAGGAAGCGGGCCGCGGTGGCGCGGGCCAGGGGAAAATACCGGGCGTACAGGTCTTCCGCGTTTTCCGGCTGCTTGCGCGTCATGGAATCCCCTCCTTCTCTGGCTGCCCTCTCATCCATTATACAACGGAACCCGCCGGTATCTTACAATAAAGTTGACAAACCCGCTCGGCAAGGAATAGACGGGCGAAAAATGACAAAAATGATGCAAATTCGCGGCGCCGGCGGGAAAAGGCCTTGAAAAGCGTGAAAAAGTACGCTATAATAAATGAATACAGAACCGCTGGACAGAAGAGGGCGGAGGCCTTTTTCAACACGTCCTCGTGAGTGCGAAAGGATGGGTCATTCTAATGGGCTATGCAAACAGAGCGGCCGCGTACCGCGAGGAGCCGGCCGTCCGTCAAGAGACGGAGGAATTCCAGCTGGTGTTGGCGAATCCGGAACGGTATGAGGACGCGGGCGGCATCGCCCGGCATTTCGACGCCCGCCATCCGGTGGTGCTCAACCTGGAGGGCGTGACCAAGGACGCGGCCCTGCGCCTGGTGGATTTCCTGGGCGGCGTGGCGTACGCCAAGGGCGGCGAGCTGGTCCGCATCGCCAAAAACGCGTTTTTGCTGGTTCCGAATACGGCGACGGTGGAGAGCACCGTGCTGGATGAATGGGACGAGATTGGGAAATACTGAGTTGCTACCCGGCCACAGGCGGCCGGGATCGGGTAAACGCCCGGTCCCGGCCGCTTTTTGCGTCGATCGTATGGCTAATCAACCATTTTCCGGATGCTGGAAAATTAGCGATATACACCTTCCACCGCTCATGCTATTCTAAAAAACAAGCGGAGGGGAAGCCCTCAAGCGGATACCGGACGGTGCAGTCGTTCCGGCCTACCATTCTGAAGGAGGAAAACAGATGAGCGGAAGAATACGATGGAGGCTCCGCCAGCCTGGGCGAAGGGCGTTGGCGCTGCTGACGGCCGCCATGGTGCTGGCGGGAAGCAGCTTGCTGGGCGGGAGCTCCTCCCTGCTGCGGGTAAAAGGGGAAGGACAGCAGACCCAGACGCTCGGTTCAGCCGCATTGCAAGCCGGCGCGGGCGTCGTTCTGGACGTGACGGACGAGTCTGCCGTTTTGCACAATGCTTTGGTGCGGGTGGCCTTTGACCTGAAAAAGGGACGTTACTCGGCTTATGACCAGGTATCCGGCAAGCCCTATATCCTGGGCGCCTACGTCAAGGTCAATGGAGCGAGCAGCCTGGACGGCTACGCTTTTACGGCGGAGAACGCCACCGCCGACGGCTTTGCGGGCAAGTCGATGCGGCTGACCGGCACCAAGGCGGGAAGCGATTTCGATATGGTGCTGGATATTACTCTTCGGGACAAAACGGGAGAGATTGAGCTTGCCTGCGGTTTGATCAACCGCACCGCCGCGTCTCTCCAGCTTAAGGAAATGCAGCCGCTGACGGCGGATGCCCAGCATTCCTCCGGTGTGTTCGTGGGGCCGAATCCCGCGAAGAATCATGCGGTGCTGACCGGCGAGGGAAACTGGGGAACGCCCGACGTGTCGTCCAATGTATCGGTTACCTCCAAGAACAATCTGCTGATCTCTTATCGCAACAAGCCGGACATGGAAAGCCTGGTGCTAGGCGGTCTGACCTGCTATGAGTTCCAGAGCGAAGTGATAACCAAGTATAACGAGGTGACCAGCCTCGTCAACTCCGATCGCCGCAGCATCGATGCGCTTATCCGTGTGTTCGATTACACCGGCAAGCGGGTGGACGCGGGCAAGCTGGCCATGGGCGACGCCGCCTTGGTGAATTTCACCCAGAAGAACCCGTACACCGCGCTGGAGGAATACGCCGAGCTCCAGGCCGGGGCCATGAAGGTGGATTTGGGGACGACGGATCCCTATCTCTACCAAAGCCTGTGGTATGTGGAGGGCTACGCCTTCAACGAGAAGGCCAACACGGCGGATTTCGCCCTGGAGGAGGCCAAACGGGCGAAGGCGCGGGGCCTGACCAACTATGTCCCGCTGAACATCCGGCTGGAGCCGGACACCTATACGGATCCCAACGAGCAGCTGTGGTGGGACGACGCGCACTGGAAATCCTTCGGCCATTTGACCGACACGTTCCCCACCATTAAATCCTGGTCCGACGCCCTGAAATCCCTGGGGGTCACGACCGCTCTGTATATGCAGCCCACCTTCCGCAACTCGGACTACGCCTCCCAGTATCCGGGGCACATGATCGGCAACAATGCGAAGGAGACGGCGGATTACACCGATCCGGATTTCCTGGCTCACATGGCGGAGGTCTACCGCAATATCAAGAACGCGGACATCAAGCTGATGATGTACGACTACACCAACATGAACAAGGCGGCGGGCGGCGACACCATCAAGCGCACCGGCGGCTTTGCGGATCCTTATGCCACAGCAGTTTCCGCCTACCGGAACATGTTCGCCATCGCCAAGCAGGGAGTGGGTAAGGACTTCCGGGTGATGGAGAACGCCTGGACCTGGGCCGGCGAGGACGTGGCTATCGGCGTCATCGATTTCCAGCGCACCGGCACCGACACAGTTCGCCTGACGCCGAATATCGCGCGCAACGGCCTGTATCAGTGGTACCGCAACCGCACCACCAAAATCCTCTATCCCGATGTGCAGATTTTCGAGGAAGAGGATTTGGATTTGCGCCGGGCGCAGATCACCGGCGCGGGCGTCATGTTCGGCAATCTGTCTCTGGGCGAGAGCCTGCTTCAGATATCGGACAGCAAGCTCCATGATATCACCCGGGTGACCCCCATGCCTATCGACGGGGCCTCCCCGCGGCCGGTGGGGTTGTTCGAGCATGAGGACGACATGCCGGAGGTATACGATTACAAATACGCCGGAGACAACGGGGATCACCTGCTGCTGCTCTGGAACTACCAGGATGACGATAAGGATATGACCGTCAAGCTGGGAGAGGACAGCGCCTTTGGAGGCATCGGCCTGGATCCGGACAAAACCTATGAGATTTGGGATTTCTGGGACTGGCGTTATGTGGGACGGTTCCAGGGCTCCGACACCCTCGTGCAGCGGGTGCGCCGCAACGAGATGAAGACCCTGGCTGTCCGCGAAGTAAAGGACACCCCTTATCTTCTCTCCACCGACCGGCATGTGCTCCAGGGAACCCTGGATGCCCATGACGTCACCGCGCAGGGCAACACGGTTACCGGCGCCTTCGACGTGGTCGCGGGAGACCCCTACAAGGCGGTCATTGCTTTGGGGAATAACCGTTTGAAGGTAAAATCTCTGCGCACGGATCCGCAGATCAAGGCGGATTACGTGCTGGACACCTTCCACAACGTGGTAGAAATCACCCTGCAGTCGGACAAAAATGTCACCGCCTCCGTTACCCTCACTTTGGAGGAACGGGAGGCGGGAACGGACGCACAGGCGCCCGGCGCACCTTCCGCGCTGCTGACCGCGGCGGATGAGCATGGAAACGTGACTTTGTCCTGGCAGCCGGCTTTTGACGATAGCGGCTATGTGGAATACGAGATTTTCCGGGGAAGCACATCTGACTTTGCTCCTTCCGCCGTTAACAAGCTGACCCAGACCGGCCATCTGAGCTATCTGGATCGGGAGGTACCCGCCGGCGTCCAGTACTACAAGGTGAGGGCGCTTGACGCGGCGGGAAACGCCGGAAAGATCATGTGCGTCAAGGCGGAGGTTCTGACGGCGACTATCCCGGTGAGCAAGCTGACGGCTACCGCCGGCTCCTACGAGGTCAGCGGCCACTATGACGGACCGGAGCAGGTGCTGGACGGGGATCCTAAGACTCTGTGGCACACGGCTTGGGGCGGCAGCGCCCAGAAAGACCGGTGGATCAACCTGCATCTCAGTGAGCCCATGGAGGTCAGCCAGCTGCAGTACCTCCCCCGGCAGGATTTGGACAACGGGGTCATTACCAGCTACGAAGTGCAGATCAGCAGCGACGGAGGAAAAACCTTCCGGAGCGTGGCCGAGGGCGTTTGGGAAATAACGGCGGACTGGAAAACGGCCGATTTCTCGGCGGAGAAGGTTACCGACGTGCGGCTGTACGCCAAGGCATCGAAAAACGGATTTGCCTCGGCAGCGGAAATCCGGCTTTACAACGAGCCGGTGCTGAACGGGCTTTCCCTGTCAGACACCGCCGTGACCATCTACCCGGGGCAGCCGTACCATCTGGCGGCCAACCTGTACCCATCGATCTTCACCGGCTCCGACGTGGTTTGGAGCAGCAGCGACGAGGCCGTGGCCAAGGTGGTTCCGGGCGAGGATCCCGCCCGGGCGGTGGTGACGGGCGTGGCCGTGGGGAAAGCCGAGATTACGGTGAAAACCGCGGACGGGGCCTTCAGCGGCGTCTGCACGGTCACGGTAACCAACGGCGGGAGCGACGTCCCGCCACCGGAGGAACCCTCCAAGCCAGGCGGGGAGGAAAGCAGCGGCTCCTCCGCGGCCACCGGAGAGACGGGGACGGCCGCGGCAGCGTTGCCCCTGGCCGGTACGGCGGCGCTGCTTTTGACAGCTGCCAAAAAGAGAAAAACGCCTCTGCGATAATCGGCAGACAGGGAAACGCCGGCAGGCCCCGCCAAGGGGATGCCGGCGTTTTCTACGTTTGGAGCGGTATTTTCCCGCGGATTTCTCGCTGGACGGGATAACTGGGTCTTGCCGGGCGGCGGGGATTATGGTACACTGGTGTACAAGTTGAAAAGAAGGATGGTCGCACATGGCACAGAGAAAAGAACTGGCGAAGACCTACGAGCCGCAGGAGGTGGAGGACCGCATCTACCGCTTCTGGGAGGAGGGCGGGTATTTCCACGCCGAGGCGCATCCCGATAAGAAACCCTATACCATCGTCATGCCGCCCCCCAACATCACGGGGCAGCTGCACATGGGCCACGCCCTGGACGAGACGCTGCAGGACATCCTCATCCGCTGGCGGCGGATGCAGGGGTATGAAGCGATGTGGGTGCCGGGCACCGACCATGCCTCCATCGCCACCGAGGCGAAAATCGTGGAGGCCATGGCCAAGGAAGGGCTGACCAAGGAGGATCTGGGCCGGGAGGGGTTCCTCGAGAGGGCCTGGGCCTGGAAGGAGACCTATGCCGGGCGGATTGAGCAGCAGCTCAAAAAGCTGGGCTCCTCCTGCGACTGGGAGCGGGAGCGCTTCACCCTGGACGAGGGCTGCTCGAAGGCGGTGCGGGAGGTGTTCGTCCGCCTGTACGAGAAGGGGCTGATTTACCGGGGAGAGCGGATCATCAACTGGTGCCCCCACTGCAAGACCTCCATTTCCGACGCGGAGGTGGAGTTCGAGGAAAAGGACGCGTTCTTCTACCATCTGCGGTACCCCATCGAGGGCACCGGGGAGTATCTGGAGCTGGCCACCACCCGGCCGGAGACCATGCTGGGCGACACGGCGGTGGCCGTCCATCCGGACGACGAGCGGTACAAGGCCCTGGTGGGCAAAAACGTCATTCTGCCCCTGGTGAACAAGGCCATCCCGGTGGTGGCCGACACCTATGTGGAAATGGATTTTGGCACCGGCGTGGTGAAAATCACCCCGGCCCACGACCCCAACGACTTCGAGGTGGGACTGCGGCACGATCTGCCGGTCATCACCGTCACCACCGAGGACGGCCATATGAACGAGCTGGCCGGCAAGTACGCGGGCATGACCCTTATGGACTGCCGCAAGGCGGTGGTGAAGGACCTGGAGGATGGGGGCTACCTGGTCAAGACCGAGCCCCTCAAGCACAACGTGGGCAGCTGCTACCGCTGCCGCACGGTCATTGAGCCGCGGGTGTCCCAGCAGTGGTTCGTCAAGATGAAGCCGCTGGCCGATCCGGCCATCGAGGCGGTGCGCTCCGGACGGACAAAATTCGTGCCCGAGCGGTTCGACAAGGTGTATTATAACTGGATGGAGAATATCCGGGACTGGTGTATTTCCCGCCAGCTGTGGTGGGGGCACCGGATTCCGGCGTGGTATTGCCCCGATTGCGGGGAAATCGTGGTCAGCCGGGAGGATCCCGCCGCCTGCCCGAAGTGCGGCTGCACCGCCCTGAAGCAGGACGAGGACACCCTGGACACCTGGTTCTCCTCGGCGCTGTGGCCCTTCTCCACCCTGGGCTGGCCGGACAAGACGCCGGAGCTGTCGTATTTTTACCCGACCAGCACCCTGGTGACGGGGTACGACATCATCTTCTTCTGGGTGGCGCGGATGATTTTCTCCGGCGTGGAGCACATGGGGGAGGCCCCCTTCGACACGGTGCTCATCCACGGGCTCATCCGGGACGCGCAGGGGCGCAAAATGTCCAAATCCCTGGGCAACGGGGTGGATCCCCTGGAGGTTATCGCCCAGTATGGGGCCGACGCGCTGCGCTTCATGCTGGCCACCGGCAACAGCCCGGGCAACGATATGCGCTTCACCACCGAAAAGGTGGAATCCTCCCGGAATTTCGCCAACAAGCTGTGGAACGCGGCCAGGTTTATCCTCATGAACCTGGGAGACGGCGACATCGAGCCGGGGCTGCCTGACACGCTGACCCTCGAGGACAAGTGGATTCTCTCGAAGTTCAACAGCCTGGCCCGGGCGGTGACCGACAATCTGGAGAAGTTCGAGCTGGGGCTGGCGGTGCAGAAGCTGTACGATTTCATCTGGGATCAGTTCTGCGACTGGTATATCGAGCTGTGCAAGGCCCGGCTCCAGGGGGAGAAAGCGGCCGACGCGAGGCGGGTGCTGGTGTTTGTCATGACCCGGACGCTCAGCCTGCTGCATCCCTTCATGCCCTTCGTCACCGAGGAAATCTGGCAGTCCCTGCCCCATGAAGGGGAGGCGCTCATCCGCGCGCCCTGGCCGGTGTACGACGAGGCGCTGGCTTTCCCGGCGGAGGAGAAGGAGATGGAGCGGGTGATGGATGCCATCCGCGCCATCCGCAACCGCCGCGCCGAGATGAACGTGCCGCCCTCCCGCAAGGCGGAGGTGTATGTGGAGACCGCCTTCGCGGATACCTTCCACACCGGTGCGCCCTTCATCCAGCGGCTGGCTTCGGCCTCGGCCGTGCGGGTGGGGGAGAGCTTCGAGGTGCCGGGTGCGGTGAAAATCGTCACCGCCGACGCCACCATCCAAATCCCCATGGACGAGCTGGTGGACAGGGCGGCGGAACTCGCCCGCCTGAGCAAGGAGCGGGAGTCGGTGCAAAAGCAGCTGGACGGCGCGCAGGCCCGGCTGAACAACCCGGCCTTCACCAGCAAAGCGCCGGAGGCCGTGGTGGCCACCGCCCGCGAGAACGCGGAGCGGCTGGCGGAAAAGCTGGCCCTCCTGGACCAGACTATCGAGAGCTATCGGTGAAGTAAAGCAAAAGGAATCCGCCCTGCTTGTACTAGCGGGGCGGATTCTTTGTTGAAGTCAAGTATCAATGTCAGGTTTGTTTTAAAAAGACGTTCCGGTTGACTTATAAATGTGCGGCTGACCAAGCCCCTCGTTGTAGGCGTAGAGGGCCGTAATGTCGTCTTTGCCGTCTGCGTTCATATCCCCGCATACAACTAGGCCGGTAGCCCTGTCAGGCTCATAGGAGCCAGGGGTCATGGATTCCTTCCAGGAATAGAAGCCATTGAAAGAGGACCCGGTAGAAGGCCATACCTGGATTTTCATTGTGTCGCCATTATACTTATACATGGCGGCGAGATCATCCTTGCCGTCGCCGTTGAAATCGCCGGCAACGAACCTTCCGGTGACTCTATCCGCGTTATAGGAGCCGGGGGTCATGGATTCCTTCCAGGAGTAGAAGCCGTTGAAAGAGGAACCGGTGGAAGGCCATACCTGGAGCTTCATGGTGTCATCGTTATACTTATACATGGCAGCGAGATCATCCTTGCCGTCACCATTGAAATCGCCGGCAACGAACCTTCCTGTGACTCTTGCGGGCTCATAGGAGCCGGGGGTCATGGAATCCAGCCAGGAATAGAAGCCGTTAAAAGAGGAGCCGGTAGAGAGCCAGACATGAATTTTCATGGTATTGTTATTATACTCATACATGGCGGCGATATCGTCTTTGCCGTCGCCGTTGAAATCACCTACAGCTACACGGCCCCGTATACGCTCCAGGCTGTTGTATTGGGTATTATAGCACCAATTTTGCGTGTCGCTGTAAGTGGAACCGTTGGACAGTCGGACTTGAATTTGCATCGCCTCGTTGGGAGCGGCGACAAAATAGGCCAGGTCGCTTTTTTGATCCCCGTTAAAATCGCCGGAAACGGTCAGGTTCTTAATATCGGCAGGATATGATTGTGTTTTCTGCAGCGCCTTGTAGGCATTCAGACGACCGCCAGAAACGCATTTTCCGCTCAAGGCGCTGACAGGATCCACGCTGTTGAGGATGACCTGTTTGATCTGAAGGGCATCCATGTTAGGATTATAGGCTTGAATCAGCGCCGCCACGCCGGCCACTTGTGGGGAGGCCATGGAGGTGCCGGACTTGTAGTCATAAGAACCGCCGGGAATTGTGCTGTAAATGTTGCTTCCCGGGGCACCGAGATCCACGGTAGTCGCGCCATAATTGGAGGTGGAGGCTAATTGGTCTGAGGACGTTGTGTTGGCCACGGAAATGATGTTGTCATTGGGGTAGCAGGCGGGATAAAATTTTAAGGAGTCTGTGTCCATGTCAACAGGAATGTTCGGGGTTTTATCGTTGTTGTCATGATCTTTTCCGTTGCCGGCGGAACAGACTAATAAACCTGGATAGTTGGAGATGGCATCACGTAAAGTTTTATTTTGGGAATTACCGCTACCACTGTAATTAATAATGGGTATTTGGTGATTGATAGCATATTTGACAGCATCAACCACCCAGTCCATTTTTCCGGTTCCTTTAATATTTCCATTTTCGTCATATGTTCGTTTAAACACGCGAAGGGAAACCAATTTTACATTCCAGCAGACGCCGGCGATGCCTTTGCCGTTGTTCCCCACCGCGCCGATGATGCCAGCCACATGGGTGCCATGCCCAACCGGATCGGTCCAGGCGGCCAGTCCATCATCCGTATAATTCTGTCCTAACGAGGTGTTGAGATTGGCCTTCAAATCCTCGTGATTGGGATCGATGCCGGAATCGAGGACGCCTACGGTTACCGTCGGACTGCCGGTGGTGAGGTTCCAAGCCTGCGGCAATTGCATCTTATTCAAAACATATTGGGTAGTGTTGGGATCTGACGACGTGGCGCTGGGAATGGTTTCTTCTTCCCCAGATTCATCTGATGGTATTTCTTCCAGCTCCGCGCTATCCTCCTCCGGCAGGCCTTCGTCAAGCGTAAAAATATAGTTTGGAGTGGCGCGAAGTACATCGTTCCGTTTCTCCAGTTTTTTTATCGCATCCAATACGGCGCTTTTGCTTTTATCCTTTAGTTCCAGTTTAAGTATTTGATGATAATTGTCCTTGTCAATCCAGTTCATAGCTTCCTCGTTTTCGATGCACGAGAGATCCGTAACCGAATCGACACGAACCCCCTTGAACGCGGAGGGGGGATGCTTTTTATTGATGACAGTACTTTTCTTTTTGAGAGTGACAAGAACGACGCCAGCTTCGAAGTTCTCATCTTCAGTAGCCTGCGATATAACCGTTGTTTCGGTGTCCCGTTCGGATACTTGAGGGGCTGACAAAGAATCCGCTTGGATGCTCACCACGAGAGAAAAGAACAGAATACACGTCATTAACGGTCCAATGATTCGTTTCACGTCACTGGCTCCTTTATTTTATTATTCGGTTGTACACACAGAATCAAAAGAAGCTAATTCGATTAGCGGATTGTTCAAAAGCGTATCCACAGCTTTTCTTACTTCCGCTTCACCAGCTTTGTTTAAAGTAATATAACCACTTTGCGAATGCGTTTTTTCATAATTCCTTATCTTTATTTTTTTAACATCCACTCCTGGAAAGTCCTTTGCCGTATATTGTTTATCAAAATCTACATATTCATCCTTTATCGTGATGACAACAGTATCAATTGAATACTGTTCGTTAAAGGATTTGGTACGGGTGGTAGGCGTGCTGGTTGATTCCGGCTTTTTAGTGGTGGTTGTCGGTGCTTTTGTCTTTACCGTCGTTTTCTTGCTGGCAGTGGTTGTTGTTTCTTTTCTCTGGGGAGTCGTTCCTTCTTCCAAAGACGCCTCGGTTTCTGGTGTGGTCGTTGTTTCTGCAATGGTAGTGTTTGTGGTCGAAGCTGTTCCAGACGACTGCGGCTTCCCCTCTTCCGGCGCCTGGCAGGAGGCGAGAAGGACGGCGCATAGGATGCTGGTCAAGATTAGCGATGTACATATTCGTTTCATAAATATTTCCTCCAATATTTAGAAACTATATCTAATATCCATATCTTTTTATCTCAGTCAGTCGTACATATAGAATCAAAAGTGGCTGATTCAATAATGGGGTTTTTTGATAAAATTTCTATGGCTTTACGGACTTCGGTTTCCCCAGACTTATTTAAATAAATACAAAGACCTTGAGAATGGGTTTTATCGAAATTATATATTTTGATTTCCTTAATATCTAGTCCTGGAAAATCCTTTGCCGTATATTGTTTATCAAAATCGACATATTCATCCTTTATCGTGATAACGACACTATTGTCGGAATACCGTTCATTAAAGGGTATAGTATAGGTGGTAGGCGTGCTGGTCGATTCCGGCTTTTTAGTGGTGGTTGTCGGCGCTTTTGTCTTTACTGTCGTTTTCTTGCTGGCAGTGGTTGTTGTTTCTTTTCTCTGGGTAGTCGTTCCTTCTTCCAAAGACGCCTCGGTTTCTGGTGTGGTCGTTGTTTCTGCAATGGTAGTGTTTGTGGTCGAAGCTGTTCCAGACGACTGCGGCTTCCCCTCTTCCGGCGCCTGGCAGGAGGCGAGAAGGACGGCGCATAGGATGCTGGTCAAGATTAGCGATGAACGTATTCGTTTCATAAATATTTCCTCCAGTATTTAGAAACTATATCTAATGTTTAAGAACTGCCGGCAATTATAGTATATGCCAAATATTGGAAAAAGTCAACTATGTAGTCCATTATTATCCAAAAAGTTAAGGAAATATGAAAGATTAGATTGAAAATAGCAAATCCTCAAGCAAAGGGAATAAAAACCATAGTATGGCGATTTTCAACCTTACATATAGTATATATCAAAAAATAAAAACAGCAATAAAATCCAGGGAAATATTAGGAGAATTGAATATGTTTCACACGATATGTTGCGGTTAATACGTGTGAACAATAAAGAAGAGGAGGGGATTTCCCCTCCTCCTTTACATGGTGGCGTTGTGGCCTAGGTCTCTTACCAGCTGCTCCATTTCCTTTTTGGAATGGACGCTGTGGGTTTTCTCGATGACCGCGGCTTTCCCCTCCGGGGGCAGGGCGGTGAAGGCGTTCATGGCCTCCAGGTTCTTGGCTAGAGCCATGGACAGGCCCATGGGCACCTCGTCGCTGGCCAGCAGGTTTTTATCCATGAGGCGGCGCTCCTTTCGCTTGCGTATAATATAGGTATATATATAGAATACCCCGTGGCGGGGCGCGTATTCATCCGAACAGGGCCCGCAGGACCGGCAGCTGCCGCCGTGTGGCTTCATAGCCCGCCTCCATGCAGGCAGGCATCTCCCGGAAGGTCAACAGTCCCGCTTCCTCAGGCAGGGCGGGATGGAGCAGGAAGCGTTCTCCGGTGGCCATATGCTCCTTCAGGCGGGTGCTCATGATGGTCAGGGAATGGGAGGCGATTTCAATGAGGTTGTCGTGCTCCGGCGGGTGGTACGCCTCCGCCACGTCCACGGCCAGCACCCGCCGCTCCCCGGCCGCCAGGAGGAGATCCACCGGCAGATTGTCGGCGACGCCGCCGTCGGTCAGGCAGAGCGATCCCCGCCGAACGGGGAAGAACACCGCCGGGAAGGCGGCGCTCGCCCGCGCCGCCTCGCACACCGGGCCGTCGGCCCGCCAGGTGACGTGGGGCAGGGGACGCAGACCGGCCAGGGTGTTGGTATAGGCCACGGTGCCTCCGGTGCGCAGGTCGACGGACGGAAGGATCAGCCGGCGCTTCACGTCCCGCAGGGCCATGCCGCCGGTCTCCCGGCGCAGCAGCCGCTCCAGCCGGCCGCCTTTAATGAGACCGGGCAGGGTGACGTGACGGCGGGCCAGCAGCTGAAAGGCGGCCCGCACAATCCCCAGAAAGGCCGGGTCGACCAGGCAGATCCGGCCCCGGGCGATATCCTCCACCAGCCGCCGCAGCCGCTCGGCGCCGAGGCCGCAGGCGTACAGCCCGGCCACCACGGCCCCCGCGCTCGTGCCCGCCAGCGCCCCGGGAGGCAAACCGGCCTCCTCCAGCGCCAGCAGCACCCCCACATGGGCCGCACCCCGCGCGCCCCCGCCCGACAGGGCCATCGCGTATCTCATCATCCGCCGCCTCCCCGTATATGGAATGCTTCTCTTTTCCAGTATATGGGCCGCGGCGGCGATTTAGGTAAGGGATAATGAAATCCAGTGATGGGGGCCACCAAGCAACCGCAGAGCTGCTGTGGCCGATTTATTCAGCGCTTACCTAGAGCAGGGAGGGCGCGGCGTTCAGCCGCGGCGGCCGGACACCTGCCGGGCGGCGGCTTCGGGGGAATGACCGCCCTCTCGGATACCCTCGCCGGTGACCACGCAGCGCAGGGTCTCCAGCACGATGCGCCCATCCAGCCCCAGTGACATCCGGCGCGCATAGTACGCGTCGTAGCGCGCCTTATGTTGGATGGACACGGTGTCCCGGCCCCGCACCTGGGCGAGGCCGGTGATGCCGGGACGCACCAGATCCGCCCCCAGGCGGCGCCGCCGGGCCAGCAGCTCGGTTTCGGTCAGCACCACGGGACGGGGGCCGATAAAGCTCATGTCCCCTTTGAGGATGTTCCACAGCTGGGGCAGCTCGTCCAGGCTGGTCCGGCGCAGAAAACGGCCCACCGGGGTGATGTACCGCCCGGCGTCGGCCAGATCATTAGTGGCCACGTCCGGCGGGGCGGCGGCCCGCATGGAGCGGAATTTCAGCATGGTGAAGGGACGGCTGTATAATCCTGCGCGTTTTTGCATAAAAATTATATCCCCCGGCGAATCCACCGCGATCGCCAGCATAATCAGAAGAAAAAGCGGCAATAACAATAGAAACAGCGCCAGCGAAATCAGTATATCGAGCAGCCGCTTCACGATTCGATACAGCAGATGGTCGTCCCCCTTTAGATACGAAAAATGACAACGAGATTAGTATATCCCCCGTTCAAAAATATAACAAGCGGAATAATGGATAATCGGCAAAAGTTTCTCGTTAATCAATAAGTCCAAAAGAAAAAAAGCGCTTTTCTGAGGCGAAAAAGATAAAATATTATATATACTAAACAAAATGTCTCCACGTGTTAAGATGACGTTAAACGGAATGCCAATATTGATTTTGATTACAAAAATGAAACTTGATTTTTGACGAATGGGATAGTATAATACGATAAGCGCAAGGGACGTCCTGCGCTGGTGGAAAAAAGACTTGCCTTCGTGTGGGAATACGATGCCGCTGCCGGACAGGTCATTGGAAGAAGCCGGCGCTTGAAGGAGGTAAATTTTATGCAGAAGATTCTGCTTTTAGATCGTTCGTATACAGAACGCGGACGCCGCAGAATGGGGTTTCTGCTCGTGAAGAGGACTTTTGACGTTCTTGCATCTTTTTGCATGCTGCTGGTGTTGCTGCCCCTCGGGCTGCTGGTGGCGCTGATTTGCGCACTGGACACCAAGAGCTCGCCGATTTTTTCGCAGGAGCGTATGGGGCGGGGGGACAAACCCTTCCGCATTTATAAATTCCGCACCATGAGCCCCCGGACCCCGGCCGACGTGGCCACCCACCAGCTGGTGGGTGCGGAGAATTACATTTCCCGCACCGGCCGCGTGCTGCGTAAGCTCAGCCTGGACGAACTGCCCCAGCTGTGGAACATCCTCAAGGGGGACATGAGCTTCGTGGGGCCGCGCCCCGTGGTGCTGACCGAAACCGATCTGCTTCGCCTGCGCAGCCGCAACGGCGCTTCCTCTGTCCGTCCGGGCCTGACCGGGCTGGCCCAGGTGAGCGGCCGTGACTGCGTGACCGTGCCGGAAAAGGCGCGGCTGGACGGGCAGTATGCCCGGTGCCAGAGCGCGGCGCTCGACTGCCGGATCCTCCTCAAGACGGTGGGTTACGTCTTGCATTCGAGCGGCGTGGTGGAAGGCGCTAACCCGGCGATCACCCACTGCAAAAAGGAACGCTCGGCCTGAAGGGCGGGGAAGCCCTGAAATTCATCTGAAAACAGCCTGCATGGAACGGCAGGCTGTTTTTTCGCGTA
The DNA here is from genome assembly GCA_900546265.1 of uncultured Oscillospiraceae bacterium. Classification (GTDB taxonomy): domain Bacteria; phylum Bacillota; class Clostridia; order Oscillospirales; family Acutalibacteraceae; genus UMGS856. The sequence goes on along the minus strand of URCA01000014.1, from coordinate 56,555 downwards.
GTGATCTTACAAGAGAAAGGATACGATTTTCTTATGAGCGAAACCTGCAATCACGACTGCGAAAGCTGCCAGGCGGGGTGCCCCTCGGCCGGAGAGCCGCAGGATCCGCATGCCGCTCTCAACGAGTACAGCGCGGTGAAAAGGGTGGTGGCGGTCAGCAGCGGCAAGGGCGGCGTGGGCAAATCCTCCGTCACGGCCATGCTGGCGGTGCTGATGGCCCGCCGAGGCTACAAGGTGGGCGTGCTGGACGCCGACATCACCGGCCCCTCCATTCCCAAGGCCTTCGGCATCACCCGCAAGGCCAAGGGCACGGCCATGGGCATCATGCCGGAAGAAACCCACATGGGCATTAAGGTCATGTCCATCAACCTGCTGCTGGAGCATGAGGATCAGCCGGTGGTCTGGCGCGGTCCGGTGCTTTCCGGCGCGGTGACCCAGTTCTGGACCGACGTGGCCTGGGGCGAGCTGGATGTGCTGTTCATCGACATGCCGCCGGGAACCGGCGACGTGCCGCTGACGGTGTACCAGTCCATCCCGCTGGACGGGACGGTCATCGTCTCCACCCCCCAGTCCCTGGTGCAGATGGTGGTGGGCAAGGCCCACAAGATGGCGGGAATGCTGAACATCCCGGTGCTGGGCCTGGTGGAGAACATGAGCTACGCGCTCTGCCCCGACTGCGGGAAGAAGATCCCGCTGTTCGGCGAAGGGCTGGACGAGGCGGCGGCCCAGATGGGCGTGCCGGTGCTGGCCAAGCTGCCGCTGAACGCGGACATCGCCCGGCTGTGCGACAGCGGGGAGATCGAGCGGGTGGTCTGCGAGGAAATGGACGGCGCGGCCGACGCGGTGGAAGCGCTGCTGAAATAATCGGAACAGGAAAAATCCCCCCGCCCTAGCACAAGGCGGGGGGATTGCCGCGTTCGGGGTGTCCGCGCAGGGCGGACGGGGGGCGGCGGGTTATACAGGGGGTACAATGGATCGACGCGTCGGGGGCTGGTGCAGGCCTCCCAGGCAAAGGAAGATTCCTACCAGAAACCGCTGTCGCCCGTAAGGGTGTTCGACATGACAATTCAAGGATCGTCTAAAAATGTGATGGGTTTATGGACGGTATATACGAATATTTGTTACTGAAGGGGCATCGAGTAACACTCCGGTAACACCCCTCAGCCCGCATGGCGGCTGGCTTTTTTATGATGTTGTAACTTGTAACCGGTTTCCTATAAAAGATGTAGAGACTAGTACTGGTACAGAAAAAAGAGGCTGGGAAAACATGTTGCGGAGCCGGTTACAGCCGGGAAAACCCGCGAAGCCGCTTGGCGCCTGGCTTTTTCCGTGTAACCGGCCATGTTACCGGGCCGGTTACAGGTAACGGCGGCGGCTTTCCGCCACCGGCCCGAGCAGCCGCACCCGCTCCAGCGCCTCCCCCTCGAACCGGCGGGGCGGATAGTACGGGTTGACGCTGCGCAGCTCCAGCCAGCCGGGGCCGTGGAACACCTGCTTGACCAGGCCTTCCTCCCCGTCCACCAGGGCCACGGCGTATTGGCCGCTGTCCACCGTGTCCTGCCGGCGGATAAGCACCAAATCCCCCTCGCACAGCACGGGGGCCATGCTGTCCCCGGTGACCCGCAGCCAGAAGAAGTCCTCCCCCTTGCCGAAGCGGGAGGCGTCAGCCGGCTCATAGCCGAGAATTTCCTCCTCGGCCACACCGCCCACGCCGCCGCGCACCGTGCCCAGGATAGGCACCGGGCGGGTCCGGCTCTCGGCGGCGGGTTCCGGCTCGTCCCGGCCCAGCAGCCAGGCGGGATCCACGTCGAAATGTTCGGCCAGCAGCCGCAGGGTGGGGCGGTTGATTTTGGAGGTATCGCCCCGCTCCCAGCGCAGGACGGTGGATTTATGCACCCCGGCCAGGGCCCCTATCTGGGCCAGGGTTTCCCGCGCGCCCAGGCGGCAGGCGCGCAGGCGTTTGGCCGCGAGATTGTCGCTGTCCAGCGGATTCATGAGCATTCTCCTTTCGGTCGGCGGCGCCGGCGGGCTGGTCGTCTTACAGCAAGCGTTGAATCCATCAAGACTGGCGGCTTGGCGGGGAAAACCTGCACCAAGCCGACCACTGGATGGAATCCTTCCGGTTCTAGCATAGCATATTTCGCAACTTTTTCCAAGGGGAAAATAAAAAAGTTGCAAAATGCACTTGACAAATGCTGGGAAATGGTGTATCATAGAGTTAACAAAGCGATACGACGGAACTCGGGAGAGGCCCCTTTGGGGTGGGAATCTTCCGGGTTCTTTTTTTATGCTGCGGGCAAGGGTGCGTCCCACGCCGCTGGGCGCTTTGTATGAAGTTGCATAATGCAACCAAGAAAGGATGCGGGATGGATATGGAACAGCGGCGGGGCGGCGGGCTGGCCGGGGTGCGGGCCGCCGTGAGACGGGCGCGGGAGTACGCCGAGGAGCGGGGGCTGCCCCTGACGGTGGAACGGCTGGCGGCCGAGCTGCAGATGCGGCCGGAGGAGCTGCGGGCGGCGGCGGAGGGCGGGCCGGCCGGAGGCGTAAAGGATGAGAGAGCTCTGCGGGTTCTCCGCCGGGCCTACGGCGAGGCCATGGCGAGCGTGGTGGAGCACGCCTTATCCAAGGGAGGCGGGGCCTCCATGCATCAAGCGTATCTGAAAAATTACGGCGCGCTGGGCAGCGAGGGCGGGGAGAGCAAGGCCCCGGTCTGCTTCACCGGCGGCGACCGGCTGGAGGAATGACAAATGGGATGGTATGCGCAAATGGAAAAGGAACAGGAATGGGACGCCATGGCCGGGGATGTGCGGATGATGAAGCTGCTCTACCGGCGCAGCCGGCTGCAGGATGCCCGGTGGAAGCCGTTTTTCAAGCGGCGGAACAGAGCGCTGGGCGAGAAGATACTGGCGCTGGCGCTCAAGCTCTGGAAGGTGCGGGGCTATGGCTGGAAGATGATCACGCCTCTCGACCAGGGCGGCATCGTGCAATGGGACGAAAAGGCGGGGACGTCGTGGACGATTTGATACGGGAGTATGAGCAAACGCTGGCCGCCCTGCTGGAGCGGCGGGAGGAGCTGAGCGGCCAGCGGCTGCTTTTCGAGAGACGGCTGGCGGTGCTGGACGCGGAAATCGGGGAGGTGTCCGAGGTGCTGCGCGGCCTGCGGGGCTATGGGCGGTGAGGTGGATATCCCGGCGCTGGTGGGGGGCGGCTACGGCGCGTTCTGGAACTGCCGCAAGCGGTACCGGGCGGTCAAGGGGGGCAAGGCCTCCAAAAAATCCTGCACGGCGGCCCTATGGTACATCTATCACCTGATGCGGCTGCCGGGGGCCAACCTGCTGGTGGTGCGGGCGGTGCAGCGCACCCATCGGGACAGCACCTTCGCCCAGCTGCGGTGGGCCATCCGGCGGCTGGGGGTGGAGCATCTGTGGGGCGCGTCGCTCGAGCCGCTGATGCTCTGGTACAAGCCCACGGGGCAGCGGATTCTGTTCCGGGGGTTCGACAGCGCCGAGAAGCTGGCCTCCACCACGGTGGAGACGGGAACGCTTTGCTGGGTCTGGGTGGAGGAGGCGTACGAAATCACCGCGGAGGAGGAATTCGACAAGCTGGATCTTTCGGCGCCCCGGGGCCGGGTGGAACCGCCCTTGTTCAAGCAGACCACCCTGACCTTCAACCCCTGGGACGGGCGGCACTGGCTGAAGGCCCGATTCTTCGACCATCCGGGGGAGGACGTGCTGGCCATGACCACCGATTACCGGGGCAACGAGTTCCTGGACGAGACGGACCGGGCGGTGTTCGCGGCCATGAAGGCGCGGCAGCCCAGGCGGTACGCGGTGGCGGGGCTGGGGGAATGGGGCGTGACCGAGGGGCTGGTGTTCGAACGGTGGGAGGTGGCCCCCTTCGACGAGAGGGCGCTGCCGGCGGCTTACCGGCGGGTGTTCGGGCTGGACTATGGCTATGCCAACGACCCCACGGCGTTTATCGCGGCGGCGGTCAGCCCGGCGGACAAGCGGCTGTACGTCTACGACGAGCATTACCAGGTGCGGATGCTCAACAGCGACATCGCGGCCATGCTGCGGGCCAAGGGGGCGGCCAAGGAGCGGATCCGGGCGGACAGCGCGGAGCCAAAATCCAACGAAGAGCTGCGGCGGCTGGGGATCACCCGGCTGCGGGCGGCGGTCAAGGGGCCGGATTCCATCCGCAGCGGCATCGCGCGGCTGCAGGAATACGACATGGTGATTCATCCCCGGTGCGTCCACACGGCGCGGGAGCTGGCGGGCTACGCCTGGGAGACCGGGCGGGACGGCCGGCCGAGCGGCCGCCCCATCGACAGCGGGAACCATCTGATGGACGCGCTGCGGTACGCCATGGCGGACGTGCCGGCGGTGGATCGCCAGCCGGGCCGGGTGGAGGCAGGGCGGCTGATCCGCCCGGAGGATGTGGCGGGAGGATGGGGATAAGGGGGGAGCCGCAGATAGACGCTGATTGGCGGGCGAGCCATGCTCGCCCCTACAAGGCAGCCGCTAGTTCTTTTTCACGCACGAAAAAGAAAGGGTGCGGGCGCCATATTGGCGAAATAAGAGCACGGGGTACTCCCCCGCACATCTTCGCCAAGCCCGATAGGGCATAACCGTACAGAACTCCCCCACGGCGGGCGAGCCATGCTCGCCCCTACAAGGCAGCCACGGGGTTCTGCGAACCGCACAGTTCGCTTGATAGGACTCACAACCATAAAAAGGAGGTACTCTCCCATGCTCGATATGATTCTCGGCCTGGCCGGGGCCGCGGTCGGCCTGCTGCTGTTCGCCGCGGGCCGCTATACGGCCCGCCTCGGCCCAATAGCGGCCAAACGCCGGGCGGCCATTTCCCGGGAAATCCCTTCCCGGCGGCCGGAGGACGGGCCGCCGCGCCCCCTTCCACCTCTGCCGAAGGAGGACTGGCGGGCGCTCTACAATTTTCTCCATTACGACGGCGGCGAGATGCCGCCTCCCGATGAGCAGACAGGAAAGGACGGATGAACCCCATGGATCCGCATAATCTCCCGGACAGCCTGTTCCGGGAATACCGGGCGGGCCTCCGCTACAAAAACGCCCTGGGCGGGCGGGGCATGGCCGAGCAGAACCGGATAAACGGCCGGTTCTATATCGGCGACCAGTGGCACGGCGCCCGCTGCGGCGAGAGCCGCCCCCTGGTGCGGCACAACATCATCAAGCGCATCGCCGACTACAAGATGGCGGTGGTGGGCGCGGCGCCGGTGGCGGTGGAATACACGGCGGAGGGCGTCCCCGCCACCGCCGCCACCCTCCGGGCGGTGGAACGCCTGCGGGACGCGGGGGCCGGAGGTAAGCCGACCGCCGCCGCCTCCCCGGAGGAGGAAGCGGCCCTGGTGGCCTCGGCGCTGTCCGATTACTTCCGCGTCACCGCCGAACGGGTGAATTTCACCGACCTGAAGGATCGGGTGCTGCGGGACGCCTACATCACCGGCACCGGCGTGCTGTACACCTATTGGGACGAGGGGATCCCCACCGGGCAGTACGCCGATTTCTCCCGCACCGCCCCCATCGGCGGGGACATCGCCTGCGAGGTGCTGGACATCGACAGCGTTTTCTTCGGCGACCCGGCGGAGGAGGATGTGCAGGCCCAGCCCTATATCCTCATCGCCCAGCGGCGGGGCGTGGACGATCTGCGGCGGCAGGCCCGGCGGCGGGGCTGCCCCGACTGGCGGAACATCGTCCCCGACCGGGAGGGCCCCCTGCCCGAGGACGAGGACGCGCCCGGCGGCCGAAAGGCCACCCTGCTGACCCGCTTCTGGAAGGAGTGGGACGAGACGGGGGAGCGGTACACCATCATGGCGGCCCAGGTCTGCCGGGGCGTGGTGGTGCGCCCGCCCTGGGATTTGGGGGTGCGGCTGTACCCTCTGGCCGTCTTCCGCTGGGAGCGGGGCCGGGGCGGCGCCTACGGGGAAAGCGAAATCACCTACCTCATCCCCAACCAGATCGCCATCAACCGGATGATCACCGCCAGCGTCTGGGCCGTGATGATGATGGGCATGCCCATCATGGTGGTCAACGGCGACGTGGTGACCCAGCCCATCACCAACGACCCGGGCCAGGTGGTACAGGTCTTCGGCACCGGGGAGGACGCGGACAAGGCCATCCGGTACGTCAGCCCGCCCGCCTTTTCCCCCCAGTTCGACCAGAACATCGCTTCCCTCATCGAGAACACCCTGGCCCAGGCGGGGGTCAACAACGCCGTGCTGGGGGATGTGCGCCCGGACAACACCTCCGCCATTGTGGCGGTGCGGGAAGCGGCCATCCTGCCCCTGCAGGTGGTGCAGAACCGCTTCTACGGCTTCTGCGAGGACGCGGCCCGGGTGTGGGCGGAGTTCTGGATCACCCAATACGGCCGGCGGAGCCTGAAAATCCAGGACGAGCGGGGGACGTGGTATCTGCCCTTTGACGGAAACCGCTGGCGGGATTTGCTGCTGCATGTGCGGGTGGACGTGGGGGCCTCCACCCTGTTCAGCGAGAGCCGGGCGGTGCAGACCCTCGATAATCTGTTCGACCGGGAGGTCATCACCCCGGCGCAGTATCTCAGCCGCCTGCCCCGGGGCGCGGTGCCCAACCTGGCGGGCCTCATCCGGGAATTGAACAAGGAGAGTGACAGTCATGAAGCAGAGGATAGCGGATCCCACCCCGCGGGAGAATCCGCCAATGGACGAAACGACGCCGGCGGGGACGCCTGAACCGGACGGGACGGCTGATCCGGCCGCCGCAGAAGCGGCGGATGGGAACGCCTCCCCCGCCCGGGACGAGGAATGGGAGCGGCTGCGGGCCGTTCTGCCGGAATGCCGGGGGCCGGAGGATGTGCCGGAGCCGGCGCGGCGGCTGGCCGAGGAGGAAGGGCTTCCCCTGGCCGACGCTTATCTGCGGTTTTTGCATCGGGAGCGGCAGCGGGCCGACGAGGAGCGGGAACGGCAGCGGCAGGCGGCGGCGCGCTCCTCCGGCCCGCTGGCCGGCGAGCGGGCCGAACCGCAGCCAGAACAGGAGGCCTTCCGCCGGGCGTTTGAAAAGGCGCTGTGGTAGGAAGGGGGGCGGGGGTGCCCGCGATGAGATGGCCCTGTCGGAGGATGGGGTTCCCGCCAGCCCCTACGCAACAGGGGGAACGCGGGCGAGCACGGCTCGCCCCCACAAGGAAGCCGCTGATTTCTGCGCCTTCCCCCTCACGGCGGGCGCGTATACATATTTACCGGCCAACCGGCGGCGCTCTGCCGCCTGGCAATAACGACTGTAAAGGATGGATTTTCACATGAGTTTGCAACTGGACAACCTCGCGCGAAACATGACCGACGAGCTGGACAAGGCCGTGGCGGCCAAGCCAGTCACCGGCTTTTTCGCCGACAACCCCCTGCGCAGCAAGTTCGTGGGCGCCAAAACGGTGCTCATCCCCGAGATGGAGGTCTCCGGCCTGGGCGATTACGACCGGGACAACGGCTTTGTCAAGGGCACCATCGCCGTGTCGGCCCAGCCCCACGTGCTGGCCATGGACCGGGGACGCTCCTTCCAGCTGGATCGGGAGGACAACGACGAGACCGGCATCGCCGACCTGGCCGGTCAGGTGATGGGGGAGTTCGTGCGCACCCAGGTGGTGCCCGAAATGGATGCCTACATCCTCTCCAAGCTGGCCGCCCACGCCGTGAGCAAATCCCAGACCGTCACCGGTACCCCCGCCTCCCAGGCCTATAAGATGATGACCGACGCGGTGGGCAAGGTGCAGAACGCGGCGGGCTACGACGAGGAGCTGGTGGCCTTTGTCAACAGCGCCATGTGGACGGCCCTCCAGTCCACCGCCGAGCTCTCCCGGCAGCTGGTGGTAAGCGACTTCCGCAAGGGCGAGCTGAACACCCGGGTGCAGTCCCTCAACGGGGTGGCCGTCCTGCCGGTGCCGGACAACCGGATGAAATCGGGCTTCACCTTCTACGACGGGACGACCTCCGGTCAGGAAGAAGGCGGCTTTGTCCCCGCCGAGGGGGCCAAGAACATCGGGCTGCTGGTCATGCCCCGCCGGGCCGCCTCCCTGGTCAAAAAGACCGAGCAGGTGCGCGTCTTCGACCCCGCCCAGAACCTGGGGGCCGACGCCTGGAAATTCGACTACCGCCTGTACTACGACCTGTTTATCCGGAGCAGCCTGAGTGCGGCGGTATACGCCTATGTATATTAACGATTGATAAAATTAACAGAAGGGGGCCGCGGCGGAAAACTGCGGCCCCTTTTGCGGAAAGGGAGGCTTCACCTATGGCAACCGGACAAGAGGTTTTGAATCAGGCGCTGCTGCTGCTGGATTATACCGGCCGGTACGCGGGGGGACAGGCCGCCATGGCGCGCCGGGGGTTGGCGGCGGTCAACCAGGCGTACTGCGATCTATGGCACATCGAGGGGCGGGGCGCTTTCGTCCCGCTGAGGACGCTGGACGGCGTGCTCGAGCTGTCGGAACGGGCCTGCGCCGACATTCTGCCCTACGGCACGGCCATGTTCCTGGCCCAGTCGGAGGGGGACGGGGACAGCCAGCGGCTGTATGCCGCGCTGTACAACCAAAAGCGGGCCGGGGCGGCGGGGCGGCCCCTGAGGGTGCGGGACACCCTGTTCGGCTGGGAGGAGGACGACGGATGCGGTACGGTCAGATGAGCGCGGCGGCGGTCAAACGCCTGACGGTACCCCGCCTGGACGGCGGGCTGAACCAAAGCGGCGCGGCCCACCGCATCGCCGACAACCAGCTGGCGGACGGCGTCAACCTCTGGTGGCAGGAGGGGGCGCTGCGCACCCGGCCGGGGTTTCAGACGGGGCCGACACCCTGGCGGCCGGCCGGGGAGGGGGTGACCCGCCTGTTCAGCCGGGAGGACGGATCCGACCGGGAGATGCGGGAGCGGCAGCCCGTGCGCCGGTTTGTGGAGCGGCGCGGGCTGGCCGGCGGGGCTGCCTCCTACGTCGTGGGCACCCTGTACGCCGACGGGACGGTGCGCACCAGCGGGGCGGTGACCCTGACGGGGCCGGACTCCGGCCCCTTTGCCAACGATCACGGCCTCGTGGTGGATTGGTGGGAGGCGCCGCTGGTCTTTTTCGGCTGCGGGAAGGTTTATCGCCTGGAGGCGGGGAACCTGACCGACATCGGCGGGGAAATCCCCATACCTCGGCTGCTCATCGGCGGACGGGGCGTGCCCTCCCCCTCGTCGGAGCCGGTCATCCAGACCGGGGTGGGGGAGAGCCGCAACCTCCTGACCCCCAAGTTCCGGGCGGTGTACACCACCGATGGCAAATGCTCCGCCTTTTACCTGCCCCTTCAGGGGTTGGATAACGCGCCGGTGACCGCGGCGCTGACCCTGGCGGCGGGCACGGTGACCCACACCGTCCCGGCGGGGGCCTCGGCCGGCGGGCTGGGGGCGGACGGGTACCGGCTGCACCTCGACCGGGCCCGGGGCTGCGTGTGGTTCACCGACGCGTCGGGAAACGCGGCCATGCCCCCCTTCCGGCAGGCCAACAACCTGGACATCACCGCCTCCAAGGCCGATGAGACAGGGCGGGACCGGATATTCGGCATGACCTTTTCCACCTGGTTCGGCGGGGATCCCACCAACATGGGAGGCGGCACCCGGCTGTTCCTGGGCGGCAACCCCCGCTGCCCCGGCCGGGTGTACTGGAGCCAGTTCAACAACCCCCTCTATTTCCCGGAATACAATTACAGCGTTGTGGGCCGGGAGGATGAGCTGGTGACCGCCTTCGGCCACCAGGGGGACAACCTGGTGCTGTTCAAGGAGCGGGAGGTATACGCGGTCAACTATGTCCAGCGGCCCCTGGACGCCGAGAAGATCACCGATTTGACTACCCTGGGGGCCTATTTCCCGGTGACCCAACTGCACAGCTCCATCGGCTGCGGCGCGCCGGGCACCGTCACCCTGTGCGGCGGACGGCTGGTTTGGGCCGACCGGGGACGGGTGTATATGCTCTCGGGCGTGGACGCCTACAGCCGCGCCAACGTGCGCAAGCTGTCCGCCCCGGTGGAAAAGGCGCTGGCCGCGTTTGCCCCGGCGGATTGGCGGGAGGCGTCGGCGGGGGTGTATGCCGGGCGGTACGTCCTGCTGGTGGGCGGGTCGTTCTTCCTGCTGCCGGCGGAGGAAGGGGTGCTGCGCCGGCTGGCGGGGACGGCTGGGGAGACGGCGGCGCAGTCCCTGCTGAACTGGAGCCGCTGGGAGCCTCCCGAAGGAGCGCGGCCCCTGTGGCTGACCGCCCGGGAGGAGAGCGCGGCCCTGCTGGCCGAGGCGGCACTGCCGGGCGGCGCCGTCACCCTGGGAATGTGCCTGGATGGGGACGACGACCGGGTGCCCCTGACGGTAGACGGGGAGACGGCCGAGCGGCCGGTGGCCTGGCTGGCGGCCACCAAGGCGTTCGACTGCGGCGCGCCCGATCGGAGGAAAGCGTTTCTTTCGGTGCGGGCGGGGCTGGCGGTGGACAATCTGCGCCCGGCTATGGCCGCCTACGTCACCGAGGATGGCGTCTGCCCCGATCCGGTGCTGCTCCCGCCCGAGGGCGGCTGGCTGCGGCGGATCCCCGGCGCGGCGCGGGCCCGGCGGCTGGGGCTGCGGCTGGAGGGCACCGGCACGGTGGAAATCGACGGCGTGACCTTGCTCTACCGGCTGCTGGGGTGAAAGGTTTTCACAGGCGGTTGCCGTTGGAGATAGACGGGTGTAAGATGAAGGAGAAAACTATGGGACTGCTGTCGGATATATTTACCGCTTCGTTTCGCGGCGAATCCTCGCCTCGGCTTCCCCATAGGAGGTTGATTGGATGAAAGAATACGATCGGGTTCGATTGCTTGTGGAAAAAGAGCGCTACGCGGAGGAAGGCGTTCACAAGGGGATGGACGGCTGGATCTGTTATGATCAAAAATGTGAGGGAAGCTGGCTGGTTTGCTTTGATCAATACGGCGATCTGCCGAACATCGCCACCATTTCCGTCAAAGAGGAGGACATGGAGGTCATCGATTAGGAGGCCCACGGGGAATACAGGGACGGCATCATCCGCCCGTTGACTGGTAAGAAATAAACAAAGAGCCGGGGCGGCGGGGAGAATCCCGCTGTCCCGGCTCTTTTGCCGTTGTATGTTTTATTCGGCGAGAGGATTGCCCTGCGCGTCGGTCGTGATTTTACCGCACAGGATCATGATCCCTTCGATGAAGCCCCAGATACCGCCGATGCCGCAGGTGACCAGGGAAACGACGATGCGGATGATGCCCTTCTTGGTATCCCCCAGATAGAACTGGTGAACCCCCCAGGCGCCCAGGAAAATCCCGAGCAGACCCGCCGCCATTTTGCTTTTCTGATTCATGCAAATCCCTCCAACGAAAATATGCAAAATTCCCGGATGGAATTTTGTCGATAAGGAAAGCGGACAGGCCGCCGCACGGCCTGAATTCGCAAGCGCCTTTTATCCATTTTACTCAGAGCGAACCGAAAAAAGACGCGCGTTTCTTCGACAAAAATCGATCTGGCATTAGCATAGCATATCTATTTTCTGGCTGTCAAGTAAACGATGCTAATTTTTCTCATAAAATTTTTATGTGCTTTCATTTTATAATGGAACCCGCCGGCCCCGGTGAGAGGGTCGGCGGGTTTCGTCGATGCCGTTTGCTAGAACGCGGCGGTCAGTTCTATCAAACAAACCGTATGGTTCTCCAGGCGAATCGTTTGCGCCACATCCTCGCCGTGGTAGATTTCGATACGCTCCAGCTCCAGATCCCGGTCATGGTTCAGCAGATACAGCTCGGCCTTGATGGGCCTGGCCGGATGGAGCTTTTTCATGTCCACGGTATAATAATCGCTTTCGCCGCCGTAGTTGCTGATCAATATCCCGCTCTTTTTCTCCCCAGCGGCCGCCAAGACGTACAGGCCCTCTCCCTGCGCCTGGGTTTCGACTATCCGGCCGCCGAGCCGGTACAGCCGGCCGTACGCGCGAAAGGCGTGATAGGTTTTTTGCGGCACCGCATAGCGGTCGAACAGGCCGCAATAGCGCAGCTTGGGCTGCCCGTCATAATAGGTGGCGATATCCACCGGAAGCCGGTTCATTTCTATCATCGAGGCCGCCGCGAAGGACGCGCCGATCTCACTTTGCGCCGTTTCAAACAGGCTTTTCGCCACCAGACCCCGCCCGGCGTCGCGGATGGCCCTCCACAGCTCCAGGTCCGGCATGTCGTCAGAGCCGAAATAATTCCATTCGTCAAAAATCCGCTCCACATGGGACAGCCCGTATTTGGCAAGCAGCCGGTCGATGGCCGTCACATAGCTTTCCAATTGCTCCATTCGCCGGTAATACAAATGGAAGGAAAAGAAGTCGAGGGGAATCGCTTCCCGCGCGCACTGCCGGAAAAAGTCCTCCGCAAAGTCCAGGACGCCGGCGAGCGCGCAGCCGCCCACCTTCAGCGACGGATCCAGCGCCTTGATGCCGGCGACCGCGGTTTTGTACAGATCCCGGTATTGCTGCGCCGTTCCGCCGTCCCACATTTCATTGCCCAGATCCGGCTCGTTCCAGATTTCCCAGTAGGAAATGCCCAGCGTAAAGCCACCGGCCCAGCCCTCGTTATAATGCCGGATAATGTTCACGCAGATTCGCGTCCACTTTTCAAAGTCCTTGGGCGGCCGCGCGTACCGCTTGAAAATGCTGTGATCAATGCTTTCTCCCAGGCGATAAATCGGTTTCGCCCCCAGCCGGTCGATGGCTAGCAGCAATTGATCCGTATGCTCAAAAAAGTAATTGGCCGGATCGGATTCGTCCGCGTCGAAATTCGGAAAAATCCTGGAGATGTCCACCAGCGTCCGGCTGGTGGGCGTGTCCGTGTCGTGCAGCCGAATGAAAGGGATGCCGATTTCCTCATAAAAGGCGGAGGTATCGATTAAGCCGGATTCGCTCAGCGGCCCGTTGCATATGCCGTGCACAGGCTTGACCGCCTGTCCGCTCTGTCTGTCGAAGCGAACGGTTATGGTTTTCATGTGGCCCATCTCCTTTGCGCGCATTTCCCGCCCGGCGGAACGGTCGGGTAATTATCCTAATTATAGGGCGCTTACGCCAAAGGATCCACAGGGCTTTTTGCTGATAGTATGGATTTGTTGCTCTTCAGCTTTTGCCGGGGTATACCCGGTAGGTGTCCGCGTCGAAATCCACCTCGATGGCGGTGCCGTCGGAATAGGTGGCGCGCTGCCGGCGGAAGTTTCCCGACAAAAACTCGTGCCGGATCATCCGCTCGAAAGCCAGCGAACGGCTCAGCTCGCACAGCGCGGTGCATTCCGCGATCTCCTCCTCGCCGGCGTCGATGGACAGATAGGCGGGGTTGGCGTTGAGGGCGGCATGGGTGGAATAGCGGTCGTTGTTCGGGATGCCCCAGCTGCCCAGGGAGGCCTGGAAGCTGTTCCAGTGCACCAGCACCGCGTCGTGGTACACCAGGTTGAACAGCGGCACGGGGATGCCGTTGCCGATACCGTTCCACAGGCTGGGGGACAGGGAATAGGGGGCGTGGGACACCGTGTCCAGCCAGGGCAGGAAACAATCCATCGGCTCGTCCGAGCCGACGGCCAGCCCGTGGCTGCGGGCCAGGGCGAAGGCGGCCCGCCGCGCCTCGATGCATTCCCGCTTGCTCATGGGGTGCAGCGGGTTGAAGCATTCGTCCACCGCCCCGCCGGAGAAGGAGCCGAGATGGATGCCGTCGAAGGCGATGCCACTGTCCTGAAAGCGCTTCAGGTTCCGTTCCAGGTAGTCAGAGGCCTGGGTGGCGCACAGCAGGGACTGCCGCCCCCCCTGCCACAGGCTGAGGACGGGGAGATTCCCCTGCCGATCGAACACCGCCTGCTCCTGGCGGAAGCTGGGGGCGTTAAAATAGAAATCCCGGTACTGGTCGTGGATGTCGAAGGGCAGCCCGTGCTCCCGGCATAGCGCCGCGAACCGCCGCATCCCCTCTTCGCCCCCGATGGCCTCGTTGATGGGGAACAAATCGGGATGCCCGTTGTCGTAGCCCCGGTTGCCGCAGCCGTCCAGGTGGACGGTGAAGCCGGCGGCCCCCTTTTCCAATAGGGCCTCGATCTGCTTCCAGCGGTATTCGAAGGAGTAGAAATATTCGTTCATCTGGGGCAGCCGGCGGCGGTACATGGGGGAGAGCTTATCCACCGAGACGAAAAGAAAATCGTGCACCACCGGCTTGCCGATCCGGGCGGCCAGGGAGGGGGTGCGGGCGATTTTCTCCCGCAGGGTCAGCAGCTCCCCCCGCCGCTCCACGATCCGGCGGTAGTTCAGACACATGGCGTTGTAATCGCCGCCGCGGAAGAAGTAGAACCGGCATTTCCGCCGGTAGGCCATCCGGCCCAGGGAGGGGTACCAGGCACTGCACACCGCCGTTTCCCCGCCCGGCTCGTGCTGCAGGGCATAGCCGCCGTCCCAAGGGGTTTCGCACACGCACTGGCAGGCCCCGCCGCCGTACGCCTGCCCCCACCAGGGCATGTACCCGTCGGACTCGAAATACCGACCGTCGCTGTAGGTCTTAACGGTATTTTTCCACTTGGCGGGGATGAGGGTGCCCTGCATCATGGGCAGGACGGTGTATGCCTCCCCGTCCTCGCAGTCGAAATCCAGCGGCTGGGGGAAGCAGACGCGGCGCACGGCGCCCGCCTCGTCCCCGGTGATTTCCAGTTCGCATTCCAGCGAGCCCTCGTCCCCCCGCAGGCGGTAGACCGTCTCGACGCACAGAGGCAGCTTTGTTCCGCCGCAGTAAAAATCGGCGTACCGGGCGCGCAGGCAGCCTCCCGTTTCCTCCGCGTATTCCCGTATAAGGACGGAGCGGGCCATGTCGAAGGGAATGGTCTGTACAGCGCCGTCCACCTCCGCCTCCAGAAACGGCGGCCGCTCGGATGAAAAGGCGTACACCACGTCCCGGTGGGTCACCCGCAGGATGCACCGCCGGGGGTCAAGCTCGGCGAAAAACGTCTCGCCCGCCTGCAGATAATAGGGGGTATCCATATCGTCAGGCCCCTCCCTTTTTCAAAGATTTCTCATACTCCGACGGCGTCATGCCGGCCACGCTCTTGAACATGCGGGAAAAATAGTGGATGGAGGAAAAGCCCAGCCGTTCGGCGATTTCCGTGAAATTGTACCGGCCGGAAGCAATGAGTCGGCGCGCCTCCTCGATTTTCATCTCGTTGAAATGGGCGATGATGCTTTTCCCCGTCTTCCGCTTGTACAGGCTGCTCAGGTAGCTTTTGGACAGGTTGAGCCGCTGACAGATGTCCTCAATGCTCACGCTGTCGCACAGGTGGCGGCGCAGCTCCTCGTTGGTGCGGGCGACCAGCTGGCTGCGGGAAACCGGGGCCGCGTCCTGTGCCTCGGGGCACTGCTCCAGCAGCTCCAGCAGGAACAGCTCGATCTTGGCCTGCAGGATCTGCTTGACGGAAACGGTGGTGTCCTTGTCCACCGAGTCGGTGTACTGGCGGGAATCCGCCGTGATGTTGAAGATATCGTCGGCGTAGTCGATGATGTCCCCCAGCGCCTGAAAGCCGGAGGGGGACAGGGCGGTTTGCAGGCGGCCGAGCCGCTCGAGCCCCTTGCCGTCCAGCTCCAGCGCCATGGTGAACACCCGGGTGGGCGTCTGCCCCGTGACGCGGATGCTGTGGGGCCACTCGGCGCTCAGCAGCAGGATGTCCCCGCCCCTCAGCACGGCGGTCTCCGCGCCGATGCGGATGTGCAGCTCCCCCTGTATCACATCATACAAGGTCCAGCAGTTGGTGGTGTTGTCCTCCAGCACAAAGGGGGAGTCGTACTGATCCAGGCGCATGTACGCGATGCTGTTGACCTGGATGTCCTTGTCGAAAACCAGCTTGTTGAAAGAACTCACGGATGCGGCCACCTCCTAATAAAACGATTATGCAAACCTTCCATTGGGGAAAATGCGGAAATGCCTAAAATAAGCGTGCGGATCGCCGCAGGCTTATGGCAGGATAACGGGATAGCCGCCGCGCTTATCGGCGGAGCACGGATGACAAAGTAGGAAAAGATAAATCTAACCATAGAATACCAAAGAATACCGGCCGTGTCAATCGAAGAAACTCGATAACAGTTGGTATGTACTGGCAATTAAAATAGAAATATCTCGGGCACCTTGCTATATTTCGCATGGATGTTCCAGTTTTTCCAAACGAATGTGCAAAAATAAGATAAAATCGTGTAAATACTTTTTTATAAATCCTCACTATAATGGAAGTGCAAAAGGAAGCACGCCGCAAGTTTTGGGGAGGGGGATCCCCCCCTGTGAGGAAAGGAAGAGACGACTATGTGGAGATCCGTACGCATCCGCTGGCTGAGCGCCTGCGCTGCGGCCGCCCTGCTGGCGGTCGGCCTGGGCGGCTGCCATCCCGGCCAGACCCCCGCGAGCAGCGATTCCTCCGTGGTGACGGACTATCCGCCCGTGAGCACGCCGACCACCGAGCCCTCTGGATCCGCCACGACGACGGAATCCACCGGCCCGGAGGATACCGGTCCGGGCGGCAACCGGTTGGTGACCGTCACCCGCCGGGTGTCGGACACCTCGGTGGTTCCCGGCACCCCCGGCACGCCGGACGTTTACAACCCGGTGTACACCCTGCAGAAGGGGGACTTCTGCCTGATTAAGAAGGGGGAGGTCAAATCCACCATCGTCGTGTCGGAGGACGCCGGCCCCAACGTGACGGCGGCGGCCAACGACCTGGCGGCCAACCTGCAGAAAATGACCGGCAAGACCTTCCCGATCAAGAGCGACAAGGAGACGGTGGCGGGCAACAAAATCCTGGTGGGTAAAAGCCGGTACACCGCCGCCGCGGGGGTGGATATCCCCTCCCAGTATCCCGGCAAGGAGCTGTTCCGGGTGGTGGCGGGGGCCAACCTGCTGATTCTCGCCGGCAACGACGCCGGGATATACAAGGGGTCCCAGTTTGCCGTGACCTATTTTCTGGAATCCCTCGGCTTCGGCTGGTTCGGCACCGATGACCTGTGGACGGTGACGCCCAAGGGGGACACCATTTACGCCACCTCCTGCGACATCACGTCCCAGGCCAGCTTCTCCTCCCGGTACACCCGCCTGAGCGCCGCCGAGCCTCAGCTGACGAGCCGCTGGTTTGTCGGCGGGGAACTCACCCAAACGGATCATTCCCTGCCCAATCTGGTGTCCCCCGACCTGTACGGGGAGCATCCCGAATACTTCGGCTACTCAAAAGGAACGCGGGATCCCAGCGGCAAGCGCTGGTGGCAGCCCTGCCTGTCCAACCCCGAGGTGCAGCAGCTGGTGGCGGACCAGATCATCGATTTCTTTAAGACCAACCCCAATTACACGGTGGCCTCCATCGGGCAGAACGACGGCAACGGCGACCCTGCCAGCGAGGATTACGCCAACTGGTGCGAGTGCGACGACTGCAAGAAATTTGCGACCGACTTCACCCAGGCCATGATGAAGTTCGCCAACATCATCGGTCAAAAGATTGAAAAGCAGTGCCCCGGCAAATCCGTCATGTTCTACGGCTATTTCCCCACCTTCACCGCGCCGGATACGACGGCCCTGAAGGCGGAGGATAACGTGGTGATGATGCTGTGCAAGGAGGGCGGGCTGACCCGCTTCATCCGCAACGGCAACCTGTTCAACGCCGCCATCGGTCAGCCGCAGTTCAAGGACAATTACCAGGCGTGGAAGGATCTGGGCTACCAGATGGCCATTTACGAGTGGAACTGCCCCGGCGCGGCCAGCGACAAGTGGAAGGACATGTTCTGGATCCAGGGCGAAGTGTTCCTCGATAATCTGAAATGGCTCAAGCAGAACGGCACGCAGTACCTGTGCATGGACCAGGGCCCCAACCCGGCCTACGAGCGGGCGGACGGCTATATGGACATCCGCTGGCCCCTGTGGTACGTGTCGGCCAAGGGCATGTGGGACTGCAATCTCAGCTTCGAGGACATCCTGATGCCGGCCTGCAAAAAGCTGTTCGGCCCCGCCGCCGCGGACATGTACGCCTTCTATAAGGCGCTGAACGACGCCAACAAAAACTGCACGGCCCCCAACTACTATTGGGCGCTGCCCGAGCCGGAGCAGGTCTATACCGCCCAGTGGATCGCCAAGGCGGACGCCGCCATGGACAGGGCGCTGGACGCGGCCGCCAAGGCCGGCGGGGACGTGTTCAAACGGGTGGAAAACCAGTCGGCCAATTGGGAAGTTACCAAACAATATACCTAGGTAAGCGATGATGAAATCCAGTGGATGGATTGGTGCAGGGAAATTCCCCCACAACAAGGAAAAAGCCGCAGGAATACTGCCGTATTCCGAGGATTTTTGACGCAGATGTGAGGGGATTTCCCCACTAAGCCGCCGCTGAGCCGCTAGGCGTGATTTCATCAGCGCTAACCTAGTAAGCGAGGAGAAGCACATATATGGAAGGCAATCGGATACGGCTGGCCAGCGATTTCTACATCACGCGGGACGGGACGCCCGCCGCGAGTATCGTGGTGCGCACCGGCGCGCCGGACAAGGTGATGGAGGCGGCCCGGGATTTGCAGGACATTATACGCCGGATGAGCGGGGCGGAACTTCCCATCTGCGACGACGCCTTCCGGGTGGAGGGCAACAAAATCCTGCTGGGCCCCAGCGGCTACACCCGGATACATAACGTCGTCTTTCCCGAACAGAAAGGGGAATGGTGCCTGCTGCGCCGCCGGGAGGACACCCTGGTGCTGGCGGGCAACGACGAGGGCTGCTATACCGGCACCCAGTTCGCCGTAACCATGCTGCTCGAGCGGCTGGGCTGCGGCTGGTTCGGGCCGGAGGAGCTGTGGCAGGTGATCCCGCAGAAGAAGACCCTCACGGTGGGGTATCTGGACATCCTGCACACCCCGCAGTTTTCCTGCCGGCGCACCCGGGTGCTGGAGAAAAACCCGGACATCGGCCGCCGCTGGTATCAGGGGGGCGACAAATCCCTCATCGAGCACGCCTACAGCATCCTGTTCCCCCGGGAGCAGTATTTCGAGGCGCATCCCGACTGGTATTGCATGCATGGCGGCGTACGGGATCCCTACAACAACCGGAGCATCCACCTGGAATCCTGGCAGATGTGCTATTCCAACCCGGAACTGGCGCAGGCCACGGCGGACAAGGTGATCGCCTTCTTCGACGCAAATCCCGATTACGCCAGCTATTCCCTGGCCGCCAACGACGGGATGTACGAGGGCTTCTGCGAATGCGAGGAATGCCAGAAATGGGGGATGCCCGGCGAGGTGATGATGGAATTCGTCAATCGGGTGGCCCGGCTGACGGCGGC
Organism: uncultured Oscillospiraceae bacterium; assembly: GCA_900546265.1. Lineage (GTDB taxonomy): Bacteria > Bacillota > Clostridia > Oscillospirales > Acutalibacteraceae > UMGS856. The sequence goes on along the minus strand of URCA01000014.1, from coordinate 37,198 downwards.
GAAGTACCCGGACAAAACCCTGTATTTCTTCGTCTATTTCCCCACCTTCGATCCCCCCAACCGCTTCATTCAGGCCGAGCCCAACGTGCAGCTCATGTTCTGCAAGGAATCCTGCATGTATCACCCGGTGGACAAGGGGCCGGATTGCGGGTATCATGAGGATTACGAGTTCGAGTTTCGCTATACCCAGTACCCCCGTCCCTGGCGGCAGACCATGGAGAAATGGCTGGAAATGACGGGCCTTAGCTCCTTCTGCATCTGGGAATGGTACTGCCCGGCGGCCTGCGTCACCTCCTGGGAGCATCTGCCTTGGGTGCAGGGGGACGTGGCCACCCGCAACCAGCGCTTCTGGCACGACAAGGGCGCCACCTTCGTGTTCTATGACCAGGGGCCCAACGATTACTACCACGACACCGAGAAGAGCTATCCCCTGCGCTGGCCCCTGTGGTATGTGGTCTCCAAGGGGATGTGGGATAAGGACCTGACCGGCACCGACATTCTCACCGACGCCTGCAAAAAGCTGTTCGAACAGGCCGCCGACGTGATGCTGTCCTACTACCTGGCCCTGGCGGACATCAGCCGGGACTGCCACGCCAAGAACATCGCCTGGCAGAGCGCCGAGCCCTATGAGTTCTACACCCCGGCGGCCATCGAGCGGGTGGATCGCATCCTGGCGCGCGCCGCGCAGCTGCTCGACGAGGTCAGCGGGCCGGTGCGGGCCCGCATGGAAAACCAGATGGCCCTGTGGGAAGCCTGCAAACGGCAGGTGGAAGCCTCCTACAGCGGCTCGGCCTATCAGCCCATCTATTGACACGCTGCCAATCCGCTTGAACGAAAGGAATGAGTCGTTTGAAAGCCATGAAGATACAGCGAGCAATTGCGGCGGGGCTCACGGCCCTGCTGTGCGTCTGCCTGCTCGGCTCCTGCAAGGAAGGCGGCGGCCCTGCCAGCGATCCTTCCGTCGCCGAGGCCAGCCGGGTGCCCGATATTTTCGAGGACGGCCTGTTCGGGGACGACGAGGCGACGGCCAGCGGCCCGCAGGCAAGCGGCGGCCAGGCCGACACTCCCTCCGGCGGCGGGCAGACCCATACCGCCAGCAGCGGCAGCCAGACCAGCAGCAAGCCGCAGGCCGGCGACACCTCCAGCCGCCCCACCAACTCCGGCACCCAGAACCTGGTGGGCAACACCTACACCAGCGGCTTCCCCATCGTCAAGGACAAGGTGACCCTGAAAATCCTGACCTACAGCCGTCCGGCCCACGCCAAGGACTGGGACAGCATGTATTTCTCCAAGAAGTACGAGGAGAAAACCAACATCCATATCGACTGGAGCGTCGTGCCCCAAAGCTCGATTCTCGAGCAGACCAAGATCATGCTGCAAACCCAGAGCTATCCGGACATCCTCATTGTCCCGGCCGGCGTGCTCTACGATTCCGACGTGTACACCTACGGCACCCAGAACGTCCTGTGGGACAGCAGCCAGTCCTTGAAAACCTACGCCCCCAATCTATATGATCTGATGAAAAACGACAAAACCATCCGGATGTCCGTGCAGCAGCAGAACGGTTCGATCTACTCCCTGCCCTACATCAACTACGACTATCCCGGCGCGCCCGGCCACGCCTGGACCATCAACAAAAAATGGCTGGATAAGCTGGGGCTGTCCATCCCCAAAACCACCGAGGAGCTCGAGCGGGTGCTGCTGGCCTTTAAGAACAACGATCCCGACGGCGATGGCATCCAGAACCAGGTTCCCTTCATGACCTTCTGCCATCTGCCGGAAATGTTCGGCCCCTGGGGCCTGTATTTCGACTGGGCCAACAACGTCACCATGGACAACAACGGCAAGGCGCAGTTCGTCTTCACCCAGAACGAGATGCGGGAGGCTGTGCTTTACTGGAAAAACCTCAAGAAGCAGAACCTGCTGGACATCCCCTGGACGGAGCGCTCCAGCACCGAAATGGCTCAGATTATCAACGGCGGCAAGGTGGGGATGTTCCTCTGGGGCGACCCGTACACCAGTGTGAATCCCGACGTGCTGAAAAACTACGTGGTCATCGACGTGCCGAAAGCCTCCTCTGGGGTGGGCGCCAACTACACCCCCGGCGTCATGCGGCACAATGCCAACGTCCAGGGCAACAGCACCTTCATCTTCAACACCTGCAAGAACAAGGAAGCGGCCCTGCGCTGGATGGACTATTTCTATTCCTACGAGGGCAACGCCTTCAAGACCTATTTGGACGTGGACTATAAATATCTGAAAAAGACCAGCGGCGGCAAGGTGTACGTGGATGTGCCCGAAGGGGGCAACACCCTCAATGACACCCCCGGATCCGTGCTGCCCGGCATCTACGACGCGTATTTCTCCACCAGCTATTTCGCCCCCAACCCCAACCAGACGGAGAAATCCAAGCTGGCCTCCTCCTGGTCGCAGACGGTGGTGAGCACCTACAAAAAGCAGGTGCCTAAGTACATCTGGCCGGACATTACCTTCACCGCCTCCGAAATCAAAACCATTAAGAGATACGAGCAGTACCTCAATTTTGATACCTGCTGGTACACGGTGCGGCGGATGATCGAAAGCGGATCCGACGTGGTGGATCCCTCCACCGGCTGGAACACCTGGGTGTCCAGCAAAACCAAGGCAGGCCTGGACGAATATCTGGCGGTTCACCAGAAGGCCTACGACCGCGCGTCCAAATAGCCTGCAGCCGACATTTCCGAAGAAAGGAATGGGCAAACGCATGAAAGAGAGGTTTGGAAGGACAGGAGGCCGGCTGCTGGCGCTGCTGCTGGCGGCCGCGGTGACCGTCTCCCTGGCGGTTCCCGGCGCCCTGGGGGCGCTGGCCGGGGAGACCGGCCCCAACCGGATTCTGTACGACGGCTCCACCGTCGAGGGGATCCACCGCATGGGCGGTATGGACGTCGAGTATGCCGTGCGCGAGGGCGCCGGGTATTACGGCGACGCCCTGGCCATCAACCCCACCAAAATGCTGGGCAGCGGCTGGGCCGCCCTGCCCTTGTCCGGGGCGGGAGAGCTGGATTTCGCCGCCGCCAAGGGCATCGCCATGTATGTGAAGATCCCTCAAGTCACCCAGACCAATTTCTCCATCCGGTTAATCGACGAGGGCTGGAGCACCTGGGCCGAAATCGGGAACAGCGCAGAGCTGACCTACGTCTCCCTGGACGGGACGGTGCAGACCAAGACGCAGGAACCGCCCTTTGCCGATATGCAGGGCTTCGAGGGCTTCGTGTTCATCCCCTATGAGGCGCTCTCCGCCGGCAGCACCCCCGGCCGCGCCATCACCGAGCACATGCAGGCCGATGGCTGGAACATCGAGTTCGGGTATTATAAGCGCAACGCCGATGAAATCGGCCCCGATTACCTGTACGACTGCATCGGCTTCTATTCCGACATCGACGCCTATATCGCCGCCGCCGACGCGGCCAACGACCGCACCAACCCCGTTCTGTACGACGGCGCGAGCGTCAAGGGCATCGCCCATAAGGGCGGCGCCGACGTGTCCTGGTCGGTGGTGAAGGACGCGTCCTCCCACGGCAGCGCCCTGGCCATCAACCCCACCAAAACGATGGGCAGCGGCTGGGCCGCCCTGTCCCTGGCCGGTGCCGCGGGCGTGGATTTCTCCGCCCTGTCCGGTATCGCCATGTATGTGAAAATTCCGGACGTCACCCAGACCAATTTCATGATCCGCCTCATTGACGACGGCTGGACCACCTGGGCAGAGGTGGGGGACAGCGCGGAGCTGACCTACGTCTCCCTGGATGGGACGGTGGAAACGAAAACGCAGGCCCCGCCCTTTGCCGATATGCAGGGCTTCGAGGGCTTCGTGTTCATCCCCTATGAATCCCTGACCGCCGGCAGCACCCCCGGCCGCGCCATCACCGAGCATATGCAGGCCGCGGGCTGGAACATCGAAATCGGCTACTACAAACGCAACGAGGACGAAATCGGCCCCAACTACCTGTATGACAACATCGGCCTTTATACCGATATCGAGGGCTATATCGCCGCGGCGGGCCGGGTGGTGGAGCATCCGGACGAGGAGCCGGACGATCCGGGCTTCGAGGGCGGCGAATGGGTCGCCAACGCCGGCGATCCCGCCGGCATCACCGTCGGCCACGGGGAGGATATCGCCGTCAAACAGGCCGCGGCCGTCTCCAAGTACGGCAAGGGCGTGGCCATCAACCCCACCAAGGTGGAGGGGGGCGGCTGGGCCGCCGTGGCGGTCAACAAGCCGGAGGGCTTCGACTTCCGGGGCACCAAAGGGGTCGTGACCTATGTCCGCTTCCCCGAAGGCGTGACCGCCACCAACCTGACCATCCGCCTGATCAAGAACGACTGGAGCGCCTGGTATGAGGTGGGCACCGGCATCACGGTGACCCTCGTGGACAAAAACGGGGTCAAAACCGAGAAGGGGCAGACCCTGCCCTTCGAGAACCTCCAGGGCTACGAGGGCTATGTGTTCATCCCCTATGAGGCGCTGTATGCCGGCAGCAGCCCCACGGTAGACACCGCCGCCCTCAACGACTGGACCGACTGGTCCATCGAGATCGGGTATTACAAGCGCAACGCCGACGAGATCGGCCCCGACTATATCTTCTACAGCTTCGGCTTCTACACCGATGTGGACGCCTACGTCGCGGCCATGGACGCCCGTCACCCCAACTTTGTGGCCAATACCGGCACCATGGACGGCGTGCGCATCACCGGCGGCTCCACCACCGAGCCCGACAAGGATATCGCCGTGGAGGTGCGGGAGGACGCCACCCAGTTCGGCGACGCGCTGTCCATCTATCCCAAGAAAACCTACAGCGGCAACCTCGCGGCCATCCCCGTCCATAAGCCGGAGGGCTTTGATTTCAGCAAGACCAAGGGCCTGGCCGTGTACATCAAATTTCCCACCACGGCCATGGCCACCAACCTGAGCATCCGCCTGATCAAGGACGACTGGTCCCAGTGGTTTGAGATCGGCACCAGCGTGACCCTGACCACCCTGTCGGTGATGGGGGAGAAGAAGTCGGTCAGCCAGTTCCTGCCCTTCGAGGATATGCAGGGCTTCGAGGGCTTTGTGTTCATCCCCTACGAGGCCCTGTACGCCGGCAGCCCGGGCCAGGTGGATTTTGACCTGCTCAACTCCTGGGAGGATTGGTCCATCGAAATCGGGTATTACAAGCCCAACGAGGCCGATGCCAACGTGGATTACCTCTACGACAATTTCGGCTTCTATTCCGACCCGGAGGAATACGCGGCCCTGTGCGGCTTCGTCGCGCAGGATAAGCCCAGCGACGACGTGTATTTCAACTTCGGCACCGACGATCTCGGCTGGTACCTGGTCAACAACATGCTGGATGCGGGCGCCACCACCTTCGGCGGCTTCGGCGCGGCGGTGTCGCCCACCGCCGATACCCCGGACGGCGCCGGCCTGCTCGTGGCGGGTCAGAAGGCGTTCCGGGTGGCGCTGAAGAACTTCCGCGCCGGGGACTCCCGGCTGAAGGGAACCGCCGGCCTGCTGTTCTACATCCGGGCGGATGAGGCCGTGGCGGGTCTCGATTTCACCATTGGCCTCGTCGACGAGACCAACCCCGACGCGGTGGAGCTCTACGAGTTCGACAGCTACGAGGGGGATTACTACTACGCCCCAACGGGCGGCCGGCTGTATAAGGTCTCCCGGGACGCCATCCGCCTGCCCGCCGGGTTCGAAGGGGTCGTCTATTTCCCCTTCGAGACCTTCCTGCCCGCCACTGGCAGCGTGCCGGATAACCTGAAGGTGGATCCCGACGGTGTCACCCGCGTCACCATCGCGGCGGAGCCGAATAATGCCGAGCAGGGCGATGTCGTTTTCACACTTGACAACCTAAGCTTTTACGCCAGCCAGGATCAGCTGGAAACCATGGTGGGCGCGCCCTGCGACCCGAGGGATTTCCAGGTGTCGGCCACCGGCGCGGGCAGCGAGTTCGTGACCCTGACCGGCGACGCCCTGCGGGTGTACGATCCCGCCATGACCTATGAGAAGCTCCAGGCCCTGCTGACGGTTTCGGGGGATGTCTCCCTTCGTCTGCTGGATGCCGGCGAACAGCCGGTGAAGCCCGGGAATACGCTGGCGCCCACCTTCCTGCTGGCCGTGCTGCGCGGGGAGACCATTGTCGCCCGGATTCCCGGCGCGGTAGTAACCAAGGATGTGCCGGATGACCAGAAAACCCTGGTGCAGCCGGGCAAGCCCGCCGTCCCGGACAAGACAGTCACCGTCGACCGCGTGGTGGTTGACGTCCTCTTTGAGGACGATCCCGCCGGGGAGGAGAGCGAGCCTGACGCCGGCGGTGGGGAAGGGGAGGACGCCCTGCTGACGGTCAAGCGCAGCGCGCAGGCTCTCGTGGAGCTGGGGGAGGGCAGCGTCACCGTGCGGCAGAACATGGCCGCCACCCGGTTCTTCAGCGCCTTCAACGTCCCGGACGGCGTCACCCTCAGCCTGGCCGATACGTCCGGCGCCCCCTGCGCCGGCGGCGCGGTGGTGGCCGACGGCTTCACCCTGATCGCCACCAAGGCGGACGGCGAAGAGGTGCGCTACACCGTGCGCAACGAGCTCAGCCAGCCGGCTGATAATCCGACCCCGCCGGCCAGCAGCCAGGCCGGCCAGTCGCCGGAGGCCTCCACCCCCGTGTGGGTGTGGATCCTCGTGGCGGCGGGCGCTGTCCTGGTGATCGCCGCGGCCGTCCTGGCCGTGGTGCTGGTGAGAAAACGGAAACAAACGCAAGCGGACAAATAGGTGCCGCGCCGGGAGAGGACACGCGCCTCTCCCGGCTTGACCAAGCGGCCGGGGGCCTGTATCCGGCCGCTTGGTCAAGCCGGGAACACCATCGCATAGGAGGGACAGCTCTATGGGCTTTACTGCATATCGAAAAGCCGCCGCCCTGCTGCTGGCGGCCTGCCTGCTGGGCCGGGGCTTCGCCCTGTCGGCCGCGGCGGAGGGCCAGACCCTGGCCGACCGGGTGGGGACGGACAGCGCCGGCGGCGTCACGGAGGATACGCTGCCCTATTACTCCCAGGTCAAGGGCGGCTATACCGTCCGCCCCGCCGGCGTGCGCGCCGCCGCCGCGGGGGAGGGCTATACCGCCTGGGAAGGGGAGAAGCCCGCCATAAGCGAAACGGGCGGTGTCTATACCGATGAAAGCACGGCCTCCCTGACCTGGACGGTGGAGGTGCCCGCGGCCGGGGCCTATCACATCGAAGTGGCCTACCGCACCGAGCCGGGCACCGCCGTATCCCCCCAGCGGGAGATTCTCATCAACGGCAAGCAGACCTATACCGAGGAGAGCGTCCTCGCCTTCGAGCGGAAATGGCAGGACGCCGCCGACCCCGTGCGCAACCGCCTGGGGGACGACGTGCGCCCCGATCAGAAGGAGCTGAACATTCGCAGCGTCAAGCGCCTGACCGACCAGTGGGGCAAGGACGCGGAGCCCCTGCTCTTTCCCTTCGAACAGGGCCAAAACACCATCACCCTGCGATATATCAACCAGCCCCTCATCGTCGAGGAAGTGGCGGTTGTCTCCTACCAGGCGATCCCCTCTTACAGCGAGGCGCGAGGCGCCTATACCCTCCCGGCGGGGACGCAGTCCCTGCGCTTCGAGGCCGAGGATCGCCGCCATATCGCCTACCGCAGCGACGCCACCGTCTCCATCGGCAGCGACGGCGATCCCCTGCTCACCCCCTTTTCCGCCGCCAATATCCGCCTGAACATTCTGGGCGGCTATTCCTTCCGCAAGGGCGGGCAGGAGGTCTGCTGGGAGTTCGAGGTCCCCGAGGCGGGGCTGTACGCCATCAACCTGCGGGCGCTGCAAAGCTACAGCGACGGCCTGCCCGTCTACCGCACGGTGAAAATCAACGGCGCGGTGCCCTTCGAGGAGATGCTCGCCTACGAGCTGCCCTACGACAAGCGGTGGAACTCGGTCACCCTCTGCGACGGGGAGGGGGAGCCCTATCTCTTCGCCCTGCAAAAGGGGCGCAACACCCTGTCCCTGACCGTCACCCTGGGCGAAACCGTAACCCAGGCGGTGGAGAGCCTGCTCGACGCCGCCAAGCAGCTCAACGCCGTGCTGTTCGACATCACCCGCGTCACCGGGCAGAATCCGGACGCCAACTACGACTACCAGCTGGATCTGGAAATCCCCGATCTGATTCCCCGCCTGACCGCCATCCGGCAGCAGGTGGAAGCCTGCCGGGAGCGCCTGCTGGCTTCCTCAAGCAAGGCCTCCGCCATGACCAACAATCTGGAGCGCATCGCCCTGGAGCTGCAGGAGCTTATCGACAAGCCCTCGAAAATTCCCCTGTCCCTGCCGGACGTCAGCAACAACCTGACCAATCTCAGTACCTACGCCACCTCCCTGCAGGAGATGCCGCTGGCGCTGGACTATATCGAAATCCTGCCCCCCGGCGAGCGGGCCGCCAACCCCCACGCCACCATCTGGCAGAAAATCAGCGTCACCCTGCAAAACTTCCTGGCCGCCTTCCAAAAGGACTATAACGCCGTGGCCGCCGGCGAAACCGGCGCGTATTCCGGCAAGCCCCTGGAGCTCTGGGTCAGCCGGGGCAAGGAATGGGGCCAGATCCTCAAGGAGCGCATCGACGCGGATTTCACCCCGGAAACCGGCGTGCCGGTCAACGTCAACATCCTGCCCTCCGGCAGCGTGACCACCTCGGTCAACCCTCTGCTGCTGGCCATCGGCGCGGGCAAGGGTCCCGACGTGGTCATGGGCCTGACCTACAACCTGCCGGTGGAATACGCCATGCGGGGCGCGCTGCTCGACCTGTCGGCCTTCTCCGGCTATCAGGAGGCGGCGGGGCGTTTCCTGCCCGAGATGCTGGTGCCCTACGCCTTCGAGGGCGGGGCCTACGCCCTGCCCGAAACCATGTCCTTCCGCGCCATGTATATCCGCACCGACATCTTCACCTCCCTGGGCATCCCCGTGCCCGACACCTGGGACGATGTGTATAACCGGGTGCTGCCCGCCCTGAGCCAGAACAGCATGCAGATGTACGTGCCCACCATCCTGGACATTTTCCTCTATCAGCTGGGGGGAAGCTACTACACCGCCGACGGCCTGCGCAGCGCCCTGGACACCCCCGCCGCCTTTTCCGCCTTCACCGAGCTGTGTCAGCTCTTCACCGATAACGGCCTGCCCATCTCCACCGATTTCTTCAGCCGCTTCCGCACCGGGGAGATGCCCATCGGCATCGAGAACCACAACGCCTATCTCCAGTTCAGCTACGCGGCCCCGGAAATCGCCGGCAACTGGAAGGTCTACCCCGTGCCCGGCCACCAGCAGGCCGACGGCAGCGTCACCCGGGCCAACAGCGGCCTGTCCGTCGATGCCGCCTGTATCCTCGCCTCCTGCGGGGAGCCGGAGGCCGCCTGGTCCCTGCTGGATTGGTGGACCTCCACGGATACCCAGAGCGCCTACACCACCCAGGTGGAGGGCCGCCTGGGATCCCAGGCGCGGTGGATGAGCGCCAACACCGAGGCCTATTGGGCGCTTCCCTGGAACACCGATGAAAAGGCCGCCATCCGGTCCGCCTGGGACTGGGCGCGGGAAACCCCCGTGGTGCGCGGCAGCTATTACACCAACCGCTACTTGGTCAACGCCATCAACCGCGCCGTGGTGGAGAACGTCCCGCCGCGATCCGCGCTGGAGGAAGCGGTGGAGCAGATCAACAAAGAGCTCGCCCGCAAGCAGACCCGGCTCTAGGTACGTGATGAAAGGATGACCGCCATGCCACGATCTCTGACCAAAGGACAGCGCCGGGAATACCGGCAGGGCGTCCTGTTCGTGCTGCCCTTCATGCTGCTGTTCCTGGTGTTCGTCCTGCTGCCCGTCGTCATCTCGGTGGTGCTCAGCTTCACCAGCTACAACATCATCCAGCCCCCCTCCTTCGCCGGGCTGGACAATTATAAGCAGCTGTTCTTGGATGACGATGTGTTCCAGATCTGCGTGCGCAACACCCTGCTGTTCGCCTTTATCGCCGGGCCGGTGGGGCTGGCGGCCTCCTTTATCCTAGCCTGGGTCATCAACCAGATGAAGCTGCGCAGCCTGTTTGCCATCGCCTTTTACGCCCCCTCCATCACCAGCGGCATCGCCATGTCCACCGTCTGGCTGTACATCTTTTCCCCCAACCGCTACGGCCTGGTCAATAACTTGCTCATCCAGCTGGGGTTCATCAATACCCCCATTCTCTGGAACCAGGACGCCCGTTACCTGCTGGGGGTCATTATCCTCATCCAAATCTGGATGAGCATGGGCAACGGCTTCCTCGTGTTCCTGGCCGGGCTGCAGAATGTCAACGCGGAATACTACGAGGCCGCGGCCGTGGACGGCGTGTCCGGCCGGCTGCAGCAGCTCGTGTACATCACCCTGCCCCAGATGAAGCCGCAGCTGCTGTTCGGCTGCATCAACGCCATCACCGCCAGCTTTGCCGTGTTCGATATCTCGGCCGGCTTCGCCGGGGTGCCCAGTCCCAACTACGCGGCGGACACCATCGTCTCCCATCTTTACGATTTCGCGTTCATCCGCTTCGAGATGGGGTACGCGTCGGCCATCGCGGTGGTGCTGTTCGTACTGACCTTCGCCATCAGCCGCATCGTCATGCACGCCCTAAGGGAAAAAGAGTAAAGGAGGTGGGAATCATGGTGCAGAAAGGTCTGCGCATCCGGCTGGGCCGCGCCCATATGCTGGTGGTAACGCCGGGGAAAATCGCGCTGTATCTCGGCATGGCGGTGCTGGCCGTGTTTATGGCCCTGCCGCTTCTCTACGTGGCGGTGACGGCCTTCAAGCCGTATGAGGAGCTGTTCCTGTTCCCGCCCCGGTTCTTCGTTAAGAACCCCACCATGGATAACTGGGCCAATCTGATGGGGGCCTTCGATTCTTCGTCCGTCCCCTTCCTCAAATATCTGTTCAACAGCCTGCTGACCACGGTGGTCTCGGTGGCCCTGACCATCCTCGTCTGCGCCCTGGCGGCCTACGGCTTCGCCAAAAAGCGGGTGCCCTTCGGCAACGCCCTGTTCACCCTCATTATCATGGCTCTGAGCTTTCCCGTCCACGCCACCCAGATCCCCAATTACATGATCGTCAACGCCCTGGGCCTCATCAACACCCTGTGGGCCCTCATTATCCCCAAAATCGCGGTGGCCTATAACCTGTTCCTGATGAAGCAGTTCTGCGACCAGATCCCCAATTCCCTGCTGGAGGCCGCCCGCATCGACGGCAGCGGGGAGTTACGGATTTTCTTCAAGTTGGTGTTCCCCATGCTCACCCCGGCCTGGGCCACCCTCATCGTGCTGTCTTTCGTCTCCAACTGGAACGATTACTTTTCCCCCCTGGTGTTCATCACCGATGAATCCCGCAAGACCCTGCCCCTGGTGCTGACCTCCCTGGCCGAAAACGGCAACATCGCCCGGGCCGGCGCGGCGGCGGTGGGCACCTTCCTGATGGTGCTGCCCACCATCCTCATTTTCGTCATCATGCAGCGGCGGGTCATCGAAACCATGACCTTTTCCGGCATCAAGGGATAGGAGGAGCCATATGCGATTTTGTAAACGGGCCGCCGTCCTGCTTCTCCTGCTTCTGTGGTGCTTGAGTGTCGCGGCCAGCGCCGCCGTGACCACCGACTACGTGCTGGACGACGGGGAGAAGCGGCCCATTCCGCGGCCCTACGTGCCGGTGCGCACCCTGTCGGTGACCGCCTCCACCGGCCGCAGCCTCAACGCCCCCCAGGATCTGTTTCTCGCCCCCTCCGGGGATTTGGTGGTGGCGGATACCGGCAACAACCGCGTCCTGGTGCTCAGTCCCAGCGGCGAGGTGAAGCGGGAAATCACCGAGGCCGGCGGTCTTCCCCTGTCCAAGCCTCAAGGGGTGTTCGTGGATGAGCTGGGCCACCTGTTCATCGCCGATTCCTCCAACGCCCGCATCGTCCATCTGTCCCCGGACGGAACCTTTATCGAGGCCTTCGGCAAGCCGGAGACCGGGTATCTCACCTCCATCGACCTGTATACCCCCACCAAGGTGCTGTTCAGCGCCAGCACCGGCTACCTGTACACCATCATGGGCAAGGAACTGCTCACCCTCAACGCGAACAACGAGTTCAAGGGCTATTTCGCCGCCAATCAGCTGGGCTTCAGCCTGAAGAACCGCCTGATTCAGATGTTCGCCACCGAGGAGCAGAAAAAGCGGCTGCGCAAGCCGGAGCCCGTCTCCTTCCAGAACATCCACTACCAGGACGGCCGCATTTACGCCGTCAGCGCCGGCGGCAAGGACAACGTCCGGGTCATCAACAGCATCGGCAATAACATTTTCCCCTCCGGCAGCTATGGCGAGCGGGAGATCGACGCCGACACCGGCCTGCCGGTGGAGCCGATTCTCGCGGACATCGCCGTGGACGCCCGCCAGACCGTCACAGTGGCCCAGGAAAACAACTCCCGGATCTACCAGTACGACATGGACGGCAACCTGCTGGCCGTCTTCGGCGGCAAGGGCAAAACCGCCGGGTATTTCGACCTCATCGCCTCCATCGCCATGGACGGGGAGGGGCGGCTCTACGTGCTGGACGCCGGCCAGCAGAACATCCAGGTGCTCGAGCCTACCCGCTTCACCTCCCGCCTCCACGAGGCCAGCCAGCTGTACGCCTCCGGCGACTACGCTCAGGCGCTGGACGTGCTGCACGAGGTGCGCGCCCTGGCCCCCTCTTATCCGCTGGTGCGGGAGAAGATCGGCGATATCCTCTATAAGCAGAAGGACTATGCCGCCGCCATGACCGAATATCGCCTGGCGGGGGCCCAGGAGAAATACGGCAAGGCCTTTGAGAAGGAGCGCTACCTCTTTTCCCAGCAGTATTTCCTGCTCACCGTCCTGGGCATCGCGGCCGCCCTCGTCGCCGTCGTGCTGCTGGCCCGCCTGGGGGTGAAGCTGGCCGCCCGGGCGGAGACCGCCCTGTATTTCGGCAGCCCCGGCCGGTTGAAAACCGCCCTGCTGCTCTTTCCTCTCACCCTGGTCCACCCGGTGCGCGCCTTCGAGCGCATCAAGCATGTCCGCCGCAGGCTGGGCGTTCTGCCCGCCTTCGTGCTGGTGGGGGCCGTCTGCCTCTTACGGGTGGCGCAAATAGCCTGGACCAATTACACCGTGGCGGACACCACCCTCCAGCAGACCAGCCTCGCGCTGGAAATGGGGGTCATCGTGGTGCCGGTGTTGGCCTTCTCCCTGCTGTGCTACCTGGTCACCTCCCTGCAGCTGGGGGAATGCACCTGCAAGGAGCTGCTGCTGGACGTGTCGTATTCCCTGGCCCCCGCCATTGTCGTGCTGCCGGTTCTGACCCTGGTTTCCCGGGCCGTCGGCGCGGCGGAAGCGGTGTTTTACCACATGGCCGTGGCGCTGCTGGTGGTCTGGATCGTCCTGCTGGTCTGCGTGGCCGTCAGCCGGAGCAACCAGTACGGCTTCTGGAAAACCGTGCTGGTGCTGCTGCTCACCCTGGTGGCCATCGCCCTGACGGCGGCGCTGCTGATGCTGTTCGTCAGCCTGAGCGCCCACGTGATCACCAGCGTCGGGGAAATGCTCAAAGAATTAGAAGCGCTGGGCGGCTGAACGGGAGGAACCGTATGAAAACATGGAAAAAAATCGGCGTCGGCCTGCTGGTGTGCGCCCTCGGCGTCGGCGCGGTCTGGGCGGATAACCGGCTGAACCGCGCCCCCGCCTACGACCCGGCCGCCTTCGCCTCTTACCGGGGCGCGTCCTACGCCCCGCAGGCCCAGTCCCGCGCCTTCGACGGCGCCGACGCCTATCAGACGGTAGGGGAGACCGCCGCCGCCCGGCTGCTGTACAACAGCGCCCGGCATGCCTTCGCCGTGGAGGATAAGGCCGCCGCCTCCCGCTGGGAGACTGCGGTGACGGGGCTGCAAACGGAGAATACCGATTCCCTCGGCGCCCTGTTTTCCGCCGTCATTGCCGATACGAACACCGGCAACACCCTCACCGTGGATAACGTCAAGGACGCCTGCACTGTCCAGGAAAGCGGCCTGAAAGGCGGCGTGCAGCTGGCCTTTACCTTCCCCGCCTATGAGCTGACCCTGACCCTGCAGGTCTTCCTGGACGACTCCGGGATGCTCTGCCGCGTCCCGCTGGAGGGCGTGCGGGAAGGGGAGGGGTACCACCTGGTCAACCTGGACGTGCTGCCCTTCTTCGGCGCGGCGGGGCAGGGGGACAAGGGCTATGTGCTCTATCCCGACGGCGCGGGTGCCCTCTACCGCTTCGGGGAGGGGAACCCGCCCTCCACCACCCCGCTGACCCTGGACGTTTACGGCCCGCGGAACCTCAGCCTGGACGACCTGGAGGACAACCGGGCCAAGCGTATCCCCAACCTGATGCTCCCCGCCTTCGGCATGAAGCGGGGAGAGGCCGCCTTTGCCGCCGTCATCTGCGAGGGGGACGCCTCCGCTGCCATCACCCTGGCCCCCAGCGGCTATGTCTATCCCCTTCACCGGGTCTACGCCTGCGCGGTCTACCGCCGGGTGACCTCCACCAAAAACGACGCCGGCTTCGACGTTTTCCACGTGGAGGAGGCCTCCCGGGGCAACGACTTCGCTGTCAAGTTCTTTTTCAGCGGCGGGGAGCCTGCCGGCTACTCCTGGATGGCCGGGGCGATTCGGGGCCACCTGCTGGCCGCCGGCCTGCTGCCCGAAAGCGCGGAAACAGAGGGCGGCGCCTATGTGGAGCTGCTCATGGGGGCCGCGAAAAGCGGCATGCTGGGCGCCAGCTATCAGACCATGACCACCGCCCGGGAGGCCGGGACGATCCTCGAAGAGCTGCGGGCGGCCGGGAACGGCCTGACCGCCTCCCTGCTGGGCTGGCAGAAGGAGGGCTACGGCGTGTCGCCGGGCAGCCTGTCCGCCGCCGCGGGCGTGGGCGGCAAACGGGGCCTGCAAGCCCTGTCCCCCGACGGGGTTACCCTGGCGCTGCAATTGCCCGTCGTCTTCGGCGGCACCGAGAAAACCGGCGCCAAGCGGCGGCGGGACGCCGTGGTCAACGTGCGGGGCGTCACCCTGGTGAACGAGGACGAAAGCGCGTTTCTCCTCAACGCCAATACCCAGTACCGGCTGCTGGAAAAGCGGCTGGCGGGCTTCGACGCCTTTTCCGGCAAGGGCCTGCTGCTCACCGGGGCGGCGGAGCTGCTGTATGAGGATTATAACCGGGGAAGCGCCATGACCCGGCAGGAGACCCTCCAGGCCCTGCGGGCGCTGATGGATAAGGCCGGGCAGGCGGGGCCGCTGTTGCTGCCCCGGGCTAACGCCTACGCCCTGCCCTACGCCGATTTCCTCACCGAAATGCCGGAGGGCGGGTCGGGCTACGCCCTGCTGGGCGAATCGGTGCCCTTCTATTACCTGGTGGTCAACGGCAGCATTCCCTACGCCCTGGAGACCGCCGGCAACCTGTCGCCCGATTTGCAGAAAACCAAGCTGAAATGGCTCGAATACGGCGCGGCGCCCTATTTCCTGCTCAGCGGGGAAAGCAGCGAAAAGCTGACGGACACCGCCGCCGAGTCCCTGTTTTCCACCGGCTACGCCGACCAGAAGGATTCGGCCGCCGCCGTGCTCCAGGAATGGGCGGCCCTGCGGGAAAGCCTGAAGGGCCAGCGGCTGTGCGGCCATGAACGGACAGGGGAAAACCTGGCCGTCTGCACCTACAGCGGCGGCGCCCGGATCCTGGTGAACGCCGGGGACGAGGACGCGCGGATAGCCGGCGAACCCGTCCCGGCCCGCAGCTACCGCGTACTGCCCGGATAAAGCAACCAAAGGCCGCCGCCTCTATATCAATCATCATTCAATAACGACCATAAGCGGAGTGGGGGATTGCCATGAGAGAAAAACCGAGACGCAGGGGCGTGTCCTTTCAACGGCGGGGCGTGCTGACCTGCCTGCTGTTCGTATCGCCCTGGCTGGTGGGCGCGGCGGTATTCTTTTTGTACCCGCTGTTTTATTCCCTGCGCCTGAGCTTCGGCGTCATCGAAAATCCCGCCACCCAGAAGGTCGTCTTCGCGGGCTTCGAGAATTTCCGGGTCGCCTTCATGGAGGACGCCCGCTTTTTCCCCATGCTGCTCAGCATCGCCAAGGATACCCTCATCAACACCCCCCTCATCGTGGTGTTCGCCCTGTTCATCGCCACCCTGCTGAGCAAGGACATCCGGGGCAAGGGGCTGTTCCGCTCCGTCTTTTTCCTGCCGGTCATCCTGGGCACCGGCTTCGTCATGCAGCAGCTGCTGGGCGTGCAGATGAACGCTGACGCCGTGGAGGTGGCCCGGGGCATCCTCCTGCCCGAAAAGGTGGTGCGCTTTTTGAACCCCGGCGTCACCCAGGTGATTCTCGAATTTCTCAGCCGTGTCACCCTGGTTTTGTGGAAATCGGGGGTGCAGATCATCATCTTCCTCGCCGGCCTGCAGGCGATCCCCCGCTCCTTTTACGAGGCGGCCCGGGTGGATGCGGCCACCGAGTGGGAATGCTTCTGGTTCATCTCCCTGCCCATGATGGCGCCCACCCTGCTGCTGGGCGCGGTGTACACCATCGTGGCCGGCTTCCTGGATACCTCCAACGAGATGCTGGGCTATATCCACGAGCTGGGCTTCCAATGGTCGCAGTTCGAATATGCCTCGGCGGTCAGCTGGCTGTACTTTCTGTTCGTCATCCTGGTGCTGGCGGCCCTGTTCCTGCTGCTGAACCCCGCCACCAAACGGGTCAGGGAGGGCTGAACCGCCCCGCTTCCTCAGTCTGTGCGCGCCGTTTGCCGACGGCGGAGAAAGGATGAGCTTGGATATGCCACCATCTGCAAGGAGGGCCCCTATGAATTGGACGGATTTCAAGGCGTACGCCGCCCGGGGAACCTGGAAAAACACCCTGCGCAAGAACGGCCTGTGGCTGGCCGGCAGGGCGGCGCTGTACTTTTTTCTCATCGTGCTGGGCTTCGTGTTCCTGTATCCGTTCCTGTTCATGATCTCCCGGTCCCTGATGAGCTATAACGACATCGTGGACGCCACGGTCAAATGGTTCCCGAAGGTGCTGTCGCCGGGCAATTACGCCCTGGCCTTTCAGACCCTGGAGGTGCCCCTCACCGGCCTGAACAGCCTCATTGTCACCCTGCTGTGCACCCTGGGCCACGTGGTGGCCTGCGCCTTCATCGGGTACGGTCTGGGCCGGTATTCCTACGGGTTCACCAAATGGATTTTCGCCTTCGTGGTGCTGTCCATCATCATCCCGGCCCAGAACCTGATTATCCCCCGGTATATCATCTATTCCTCCATGGAACAGCTGCTGAACGTGAAAATCCTTGATACCTACCTGCCCCTCATCGTTCCCGCCTTTTTCGGCTTCGGCCTCAACGGCGGCCTGTTCATCTTCCTGTTCCGCCAATATTACCTCCGCTTTCCAAAATCCATCGAGGAAGCGGCCCATATCGACGGGGCGGGCCCGGTCGTCACCTTCTTCCGCATCGCCCTGCCCACGGCGGGATCCACCATCCTGGTCTGCCTGGTGCTGTCCATCGTCTGGCACTGGAACGACTACTACGAACCCTCCATTTTCCTCACCACCCCGAAAAAATGGCTGCTGCCCCAGGTGCTGCCCGATATGTTCGCCCGCCTGACCGCCAGCTCGACGGGGGACTTGACCGCCTCCGCCGAAGCCACCAAATACCACGCCGGCGTGGTGATGGCCGGCACCGTTATTTCGGTGCTGCCGCTGCTCATCCTCTATTTCCTGCTCCAGCGCTGGTTCATGGAAGGCGTGGAACGCAGCGGCCTCGTGGAATAACCAGCCGGGGCATGACAAAACACACCGGCTGTCATAAGGAGACGCGGTATATGACAGAGGCATTTGTGCAGAGCCTGCCGCTGCTGGACAGCGGTGATGTTGTGATAGCCGGAGCGGGGCCCGCCGGCCTGTGCGCCGCGGTGGCGGCGGCCCGGCAGGGCGCTCGGGTCATTCTTTTGGAACGGTTTGGGGCGGTGGGCGGCAGCCTGACGGTCGGTCATGTACGTACCTGCATGGGAGAGATCGCCGCCGGAACCATGCAGGAGGAAATCGGACGGCTGCTGGATACGGGCGGCGCCTGTATCCCTCACGATGTGGAGAGGGCAAAATATGTCCTGTCTCAGTGGCTGGAGGACAACGGGGTCATCCTGTATTTGCAGACACCGGTGGCAGAGGTCTGGAAAGCGGGTGAGAACGTCCGCGGCCTGGTGGTCTCCACGCCGCGCGGGTTGGCCCGGGTAGCGGGCCGGACGACGGTGGACGCCACCGGCGACGGTACGGCGGCCGCTCTGGCCGGGGCGCCCTACCAGATGGGGCGCCCATCGGACAGCTTGGTTCAGCCGGCCTCCCTTCTCTTTACCATCGATCGGGTGCACAGCGATCTGGTTTGCACGCATGAGGCGGACGATACGATGCTGGACGGGGTGAGTTACTTGCAGCTGTGCGAGCAGGCCAGCCGCTGCGGTGAACTGCCGCCGGACGTGACCATCGTACGGTTATATGGCGGTCAAGCACCGGATGAGCGGCTGGTCAACGCCAATCAGCTCTGCCGGGTGGACGGTACCTCCCCGGCGGATATCGCCCGGGCCGATCGGATGCTGCGGGGGCAGATTCAACAGGTGGTGGATTTCCTGCGTAAGCGTGTCAAAGGCTTCGAGAACTGCCGCCTGACAGGCAGTGCCGAAGCCCCGGGCTTTCGGGAGACCCGGCGGATCCAGGGCGACTATACGCTGACGGCTTCGGATATCTCCGCGGGGAGAACCTTCCCGGATGTGGTGGTGCACCACGCCAATTTCTGCTTTGATACCCATAACCCCGCCGGGGGCGGACAGGCGGAGGATTTGGAGGCGGCTCGGGATACACGGCTCTACGATATTCCCTACCGTTGCCTACTGCCAAGAGGCGTGGAGAATCTGTTGGTGGCGGGCCGCTGTCTGTCCGGCACACATAAGGCCCATTCGTCCTACCGGGTGATGAATATCTGCATGGCGGTGGGGGAGGCCGCGGGGATAGCGGCTGCTCTGTCGGCCGCCAGCCGGATTTCCCCCCGGAAGCTGCCGGCTGCGGCTGTACAGGAGAAGCTGCTGAAAAACGGCGTGTCCCTATTCGGCTGACAGCGGAAAACTGTCCCGCGTCAATACACAGTGAGTTCCACATCCCCCTGTCTATGCTCCTCGTCCCCAACGATTGACTCTCCCAGGGCGGCCCCGCCGAAATGCGGGGTCGCCCTTTTCTGTAGGCTGAAGCTTTCCTGGTATGATGACGACTGTTCAAGCCGTCAAAAAGTAGGAAAGGTGTTGCTCTATGGCGCAAAGTTTCGTATACTCAAAGGGATCTATCAAACCTTCCGTTTTACGGGTGGTCTCGACTATTAAAAAATATCGGCTTTTTCCAACCTTTTCTTTCTGCGGGTGTCTATATAGGCGAAAGCTTTCAAGGAGACGAAACCAATGGACAGACAAACCGCCGCCCAGATAATCGAAGGCTACATGAAGCCGGTTTACGGCTTCGCCCTGCGCCGCTGCGCCTCTCCGCAGGACGCGGAGGATCTCGCGCAGGAAATCTGCCTGAAGCTCTACCGGTCACTGTCGTCCCGGGACGATATCGCCTCGACGGACGCTTTTGTCTGGACCGTGGCCCGCCACGCTTTGGCCAATTATTACCGGGGCCGACAGCGGGCCGGCGTGGGCCTGCCCCTGGACGATTTGCTGGAAACCCTCCCCGCCGGACGGGACGCCTGCGCCCCTCTCTTGCAAGCGGAGGAGGAAAAGGCCCTCCACCGGGCCATCGCCTATCTCTCCGATATCCAGCGCCGCGTCGTCGTCGCCTACTATTTCGAGAACAAAAGACAGGAGACCATCGCCGCCCAGCTGGGGATCCCGTTGGGCACGGTCAAATGGCATTTGTTTGAAGCCAAAAAAGAACTGAAGAAAGGACTGGAACGTATGAGACCGCTTGGGGAACTGAAATTTCATCCCGTGACCTTCGCCCTGTGCGGCACCAACGGCTCGGTGGGTACCAAGGGCGGCTGCCAGAACTTTTTCCGATCCGCTCTGGCGCAGAATATCGCCTACGCCCTGCTGCGGGGGGACAAAACCGTCAACCAGCTTGGCGACGCCCTGGGAGTGTCCCCGGTGTACGTGGAAAGCGAGGCCGCGTATCTCGCGGAATACGGCTTCCTCCTGCGGCAGGGGAACGCCTACCGCCTCAACATCCTGCTCGACGAGCCCACCGCCGAGCTGACCCGCCTGCAAAGCGAGATGTATCAAAAGGCCGCCGCCCTGTTCGCCCCCGCGCTACAAGAGGCGCTGACGGGCAGCGGCCTGCTCGACGGGGTGCACGGCGTCCTCTGTCCCGGCCACCCAGACGAAAATTTCCTTCTCTGGGCACTGATCCCCTACATCGCCGCTCTCAGCGGGGAAAAGGGGAGAAAGCACCCGATTTCCTTCGAGGAGGCGGCGACGCTCCGCCCCGACGGCGGACAGAATATCTGCTATGCGTCGGTGCTGGATCCCGACGTGCCGCCGCCGCTCTATTTCGAGGAGATGACCCGCTTCTGCGGCCCCTGCTGGAACGCCTCTGAACACTGGACGCTGTGGCAGGTGGATTCGGAGTGGTCGGCCGCCCGGGTGAACGACGGATACCAGCAGGTCGTCCGGCAGGATCTCTCCCTGCTGGAACGCTTTTTCCGGGACGAACCGCTGTCCCCCGACGAATACGCCCGCCTGGTCGAACGGGGCTATCTGCAAACCGCCGGCGACCCCGATAAGCTTTTCACCGCCTCCCTGCGGGTGGTTTGCATCCGGGACGCGGCCGCCCGAGATGCCCTGCTGGCTATCGGGGAGCGTCTTAAGGATGAGTACCGGGCCGCCCTGGACGAGCTAAAAGCCCCCTACGTCCAGGCGGTGCTGGCCGCCACCCCCGGCCATCTGCGCCGGATGCAGGGTTTCCGCCTGCAATATATCTTTTATGCCGACGGCTGGTTCCTGCTCCACTGTATGAAGGAGCTGGTGAACCGCGGCCTCCTGCGCCTCCCGTCTCCGGAGGAGAAACTCTCCTTGTCCATGCTCCTCATCCCCAACGATTGACTCTCCCAGGGCGACCCTTTCAAACGCACCATGAGGGCGCCTTGTTTTACACAATCTTCGAATGGATATTAAAGGGAGGCCCGCATTTCGGCGGTAAATTTGTCACGAGCAGCCAGTACGTGGAAGGACGTTGGCGCGTGACCTTTTCTATGGAGAATTCTCAAACAGAAGAATAAAAAATCAACGGCTTCTCGGGCGAAAAAAGTCAATATGTCCGTTATCAAAGAACCGGAGGCATAGACGCAGAGCCGATAACTTGTGATTTTACTCACGAGTTATCGGCTCTTTTTTGAGTCGGATTATGCTGTACGGTTCCTGTCAAAGCGGATAATCAAAACCGCCGGTTTTTTTAAAAAGAGATGGGCGGTATCCTCTGTTCTGCCGAGCGCTTAATTCTCGGTTGCATGGCTATCCTTTTATTCAGAAACGGGGGATAAGAGGCGGACCGCCTTGCTCAGGCCTCGAAGCCGATTTGGAGAAGGCCGTTGGCGTCCGTCCACCGGTCTTCCTCCTTGCGTGCCCCCATCAGGACGAGGAGCAGCCGCCTTCCGTCCTTTTCGGCGGATACGGTCAGGCAGTAGGTGGTATCGCCCGAGCCGGTCTTCATCCCGGTGACATAGGGGTTGTAGTGCTTCTCGTCGTCGGCAAGCAGCAGCTTGTTGGTGCTTTTCCAGGTGCAGGTGCGGCCGTTCAGCAGCGATTCGGTCACCGTGACCTGCTTGACGATTTCGCGCACCTGGGGCAGGCTGTCGGCGTGCTTGACGAGCTTGAGCATGTCGCCCGCCGTGGAATAATGGGCGGCTTCCGGGTAGCCGTCAGGGTTGTTGAAATGGGTGTTGCTCATCCCCAGCTCGGCGGCCGTCTGGTTCATCAGGGCGACGAATTTTTTCACGGCGTCGGCGGCGGACAGGGATTCGTCCCCGGCCGTCACCCGGCCGATGCTGGCCGCGATGGTATAGGCCGCGTCGTTGCCGGAGGGGATCAACAGGGCCTTGAGCATCTTGTCGAGATCCAGCTTGTCTCCAGTGAGCAGATTGGCCTTGCTGGATTGGTCGCGTACAAGACCCAGCTCGTTGCCGACGGTGAAAACGTATCCCTCGGGGGTGTATTGAATGGCCAGTGCCGCGGTCAGCAGCTTGGTCGTGCTGGCCGGCTCCTGCTTCATATCCGCCTGCTTGGTATACAGCAGCGTGTCGCTGCTGGCGTCATACAGGGCGATGTTCTGGCAGGCGGTGTTGGCGTCCAGAAAGGAGACGGGCAGCGTCACCTTGGGCGCGGCGGTAGTGGTCGCCGGCGCCTCGGAGGCGGCGGACGAGGAAGGGGCCGGCTGCGGCTGTTTCATAAGCACCCATATCAGGACGCCGGCCACCGCGCCGACCGCCACCACCAGCAGGGATGCCAGAACGACGACGATGGCGATCCGCCGGTTGCGTCCGTAAATCTTTTTCTTGGATTTCGAAACCTTTTTACTCATGCGCAGCCCATTCCTTTAACATACTGTTTTTTAGTATTCTACCAAACAACCGGGTTATGTCAAGAAAATTGGCAAAGTTGTCCGGTTTTTCTATTATAGCATGGAATGGACGGACGCGCATAAATTTTTCCTTACAAATTTCTTATCCATTATTCAATGGTGACGCCGGTGTAATAGTGGGTGAGGATTTCCTGCCAGGTGGACCCCTGCCGCGCCATGTAGTCGGCGCCGTACTGGCTCATGCCCACCCCGTGGCCGAAGCCGTGGACGGTGAACTGAAACGCGCCGTCCGCGTATTTGACGGTGAAGCAGGCCGAGCGCAGGGAGAGTGCCGCCCGCATCTGTCGGCCGGTGATCTTCATGCCGCCCACGGTGATTTCCTCCACGGTGCCGGCCTCGGAGAGCTTGGGATCGCCGGTCACCCACCCGGCCGCGTCCCCCTCCAGCTTCAGATCCTTGACCTCCTTGCACAGGGCGGCGGAGAAGTCGGCCGCCTTGAAGGAAACCACCGTCTCATAGTCGGGCGACAGCTTGTCGCCCGGGCTGGGCACCGACTGGAGATAGGGATAATCGCTGCCCCAGACCACCCCCGCCGTCTCGGTGGCGCCGAAGCTGATGGCGTGATAGGAGGCCATAATCGGCTGCCCGTCGTAGTACAGCCGCTTGCCTGCCACCGCGTCCACCGCCTCGCATACCTTTTTATAATAGGTATCATAATTTTTGCCCCACCGCTCCTTGAGCCCCTCGGTGGTGTACCCCTCCGGGAACCGGGAGGGGACGTCGGAAAAGTCCGCCCCCTTCAAATCGGCGCTGGGATTGGCCCGCTGGGCAGTGCGCTTGCGGCTGTAATAGGTGTAAGCGGCCACCGCCTGGGCCTTCATGGCTTCGATGTGATAGGTGGGATACAGCTCGTTGGCCACCGTGCCGATGAGAAAATCCCTCTCGCTCAGCTCCACCACCTTCCCGCTGTCCGTAGCCAGCACCCGGAAGGTGTCGGAGGCAGAGGGCGAGGAGGTGTCGGGGAAGGGGGCGCTCTGAGCCGGGCGGGGGGGCAGGGGAGACTTGTCCCCCTCCAGGACGCCCAAGGCCGGCAGGGGCAGCAGCAAAAGCATGACGAACACCACGAGCACCAGCGCACAATACCGTTTCACAAGCCTACTCCTTTCTTTTCCCGCGCCATCCCTGGTGAAGGGATTGGCGGAACATGCAAAAGCTTCATGCGTACCTTTCATTTTCACGCGCATTATTTCGCTTTATTTTGAATTTTAAGAAGCAAAATGAAAGACAAAGAGAAACGAAATTCAAAATCTCTGCGTTTTTTCAAACGATTTCGCGCGTTTCTATTGACTTTGGCCGGGGGAAACTCTATAATCATATCCAAACGCCGAAGGGGCTGCCTGTCCGCCTTCAGACGAACAAAAAAGGAATGAGAGCGATGGACAAGACCACCATGCGAATTTCCAACAGCACATTAACATCTCTATGCGACGAATTCAAAAAGAATAACCGGATTGAACCGGAAAAATTCGAAAAGTACGAGGTCAAGCGGGGGCTGCGCAACGCGGACGGCAGCGGCGTTATGGCTGGGCTGACCCGGATCTGCAACGTGCACGGCTACGTCATGAACGAAGGGGAGAAGGCCCCGGTGGAGGGCCGCCTGATTTACCGCGGCATCGACATCAACGATCTGGTGGGGGGCTGCGTGTCGGAAAACCGCTTCGGTTTCGAGGAGACGGCGTGGCTGCTGCTGTTTGGCAGCCTGCCCAGCCCGCGGCAGCTCGCGAAGTTCACCGAAATCCTCTCCGCCTACCGGGAACTGCCCGAATACTTCGCGGAGGACATGATCATCAAGGCGCCCTCCCCCAACATCATGAACAAGCTGGCCCGCTCGGTGCTGGCCCTGTATTCTTATGACGACCTGCCCGACGATCTGTCCATGGAAAACGTGCTGCGGCAGTCTATTGAGCTTATCGCCCGCCTGCCCTCCATCATGGCCTATGCCTACCAGGTCAAGCGCCGCCATTACGACCGGGAAAGCATGTATTTCCACCCCAATGTCCCCGGTCTGTCCACGGCGGAGACCATCCTGCACTCTCTGCGGGCCGACTCGGCTTATACCGAGGAGGAGGCGCGGCTGCTGGATCTCTGCCTGATGCTCCACGCGGAGCACGGCGGCGGCAACAACTCCACCTTCGCGGCCCGGGTGCTCACCTCCTCGGGCACCGATACCTACTCGGCCATGGGGGCGGCCATCGGCTCCCTCAAGGGGCCCAAGCACGGGGGTGCCAACATCAAGGTCATGGAGATGCTGGAGTACCTGAAGGAGGGCATCCGGGACTGGGGGGACGAGGACGAGGTGCGCGCCTTCCTGGTGCGGATGATCAACAAGCAGGCGGGGGATCGCTCCGGCCTGGTGTACGGGATGGGCCACGCGGTCTACACCCTGTCCGACCCGCGGGCGGTCATCCTCAAGAAATACGCGGTGGATCTGGCCGAAAAGAGGGGCTACGGCCCCGAGTTCCGGCTGCTGGAAACGGTGGAGAAGCTAACCCCCGGCGTGTTCGCCGAGGTCAAGGGCAGCGACAAGGCCATGTGCGCCAACGTGGACATGTATTCCGGCCTGGTGTACAAGTCCCTGGGGCTGCATCCCGACCTGTTCACCCCGCTGTTCGCCGTGGCCCGCATGGCGGGCTGGTGCGCCCACCGGGTGGAGGAGCTCTACACCGGCGGACGGATCATCCGCCCCGCCTACAAGGCCATCGCCAAGCCCCAGCCCTACATCCCCCTGGCCGAAAGGGGATAAGCCGATAGAAACGCCCCGGAAATCCTTGGATTTCCGGGGCGTTTGCCGACCCTTCAACAAGTATATAGGAAATCCCTGTAAAGCCCGTATCGCGTGAACCCTTCGGAATGGGAGAAGCCTAAAGAAAACGGCTGGTTTTTTTCAAAGGATTGTGCTATACTGTAAAATATTGTTCCAGGCGGGCGGCGCCCGCGGAAAGGCGGAAGGACTGGTCATGAAGATGCGAGACGATTCCGGACAGAAACATGCCTGGCTGGCTGGAGGCTACCTGCCGGCGGGCAAAAAAATAGCCGCCGTTATCACGGCGGTGATGACGCTGGCGGTACTGATTCTGCGGGTGGCGCTGACGCCCAGGATGCAGGACCCGGACACCGGGCTGTTTCATCTGAGCTATCTTATCATCGGGCTGATGGCGTTGACCATGCTGGCGGCGGCGGTGCTGTCCTGGCTGTCGCAGAACGACGGGGTGCCGCCGGGAGGCAAGCTGCTGACCCCGCTGTCCCTATCCGCCATGCTGGCGGGTTCGGTGATGACCATCGTGTCGGCGCTGGACGGTTTTAACTGGCTGCTGTTCGGCGAGACGCCGGCCCCCAATGAGCATGTGATCAGCGGGATCGACGGCGTCACCCTCTTTTTCACCATCGTGTTCGGCCTGCTGGGCGGCGTGATGTTGGTGCGCACCGGCATCGTCTGGCTGACCGAAAACCGGGTTCGCTCGGGGCTGATGCGCCTGTGGGCCCTCGCGCCGGTGGGATGGGTCTGGATGCGGCTGGCGCGGTATGAGGTGTCGTATGCCAGCGCGGTGGCCGTCAGTGAGAGCTTTTACGATTTCGTCATGCTGATTTTTGCCCTGCTGTTCTTCTTCTCCTTTGCCCGGTATCTGTCGGGGGTGGGCGCGGGCAAAAACCGGCTGCTGTTCTTCTTTGCGCTGATGACGGCGCTGTTCTGCCTGAGCGGGCCGCTGACCCGGCTGTGCCTGTATATGACAGGGCAGGGGGACGCTTACAATGCCAGCCGGCTGGCCGGCGTGATCGACGGGGTAGTGGGGGCTTTCGCCCTGCTGTTCGCCTTTGTCCAGGCCTTCGGGAAGAACCGTCCGGCGTCGGAGGAGGCCCTGGTTCCGGCTGGGGATCCGGAGCAGCCCACGGTGGACGACATCCTCAAGGATCTTTATCCCAGCGACGAATAAAGACCCACCTGCACGGCCGACAGGGTGTCCCGCAGCAGCTGGGTCGGGGTGGGGGCGACATACAGCCCCGCGTCCCCCGGCAGGCTGGTGGACAGCGACAGCCCAACGGTGCCGGAACAGACGGCCAGGCCGCCCTTGTGCAGCCTGGCCGTTTCTTCAGCCACGGCCAGCGCCTCGGCCTCGGCGGGCGGGCGCTCCCCGGTGACGGTCAGGATGAAGGCTTCCGTTCCGGCGGACAGGGACACGGCCACCAAATCGGCCGCGTTGGCCCGGCAGGCGGCGCGCAGCAGGCCGACGACGCCCGCTTGGACAAGGCGGGGCTCGAAGCCCGCCGCTTCCCGCAGGGGAAAGCCCTCGGCAATCTGCACGCTCATGAGCGGAACGGCACTGTCCCGCTGCCGGGCGGCCCCCAGGGTTTGCAGGCAGGCGTCCAGCAGCGCGCGCAGCAGCACGGCCAGATCTCCCTGCGACAGGGGGCGGGGCAGGCCGGCGGCCTGGAGGATCGATCGGTTTTCCAGCCGCAGCAGACGGCGGAGGGCTGCTTTATGGCGGCGCTTCTGTTCGTCGTCCTGCCTGTCCAGAGGCGGGGCGGAAAGAAAGTAAGCGGCCAGCTTTTCCCGGAGCTCGCCTTCGGTTTCCCCAGTACAAGCGGGCGGGGCGGGGGGATCGGTGACAACCATAGCTTCAGACTCCTTGCGCGCGTAATCGTTTGGCGGTATTACACCCCTTTTTGGGGGAATTCATATGGCTTTTGGTGAACCTCACAAAAGTGTGAACATCTGGTTAAAAAGGTGACAAACTTCTTGAAAAGTGGGCGCAAACGCGTTAAAATGGAACAAGAATAAACGTATGGAGGTAATTTCATGGCTATTAAAGTAGGCATCAACGGTTTTGGCCGCATCGGCCGTCTGGTTTTCCGCGCGGCTGTTTCCCAGCCCGAGAAATTCGAGGTCGTGGGCATCAACGATCCCTTTATCGATCTCGACTACATGGTGTACATGGTGAAATATGACACCATCCACGGCAAATTCGACGGCTGCGTCAAGGCTGAGGACGGCAAGCTGGTCGTCAACGGCAAGGCCATCAGCGTGTATGCCGAGAAGAACCCGGCCGACATCAAGTGGAGCGAATGCGGCGCCGACTATGTGGTGGAATCCACCGGCGTGTTCTGCACCACCGAGAAGGCCAGCGCCCACCTGCAGGGCGGCGCCAAGAAAGTGGTTATCTCCGCTCCCGCGAAGGATAAAGACACCCCCACCTTTGTGTGCGGCGTCAACCTGGACAAGTACTCCAAGGACATGAAGGTCGTGTCCAACGCTTCCTGCACCACCAACTGCCTGGCTCCTCTGGCCAAGGTTATCAACGACAAATTCGGCATCGTGGAAGGCCTGATGACCACCGTGCACTCCACCACCGCCACCCAGAAGACCGTGGACGGCCCCTCCGCGAAGGATTGGCGCGGCGGCCGCGCCGCTGCCGGCAACATTATCCCCTCCTCCACCGGTGCCGCCAAGGCCTGCGCCCTGGTTATTCCGGAGCTGAAGGGTAAGCTGACCGGTATGGCGTTCCGTGTGCCCACCCTGGACGTTTCCGTGGTGGACCTGACCGTCCGCACCGAGAAAGCCACCTCCATGGAAGAGATCAACGCCACCCTGAAAGAGGCTTCTGAGACCTACATGAAGGGTATCCTCGGCTACACCGAGGACGCGGTGGTGTCCTCCGATTTCTATTCCGACTCCCGTACCTCCATCTACGACGCGACCGCCGGTATCGGCCTGAACTCCAACTTCTTCAAGCTGGTGTCCTGGTACGACAACGAGTGGGGCTACAGCAACAAGGTGCTGAACCTCATCGAGCACATGAACAAGGTCGACAACGAATAAGATTGTTTTCCGTTGGAAACGCCCGCAGCGAATGCTGCGGGCGTTTTTCAGCATTTGCGGGATTTGCGGGGCTTCGGGGGAGGGAGAATTATCCGTTTTTCTGCATGAAGTGCTCGGCGCACTGCTTGAGCTGTTCGACGGAGTTGACCTCCACGCCGCTTTGCACAATGGTTTCCTGCACGCTGGTGGGCAGGGTGTCGAAATATTGCTTCATGGCCGGATCCTGCATAGCTTTGGGCTGGTTGGACATAATCGGTTCATCCTTTCCAATGGTTTGACCTATCAAAATCGAACGGCCGAGAGGACCGGAATCGATGATGGTTTCCGACTATAGTGTAAACCGAATCGCCCGGATTACCGGTGGAAATTTTTTGCCGATGGAATTGGCAGATTTTGTTCGGATGGAAAATTCGCTGTGATTCCGACAGCGGCGCGCAAAAAAAAGAGGGCCCGCAGGCCCTCAGACTGTGAGAAATGGGACATTTCCGTTCCGCTAAGGCCGAATGAGGCCGGCGGTGAATTCGCCGCCGCATGGGGGCGGCTGAGGCAGGGCCAGGGCGTACAGGTCGGCGGCGCGGCATTCGGCGTCCAGCACGGCGCGGGCATCCGCGTCCAGCCGGTCGATATGGGTGGGGCGGGCCAGCAGGGGCAGGGCGGGGTTTTTCACCGCCCGGAGAATTTCCAGCCCCCGGTCGTTGGCGCCGAGCACCCGCAGATAGGGCGGCTTTTTCCACCGGCCTGCCGCCGCGTCCCAGGCGAGAGAGGCGGACAGGCCGAGAAAGGCGGACCAGACCAGCCGCCGGATCCGGGTCAGGGGATATCGGCGGGTTTTGACGGCGTCCAGCAGCTCCTGGTAGGATCCGGCCTGCCGGGCCGCGGAGGCCAGCCGGTTTTCCAGTCCCTCGCTCAGGGCTGGGAGTGAAGCGAATTCCGCCGGCGACATGGTGCGCAGGCGGGCCAGCAGCGCGCGTTCCAGCCGGGAAACGGCCGCGGGGCAGCGGCCTTCCTGCGCGGCCTCGGCCAGGACGGCGGCGCAGGGGGCGGGCATGTAGGCGGTGGCGTTCAGAAGCCGATCGGCCTCGATGAGGGAACGTAGGAAGGTGGCGGAGGCCATGTCCCCGGCGGGGAGCCGAGCGTCGTGCCCGGCGCCGAAGCGGCGCACGGTGAAGGGGGCCATGCCGGAGGTCAGGCGGCGCAGGGCCTTGATGTATTCGATGCCCAGGGTGTTGTTGGGGCTCTCAAACAAGGCGGCGACGCCGCCGCGCAGCTCCGCCGCCGCTTTCTGCCGGGCCTCGGGGAAGGGGAGGCCGCCTTCCAGATGGTAGGCGAGCAGATCGGCGAAGCGAGGGGATGCCAGCACGTCGGCGGCCTGCTCCAGCGCCTGGAGGTCGCCGCATTCGCTGCCGAAGCTGAGGACATCCACGCAGCCCAGGGCGTCCAGCAGGGAGACCGCGCCGAAGGCGAAGCCCTCCGCTGAGGACAGGCACCAGGGGACGGGCAGCTCGAGGACGAGATCCACCCCGCCGCGCAGGGCCGCCTTCACCCGGTCGGCCTTGGGCAGCAGGGCGGGTTCTCCCCGCTGGACAAAATGGCCGCTCATGACGGCGACAACGTGGGTGGCGCCGCAGCCGTTGTCCGCGGCGCGGGTGCGTTCGATTTGATGGGCGTGGCCGTTATGGAAGGGGTTGTATTCCGCCACGATTCCGGCAACTTTCAATAAAATCCCGCCTTTCGGGCAGAAAAGCCCTTGAAAAACAAGCAAAACCGTACTATGATAGTATACGTTGTTTTGGGGCAAAATGCAATTGTGGAAGTTGCCCGGGAAAGGGCGAACCCGCGAAAGGATTGAGTACAAGCATGAAAATTCTGGTCATCAACGCAGGCAGTTCCTCCCTCAAGTATCAGCTCATCGACATGGACGGCGAGGTGGTCGTGGCCAAAGGGCTGTGCGAGCGCATCGGAATCGACGGCCGGTTCACCCACAAGACGGGAGACGGCCGGGTGGTGACGAAGGAAGTCGCCATGCCGGATCACACCGCCGCCTTCGAGCAGGTGAAGCTGGCTCTGACCGAGGGGGAAGGAAAGGTCATCGACAGCCTCTCCGAGGTATCCGCCATCGGGCACCGGGTGGTGCAGGGCGGCTCCAAGTATGATAAATCGGTGCGCATCGACGCGAAGGTGCTCGCGGACATCGAGGGGTATTCCTCCCTGGCCCCGCTGCATAATCCCGCCCATGTGCAGGGCATCAACGCCGCCGTGGCCGCCTTCGGCAAGGACGTGCCCCAGGTGGCGGTGTTTGACACGGCGTTCCATCAGACCATGCCCGCCAAGGCGTATATGTTCGGCGTGCCGTACGAATACTATCAGAAATACGGCATCCGGCGGTACGGGTTCCACGGCACCTCCCACCGCTTCGTCAGCGCTCGCTGCTGCGAGCTGCTGGGCAAGCCGGACGGGAAAGGCACCCGGATCATCACCTGCCACCTGGGCAACGGCTCCTCCATTGCGGCCATCAAGGACGGCAAGGTCGTTGACACCACCATGGGCCTGACCCCGCTGGACGGCTTCCTGATGGGCACCCGGTCAGGGGCGCTGGATCCCTCGGTGGTCACCTTCCTGATGGAGAAGGAGGATCTGTCTCCCGAGGAGATGGACAACATCCTCAACAAGAAGTCCGGTATGCTGGGCATTTCCGGCGTGTCCAGCGACGACCGGGATGTCGCCAAGGCGGTGGAAGAGGGCAACGACCGGGCCAAGCTGGCGTGGGATATGCGCACGTATGAGATCGTCAAGTATATCGGCGGCTATGTGGCGGCCCTGGGCGGGGTGGACGCCATCGTCTTCACCGCCGGCATCGGGGAGAACCAGATCGATCTGCGTCGGGAAATTCTCAGCTCCTTCGGTTATCTCGGGCTGAAGGTGGACGAGCAGGCCAACGACTGCCGCGGCAAGGAAAGGGAGATCACCACGGCGGATTCGGCCGTGCGGGCGTTTGTCATCCCCACCGACGAGGAGCTGGTCATCGCGCGGGACACCCAGGCGCTCATCGGGTAAGCGCGGTTCCCTTTTGTCGCTGGCTTCTTCTGAAGAGAAAACCACGAAAACCACTAGCCGGCTTAAAGGGTCGGCTAGTGGTTTTTTAGCGTTTTCTTTCATTTTACAGAGAGCAGGAGCTGAAAAAAGCGTCAGCATTATCTGTTATTTCAATAGGAGAAGGAGTCGGAGAAAAAGCGTGGTTTCGCGGCAGAGCCGCGAAATGCCGGCCCCCCTAGAGGGCCGGCAAGAGGTTTTTCCAGGATAAAACGCATCAGCGTTTTATCCGCCATTCTCGGTTGGGGGAGAACAGGCCCAGCTGGTGGTTGTCCACGCCCTGATACTGATCGAGCAGCAGGCGACCGGCCGCCTCGGCGTAGAGGATGCCGTTATCGCCGCAGCACATGGCATAGGCCACGCGGCTGTTGGCGGGCAGGCGGCCGATCACCGGCAGGCCGTCCGACGTGCGGCCGTCCTTGGCCGCCCAGACGTATTCCGCTGTAATATTGCGGATAGCGGGGAACATATCCCGCAGGGTATACGCCAGGGCGTGATGGCGCTTCTCCGCCAGGTTTTGCAGGTTGATGAGGCGGGCTACCCGGCCCTTTTCATCCAGGACGCTGCTGTCCAGGCCGCCGATGAGGATGCGATGGTCGGGGGTGACGGTGATATACTGCCGGGCGTCGCCCTCCCGATGAATGAGGCAGGTGCCCCGCCAGCCGGCAAACTCCTCCACCGGCTCGGTGGCCAGCAGATAGGTGGTGCCCGCCTGGGTCAGGCCGCCGCAGTAGCGGTGCGTCTCCAGGCCGGCGGCCACGATGACATACCGGGCCTGTATCCGGTGATGGGTGGAGCATTCCAGGGTGATATCGTCCTGCGCCGACTGGTTGATGGCGGAGGCGGTGGTGTTTTCATAAATCCGGGCCCCCTTCTCCTTGGCGGCGCGGACGGCGGCATGGGTCAGGCGGTAGGGATCCACCTGCGCGGCGGCATTTTTGGTATACACGCCCGCTTCCATGGGGAAGGTGAACTGCTCGCTGGCGGTGTCGGCGTTGAGCAGCTCGACATCCAGGCCGTTATGCAGGCGCAGGGAGTATTCCCGGCGCAGCTTGGAGGTACAGGCCTCTTCACTGGTATACAGCAGGCTGTCCTTGCGGTGGAAGCCGCAGCCGTCCTCGGTGGAGGCGCAGAAATCTTCCAGGTTTTTCAGAGAGCCGAGCAGCAGCTCGGCGGCGGACATGGCCCGTTCGGCGCCGATTTCTTCCACGAGGGACACCAGGGAATCGCCGCTGGCCAGGGTCATCATGCCGCTCGAGCAGGCCGAACCGCCGAAGCCGACGGGGCTGGCGCTGACCAGGACGGTGTCGATGCCCGCTTCGGCAAAGCGCAGGGCGCACATGGCGGCGGTGACGCCGCCGCCCAGGACGGCCACCTCACAGGTTTCGTCGGCGGACAGCCAAGGGTACTGGGCGGGGATTGTATCGACGGAGGGCCACAGCGGCGCCTCGATGGTGTTTTTGATCACGAGAACAACTTCCTTTCCGGCAATTGATACAAAGCTAGTGTGCGTTGCCGGCTCGGAGAATATGTGCATGCAGGCGAAAAAAGACGGCTCCAGAATCTGGAACCGTCTTTTTCTATTTGCCGGGGCGGTTGCTTTTGCCGCTGATGTATTCCACCTCCATGCGCACCACCGTGGTGTTGGCGATATGCTTTTTGAAATAGGCGGCCAAGGCTTCCTCGCTCATATCAGGGGAATATTTGGCGCACAGGAGGCGCAGGGCGGCGTGCCGCTCATCCTCGGCGTAGACGATGCGCGCTGTGCCGAACGCCATGGCGCTTTCATAGGTCATGGTCAGGCGGGCGGGCCGATTCTCCGCGTGGAGGACGGCGGTCAGGCATACACGGCTGTCGTGCACCAGGTTGTCCAGCTTCTGTCCCTCGGTGGCGCAGTGGAAATAAATCGAATTGCCGGACAGAGCGAAGCACAGGGGAATGCCGTAGGGCAGACCGTCCCCGCAGGTGGTGGACAGGATGCCGTAATCCGCCTGCATCAAAATCTCCCGCGCCTTGTCGTAGCTTGTCTTTCTTCGGATATTCCGCATACCGCGCATGGGCGTCGCCTCCTTTCGCGGCGGGGGAGTAAATCCCGCGCCATTTCTGCTTTTTCTATAAGTATCATACACGGAAAACGAAAAAAATACAAGGCGGTTTCTGGGGATTTTTGGATGAGGTGTGAAGAGAAGAGAAAAACCGTTATTTATTTAACAAAAAGGCTTGCGTTTTGGAAAATCCATGTTATACTAATTCTGTAATTGTCCCAAATGGGACAATTTAGGAGGGACAGTATGGAGGAAATCGCGTTTACCGCCGCGATGCGGCAAACCGCCGACGGCTTGTTCCTTCTGGATGGGCTGGACGGGGAGACACGGCGGCAGCTGTGGGCGCAGGCGCCCCGGCCGGTGCGCTTTGAAAAGGGCGAGGCGATTTATTCCTGCCATGCCTTCCGCCGGGCGCTGGGGCTTCTGCTGCAGGGCGAGGTGCAGGTATACCGTCCGGGAGAGGACGGCCGCCGGGTGGTGATGAACCGGCTGACGACCGGGGAGGTCTTCGGCGCGGCGGCGCTGTTCGGCGAAGCAGAATCCTATGTGACGGAAATCGCGGCGCTGCGGCCCTGCGTGGTGCTGTTCCTGTCCCAGGAGCTGGTGACCGGGTGGATGCGCGCCCATTTTCCGGTGGCGGAGAACTACATTCGATTCCTCACCGGGCGCATCCGCTTCCTCAACGGCAAAATCGCCGGGTTTACCGGCGGGCAGGCGGACGAACGGCTGACCGGGTATCTGTTGGCCCACCGCGGGGAGGACGGTCAGGTGACGCTGCCGGGCAGCCTGCTGGAGCTGGCCCAGTCCCTGAACATCGGGCGTTCCAGTCTGTACCGCTCGCTGGACGCGCTGACGCAGAGCGGCGCTATCCGCCGGCAGGGACGGCGGATTTATGTGGACGATCCCAGGCTCCTTGGAGAGCCTTGAATCGGATAGGTTGATTGGAGAAAGAAGGAGAACGTATGCAACTGAAAAAAATAACGGCCGGACTGCTCAGCGTCCTGCTGGCCGGCGCGCTGCTGGCCGGATGTTCCACGGGGGAGACCGCTTCCTCGAACGCATCCCAGCAGCCCGCATCTTCCGCGGCGGCGGAGAAAACCAAGGTGAATGTATTCGGCATCAAGGGGCCGACCGGCATTGGCCTGGTCAATCTGATGAAAGCCAATGAGGAGAAGACGGCCCAGAACGACTACACCTTCTCGGTGCTGTCCACACCGGACGAGGCGGTGGCCAAGGTGGCCAGCGGCGAAGCGGATATCGCGGCGGTGCCCACCAATCTGGCGTCCGCCCTGTATGCCAAGACGAACGGCAAGGTGAAAATGCTGGCGGTCAACACGCTGGGGGTGCTGTACATTCTGGAAAACGGCACGGCTATCAACAGTGTGAAGGATCTGAAGGGTAAGACCATTTATTCCACCGGCCAGGGGGCCAATCCGGAATACGTGCTGCGGTATGTGCTGGAGAAAAACGGCCTGGATCCGGACAAGGACGTGAAGCTGGAGTTCCTGAGCGAGAACGACGAGCTGGCCACCCAGCTGGCGTCCGGGAAAGCCGGGGTGGCGCTGGTACCGGAGCCGGTGGTGACCACGGTGCTGGCCAAGAACGACAAGCTGCGGGTGGCCCTGGATATGACCAAGGAGTGGAAGAATGCCGCAGGGGATGAGAGCACCCTGATGATGGGCTGCGTGGTGGCTCGTTCCGCGTTTGTGGAGAAGAACCCCCAGGCGGTCAAGGCGTTCCTCAGCGAGTACAAAGCCTCCATCGAAAAGGCGACCGGTGACGTGGACGGAACGGCCGCGCTGTGCGAGACCTACGGGATCATTCCCAAGGCGGCGGTGGCCAAGCAGGCGATTCCGCGCTGCAACTTGACATATGTGGACGGACAGGATATGATGAAGCAGATTAAGGGCTATTTCGACGTGCTGTTTGCGGCGAAGCCCGCTTCCATCGGAGGAAAGCTGCCTGATGACAGCCTCTACTATCTCGGCTAAAGGAAAACGGATCGGGACGGCCCTTCTGGCGGCGGCCTTTTGGCTGCTTGTCTGGCAGGGGATCAGTCTGCTGGTGGCGCAGGAACTTTTGGTTCCTGCGCCGCTTCAGGTTGCGCGCACGCTGGGACGGCTGGCGGGAGATGCGCGGTTTTGGCAGGCGGCGGGCGGCTCGCTGCTGCGGGTGGCCGTCGGGTTCGCGGCGGCGCTGGCGGCGGGGTCGCTGCTGGCGGTGCTGACGGTGCGGTTCCGGGCGGCGGACGTGCTGCTGTCCCCGCTGCTCAAAATCGTGCGGGCCGCGCCGGTGGCTTCGTTTATCATTCTGGCCCTGGTCTGGATCCGCACCAACACGCTGCCGGCGTTTATCGCCTTTCTGATGGTGGTGCCGGTGGTTTGGGGCAACGTGGAAAAGGGGATCCGGGAGACGGACGCGGGGCTGCTGGAAATGGCGAAGGTATACCGGCTGGGCTGGTGGAAAACCCTGGTGCGGGTGCGGATCCCTTCGGTGATGCCGTATTTTCTGGCGGCGGCCACCACCGGGCTGGGGTTCGCGTGGAAATCGGGGATCGCGGCGGAGGTCATCTGCCGGCCGGCCATGTCCATCGGCAGGCAGCTGCAGGACGCCAAGGTGTATCTGGAAACGCCTGAGGTATTCGCCTGGACGGCGGTGGTGGTGGCGCTGAGCATGGTGCTGGAGAAGGGGCTGCTGCTGGCTGTCCGGCGGCTTAAGCGCTACAACACCGGGGGAGAGGGGGACGGTACATGATTGCGTTGGAGGACGTATCGTTCGCTTACGGGCAAAAGCCGGTGCTGCAGGCGGTTTCCCTGCGGTTCCCGAAGAGCGGCGCGGTGTGCCTGTTCGGGGCGTCGGGCTGCGGCAAGACCACCCTGCTGCGGCTCCTGTCCGGCTTGGAAAAGCCAGACAAGGGGCGCCTCACGGGGCTGGAGGGCAAGAGGACGGCTATGCTGTTCCAGGAGGATCGGCTGCTGCCCTGGCTGTCGGTGCTGGAGAATGTGGCGGTGGTGCTGGAGGGGCCGGATGCCCGCGCGAGAGCGGCGGATTGGCTGGAGCTGGTGGGGTTGGCCGACGCGGCGCACAAGCGTCCGGCGGCGCTCAGCGGCGGGATGAGGCGGCGGGCCGCCCTGGCGCGCGCGCTGGCCGTGCAGCCCGACGTGCTGCTGCTGGATGAACCGTTCAGCGGGGTGGACGAGGCAAGCTGGCGGGAGCTGGCCGGACACATCGCGGCGGGCTATGCGGA
This sequence comes from uncultured Oscillospiraceae bacterium, assembly GCA_900546265.1. Lineage (GTDB taxonomy): Bacteria > Bacillota > Clostridia > Oscillospirales > Acutalibacteraceae > UMGS856. Next base: position 305 of record URCA01000014.1, on the reverse strand, counting down.
CCGCTTGGTGGTGCTGGTCACCCATATCCGGGCGGAAGCGGAGCAGCTGGGGGCGGCGGTGCTGGAGCTGCCGCCGGCGCCGCTGACCGGCCGGCTGACCTTCGGCTTACCCGAATAAATTCCGCCCGAATAAATTCATGAAGAATTTTGCAGTTTTGGCTTGACAAACGGCCGGCTTTACGGTAATATATTGTACGGATTAAAAATCCCTTGCGGTTTTTTGTTAGTCGCCCGGGAAAATCCACAGTATATGGGGGCGTAGCTCAGCTGGGAGAGCGTACGGTTCGCATCCGTAAGGTCGAGAG
>URCA01000013.1 GCA_900546265.1 uncultured Oscillospiraceae bacterium | reverse complement strand
GCGGCTTTTTGTAGGGGCCACCGCTTCGCGCTGTCCCCTACATGCTTAAGCATAGGAAAAGTGCCGCCCGAATATTCGGGCGGCACCGGCCTGTGATCATCCTCTATGCTATCCCGATGCGATTCCGAACCGAAGGGGCGGGGATTCGAATCCTGTCGGCGGAACTAATCTATAGACAAAAACCCTCACGCTCCATGAACAGCGTGAGGGTTTTCTTATGGTATACCTATCCGGCGCCGATTATATGGGGAATAGATTGTCGTAATGCTTACGAAACTGCAGAGGGGATACATGCATATGCTGCTTAAAAAGATAAATGAAGCTCGACATATCATCAAACCCCACACGCAAAGCAATTTCATTGACAGACAGATTGGTCGAAATCAACAGATCCTTGGCCTTGTCGATCCGATACTGGCTCAGGTATTTATAGGGGGATTGGCCGGTGCTTTCTTTAAAGAGGCGGGAAAAATGATATTTGCTGATACAGGCCACCTTTGCCATATCGTCGATGGTAATTTTTTTGTCAAAATTCTGCCGGATAAATTCTTCCGTCTTATTCATCCGGTTGTCGTGAGTCTCTTCTTCAAAGACCAGACTGAACATATTGTTGATAATCGACGCCATTTTCATGTCGATAAACAGGGAATTCGTTTCGGCCAGCATAAACAAATTTTCCCACAGGTTGACAAAATGCTTCACATCCTGCTGAACCAGAACATCCCGCTTAAAGCTCTTGAAAAGGGGCGCCGAAACATCGCCGATGGCATGAAACCAATAAAATTCCCAAAGGCCCTGATCCGCCCAATAGGAATGGGGATTGGAACAATCGATGCAGAACAGCGAGCCGCTTTTCAGCGGGTACTTCACGCTTTTGTACTGCAGCATCCCGGCGCCGTCGGTGGTATATCCAAAAAGGATGCTTTTTTGCGGCGTACCGATAATACGATAGGAGGCGTCCGCTTCCACATACCCCAGCTCATTGGTGCACAGCAGGGTATGAACGGCCGTGTCTGTCGGGATATGATTGCGGAACCGCTTGTCAAAAATACCTTTTGACATGGGATCGCTCCTTTCGGGTAAACGGTCTGATGATAACACGTCATTACTGTTTATTGTACCATACTGACAAAATGAAATCAAATGCCGCAATTTCCCAAAAAGAGGCATGCCCTATGCCGGCTACCGCCACACAGAATACACGCTGAGCTGATCGATCCGGGCGTTTCCATTACTGTCTCCTTTGGTACACGCCACCCGTATGTACCGGGCCGTTATCGGCGGGAAACGATATGTGTTCTTCCGCTCGGTGTTCCCGGTCTTTTCCCCGACGGTTTTCCAGGCTTCCTTTTGCAGAACCTGAATGGAATAATCCCGGAGAGAAGCGGCCAGGGAGGTGGTATATAGATCGATCTGGCAGAAGACTTTCTCCTGACGCAGGTCGATATACAGATACACAGGGGCCTCCTCGCTGCACAGGGCGGCCGAGCACCAGCCGGAATAATTGTCCGTGATCCCGTTGACCGCCCGCCAGGGATAACAGCGCTTGTCATACCCTTCATAATAATCCGAGCTGGTCACCTGCGCATCGACGGCCAAAGACGGCTGGCCCAGACCGCTTATATGCAGAACAGCCGTGCCTGTTATCTCGGGAAATGCCACGGAACGGGCCGTGAGCAAAATGTCCCCGTCCGACACGGCGGTTATGGCGCCCGTCGGCTCCAACACCGCTTTGGTGGTTTGGGAACCGTCCGGCTCCGTGATCTGCCAGCATACGCGCTGGTTATGGCAATCGGCAGGGGAAAAATAGGCCATGGCCTGGAGGGTGGGCTCCTCTTTGGTCAGCGAGCAGCGTCCCCCGTCTCCCAGGACGGTAATCGTCTGCGGCTTCGGCAGGGGCTCGTTCTGCTCCTGCCGAAGCAGGATGACGGATTTTGAGGCAACCCGTCCGCGCACGTCTCGGGCATATACGGTCACCAGGCCATTCCGGCCATTTGGCTGCAAGACGCCGTCTTGGATCGACGCGATGGCGGGGGTGAGCCACCATTGCCGCACCGGGAAATTCGCCTGCAGGCGCAAGGCCTCCCCCGGCTCCGCGATGGTCGTACGGTCGTCGTCGCTGTTCAGAATCAGGGGCCGCTCCGCATACCAGCCGCGATCGGTGGTGAGCAGGAGAATCCAATCGCCGCTTGTGGGCTTCTGCGGGGAGGAATAGACGCCGTCCACCGGGCTGCACGGGCCGAAGGGCAGGTAGGTCCCGGTGAGGATATCGTACCAATACCCCTCATATATGCTGTCCTTCATCCCCCGCAGAGTGAGGCCGGCCGTGGTTTGGTCGAACAAAAACGCCGCATAAACATCCTGGCCGATGGTTGCCAGCGCTTTGGGCTCGTCCGTGCGTATGTCGCTCCACGCCGGATCGTCAAACCGCGGCTCCAAGCGCCACCAGTCCAGCGCTTCGAAAAAATGCCGGAAATGGACAAGCCGCTTTCCTCCCTCGAATTGGAGCGCGTCAAACCAGCGGTAATAGCCCCCATATCTCATCCAGTCGTCCGGCGAATAATCATCGTTCCACACGCCCTGTGCGCCGTAGCCGTAACCGAACAGCCCGCCCAGAAAGGATTTATATCCGGCGCCGAGCGCCTGCCGCGCATCGCTCCAAAGCTCTTCGTACCCGGTCTCATAGCACAGAGCCGGCTTGAGAATGCGGTGAAAATTCCTCAGATACGCGGTGTTGTTCAGCGTGTTTTCCTGCGGCTGCAGGCCGAACCAGCTATGATAGGGCTTGTCGTCCCAGGCGGAGTTATGGGCGGTGAGGAGGCAGTTGTTGGCTCCGTGAGCGGTTAAGGGGTGATGATACGCATCCCATTCCGAAACGGTCTGCGCGACAATAAACCAGCGTTCCGGCGGCACCGTGCCATAACAGTGCGGATCAATTTCCTGCGCGGTTGTCCAGAGAACCGGATACGCCCCGTACCGCGCAACCCAGAAACGGGCCAGTGCCCGCAGATACGCGGGGGTATAGCGCGGGTGCTGGATCTCGTCTGTGAAAAACAATTGAGAGTGGGCATGGACGAGACCGCGATCGGCGATGTATTGAAATTTGCGATCCAGCTGCTGAAAGCCGGCGATATCCCGCTCGTCCAGGCCGTCCGTCAAGTCGTAAATCACGGGCATGTTGGGCTTCCCCAGCGGTTCGGACTGATACACGGTAAAGCCCTGGGCCGCGCGGTGATCCACCGTATACCGGAACTGGCTTTCGATGCCGGAAACATTCGCTTCCTCCCATTTTTCATGGCACAAAAACCAATGCGTATCGCCCAGATAAAAGAACGGCGTGCCGTCCCGGTAGGAAAAATAGCGTTGACCCGGCTCCACTGTCAGAAAGCCTTTTTGGTAAATCGCATGCTCTCCCTGATACGGGACACAGCGGAGCGTACCGGTTTGTCCGTGAAGCCCGGCGTTGCCCGTATCGGAGCAAACCGTTTGGTAGGTCCAGTCTCCGGGCTCCGTCAGGGCGACCCTGACGCCAAACGCATCCCCCCCATTCCAAAAAGCGGGACGCCGGATCCGCGTTCCGGACGCCGATAGAAAGTCGACGGTTGTCTCCGCTTCCAGCAGCGGATCGGCGTATGGCCGTTCTGAGTGAAAAATCAACTCGGCGGTTCTCCACATTTCGGTCGTCATGGGCTTTCCTCTTTTCTTAGTATCATGCAAAAAGAATGGCACAAGCCTTGGGAAGGAGAGCCGCACGACGTATGCCGCACCGCTCCCCTTCCCTTTTCTCTTGTGTCATTCTTGGAGAGAAATCCAGTCAGCCGCTATTTCCCCGAGGAGATGGCCGGGAGCTCCATCTCTCCGGTCACATAGGGATAGCTGCCGTTCTCATAGGACGAGGCGATCACCTTGGCGTTTTCCATGGTCGGGCGGACGCGATCGGTGATGACCAGAACCCAATCCTGACCGCCGCTGGGAGGCACGGGAAGCTTCCAGCTGCCCTTGCCGTCCGGCTTAAAGCCGGACGCGGCGGTGGTCGTTTTGCCGTTGAGAGGGTTCGTCCACACCGCGTCGTAGGTATGCCCGGGGTTCAGCCGGGATACCGTGCCAGTATACTCATAGCCGGCGCCCTTGTCCGGAACCGGGTAATAAATCAGGAGGCTGGTGCGGTCGGTGTTCGCCTTGACCATGGGGTTGCTCGCGGATCCGGACAGCCGATTCCAGGTAACCAATGTGTTGTACGGCTTCAATTCCCACCAGGGGGTGGAGGTAAACACCTGCTTGAGGACCTGCATCTGCGCGCCCTCCTCCCCCTTGATGGCGGTATACCACGGGATAGGCGTCCCGCTCCACAGCTGGAAATCGTCGTTTTCATCCCATGTGGCGTTCCAAATGCCCTCCGCGCCGTAGCTGTAGCCGAAGCTGCCGCACATGATGGAGGTATAGGCCATTTTCCTGGTCAAGCCCTTGGGAACGGCGCTGATCCCCTCATAACAGGCCTCTGCCTCCAGGAAGGGGATGACCGCCGTCCGGTTGTATTTATCCTTCCAGCTGTTCAGTATGGCGGAGGACAGGCTGCTCTTGTGGCCGGTCTGCAGCATCGCGAAGTCATACCAATCCTCGCCGCGGTATTCGTCGCTTTTATAGCCCCAGTCCTGTGTTTCCACCCCGGAATGCAGCGTGGTCGGGTGCTGATACGGATCAATTTTATCGACGTATCGGGCGATTTCAGCCCAATAGGGGGAGTTCATCCGCGACTCGCCGCAGGTGATCCAAACGACCGGATAGGCGGCATAGCGGGCGACAATGTATCGCGCGGCCGTCTGAAAGCTCTGGACAGTCTTGTCGTCATAGGCATAGGGGCCCCAGTCAAATCCCAGCGCGGAAACCAGTCCACGGCCCGCGAGATATTGGATGCGTTCGTCGCAGTTGGAGAAAAAGCCGGTGTTTGGCAAGACCCATTTTTTGTCCTTCTGCCAAACGCGCCCGCCCTCGTTCCAGGTGGCATATTCGCCGTCCAGCTTGCCATTGTCGCCGGATTCGGACAGGAAGAAATTCATTTGATAGGCGGTGTAGCCCTGTTTGGCCCGCACATCGACCATGCCCTTGAACATGGAGGAAAATTCCTTGCTGTTGGAGTTATTCAGAGGCTCCCGGTGGCTAAGGCCCATCCAGTGCGTGTCCGCCAGCCAGAAGAAGGGCGTGCCGTCCCGGTATGTCATGCCGCGCTTATCGTTGCTGACGCGGAGGAAGCCGTGCTTATAAACATCCAGGTTGCCAGTGTATTTCGTACAGTACAAATCGCCGGACACCTGGTGCAGACCGGCATCGGCCGTGTCGGCGGCCTTAACCTGGTACGACCATTTTCCAACCACCGGAGGCGCAAAACGGATAACCCATTTTTTCCCTCCGTCCCAAAACCCGGGAATGGTCATTTTCTGCCCCTGCGGGCCTTTGAATTCGCAGTGAATCGCTTGATCGAGATACGGGTTGGCGTACTCCTTGCCCGCTGTCAGCACAATATCGGTGGCGACCCACTTTTGCGTGGATTTCGCCCCCGCAGGTACGACGACATTGGGATCGTCCACCGGTCGGTAATTGGTGCTGGTCACTTTGTTTCCGCCCCCGTTTGTCCCGGAGCCGGTGCCGGAGGAGCCGGCGTCCGGATGGTAGGGGGAAGAATCCGCCGCTTCAGACTCGGCGGAGGATGAAGCCCCGTCCTGCGAGGAATCGGTATCGGAGGATATGTCGTCAGCCGGGCTTTCCGAGGAACTGATGGAAGAATCCCCTTTGGAGGACGTCCCGGAGGTGCTGGAGGCCGGTTGACTGGCGCAGCCGGTTATGAGCAGCATACAAGCGAGCAGCATAGATAAAACGGAAATGGGTTTTCGTTTCATAGCAGTCTCCTATCCCCGTCCGCTTTGCCTCGCCTATGGGCGAGCAACCTCGGCGGACGGTGGTTTGTAGTAGAATCAAACGGGACGGAAAATTGCAGGAGGAGATTGCAATATTTCTGTTCCAACCTTCGACATAGTCAAACGTAACACTTTTCAGCAAGGTCGTCAACTCAAAATTAAGCAAAGAGCAACTATTCAAAAATTAGAGCACGATTTTGTCTGGATGTTTTGAGGGGAATGCTGTAATCTATGCCATAGGGAGATTGCAAAATTCGTTCCTCATTTAACATACAGGTAACGCGATCTGAAGCATACAGCGGAGGTGTATGAATTGAAAATAAGATATCTATATAGCAGCTTATCCATGGGCTTCAAGCGGCTGGTTGTCGTCACGGCATCCGCCGCTATTATGCTACCTCTCCTCGCGGGCGCGTTTGTTTCCGCCGCATCGGGAGACGAACCGACCGAACTGGCCCACGGCAAGCCGGCGGATTCCTATACCGCCTCGTCGGGGCAGGCCGGGCAGGAGGCCCCCAATGCGTTTGACGCCAGTGCCGACAGCGTGTGGCAGGCGCAAAGCAACCGGCAGCCGACGGAGCCGCAATGGCTGATGGTGGACTTCGGCAAAACCGAGACGGTGGCGCGCGTCGATTTTACCCAATATAATAACCGCGCGAAATTGTTTAAATTCCAGGTATCCGCTGATGCGCAGACCTGGTCGGATGCTTTCTATGGAAGCGTGGAGAGCGCAGCGGACAGCGGCGGCGTGGTCTCGTACACCGTGGTCTTTCCGGAGGCCTCCGGCCGCTATTTCCGGCTGTGGTTTGAAGAAACGGCCGCCGACTCTACAGGCCAGCAGGTTCAGCCCGCTATCTTCGACATGAAGGTCTATAACAAGCCCGGAGACGCGGAAACCTCGCCGGCGATCACGGATGCGAACAGCTCGTCCATCAAGGAACTGGCCCACGGCAAGCCGGCGGACTCCTATACCGCCTCATCGGCGAACGAGGCGAGCCAGGGCGCGGCAAACGCGTTCGACGCCGACGCCGACAGCGTATGGCAGGCAGGAAGTCAGGCGCAGAACATCTCTCCCCAATGGCTGATGGTAGACTTCGGCCAAACGGAAACGGTGGCGCGCGTCGATTTTTCCCAATATTGCAACCGCATCCGCCAATTCAAATTCCAAGTGTCCCATGACGGCAAGGCATGGACCAGCGTGTATTTTGGCAGCATCCCCAGCGCGGTCGACAACGGAGGGACAATTTCGTACACGGTTGTGTTCCCGGAGGCCTCCGGCCGCTATTTCCGCACGGTGTTTATCGAAACGGCGGGAAAAACGGGCGCCGAAGACATACAGAGCATGCCGGCAATTTTCGATATGAAAATTTACAACGGTGCGGACGGCGCCGCCACCTCCCAGGCCATCGAGGAGGGCCTGATCGGGCCGGATAAGGACCCGGTGGAACCCACGACAAAGCCCGAGAACCTGGCCTTAAACAAGGGCGAGTCCGCCTATACGTCTTCGTCCAACATGGATGGACAGACGCCGCAGAACGCGTTTGACGGCAATCCGGGCACAAACTGGCAAAACTCCGGGAACAGCTTCCCCGCGTGGCTTCAGGTCGATTTGGGAAGCAAAACGGACGTCAACGGGCTTTGGGTCAGCCAATGGAGCAACCGGATCAAGTTCTTCAAAATCCATGTTTCGGATGACGGCCAAAACTGGGCGACCGCGTTTTACGGCCGAGTGACCGACGCGGCGGAGCTGGGAAATGCAACGGAGCTCTCCATTGCTTTCCCGACTGTCCAAGCGCGCTTTGTTCGCCTCACCATCATTGACGGGGTATATGACGAGCCGAATAAGCAGCTGTTCACCATCCCGATTTATGAGGTGGAGGTATACCATTCCGAGGACTGGGAAAGCAGCGAAACGGTCGTGGACGTGGAAACGGAGCTGCCGACCGCGGAGACGCTGGCAAAGCTGAAAGACGTTTTGAAACGGGTGGAAGCCCTGAATGAGGCCTCCTATACCGGCGCTTCGTATGAGACGCTGCGGCAAGCGATCGAAAAGGCGAAGCCTTACGAGAGCGGCACGCTTGGGAACAACACGCTGGTGCTGGAGCTCATAGCCGAGCTGGAAAACGCGGAAAAGGCCTTGATCCCCCTGAGCACCTATACCGCCCTGCGGGAGCGCTTGAAGCAGGTGCTGCAGATGAACGAGGCCGACTACCACCCGGACGACTGGAATGCGCTGATGCAGCTCGTCGAATACGCTAATGTTCTGGTGGCGCAGGAAACAGCGGATCCGGCCGATGTCGGGTTCTATGTCAAATCCATAGATATCCTGCTGGCCTCCATGCGGATGGCAGATGAAGAGGAGCTGGATTATACCTACGAGATAAATCCGATTCGGGAAGACGACTACATCGCCGAAACGGTGGTTATCGACGGCGGTGACGGCGATGAGGGCGGCTCGGTCAATACGGGAGTGGCGGCGGTCAGTACAGCTGTCCTGTTAGCGGTGCCGGTCAGCCTCGCCGTCATGCTGAGGCTGCGCAAGCGCACGCAAAAGTAAGCCGATTTTATCCATTGGCCCCTGGTGGAAAGGCCCGGTTTCCTTTGTGAAGCCGGGCCTTTTTTCTGCGCAAAATTTATTCTAAAGCAACAATCCTATATTATTAGCAAGAGATATTATGGACTTCTTAGCCAACGAAAGATATAATATAGGCAACCATCCAGCATATAGCTCCATGTGATGAAAGGAAGGCTATTTCTATGTTTCAGAAAGGCAAAAAGGCCATCGCATTCTTTCTTGCTTTTTTCTTATGCGTGCAGATGAGCGGCTGCGGCGGAGCGCCGGCCTCCTCCGGGGATGCGGCCAATTCCTCGACGGTGTCGGGCTCCACGGTATCCGCGGACCCTGCCCAATCTGACAGTTCCAGCGCGGCGTCGGAGCCCCAGGCGGACGGCTCCGAGGCGTCCGGCTCGAGCACGGTTTCCAAGGGCAGCGCGCCAACCACAAAAGCCTCGTCGACCAAGCCCACCCTGCCGGGCGAGCCGGACGGAAAAATCGATATGAAGGGGCGCGTCATCCGTCTGCATATCGGCCAGGTGGAAGCGTCCAGCACCTCGGAGGTCGGCGTAAAGTTTGCCCAGAAGGTAAAAGAGATCAACAAGCGGTACCACTGCGACATCCAGTATTATGTCTCCTACGATTTTGACGCGATCAACGCCTCCATCGCCTCCGGGAAGCCGGCGGTGGATATTCGTTGGTTCAACGGGTATGAGCAGTTTCTAAACGGCTATGTGGCCGGATTCATACAGCCGCTCGAGCCGCTCGGAAATATCGATTTCAAGGACCGGACCCGCTTCGCTGAAATCACGGATATCTGCAAAATTGACGGGAAGCATTATGGCGTGTCCCCCATGTATTACTGCTATGGAGAAATGCGCATTTGGTTCTCCTATTTGATGGTTTACAATAAGGATATGCTGAAAAAAGCGGGAATCACCGAGGATTTGTACGAGGTGCAGAAGAGCGGAAAATGGACCATGGCCAAATTCGAGGAATACGCGAAAAAGATCAAAAACGCGGGCATGACCCCGCTGGTGGACGCGGACGGCCATTTCTATAAAACCATGCTCTACGCCCACAACACCGACTGGATACTCCACCAGGGCAACTCGGCCAAGTTCAACGGCGACTCCGCCGCGGCGAAGCAGGTGATGACGGATTACACCCGGCTGACAAGCAATAAGCTGATCGAGGTTCCGCAGCTCAAGCCGGAGGGGCCGTGGGCCAACGATTCCTTCGGATTCAAGGACTATTACATCAAGGGGAAAAGCGCCTTTGCCGCCATCAACGGCCCCTGGCTGCTGAAATGGATTACGACCGGATGGGATAAGACCACCAAGGAAAACACCGGCATTCTGATGATTCCCAAAAAGGACGAGGCATCTCCGTATTACACCAGGGCCTCGGCCGACTATGCGTTCTGGGGCATCCCGTACGGCGTGAAGAATCCGGCTGAGGTGGCGCTGGTTATCAACGCCTTGAACGAGCCGCTGTTCAAGGAAAGCGAAAACCTGAGGATGCTCACGACGAACATGACGCCGCTGGTCAACGATCAAGGCTCTTTGGATACGCTCAAGGCGATTTATAAGCTGGGCGAACCGGTGCTGTCCTACGATTATCTGGCGATTGGACCGAAGGTTTACGAAGGGCCGAACGGCTGGATGATGCATATGCAGAAAATCGCGAACGGCCAGGAATCTCAGGACGCTGTTCTGAAATCGGTGGTCGGCTCGTACAACAATCTCCTGAAGGACGTTTACAAAAAGCGGTAACAGCCGATAGGCATCCAGTACAGACAGAGCGCCCGTCGATTATCGGTCGGGCGCTCTGTCAATAACACCAGGCGGGAGGGCGTTACAATTTGAAACACTTTAGAGGGACGGCATGGCTTACGGTGCTCCTGCTGCTGTTCACAACGCCGGCGATGGCCTATACGCCGTATCAGAATTATACATACGACTATAACGAGAAATCCAGCATCGAGCCGCAGGCGTATATTCCCGTCCGGACCATCGGCCCAAAGGAGCTGGGGACCTCTCTGAATGAGCCGCAGGATTTGTTTATAAAAGGCGACCGCCTGTATATAGCCGATACCGGACACAATCGGATCCTCATCACGGATTTGGCATTTCAGAAAACGGAAATCCTCGAGAGCTTTCAGCACGAGGGAAAAACCGATACGTTTAAAAAGCCCGCCGGCGTGTTCGTCACGCCGGGCAACCGGCTGTACGTGGCGGATACCGAAAACGCACGTCTGGTCGAATTTGACGAGCAGCTGCGTTTCGTAAGGGTGATAGGCAGGCCGCAAACGCCCTTGCTGACAGACAGCGCCACCTACCGCCCGCGGCGCGTGTCGGTGGATAACGCGGGCCGGATGTTCGTTGTGTCGGAAAACATGAGCAGCGGCATGATCGAGCTGGATCATGAAGGAAATTTCGTCGGCTTTTTCGGCGCGGTTAAAACGCAGCCGGATCTGTGGAAGATACTATGGCGCTTTTTCGCGACCGAAGAGCAGAAAAAACGGACGCCCTTGGTTATCCCGACCGAATATTCCAGCAACGACATTGACGATAAAGGCTTTGTTTACGGCACGGTCGGCATTATCGATCCGAAGGATTTCAGCGATACGATGTTTATCCATCGGCTGAACCCTATTGGTGACGATATCCTGCGCCGTTACGGCTCCGTGGCCCCGATGGGGGACGCAGAATACACGATTGATAAAGAAACCAATCTGTTTTTGCCATCCATGCTGACGGACATATGTGTGCAGGATTCCGGAATCTATACGGTTCTGGATCGCCGTCTCGGCCGCGTGTTTACCTACGACTTCAACGGACAGCTGCTGTATGTTTTCGGCGCGCTGGGACACAGCCTCGGGCAGTTCAAGCTGCCGACAGCCATCGATTCCTTCGACGACAGCTTTGCCGTTCTGGACAGTGAGCTCGCCCAAATCGTTGTTTTCCAGCCGACAGAGTACGGCCGACTTATCACAAGCGCGGTCAAATCCGCCTACGCCAGGGAGTACGACGCCGCCTGTGAGGACTGGCTGCAAACCTTAAAGTACACCTCAAAATCCGAGCTTTCGTATTGCGGTGTCGGAGACGCCATGTTCAACAAGGGCGATTATGCGCAGGCGATGCGGTACTATAGGCTGGGAAACAGCCGGAAATACTACTCGGCGGCCTTTGAGCAGTATCGCATCTGGTTTATGGATCGCTACTTTATGCTTCTTATCGGCGGCGCCGCCGTCATACTGGCCCTGCTGGTCGGGGTTCATATCTATCGAAAAAAACGCCGCAGTGCGCGGAAAGAGGGATGAAGGATGGGAGAAATCATGAGCCGAATGCTGCATGGATTGCGGTATTCTCTATATGTCGTTTTTCATCCCTTTAAAGGCTTTTGGGACCTGAAGCACGAAAAGAAGGGGAACGTCTTTTCCGCCTGGGTTCTGGTCGCTTCTCTGATACTGCTTTATATTCTGCGCCGGCAGATGACCGGTTTTATTTTGAATTTCAATATCCTCAACGAGATGAACATCTTCGTCGAGATTCTTTCGGTTTTGGTTCCTCTCGGCTTGTGGTGCCTGTCGAACTGGTGTATCACCACCCTGGTAGACGGTGAGGGCAGCTTTCGGGATATTTTTGTTACGACCGCCTATGCGCTCGTGCCGCTGATACTGCTCAATATCCCGATGCTGCTGCTCAGCAACATCATTATTGAAGAGGAAGTTTCGTTTTATGTGGCGCTGGATGTGCTGTCCATCCTATGGACGGCCTTGCTGCTGCTAATCGGTATTATGACGGTTCATCAGTTTTCCATGTCGAAAACCATTTTCACCGTTCTGATCGCGATCGTCGGTATGGTCATTATGCTGTTTCTATTTTTATTGTTCGTTTCGATCGTCCAGCAGCTCAAAAGCTTCATCGATCTGCTGTGGACGGAACTATCCATGAGGATGTAGCCGTAGACCGTATCCGGAAAGGAATGTGGATTACCATGAACAAGCTGTTGGGTCATCTGCGCAGGGGGGCGCTGGCAGGGCTATGCGCGGTGCTCCTGCTGGGAAGCGTGGGCTGCGGCACGGAATCGGAGGAAAGCGCGGCCTCCCGGAAAGGCCCTGTCTCTTCTCAAATCGTGGATGAAGCCTATGATTCCAGAATAAAAGCCGCGCAGGACGCCTTCCTCGCGGCCGGCTCCGGGGATATGGAATTGTATATCCAAGGGGATACGGCGGAGATTCTGCTGAAAAACAAGCGGACAGGCGCTGTTTGGACATCGAACCCCACCGGCCGGTTCGACGACGCCCTGGCGCAGGGGGTGAACCTGGAACAGCTGAGCTCACAGATCCTGATGACATATGAGGTCTCCGGCAAGGCCACGGAGGTCAACTCCTTCGCGCAAAGCGTTTCTTTGCAGCAGTATAGCTTCTATCCGCTGGAAAATGGCGTCGGCGTCAATTATCTGCTTGGGGAGAAGCCCAAAACCTTCATTGTCCCCAAAGCCTTGTCCGAGAGCCGTTATCAAGAGCTTGAAGGCAAAATCACCGACGAGGACGCCCTGGCTACCTTCCACTCGTATTACAAAAGAGTGGCGCTCAACGACCTGCCCACCGATGCGGACAAAGCGCTGTTTTTAGAAATCTTTCCGATCCTGAAGGAACGCCCGATTTACTATTTTGTGACGCCGGGAACACTGCAATTTGATTCTCCAGGAGAACAGGTTGCGTCGGATTTCATGATGGAAATCGTTCAGAAGGTGTTCACGGATATCGGCTATACCCTGGAGGATATGCGCCGGGATGAACAGGACAATCAGGTGAATATTGCGAAAAAAGCGGATTATTCGGTGTCGCTGCGGCTGGAATACCGCCTGGACGGCAACGACCTGGTGGTGAAAATCCCAGAGGGAAGCGTCCAGTACGACACAGAGGTCATGCAGGTGACGGACTTCTGGCTGCTGCCCTACTTCGGCGCCGCCGGCGCCGGCGAACAGGGCTACATGCTGGTTCCCGGCGGTTCTGGCGCGCTGATCGAGCTGAATAACGGCAAAACGAACCTGGAGCCCTACGAGACTGAACTGCTGTATGGAGAGGATCTGCTGTTCGAGGAAGCGCCCAAGGAGCAGAAGACGGATGTCCGCGCCATGCTGCCGGTTTTCGGATTGAAGCAGGGCGGCACGGCCTTCCTGGGGATTGTGGAGGACGGCGACGGCTCCATGTTTATCGACGCGGATGTCAGCGGAAGAATCCATTCCTACAATCACGTAGGGCCGCGCTTCCGGGTATACCGGCCCTATCACCAGACCACCTCTGTCATCAATGTGGCCGATATTGATATTTTCCCCAAGGAGCCTCTCTCCGGCGACATGCAGGTTCGGTACGTCGCCCTGGAGGATGCCGACGCGAATTACAGCGGCATGGCGTCCGCTTACCGCAGCTATCTGCTGAAACAGAACAAAATCAAGCAGGCGGAATTTGGTCCGGAACTGCCGTTCCATCTGCGGGTGATCGGCGCGGTGACGGATAAGCAATCCATTCTGGGCATACCGGTGGATCGCCCGAAAGCGCTGACAACCTATCAGGAAACCGTCTCTATTTTATCGGAACTGAAGCAGGCGGGGGTCGCCTCCCCCATTCTGGAACTCAGCGATTGGGCCAACGGCGGGCGGGAGAACGCGTTCTTTAATAAAATCGATCTCATGAAGGCGCTGGGCGGACAGAAAGGCTTCAGCGCGCTGCTGGACTATGTGCAGAAAAATCAAATAGATTTTTATCCGGCCGCTGAATTCCAGGTGGTTAAGGACGACTCCTGGCTGGACGGCTTCCAGCCAAAGCAGATGGGCGCCCGCATGCTGAACAAGCGGATCGCCTACCTCTACGAATACAAGCTGACCACCTTTGAGCGGATCAAGGGGTCTTCCGCCGTCGTGGTATCTCCCCGAGAATATGCGTCCATGATAGCCGGCGTGGCGGCCGATTTGAAAGCCCGCGGCGTGAACGGGTTAAGCGTTGGGACGCTGGGAGCCCGGCTGACGAGTGATTACAACGATAGGGAGATTATCGACAGGCAGCGGAGCCTGCGACTGGTTCAGGAACAGATCGAGAAGCTGGGCAAAGAGTGCAAGGTCTCGGTGCAAGCGCCCAATGCGTACGCGCTGGCGGGTGTGAGCATGATTACGGATCTCCCCTTGACCTCGGAGCAGCATTACATGTGCGACCGCTCGATCCCCTTTTATCAGATGGTTCTGCATGGGGTTGTCCCCATGGCGGCGGAGCCCATGAACTATACCGGCGATTTCGCTTCCGACAGGCTGGCCCTGATCGAATCCGGCTCTATCCCCAGCTTCGAATTCATCTATCGGGACAACTACGAGCTGAAGGACACCCGGTACAATATGTACGGCGTGAATTATAAGCTGTGGCTGCAACAGGCCGCGGCCCTGTACCAGGAAATGAACACGGCCCTGAAAGACTGTCAGGCGGCAAAGATTGTCGGTCACGAACAGGTGGCGAAGGGCGTCAACCGCACGGCTTTTGATAACGGTGTCGTGCTGTACGTCAATTATAACGAGGCGCCCGTCTCTGTCGGGGATATCCGCATAGAGGCGAAGGGCTTTACGCGTGTGGAGGAGGGAAAAACCGGTGAGTGAAGCGGCCAAAACGAGAAAACGAAAATCCATTTCTCTGGAGAAAAAACGCACCCGGTGGGGCTACGCCTTTGCGCTTCCCTTTGCGATCGGCTTTGTCCTTTTTTTCCTTTCCCCGCTGATTTTATACTTCATTCTGGGCTTCAGCAAGCTGTCGCTGACCGGCGAGGGGATGCAGCTGCTCCCCGTGGGGCTCGATAATTTCCGCCAGGTTTTATTTGTACAGGTCGGTTACTTCGACAGCGTTCTGAAAAGCCTGGGCGAGCTTTTGCTGACCTCTCCGGCGATTGTCCTATACAGCTTTTTCGTAGCCACGCTGCTGAATCAGAAATTCAGGGGCCGCGGACTGGCCAGGGCGATTTTCTTCCTGCCGGTCATCATGGCCTCCGGGATTGCCGCCGTGTCCAACAACGACTCGCTGATGAAATACGCCATCCATGCGGTGTCTGGCGAGGTTTCCCTGAGCGGCAACGAGGACAAAACCAGCATGGTTAAGGGCCTGATGGAGCTGCTGGGCACGACGTTTTCACCGCAGCTGTTCTCGTTCGTATCGGAGCTGGTGGGGAAAATCTATACGATTACCATGTCGTCGGGCGTCCAGATCCTCATATTTTTGGCCGGCCTGCAGGGCATTTCGCCCTCCCTGTATGAAGCCTCCTCCATTGAAGGCGCGACGGGCTGGGAAAACTTTTGGAAAATCACCTTGCCGATGATCAGCCCGGTCGTGTTGGTCAACAGCGTATACACCGTGGTGGATCAGCTGGGCGGCTCGACTAACACCGTGATTATGGATATGTATCAAACCGCTTTGAGCCAAAATCAATTCGGCTATAGCTCGGCAAAAGGGTTGATTTATTTCTCCTTGATTTTCGCAGTCGTCGGACTGGTCATCTTTGTCCTGTCCAAATTTGTCTACTATGAGGACCGCTGAGAGGAGAAGCAACATGACGAATAGCCTGAAAAGGAAAGCCGGCTCGGTGTTCCAAAAAAAGCGCTGGAGCCGCAGGGCGGTCCGCCAGAAAGCCCTGTCGTTCTGCTGGTCCGTCCTGCGGGCCGTACTGATTATCGGCTTATCCTTTATGATTCTTTATCCGCTGATTGTTAAGTTTTCCACGTCGATCAAAAGCGCGCAGGACGTTGTGGACGCGACGGTGGTGTTTGTTCCCAAGTATCCGACGCTGCGGAATTACCGTCTGGTGCTGGATTCCGTAAAGTATCCGATCACTCTGCTGCGCACCATAGCGTTCTGCACGGTGCAGAGCCTGCTGCAGCTGGCTTCCTGCGCCCTGGTCGCTTATGGCATTGCCCGGTTCAAATTCAGAGGTCACAAGCTGCTGTTCGGAATGGCCGTGTTGACCCTGGTGATACCGCCGCAGCTCATTTTGCTGCCTTTGTATATACGGTTTCACTTTTTCGGCATACTGAATATTTTTCAGTTTTCGGGCGTTTTTTCCGGGATCGACCTGATAAACACGTATTGGCCGTTCCTGCTGCTGTCCACAACGGCCCTGGGCTTTAAAAACGGCTTGTATATCTACCTGCTTCGCCAGCATTTCAAAAACATGCCCCTGGTCCTGGAGGAAGCGGCGTATATAGACGGCTGCGGGCCGTTTAAAACGTTCGTGCGGATCATGCTTCCAAGTTCCATCCCCATGCTTGTCACGGTTTTCCTGTTTTCCTTCGTGTGGCAATGGAACGATACGACCTATTCCAGCATCTTTTACCCGCAGATACCCACCCTGGCCAATCAGCTTTACGGCATGGTGTTTACCTCCATGGGCTCCGGGGCTACCCTGGCCTCCGCCATACTGGAGAGCCCCAAATTTTTCCTGTTAATCACCCCGGTTGTGATCCTGTATTTGATCACCCAAAAATTCTTTGTCCAAAGTATTGCCCGAAGCGGTATTGTGGGCTGATGTTAAAATCCGATAGATTTTTGCGAGGTAATGACGATGACTATGGAACAGGCGGCCCCTTATCTGTTAACGCCGAAGGATAGGGTGTGCAGAGCGCAGAGCGTGAAGTATACGGAAGGCACCGTCCGGATCGAGCCGGAGAGAGCCTATACGCTGCAATATAAAGAAGGCGAAGACAAACCGTACCTCATCCTGGATCTCGGACGCTCCAGCCCCGGCGGATACCCGGTCATATCCGTAAAAGCGCAGAAGGGCGAACCGGTATTGAGACTTGCCTATTCGGATTGGTATCCCTATCTGCTGGATAGGGATCATCGTGAAACCGGCGATTTCCTGCGGGGCTGCTGCAAGTATCTGGGGGTAGAGCTGCCGGTTCTGCCCGCCAACCCCAACCGGTACGAGCTGTATACCCTCCACCGCACGGGAAAATACCGGTTCCCGCTGATCCAGGGCCAGCAGCGCTTTGTGCTTTTCACACTCGATACCCCGGGCGACGTGGAAATCGACGATTTTTATATCTATTACACTGCCGATATGAGCGATCATGACGGTCATTTTCTCTGCTCGCGGGCCGACTTGAATCAGCTTTGGTATTCCAGTACATACACGGTGCAGATTTCCTCCATAGAAAGCGCGCAGTCGTGGGATGTGCTGGAAAACACCCTGCTGGTGCGCGCGCTGACGAAAGGCAACCCGGCGGGAATCTATCGGAAGGGCGGTGATTGGGAAAACTACCGGTTCACCTTTGAGGGCCAGATTTCCGTCAATCCGGACTGCCATTCGGGCATCGGCTGGATGGTCCGTGCCGCCGATCCGGACAATGGCTATGTGTTTCAGGCGGGTCTGGACGGCTGGCTGCGGTGGTATTATCGCAAAAACGGCGTCAATTATCCGGCCGGAGAAAAGAAGCTCGAAAAGCCGCTGTACGACAACTATACGTATGCATTTTGCACGGTGCTGCAGGGCGCCTGTATGGAGGTTTTCATAGACGGAGAGAGTATCCTGCAATGGCAGGACGACACCTATCGGCGCGGAACCATCGGCTTTTATCAAACCACCGAAAAGTGGGCGATGGTCAGCCGGTTGGAAGTGACAAGCGGCGAGCGGCTCCTGCTGCGCGAGGATTTTTCCGCCGACCCCAGCGCTCGTTATCAGTATACCTATTCCCGGCCATTTCTTGCCGACGGGGCTAAACGGGATCGCCTGCCGTGGAGCGGCGACCTCGATTGGGCCGGACGCAATGTGTATTACGCCTTCAGCGATACGCGATATATGCTGGAAAGCCTGCGGATGTTCGCCCGGCATCAAACGCCGGAGGGGTATATTTGGGGCGTATGCTATCCGGAAAACACGGAGCCTGTCAAAAGCGGTGAATACGGCTATTACGAATCGGATATTTTTTCCGCCTGGTTTGTGCCGACTCTTTGGGACTATCTATTATTCACCGGCGATACCGAACAGGTATCCGGCCTGTATTTGACGGCCGTGCGCGATCTGGATTATCTATGGTCGTTCGTAGAGGGAGACGGCTTGTTTTTTCAGCGGTATGCCACCTCGAAGGGCCTGTGGGATCACGAACTGAATGACGTGGGAAAATTTTCGTATAACAACATCATGATGTACGATGCGTTTTACAAAGGCGCCCTGCTCGCCGAAGCGCTGAATGACTTTGAGCGGTTCCGCCAGTTCAAAAAGCGGGCGGAAACCATGAAAGAGGGCATTATGCGGGCCCTTTGGCGCGAGGATGCCGGATGCTTCATGAAGGGGTACGCGTCGGAGGAATACTGCCATATGGCCAACTGCCTGGCTTTGGCTGTCGGGATCCTGACCCAGGAACAGGCGGCATCGGCAGTGAAGAGTCTGCGGAAATGGTTTGCTTCCCATCTGGTGATGGGAAAAATCGTGTCGCTGTTTATCCGCGGCTGTTTTCGCTATGGTTTCGATCAAGAGGCCTATCAGGCCCTGACCGGAAAAACCGGCCTGTCCTACGCCGGCGGTGAGCCGGTTCATGTGAACTGGCTGGACAGCATCGCGGACGAAAACGGCCCGGCCACCACGACCGAATGTATGCTGTATCCGCCCAGTCCGCTCACGGACGGAAAGGGCTGGGGGGATCGCTCTCATCCGGACACGGCGGTCGCGCATCTGTTAACCGGCTTCCTGCTTGGCGTCGAACCGCTTACCCCGGGATTCGGCCAGTTCAAGGTGGAGCCGCACGCCTGTACGCTGACGCGGGCGGAAGGGATCATCCCGACGCCTTATGGAAAGATTACCGCCGCTTGGCGCATCGAGGATGACGCGTTCACTCTCGAGGTCACGCATCCGAAAGAAATCACCCCGGTCATTTCCACCCGATTTGTTTCCTGCCCAACCACATGCCTTGTGGTAAATGGGTGTCGGCTGACGGAAAGGAATGAGTCATTATCATGTCTATGCGGATGAGACGAAAATTCCCGAACAGAATATTGGCCGCTTGTTTGTGCACGCTGCTTCTGGGAAATGCATTGGCTGGCAATGGCCGGGCCGCCGAACAGGCGTACTCCAGTTATGTATCGCTGCCGCCGGTCGAAATGGAGCTGAAAGAGTCGTATGCCGATTACATTCAAAAATATTCGTCGGCGGCGCGGCCGGAGCAGCCCATATCGATTCCGGTACAGAATTATACGCAGTCCGACTATACGCCCATGGTGGGAGAAACGGCCGGGAAGCAGGCGCTTCTCACCAAAGAGGAGGGGTATGTCGAATGGGAATTCGATGTTCCCCAGGACGGCCTGTATACCATACAGGTGGACTATTTCCCAACCAGCGGAAAATCCTCTTCCATTATCCGCACCGTTTATATAGATGGCGAGCTGCCCTTTGAACAAATGCGCTCCGTGGTGTTTGACCGCGTTTGGGTAGACAAAAAGGACGCCGACGGCAACACGATCCGCGTCGCCCCCAACGGCAATGAAATCCGTCCGGAGCAAATAGAGGCCGCGCGGTGGCAAACGACCTATCTGAAAGATTCGATCGGCTATTACCCGGAACCGTTCCAATTTTATTTTACACAGGGAAAGCATACCCTTCGCTTTGAAGCGGTCCGGGAACCGATGGAAATCGGGAGCATCGTACTATGTCAGATGAAACAGCCGCCGGCTTATCAGCAGGCCAAGCAGGATTTTGACCAACGACAGCTTAAACCAGCCCAGGCCGAACCGGTGAAGCTGCAGGGCGAGCGGGCGGATACCAAATCGGACCCGATGCTTGTGCCTATCTACGATCGCTCGAACGCCGGCATGGAGCCCAGCGATCCGGTTCATTTAAAACTGAACTGCATCGGCTCCACACAATGGCAGATAAACGGGCAATCGATCACCTGGAATTTCAAAGTCCCGGCCGATGGGTTATATCAAATCAGCTTCCGCGGCATCCAGAACATCAAAAACGGCTCGGTTTCCTCCAGAAAAATCTACATAAACGGAGAAGTGCCTTATCAGGAGCTGAACGATTACGCCGTCGCCTACAGCACGCAGTGGAACATGTATACGCTCGGACAGGGCGGCGAGGATTATGCGTTTTATTTTGAAAAGGACAAGGAATACAGCCTGACCTTTGAAGTCACTTTGGGGAAACTGGCGGACATCATCCGGGAAGTCAACGACATCGTCAATGAGCTAAACAAAATATACCGCGAGATTTTGGTGGTGACCGGCCCCACGCCGGATCCGTACCGGGACTATCAGTTTAAGGAAACCATGCCGGACATGCTGAACCAGCTGCGCGTGCAAAACGAGCGCTTGCAGAAGGCGGCCGATCAGATTGTCCAACAATCCGGCATGCAGGGAGAAAGCGTCCAGATCTTCAAGCGCATGCTGATGCAGACGAAGGAAATGATCGAAAAACCGGAGGATATTGCCAAACGTTTTAATGCCTTTCAGCAGAATATCAGCTCTCTCGGCACCTGGGTATCCTCCGAAAGCATGCAGCCGCTGGCCATCGATTACTTGCTGCTAAGCCCCGCCGGGCAGCCACTTCCGAAAGCCGGCGCAGGATTTCTTTCGGAGTGCGGCTATCAGGTGAACAGCTTTGTCGCCTCTTTCTTTAACGATTACAACAATTTGTCCTATGGCGACGAGAAGGACGCGGTATCCGTCTGGGTCGGAAATGGGATGACGGGCGGGCGCGATCAGGCGCAGATCCTTAAAAACATGGCGGATAACGATTTTTCAAGCACCTCCCATATCAACGCGAATATCCAGCTGATATCCATGGGGGCGCTGCTGCCGGCCACCCTGGCCGGCAAAGGGCCGGATATTGCCTTGACCCTGTCCGCCAGCGATGTCTGCAATTATGCTTTCCGGGGAGCCGTATTGGATTTGGCGTCCTTCCCCGATTACCAATCGGTTGCGGATCGTTTCCATAAAAGCGCGGTAGAACCGCTCTCCTTTGAGCAAGGCGTTTACGGCCTGCCGGAAACGCAGACCTTCCCGGTGCTGTTCTACCGGAAAGATATTCTATCCGCTCTTCGTCTCGCGATTCCGCGGACGTGGGACGATGTTATCGTGATGCTGCCAATGCTGCAGAAAAGCAAAATGAGTTTCGGTCTCCCCTCGGCGATAGCCACGCCGACGGGCGGCATGAACTATAAAAATCTGCTGCTGCTCCTATTCCAGAACGGCGGCGAGCTGTACACCAAGGACGCCAAGGCTACGCTGCTCGACAGCCCGACGGCGGTGGATGCGTTTTCTTTTATGACCAGCCTGTATACCGACTACGGTTTATACAAAGAGTACAACTTCCTAAACCAATTCCGCGCGGGTTCGGTTCCCATCGGCATCAGCGATTACAGCTTGTACAATCAACTGTCGGTTTTTGCTCCCGAGCTGGAAGGGATCTGGGATTTCACATCCGTTCCCGGAACTGTTCGAGAGGATGGTACAATCGATCGGACGGTCCCGGGCGAGGTCAACGCCTGTATGATTCTGTCCAAATCCAAGCAGCCGGAAAAAGCTTGGGAATTTGTCAAGTGGTGGACGAGCGCCGAAACGCAGGCGAAATTCGGCAAGGAATTGGAAAGCACGATGGGAACGGCGGCCCGTTATCCGACGGCCAATCTGGAGGCTTTGTATTCCATTCCCTGGTCAAAAGCGGATTTTGAAAAAATCAAGGCGCAGATGGAATGGCTGAAGGGCGTTCCCGAGGTTCCGGGGAGCTATTATACGCAGCGATATATGGACTTTGCGTTTAAAGATGTCGTGAATGCAGGAGAGGACCCGGCCAAGATGCTCACGGAAGCGGCCCGCAATATCAACAATGAGATTTCCATGAAGCGCGAGGAGTTCGGCTTGGAGAAATAACCGCGCTAGGCTGCAGGGAGGAATGATCTTTTCTATGAAACATCCAATCGGCTTGAAAGAGCGGGGACAATACACATGGAGACAAATGAAAAAATATAAGGTCTCCTATGGCTTTATTGCGCCGTTTATGATCATTTTTGTTCTTTTTACGGTTGCTCCCGTTATCATCGCCATGTTTTTCAGCCTGACGAATTTTAATGTGCTGCAGCCCGCAAGATTTGTCGGACTGGAAAATTACAAAAATCTGTTTATAAAAGATCCGCTGTTTTTGATTGCACTGAAAAACACCATTTTGTTTGCGGCGATTACAGGGCCGCTGAGTTATCTGCTGTGTTTATGGCTGGCCTGGTTCATCAACGACCTGCGGCCCCGGGCCAGAGCCGTGTTGACGCTGCTGTTTTATGCGCCGACGCTTGCCAACGTCTATATGGTCTGGCAATTGATTTTCAGCGGCGACGCCAACGGCTTTCTGAACGCCTGGCTGATTAAAATCGGCGCCTTGGTGGAACCGATCGGCTGGCTGACGAACAAGCAGTATATGGTGCCGATCCTGATGTTCATCATCTTGTGGGGCAGCTTGGGAACAACCTTCCTGACGTTCATCGCCGGTTTTCAGACGGTTAACGTCTCGTTGTATGAGGCGGCCGCCGTGGACGGGATCCGCAACCGCTGGCAGGAGCTGTGGTACGTCACGCTGCCGGTCATGCGGCCGCAGCTGTTATTCGGCGCTGTCATGAGCATCACCAACTCCTTTGGTATCGGCGGCGTCATCACGGCGCTGTGCGGCTTTCCGAGCACGGACTATGCGGCGCATACGATCATGCATCATTTGGAGGATTACGGGACAATCCGGTTTCAAATGGGCTACGCCTGCGCCATTGCCACGGTCTTGTTTGTGATGATGGTCGGCGTCAACCTGCTTGTTCAAAAATTGATCGCAAAGGTAGGTGAATAGACTTGGAAGCGGCTGAAATCAGACCGAAAAAACTCCGAGCGAAGCGCCACAAACGCGTTAATCGCTCTTTGGCGGGCGATATCGCGGTTTTTACCACGATAACGCTGTTGGGCATATTCATTGCGCTGCCCCTTGTCTATGCCATCGGAAACGCGTTCAAGCCATTGGATGAGCTGTGGATTTTCCCCCCTCCCCTATTCCCGCGCAATCCGACCTTTAAGAACTTTATCGATCTGTTTGTCCTTTTGCAGAATTCCTGGGTGCCGCTGTCCCGTTACTTTTTCAACACCTTGTTTATTACGGCCGTCGGCACGTTTGGCCAGCTGGTATTGGCGTCCATGTGCGCCTATCCCCTGGCAAAGCATCCGTTTCCCGGCGCCAAATGGATTTTCCAGCTGATAATTTTGTCCCTGATGTTCAATGCGACGGTAACGGCGATTCCCAACTTTCTGATCATGAGCGGCCTGGGATGGGTGGACACCTATAAGGCCATCATCGTCCCGGCCATGGGCAGCACGCTCGGCTTGTTTTTGATCAAACAGTTTATGGAACAGCTGCCGGACGAGCTGCTGGAAGCGGCCAAAATCGACGGCGCCGGAGAAATGCGGATTTTCTGGACAATCGTCATGCCAAACATCAAGCCGGCCTGGCTGACCCTGATGGTGTTTTCCGTGCAGCAGCTATGGAATATGGGATCGAGTGTCTTTATCTACAGCGAGCAGCTGAAAACCCTGTCATATGCAATCAATCAAATTGTCGCCGGAGGAATTGCGCGCGCGGGCGTGGGCTCCGCGGTGATCGTTGTGATGATGATCGTGCCGATTGTCGTGTTTATCTTTACGCAGAGCAATATCATCGAGACCATGGCCAGCTCGGGCCTGAAAGACTGAGACCGCACGGGAGGAACACGGACATGAAAATAAAAGCCGTCTTTTTCGGCTTCGGCGCACGCTCCCAATGCTACGCCAATTACCTGTTTTTAAACGAAAACAATTTCGAGGTGGCAGCCGTAGCGGAGCCCAAGGAGCATCTGCGCCGGCTCGCGGAAGAAAAATACCATTGCAGCCGGGAGCGGCTCTATCCCGGGTGGCGGGAAATGCTCGACGACGGTGTACAGGGCGATTTGCTTTTCATCTGCACCCAGGACAATGAACATGTGGAGCCGGCGATCGCCGCGATACAAGCGGGATACCGGCAGATCATGGTGGAAAAGCCGATTGATAAGGATATCGAGAAGTGCCGGCAGCTTGCCGCGGCGGCGCGGGAATACGGCGCGGTGGTCCAGGTGTGCCACAGCCTGCGGTATAACAACTTTTACCGGAAGGTGAAAGAAATCCTCGACAGCGGAAAGATCGGCCAGATAGCCAGTATCAACCATATGGAACCGGTTGGGACCTTCCATTATGCGCACAGTTTTGTCCGCGGGGACTGGAACAAGACGGCGGACAGCCCGATGATTCTGGCAAAATGCTGCCACGATACCGATTTGCTTCTCTGGCTGACAGGACGAGATTGCCTGAGCCTGTCCTCCTACGGCTCGCTGGAGTTTTTCAAGCGTGAAAACGCGCCGGAGGGCTGTGCGGACAGGTGCATTGACGGCTGCAAATATAGCGGCAGCTGTCCTTACAGCGCGACAAAGTACCTCGGGAAATACAAGGATCACCTGTTTCGGGAATACGCCGTGGAAAAAGAGGGCTATACCGATACGGTAGAAGCGCTGAAAAAGGGCCGGTACGGCCGGTGCGTCTTTCAATGCGACAACGATGTCGTGGATCATCAAACGGTCAACCTGCTGTTTGAAGACGGGATCACCGCCACTCTGACGATGTGTGCGTTTTCCAATTTTGAGCGGGAAACGCATATCATGGGGACCATGGGAGAGATCCGCGCCTATATGAAAGATGACCTGGTGGAGGTCTATAATTTCCGCAGCGGCGATCGGGAGATCTATCACGTCGGCCATCCGGATGCGCTTCATGGGGGCGCGGATACCGTATTGGTGGAGGATTTTATTGCCAGCGCGCTGGGAGACAAGCCGCCCGCGACATCGATAGAAAAGTCTATCCAAAGCCATATTCTCTGTATCGCGGCGGAAAGGTCGCGTATAGAAAAGCGGACCATTGACCTAAAGGAATGGATTTGACACGTGAGGAAAACAGGGGGCGCTTATCCCCTTACACGGAGGACTATGAGCCGACCGTAAAACTGCTAAAGGTATATATGTAAGATAGCGATGGGCTTCCGCAAGTCAAAACTTCTAAGACTGTCTGAAATAATTGTTTTCAGTCAGGGAGCGGAACTTAGCCATGACTATGTAAAACAAGGCCGCCAAACGAGTCCTATGACTGTTTGGCGGCCTTGCTTAATTTTTTTAGCTTTTCATTGTACATCGAAGGTATGCAGCGTGTGATAGCCGTCGATCACCCGGACACCGTTGGCCAAACGGGCCGCACTCCCCTGTCCGTTTTTGAGATAGAACGTCAGCTTATACCGTCCGGGGGTGGCCGGCAGGGTCATGGTGGCCCCCACCCGATGCCGCAGGATGGTCGCGTCGCTGTACTGCCCGGGAGAACGGCTGTGCCACGCGGCAGGCGTTCCCGCGTCTATCTGGGACACCACCCGGTTGTCTTCGTCCAGAATGGCGAACCCGCTCTGGAGGTTGAAGGCCGCCGAAAAGCCATAATTTTTCAGCGACAGCGAGACATGGGCGGTGCTTCCCGGCGCACCGCTGCTATGAATCGTCACGTCCTGCGCCTCCAGGCGATAGCCGAGGTGCGCCTCGACGAATGCAAACGCATTGCGGGCGATCGGCTGCCGGTTGCGATCGGTAAACCATGCCGGGGATCCCACGATCCCGTTCGAAGCCAGCCAGGCGGGGGTTACCGCGAGATTTTTCCACCGTCCCATCGCCGTCTGGGCCGTCCCTCCCGCGTCCCAATAACCATGGTAGTGGCTGAAGGTGGTGAAGCGATGCTCAGAAAACTGCCGGATCGCCTCGTAGCCGTCGCAGTAGACGTTGTTGGTCTGGTTCCACGTGCTGTAATAGAGCTCCCCGTCCTGCGGCGCGTACGGGGCCTGGGTGACCAGCTGGTTCCATTGGGCGCTGCCGGCGTCCAGACCGCCGGTGCCGTAGCCCTTGTTGGGGATTTTCCCAAAAACCGCGTCGTTGTGAATGCCGATGCGGGAATAGGCGGGGTGGGAGGAAGGCAGGAGATTCTTATAATCCGGCAGGCGCATTTGCAGGTAGGTGCCCGGCGGCAGCAGGGTGCCCACGATCTTGTTTAGCACGGCGGTCTTGTCGATGGCGTAGGATTCGCCGTGCCATTCGCCCCAGGCCCCCACAATTCCCGCCTGCAAGGCGTGGATGGTGTCCTTCCACCGGTTGATCACCGGGGCCAGCTGATCCATATGGCGCAGCATGATGGCCTGGGGCGCGTCGGTGGCCGCGTCACCGATGTCCTTCGCGTAGGCAAACCGCAGCAGGGCTTTTTTATTTCTGCTCTTTAACGCGTCCAAAAAGGCTTCGACGGCGTCCAGGCCCGCCTGCGGAATGTCCCCGCTGTTGTATCCGCTCAGATACAGATAGACCTGCATCACCGTGGTGGGCCCCTGCCCCGCCAGTTGGTTTTCTATGGCCTGGCCCGCGGCCGCTTTCATCCGCTCGTAGCTGCCATTTGCCGCCAGCACCTTAATGTCCTGCATTACCTCCGAGCGAAAGCCCCTGTCCGGATTAAGCTCCAGAACCTTGTCGTTTTCCGCCGGAAGGGACGGCAGCGTCTTCTGGACGGCGGCCGGTATGATCCGGGTATCGCGGAACAGTGGAGCAGCGGTATTCCGGTTATCAGCCACCAGGCGATCGCCCGTCATCAGGGTGTTAGTCGCCAGCAGAAACGAGCCCACTGTTCCCGCACCCAGGCCCCCGCCGAAATCCCGAAAGCGGAACGTGATTCCCGTGAGCACCGCGTCGGCCATCGGCTGATTGAAGGAGGAGAGCGGAATACGCACCCACCCCTCAAACCCGCCGGGCAGGGTGACAGTCTGATATGCGCCGGTCTGCTGCTGCCAGCTTTCCGTCCCCTTGGCCAGTGTGTAAAATGGCTTGCCAGCTGAGAGGCTGGAGGTGACGGTCGCCCCGCCGCGCGTGATGGGAAGGCTGAAGATAAACGAGGAAGTCCCGGCGGGCGCCGCGGGCATTTTCAAATACAGCATCAGCGCGTCCGCGCCGCTCAAATCCACCTGCCAGTAGGCGCGGTAGGTGACGGCCAGCTTGCTGGACGCGGCTGTGTTGTCCAGCACCGGCTGGGCGGCGGATACCGTGCCGATTTCCAGCATGGGGAAATCGGACAGGTCGTTGAGAGCATCCACCGGCTGGATAGACAAATCGCCGCGACTCGTACCGCTTCCCGTCTGTATATCGAAAGCGCGATCCGCCGCCAGCTGTCCGCCCAGCTTGTAGCCGCTCAGGAAGGGGAGCTGCAACGCGGTGGATACGCCCCGGATACCGGGAGCGGCCCCGTTGAATATGTCGACGGCCGGCGCGCCGTCCAGCCGTACGGCGTAAGGGACGTCAGCGGTCAATGGGCTGCTGGTGGTCACCATGTACGAGGCGTTCAGGAAGGATCCCAGTGCCCCGCCGAAATCCCGCACCTGCATTTGGATCTGATACAGCTTGTCGGCCGTTCCCGGTGTATAGGGGGCGGATGCGCTGTCCGACAAACTGGAAAAGGGGATGTACACATAGCCCTGGAACCCGTTTTCGGGCAGCGTGATACAGCCGCTCGTGCTGACCGCCAGCGCCTGCGGCGTCGGGTCTCCCCGCTCTGAAAGGGCGTATACACGCCTGTCCGCGTTTTTCACATGATACCAGGTGTACCCGGAGGCCTTCTGGACGATAAACCAGGGCACGATCTGATTATGCGACGAGGTATCCGGCGCGTCGTCCGGCATTCGCACATAGAACAGGAAGCCCTCGCCGCCCGCAAGCGGCACCGGATTGGCCGTATGATTGAAATAGTAGTTGAAGGATTTGTTGTTGTTGGCCGCGGGCGCGGTCTGCACGGTGTCCGCACCCAGGGCGTACGCCTTGGCGGAAATCAGCCCGGTCGGATTGACCGCCGCTTTTATATGCACCGGCGATTGGTCGGTTCGCAGCAGGCCGTTGTAGGTGACCAGCTGCCAGCCGCTGCCGTCGCTCGCCGTCTGAGAGCTGCGGCCGTCGTGATAGGTGATTCCCGCCGTCTCCACACCTGTGTTTTTCGAAAGGACAACGGTGCCTGCGGCCGCTTTATCGTTGTGCAGCGGCACCGGCATCGAGCGGGCCGTGAAGCCCTGGACGGCATCGGGCGGCGCCGGCGGCTGGCCGGTGAATAGTTCCCGCGCACTCTCCCCCTCAAAGAGGACAAGGGTCGGGCGAGGCGCGTACAGCGGGCTGCCGGTCGTAATCATACAAGAGCCCTGCCGCAGAGGGCCGGAAGCGCCGCCGAAATCCCTCACCTGCATTTGGATTTGGTACAGCTTGTCTCCCGCCTCTGGCGTGTAGGGCGCGCCGCCGGCGTTCGTCAGGCTGGCAAAGGGAATGTACACATAGCCCCGGAAACGGTTGGACGGCATGGTCAAGCAGCGGTTGCCGTCGGGGGCCAGATCGTACAGATTCCCCGCGGCGTCCAGCGCGTAGGAGCGGCGGCGGCTGTCTCCCAGACCGTACCAGAACGCGCTGGATCCTCTCTGCACGACAAACCAGAGAGACAGCTGGTTATGCACCGTCTTGCCGGCGGCGTCGGCGGGCATATCGACATAAAACATGATCCCTTCTCCGCCCGCGAGCGGCACGGCGTTCTGCGTGTGGTTGAAATAATAGCTGAAGGAGGTGGCGCGGTTGGCGTTCTCCGCCGTCTGCTCCGTCGTGGCGTCCAGCGCATACAGGTTGCTCGTCAGCCCCGTCGGGTTGGACGTCACCAGCATGCGCACCGGCGAATTCGCGGTGTGCAGGGCGCGGTTATACGTGACCAGCTGCCAGCCGCTGCCGTCACCCGCCGTCTGGGAGCTGCGTCCGTCGTGATAGGTGAGATTGCCCTGCTCCACCCCGGCGCTGTTTGACAGAATCACCGTTCCCGCCGCCGCTTTGTCGTTGTTCAGGGGAAGCGGCATCCGCCGCGCCGTGAAGCCGCCGGAATCCTCCGTGTCTGCGGAAATGGCCAGAGGGCCGCAGAAGATGCTCAGGATCAACCAGACTGCCAGACTTACGGAAAGCCATCGTTTCATCTACAAGCTTCCTTTCCCAATGGGGTACATTCAGAACAGCTCGCCGCATATGCGATCGAGCGCGTATTTGCTGACCGGCCCCGGCCGGCGATGGATCCATTCCCCGCCGGTAAAATCGGGGAAGGCGACCGGCGCGCCGCCCAGGGCGACCGATTGCTCGGACAGAACGGTAATCGCCATCCAGGTGGCGGCATCGTATACGTCGATGGGCGGGGCAATCCCCTCTTGAATGCTCTCCACCAGCGCGCACATGCACAGATAATCCATGCCGTCGTGTCCCGCCTCGTGCACCCCCTGCCGCTGGTATTCCACCCATAAGGGATGATCGAACTCAGCCAGATACTGATCGGCGGGTATCCACTCGTCGGCCTCGCCCCGACCGTCCAGATGCAGGCGGCGCCCCTCCTCCATCCAGATCCCCTTGGTGCCCTGCACCAGTCCCCCGCGGGAATACGGACGGGGCAGGCAGGTGTTCAGCGTGCAAAGCACCGTCTCGCCGTTGGCGCACTGTATCATGGTGGTTACCACATCGGCCTGGTTGAACGTTCGCTCCTGCAGGGGGTGATCGGCAGGCAGATGGGCGGCCGCCCAGTTGCGCAGCCCCCGAGATTTGCTCGCCACCGAGGAAAGAGACAAAAACCGGTTCCCGCGGTTGATCCCCAGGTACTGGGCAATAGGGCCGATGCCGTGCGTGGGATAGTTGTCTCCGTTGCGATGCAGGTAGTTGTCGAGGCGATAATGCCGGTTTTCCCGCCCGAGGCAGATCTCCTCCCGCAGGTCATGCAGATAGCCGCAGGCGCAGTGGATAATCTCCCCGAGAACCCCCAGCTTAATCATATGGAGAACCGCCATTTCCTCCCGCCCGTAACAGCAGTTTTCCAACAGCATGCAGGGAACGCCGGTTTCCTCCGACAGGCGAACCAGCTCGAAGCATTCAAACAGGCTGGTGGCGCCGCCCACCTCCAGGCCGACGGGAACCCCCGCCTTCAGAGCGGCCCGCGTCACCGGCATATGGGCGGTCCAGTCGCAGGCGACCACTACGCCGTCCAGGCCGCCCGCCGCCAGCATTTCCCGGTAATCGGTATAGACGGCCGGGCGGGCCTGCCCGGCGGCCGCTGCCCGATCGGCTCCCGCCCGCATCCGATCCTCATAGATATCGCAGACAGCCGCTATCCGCACGGCCGGTATGGTCAGCAGCTCCTCCAGCAGCATCATGCCCCGGACCCCCAGTCCGGTGATCGCCATATTGACGGTGTCCTTCCTCATCTCTTCCCACCTCTTTTATTCCAATATCCGCCACTCACCGGGCGGCAAAGAGACCCCCTCGAACACAGTGGGCTGTCCGCTGCGGTTGATAACCAGCCGCACGTTCCCGCTGTACGCCGCCTGAACGACGCCGTTTTCCCGCCGATGGCTGAGCATCCGCCGGCCGTCCAGGCGCGCCGCCGTTTCCTCGTACCGTTCAAGCAGGGATATGGCCCGCTCCGCCACCTCGTCGGCGGCGGTATTATACAGAAAGGACAGCGAGGTCTCCCGCAGGGCACGGTTGGAACAGCCGGTCAATTGCCACGCCGGCGCTACGCCGTACTCCAGGCAGTCGAGCAGCGCCTCGTCCCAGTCGTCCACCGTGTTGAGCGGTGTGCCGCACAGGCTGGCGTATCCGTAAAACACCATGCCGTAAAAGGGCACAGACGCGGACATACAGTCGAATCCGGAGGCCCCCGCAGGCAAATCCGTTATCAGATCGGCGCGCAGCGCGGCGTACAGATTGCCTCCCGCCACCGCCACGGGCCGCTTGCCAAAGGCGTCCAGCGCGGCCGCCATATCGGCGGAGGCCTGCTCCCGTTCCATCGGCCGCGCGTCACTGTAATCGCTGTACAGCTCTGCCCCGGCCAGCCCCAAATCGACCCCGAGGCCGTCGCTCAAGCTGTTTTCCAGCGTCCCGGCCCGGCGAAGGACGGTGTCCGCGCGGCTGTACTGCCACCGCCTGCCGTTCTCCTCCATCGCGCCGGTGGAAAGCAGATAGCGCCCGCCCTTGACCGTCACATGGCTGAGGCTTTGTATCGCGTTCCGGCTGCTGCCGAACAGCCGCACCAAATCCTGGCTCCAAAAGACCTGGCCGCCGTCTGGCAAACTGCCGATCAGAACCTCCAGGCCCTTGCGACCGCCCAGGGAGCCGGCCGGTTTCATTTTGTCGGAGGAGGACCGCTCGTATCCCTCGTCGCCGAAGCCGATCAGCTGAACACCCAGCTGGGTCAGGCCCCGTTCCGCAAACCGATCAACCGAAGCGCGCACCTGCGCAAAGGTGGTGGCCGTCACATTTTTCTTGACGGGAAATCCCAAAAATGTGGCTGTCTTCCAGCCGTGACCATAGAATTCCAGCGTCCCGTGCAGAAAAGAGGAAGCGGGTGCGCGGTGCGCCGTTTCATCGAGCAAGTCCCGGTAGCGGCCGGCCAAAACGCTGTAATCGGCGTTTTCGGGCACCGGATAAAACGCGAGTACACAGTCGTTGGCGCTGCGATTCGGATTCACCACGGGGTATTCGTTGTAGGTCCAGTCCTTGTTGGCGATGACCGCCCGATCCATCTGACGCAGGACAAAGGTAACGCCCGCGTTGGCGCAGTCGGCGTAAACGCCCGTGGGCACCGCGCTCAGGACGGCGGCCGCCGCGTTGCCCTCGATCACCGCCAGCAGCCCCGCGCCCTCTTTCACCATCCCCAGCACCGGGAGAGAGGCGGTCAAAGGCTTTCCCTCCTCATATTGCAGGGAGACGGCGGTATCCCGGCCGTAAACCGTCTGCCGGTAGGGAGCAGCGTTCGGCTTATAGTCGGCGAAGGTCATCAGGGCCCCTGCCCCGTCCGGCAGAAAAAGATAGCCTTCCTCGTCCCGATTGCCGGACAGGAAGTGCGGCAGCACGTCCACCTCGCTGATGCGCGCGCTCCCCCGCTCCTCGATCCCCCCCGCGGGCAGCGCGACCTGCAGGCGATCGCCGGTCAGCGTGTATTGCAGGGTGAGAGAAAAATTCTCCTCGGGCCCGGTAAAATCGTAAACCGCCTGGAACCCGTCGGGAATATGGCTGATCTGCACCGTGTCGTTCTCCAGGCACTGGACGGTGTTGACGGTTTTCACCACCTTGTCCTCGTTGTAATACCGCACCACCAATTGCGCCCGCATTTCCTCGATGGCGGCGTCGGTGGTAAACACGTCCAGCTTGGGGGCGATCGGATTGGTCCACCAAGTGTTTCCTGTTTTTTCATCCGCAAGGCATACCGCCGCGTTCAGGGCGTTCATCCACAGGGAGTACCGGCCCGCACCGGTTTCGGCCTGCACCATGTTTTCGTCCGGCTCGAACGCCCGGGTGGCCGTCTGCCCGTCAGAATCGGGCTGGGCGGGACCCGCCGCGATATGCAGGGCGGTGGCAAAAAGCAGGACAACGACCGCTGTACACGCGCGCCATTTCATGGCCGACACTCCTTTCTCTACCCCCGCGCCGGTTATCCCCGACGGGTTAGTTCCGCGAACACGGTGGACACAAAGCCGGCCACCTGCTGAAAAATGGTGAAGAAAAGCAGCAGCAGAAACACCACTCCCAGCATCAGGAGGATGGTCAGCAGCACACAGACGATGGTGCGGGACACCGTGAATTGTTGTGTAATCATGGTGCCGCAGAACAGCAGCACCAGCATCCACCCCTGGGCGATGGCCAGACCGGTGTTCAGGAATACCGCCTCCGGCAGCGTGAACACGCCCGACAGCCCGGTCAGCGGCAGGACGATGACCAAATAGGGAAGGGTAGCGTAGCAGGAGGCTATCCACAGTTCCCGGATGGACCCCTCCCCCTCCAGCAGGGCACTGGTCGTCCAGTTGCACACCGTCCATAGGACGAGCAGGCCGACGGTGGACGCGAGCGTTGTCAGCAGGTTGAAATTCTCCGGCTCGTTGCCGTTGAACAGATAGCCGGTTCCAAAGTAGCGCGCCACCTGGCACGCCAGATACAAAAGGGCCAGACAATTGGCCAGCGGCAGAGAGCCCCGCCCCTCGAATTTCATAGCGCCATAGGTCTGGAGGGGATGCAAAAACTGACGGAACGGCACGAGAAAGCGAGATTTATCAAAGGCTCTGCCGTGGGGTTCGACCAGCTCCCGATACCGGACGCGGTTATAGCTCAGCTGCAGGAATTTGCGCAGGTTGGACATGGGATCCCCTCCTTTCATGCGACATCAGGATTGCAGCCATCGTTTCAAGCGGCGCCAGCCCACAACCAGCCCCGCCAGGACGGCGAGCATGGCGGGCAGCAGCCAGAGTAGGTTGTTCCGGATGAAATCCCGGCGGTATTCCTGCAGGGCGAGCGAATAATAATACCGGTCGTCGCCCTCCCGCAGGTATTCCATCGCCGCCCGGCAGTCGCCATCGGCCAGCAGGGCGCGGCCGATGCTGCGATAGGCGACGGTAAAGTGCGGGTTGGAGGCAAGCACCTCGTTCCACAGCTCCTCCGAGCGGGCATATTCTCCTTGCCGGTAGCCGGCCAGCGCCTCCCGCACCGTGCGGATATATCCGGTGGGCACCATGCGGGTAATGGTGTTTTTATCCCCATCGGCAATAAGATAGGCCTCCCCCTGCTTCTCAAGGGCCGCCGCGCCGCGGAAAAAGCCGCGCTGGTCGCCGGTGCCGCCGAATACCCCGATGGGATTCAGCTCGCTGTCGAACTGCAGCACTTTGCCCCGACGGCTGTCGAGCACGGTCAGGATCCCCTCCGCGTCGACATGCAGGTCGGTCAGCTGGCTGACAATTTTATAGCCCTTGGAGTAGTCGAACTCCTGATCTCCGAAGTTGTTGCGGTTGTATCCGGAGGTAAAAAGAGAGGCGTCGTCGTAGCCGGGATATTTGAGGATGTTCTCTCCCGCCGCATTAAGGCGGCTGACCTGTTTTTCGTTGACCGTGGACGTCACCGTAAACACAAAATCCTCGCTGTCGATAAACAGGTTGGCGTATTCCGTGGAGATTTCCCGCTTGAGGGATTCCCGCTGGGCGTCGGTGAACAGGCTTTTCCACATGGCGGCCAGCACCACGTCGGGCGTCACCTCCACCTTGGCGGCGCCGAAAAAGTTGGCGAATACATCGTCGGTCCCGTATTGCAGCAGACCCAAATAGATACCGGAGGCGGCGACGAACACCGCCCCTGACGCGTTAACAGCCACCTTGGAGGGCTTGAAAACCGCCTCCTCCGACAGGCTGGCGGATTCCGGCTTCCCCAGACGGCGCACCACGCGGTTGTCCGCGTCCACGGCCAGCACCTCGCCGCCGCCCGTGTTGCAGATATACAGCAGGCCGTTGTGATAAAACACGCCCTCGGGCGCGTTCAGCGGCACCGGGCCTTCATCGGTTTCCACCGTTTCCACCACCCGCCGCACGGTGTCGTCCGCAGACAGAACGACCACCCGATCGTTGCCCGTGTCCGCGATGTACAGGGCCTCCTCGCCGTCGACATACAGATCCCCGATCGCATCGAACGAGCCGATCCCCAGCGCGTTCCCGTCGAGAAGGCCGCCGGCCACATAGGTGTCGGGCGCGGCGACCGAGCGGCCCCGCCTGTCGTAATAATATCCCGCCGACGCCTTGAGGCCGGTCATGAAAAACACGGCGGCCGCCAGCAGGCAAACGATACGCTTATACACCGTCTTTCCCCCTTCTCCGGCGAGTAGCCCTAGGTAAGCGATGATGAAATCCAGCGGTTGGATTGGTGCAGGGGATTTCTCCGCCAAGTCGCCGCTGAGCCGTCAGGCGTGATTGGTTCATCGCTTACCTAGGATTTAAGGCCCGAATGGGCCATGGTTTCGATAACGGAACGCTGACAAAAGAGGAACATCACCACCGGCGGCACCATGAGCAGCACGCTGACCGCTGCCGAAACGCCTGCGCGCGACAATCCCGCGCCCCCGATTTGGGCGAGCATGGCGGGCAGCATCTTGAGCTCCTCGCTGTAAATGAACTGCGTGCCGGTCGTACTCCATACGCTGGTGAAGGTGAATATCCCGAGGGTCAGCCAGGCCGGCCGCACCATGGGCAGCACCATGCGGAAAAACAGCGGGATTTCCTTGGCTCCGTCGATGCGGGCCGATTCGAGGATTTCCTCCGGAATGCCCTCGGCGAACTGCGTCATGAGGAACACCCCGAAGGAGGTCGCCAACGCGGGGAGAATCAGGGCGGCGTAGGTATCGATGAGGCGGGTTTTCACCATAAGGATATACTGCGGCACCGCCGTGACCTCGGTGCGAAACAGGATGGCGAACACCACCAGCTGCAAAATCACCTTTTTCCCCGGAAACCTATGCTTCGCCAGCGGATAGGCCGCCATGGAGGCGGCCAGCATGAAGCCGCCGGTGGCCGCCACGGTCACGAACAGGCTGTTGAATGCGTAGCGTTCAAAGGGAACCGGCGCCTGCCCCTGGATGCGGATAAGACCGCGGAAATTATCCAGGGTGGGGCTTGTCACATACAGCCGGGGCGGAAACAGAAACAGCTCGTGAATGGGCTTGAGGGAATTGACCACCGTATAGTAGATGGGCAGCAGCATGAACGCGCCCAGCAGCAACAGGAAAAGAGCCACCAGAAAATTGCCTCCCGCCGAGCGGGAAATGCGCCGTCGGTGCCGCAGCAGTGTTCTCACGGTTATCAACTCCTCTCTGGGGATGCCGTCAATCGTTGGACAGGCTGCGCAGTCCCCGGTTTATCAGGGTCCAAGTGGCGATCATGATGACGAAAAGCACCACCGCCACCGTGCAGGCGTAACCCATTTCCAGGCGTGTATAGCCATAATCCGACATGTGCAGCACGACGGTATGGGTGGAATAGTCGGTGGAGGGATTGCCGGTCAGCACGGAGTTCTGATAGCCCACGGCAAACGAGGTGGAAATGGTCAGCACCGCGCCGATGAGTAGCTGGGGCACCATCTGCGGCAGCGTGATGTACCACAGCTCCTGCCACCGGTTGTGCAGGCCGTCCATCGCCGCCGCCTCATAGAGACTGGTATTAAGCTGCTTGAAGCCCGCCACAAACGAGAGGAAGCCGGCCCCCATGCTCATCCACAGGATGACCGTAATCACCACGATGGAATTGTACTGCGGATCGTTCTGCCACTGGATGGCCTCGGCAATGAAGCCGAAGCGCATGAGAAGACTGTTGAGAATGCCGTAAGCGTCGCCGCTGAAAATATACTGCCACGCCATAAAGACGTTGCCGGCGAGGGCGGGCGCGTAAAATATGAGGGTGAGCGCCGCGCGCATGTTGCGGCCCGTCTCATTGATAAGCCACGCCACGATGAAGCTCAGAAGGTACCCGGCCGGGCCGGTCAGGAGGGCGTAAAACAGCGTGTTGCCCAGCGCCTTGATAAAAATATCGTCGTCGAGCAGCAGGCGGATGTAGTTGTCGACGCCCACCGGCTTCAAAGCGTTGACCATATCGAAGTCGGTAAAGCTGAGCAGTACCGAGGCGACGATAGGAATCACGGTAAAAAAGAGGAAAAGAACGAGCCAGAAGGACAGGAGAAAATAGCTGGCTCCGTATTTCTTGAAAAACCGTTTCAGCCCGGTCATTTCTTCCCCTCCCTCGTCTTAGCCCAGCTGCTTGCGCTTGCGCACAAGCTCCCGATCGATTTCCCGCGCATACCGCCCAATCACGTCCCGCGGCGTTTCGTAATTGTAGACCACCCGGCGGAACGCGTTTAGAA
Source organism: uncultured Oscillospiraceae bacterium (assembly GCA_900546265.1). GTDB lineage: Bacteria > Bacillota > Clostridia > Oscillospirales > Acutalibacteraceae > UMGS856. The sequence continues at coordinate 47,518 of URCA01000013.1, read as the reverse complement.
TGTTGCGATTGTAATAATAGGACGCGGGCGTCTGCTCGATATCCCACAGTGCCTGCCTCGCGGCGGAAAGGGTCGCCTGCTCGCGATCGGTCCAGCCCAGCTCGGCGGCGGCCGCCACATTGGCCGTGTTGTACCGGGCCGAGGCCCCCAGAAGAATTTCGCTGTCCAGCCCGAAACGCCCCTGCGTTTCGTCACTCGTCCACCAGTCCGCAAAGGCGAACGCCTTGTCGCGCAGGGCGCTGCTCTGCACCACGACGCAGCCGTTGACCACGCAGGATTGGGCACGGTTTAACTCCCCGTTCACCTCGACGCCGGGCACCGGCGCCATTTCCCACAAGCCGCGGATTTCGGGAGCGGCCACCTGCAGCTGGTTATACAGGGTATAGTTGACGATGCCGATGGGCATTTCGCCGGTACGGAACCGGTTGTAAAAGTCGTAGGCGACCGGCGTGGAATGCTTGACAAAGAAATCGGTCCAAGCGGCAAACGCCCCGACAGACACGTCGCTCTCCATGTCGGTGGCCGTCAAATCCGTATTGAACACCCGGCCGCCGCGCTGCAGCAGCAGCATTTCGTACACCCGCTGGTCCTCGGGCACGCCCACGAGCATGTTCCGTTGGCGCAGCACCTGGAGGACGTGATACAGTTCGTCCCAGGTGTCCGGAATATCGAGGCCCAGCTCGTTTAGAATATCCGTCCGGCAGAAGAGCATGAACCACGTCTGCGTTTCCGGCAGAGCGTACAGCCCGCCGTTCCAGCCCGCCGCCACCAAGGCGGAAGGATGAAAGCGCTCCTTTACCGTTTCGATGCCGTCCATCGTCTGAAAATCGGCCAGCGCGCCGCGAACGGCCAGATTGATCACCGTCTGCTCGGGTACGAACAGGGCGACGTCGGGCCCCTTCCCCGACACGATGGCCTGGGTGATGACATCGTTCGTATTCACCAGAGCCAGCTCCACCGGATAAGGAAACTCCTCGGCGCACAGCCGCTGCAGCACCTGCATCTGCTCCCGCCCGGCGGCCGACCCGGTGGTCAGCAGCTCCGAAACGCTGATCCACACCTTCAGCGGGGGGCCGGATGCCTGCACAGCGGTGGACGAGCTGTAGTCCTTGAGGAAGGACTGGAAGAACACCGCGGCGCGATACCCTATCCGCTCGAGGAGGCTGTGTGTCCGGCGGTGGGACGCCTCCTCCACAGGCAGCAGCTCCAGCGTATCCAGCTCCAGAGGCTGGCTGCTCAGATAGGCGCTCTGGTTGGCCACCGCATCAATTTGCGCTTTGTACAGGCTCAGCCTCTGGGCAATGAGATAGGGCTTTTCCAGCAGGCCGTCGAGGGTGCGGACCGCTTCGTCGATGGGGCTCGTCTCGCTTCCTCTCCGGCCTCCCGTCAAGGCTTCGATGCAGCGCGCGCCGGCGCGCAAGGTATCCCGGCACCAGGCGAGATCGTCCAGCAGGGTGGGGATTTCCTTTTCCAGATAGTAGTCGCGATAGGGATCGGGGGTCGTCCCGGTGATGACCAGAATATCGCGGTAGGCCTTGTTCATGCGATCGATCGCCTGATCCAGCGCCGCCAGCGGTTCCACCAGCTGCCCACGCGTCGCCGTCAGGCGCAGGGTGTGCTTTCCCTTGTCCAGATAAATCTGGTAAGGCGACTCCCCACCCGGCGTCAGGGCGGCGAACGACTCGGTATAAGGAAAAACCAGTTCGTCCAGCTCGTCGAACAGGGGTTTGCCGTCTAGGGTGACGCCGCGGCGCACCCCGAGCCCCCGCATGCTGTTCTGCCGGTAGCCGATGGTCAGCTTATAAAAGCCCGGCTGTGCGGCCTCGAATTCCCATTCCAGCCACTGGCCCTCCCGTGAACCGGCTGAAATCAAGCCGAGCAGCGTGCGATCGGCGGCGCTGGGGCTGATATCGGGGGAGCTGTTGTCGAAGGTGGCCGTAAGGCCCGCGGAGGACTTGCGGGACGGCAGCTCCGCTTCCAGATAGATGGGAACCGTCTCCCCCGCTGGCTTATCGGCCTGCTCCTCGGTATAGGCGGCATAGCTGCGGCCGACGGCGGGCACCAGGCGCGCACCGTACAGCTCGATGGATTTGGCCGTCATCGTCAGGGTCAGCGTGTACCGGCCCGCCTCCAGCTTCACCGGCTGTCCGCCTCCGACGAGGGACAGAACAACCGTCTGGCGCTCGAAAAGCTCCTCCTGTCGGGGAACCAGCTCGTTGCCCTTCTCATCCACGGCAAACCGATCTCCCTGCCGCAAATCCTTCCATAGGCGGGGAAGGGTGACCGAGGTGCGGTAGGCCTCCCCGAGAGAGAGAGTCGCCTGCGGATTGACCGTTTTGCCCGTCAGCGCCATGAACTCCAGCTCCAGCCGGTATTCGCCCGTCTGCGGGGCCTCCAGCGTCAGGGTGACAGACTGGCCCTCCGTCAGGGTGAGAGGCGATTCGGCGCTCTCCGCCGCGCGGGCCAGCCCGCCCGGAAGGCTTATGGAAAGCGCAAGCAGGCAGGCCGCCAGCCGTGTTCCGCGTGAAAAGCGCATATCTGCTCACGTTCCTTTCCGTACTCAGCCGACCAGGCCGGTGGTTTCCACGCTGCGCGCAAACGTCTTCTGCACGATGAGAAAGAGCAGGAGCAGCGGCAGGACGCTGGCGATGCAGGCGGCCTGCTCAATCGTGATGATTTTATAGGGATCGAGGGCGTCCTGCGCCAGAATGTGTTGCAGCGAGCTGCGCATGTCGCCCAGCACGCTGGAAACGATCCGCACATCGGGCAGGTAGGTGGAAAGCGTGTAGTAATCGCTCCAGTACCATACCAGCGAGAACAGCGTACAAATACGGATGGGCCCGCCCGCGTTCGGCAGCATGATGCGGAAGTAGGTCGCCGTATAGCCGCAGCCGTCGATCACCGCCGCCTGTTCCAGCTCGTTCGGGACGCCCTTGTAATACTGGCGGAAAATGAAGATGAACAGGCCCGCCCGCAGCCCCTGCCCCAGCGCGGCCATCAGCATCATCACACCCATATTGTTGAGCAGATTGAGATTCGTTGCGTGCCCCGTAATCGCCCGGAACAAGCCGAAAAAGTCGAAGGAGCTGAACAACACATAATTGGGAAGACCCGTCAGCTGAGGAGGAATCAAAATTGTCAGGATGACCACAAGGAACAGCAGCCGGTTTTCGCGGAACTGAAAGCGCGCGAAGCCGTAGCCGGCCAGCGAGCACACGAAGACCGACAGCACGGTGCAGGTGACCGCGAGGATTCCGCTGTTTTTCATCACTTCGGCGAAATTCAGCGGACCGAAAACTGTCTTAAAGTTGTCGAGCGTGTAGTGCTTGGGTATCCACACGACCGACATATCGTACACGTCCCGTCCCTCGCGGATCGACAGACTCAGCATGTAAACCAGCGGATAGAGAATGATAAACGCCATACACAGCAAAAACAAGAAGCGCACGGCGCTCCACGCCGCACCGCCCAGATAGGGCAGGGGCGAGGCGGTGGACGGGAGGCCGGAGTGTCCTTCCGCGGTGCGTTTCATCCTCTCGCCCCCTTCCGACGCGCGCGGGTGAACAGGGTGACAAGCCCCAAAATCACCGCGATGCTGCCCATGATGATAAGAAAGTACGACAGGGCCATGGCGGCCGCGTACGATTTCTGAATGCCCAGCGTCAGGTCGGAAATCCAGCGCATGACGGCGTTGTCATAGCTGACGAAGATATCGATCATGGTGTACACGAAGTTCACTAGTATGTAAGGGACGACGGTGGGAAACACCACCTTGCAGAAGGTGTCCCACCCGGTGGCGCCCTCCACCCGGGCCACGTCGTAATGCGACTCTGGAATAGCCAAAATGCCCGTGAGAAAAATCAGAATCTGCACCCCGCTTTTCCAGACAAGATCCGACACGTTGGACACCATGCCGCCCACGGTGCTGACCAGGCCGTCGGGCATGCCCGAACGCACAAGCGTATCCATCAGCACCGTCGCGTTGAAAATCCCGGCGGAATCCCCCGCGCCGAGCGTGACACCGGCCATGCTGGTGCGGATAACCGTGGCTATCACCCCGGAGGTCACGATGACCGGCAGGAAAAAGATGGCGCGCATGACGCCGCGCCCCCGGAACTTCTGCCCCAGAACAATGGCCACGAACAGGCTGAACAGCAGGATAACCGGAATCTGGTAGAGCATGGAGGTCAGGGAATCCACCAGCCGCCGGGGAAAATTGGTGTCCTCGAGGAACGCGAAACGGAAGTTGTCGAACAGGCCGTCTAACGGCTCGAGCACCATGCCCACGTCCGGCGAAAACTGCAGGTTAGTAAAGGCATACTGCACCACCTGCACCAGCGGCTGAACGAAAAACAGGAGCGCGCCAATCAGCCACGGCAGGACGAACAGGCGGCCGGCCCGCGCCCGCCGGCGGGCGTTGGTAACGGGGCGTTTGCATTTTTGACCCACGGGGATCACCGTCCTTCCTGCTCCGTTCAATATCCGCCGGCTGTCTCTGTCAGCCGCCAACCGTCAGCTTCAGATGGGTCTTGATGATGTTTTCCATGCCGGCAATGGCTTCTTCGGCCGGTTTCGAGTTGCTCGGGGATTCGGTGAGGATTTCGCCCCAAAACTGCCCGCGCAGCTCGTCGCTCCAGCCGGTGAGGCCTTCCAGCTTGGTGGTGATCTTGACGGCGGACTTGAAGTAGTCGTCAAAAATTTTCTTATGTTCGTCCGATACGCTGCGGCGGCGCTGTTCCAGCACGGAGGCGTTGCCGTTGGCCTCGCCGTCGATGGCGCGGCGGTGGTTGTAATAAATCCATGCCACGCCGGCCAGCGGGTTGCGGGCCTTGTTGGGCACAAAATTGGCTGTCATCAGCGCGGGCGCGTAAGCCTTCGAATTCTTGTCCATTTTCGGGAACGGCACCACGCCGATGTTGTCCTTCATGGAGGCGTAGTAGTCGTGGTCGCCGATAAGGTTCTGGGGCCGCTCCGCCACCATGGCCGCCTTGCCGTTACCGAATTCGGTGAAACCCCGCACCCGGTAATCAAACGAACCATCCATATACAGATCGCGCAGGAAGTTCATACCCCGGGCGGTAGCCGGATTCTGCAAATCCGACACATAGGTGCGGTTCTGCTCCTTGAGGATGCTTCCTCCGCTGGCCAGCACAAAAACCGGGAAATACCAGGTCGCAAAGCCCTGCGTCTTGACCGTGCCGCCCTCCACAATGGTCATGGCCTTGGCCACCTTGCGGAAGGTTTCGAAGGTCCAGTTGCCTTTGAGATAATACTCGGTATAGGGATCGGGCTGCTTCTGTGCTTTGAAAAGGGCCTTGTTGTAGTAGATCATAAACCCGTTGTATTCGTACAGCGGGATGCCGTAATAGTTAGTTCCGATCTTGAACTGGCTCATGTCGTCCAGATTCCAGGTGGGAGATTTCAGATCGAGGTATTTGTTGAGCGGCTGCGCCAGATTGCCGTAGCACCAGTTGAGGGAGGTCGCATCGGTCATGCTGGCCACGTCGGGGGGATTCCCCGCCTGCACCATGCTGGCAAGCTGCGACTGGAAACTGGCCCAGCCCATGACCTTCTGCTCCACCTTCACGCCGTATTTTGCTTCATATTCGGCGATGATCTGGGGCTCGTATGGGTTGGACTGGCTGGTCACGATGTTCAGGGTGCCCTTGAGATTCTTGAACTTGGCGTTCTGCACGTCCTCCTTGATTTCGATCGGCTTCGGAGGCGCCGTGGTACCGGCCTTTTTTGTCGTCTGCCCCTTGGTAGTGCCGGCCGGCCGGATGATCCCCGGCTTCGAGGTGGTGCCTGTGTCCGCGCCGCCGGTGGCCTCCCCGCTCGCATCGGTGTCGGTGCTCACATCGGTGCCGCTGCCGGCCGTGGCGGCGGTGGTGGCGCCGCTGCTACCCTCCGGCTTCTGCGGTTCCTTGTGACAGCCCGCCGGCCCGATCAGCAGCAGACCACTGAGCAGCAGCGCCGCCAAACGCTTTGCTTTTGACATGTCCCTCATCCTTTCCGTACAGCAATTAGGCCACGGATACCGATTCTAATACGTGATAGCCGTTGATGGTTTTCATCTGGTTGCCAAAGTGAACGAAACGCCCGTTGGTGCTCTTGGCATAAAAAGCGATATGATAGTTCCCGGCCTTTTTCGGCAGGGTCAGCTGGGCGCCGACCTCGTGGGTCAGGCGGGTTTTGTCGGAAAAACCGAGGAAACCGCCGCTGTTGCGCTCGGCCGCGGCGCCCGGCGCGCGGGAATGCCAGGAGGCGGGGGTCCCCGCCTTGACCGACGTCAGCACCTTCCCCGTGTCGTCGATGACGGCAAAGCCGCTTTCGATATTAAACGCCGCCGAAAAGCCATAATTGGTCAGATGCACGGACAGGCTGACCTTGCCGTTCGTTTTCAGCTCGCCGGCAGCCGAGAATTTCTGCAGCTCCAGCTTGTAGCCGAGATAATCCCGCATATATTCGAAGGCGCTGCGGGAAACAGCCTTGCCGTCCTTTTCAAACCAGCCCGGCGCATAGAAGAGGCCCATCCCATCCAGCTCGGTCTTGGTGACCGGGCGCTGCTTCCATTTTTCCATGGAATACGCGTACGGCCCGTTGCCGGAACCATGATCGGTCTCCCGATAGGAATGCCGCAGGCTGAAGGAGGTCATGCGCTGCTCCGCCATCAGCCCGATGACGTTCCAACGCTTGATCTCATCCTTCGTGCCGCTTTCAAAGGCGTTGACCGGGGTGCCGCCGCTGCTGATCTGTCCGCCCCAGAACATCTCCCCGTCCACCGGCGCGTTCGCGGCCTCCCGGGTGATCTGCTTATACTGCTCCTTGCCCGGGCTGAGCTCCTTGTTCCAGGGATGGTACACGCCGAACACCGCGTCATCATGAAAGCTGATGCGCTTATACAGCGGGTCGGCGGCGGGAATGAGGTTCTTGTACTGCGGCAAGCGGATTTGGGCGAACACCCCCGCCGGGACGGTTTGCAGCACCTTGCGCACCAAGGCCGCCTCGTCGATGGCGTAGTCGCCGCTGTCGCTGTAGCTGTGCCACTCGCCCCACGCCCCGATCATGCCGACCTGCACCACGTGCAGAATGTCCTTGTTCTTCTCAAGCAGGGGCTTCAGCTGGTCGAGGTGGCTGTTCATCACCGATTGCCGCGCTTCTCCCTTGGCGCCGGGGCGGACCGTACCGCCGTTCTGCTGGTCGTACTGATAGGCAAACCGCAGCAGCAGCTTGATGTTCCACTTGCGGGCCTGATCGAAGAATTCCTGCATGCGGGTGATCGCGGAGGCGGGCAGCGTGGGTGTGTCGGCATACCCGCTCAGATAAAAGTACGCCTGGGCCAGCTGGGGGGAGTCCTCCAGGTAAAAGTCGCGCTGGTCGCGCAAATCGTCAATGGCGTTGGGCTGACTGTTAGGCGTGGCGCCGTCAACCGACAGACGGGTTTCCAGCCTCAAGCCGCGATCGGGATTTTCCAGCAGCCTTTGGTCGATTCCAGCGTCGCCGGCCTTCAGCGTCCGCTGCTTGATGTCTAGCCTGCCCGGCACATAAGCGGAGGGTCGGGTGGGGCCGCCGGCTCCGGCCGTTGTGCTGCCGGAGCCTGTCGCGGCGCTTCCCCCCACCGACTTGCCGGTTGTCTGACCCGGCTCCCCAGAGCTGTCCGCGCCGCCCGGGCCGGAATTCGTCGATTCCATCGTGAATCCTCCTCCCGTACTGGCGGTTTCCCCCGACACGACACCGGGCTGCGACACCAGGCCGCTGGTCGCGGGCTTCGGCGAGCAACCAACCAGCCCGACGAACAGCGAACACAAACAAAGGGCGGCCAAGCTTCGTTTCATATCCATGTTCCTTTCCGTACCCTTCCGGTAGCAGCGGCGCTTAAGATCTCCGGCGCCGGCGGCTGACGAGTATCAGCCCGAGCGAGCCGGACAGCATGGCGACAGGCAGCAGAACCCTGGCGGCGACGCCGGTGCCGGGGTTCGGATTCGGCTCGGGCCGGTCGGGATTATGCGGGTTATCCGGGTTGTTCGGATCGTCCGGGTTATCCGGATTGTCCTCGACATCCGCCGTCTGGAAAAACAGGTTCGGATACGTGCCGGTGATGCCGCCTTCCTCGTCCAGCACGTGCACAACCGCAAAATACCAAGTCAGCGGATCCAGCCCGCCCATGGTGGCGGATGTCCCGTCCAACGTCTTGTCGCTGATGAGTTTGTATTTGATTCCGGCGCTCGTGCCGACCGACTGGTAAATCTCTACCCGGTACGCCGCCGCGTCCTCGTGGGCATCCCACGACATGGTGATGCTGTGAGCGGTGATGTCCTCGTAGGCCGGTTCGTGGATGAATTTGTCGAGGATGGTGGCGGCGGGCAGCTCATCGAGCAGCTTATCCTCTTCGAATCCGCCGCCGCCCTCCAGATCCGCAATGGTCGCCTCGCGGTTTTCGCTCAGATACCAGGTATCGGCCCCGTTGTAGGAGAACAGCCTATTGTTCTCTCCCATGTCGATGACCGACCAGATGTTGTCGATGACCACCGGCCCGGTTTCGCCGCCGAGACCCGAGAAAATAAAGGTGGTGTCGAGCAGACGGCGGTTGGCCATATCCTTGACGATGGGATTCGTCTTGAACTGATCGAGCGGCGCAAGCACATACCCCTCGGTGTTGACCGGCAGCCGGACATGGCCGGCGTCAGTCTCCAGCGTCTGCCATTCGCCGGAGCCTTTTTCCAGGAAGTACACCCGATTCCAGTCGCCCGTGTTCGTCCACAGCTCGACCCCTGCGGCGTTCACCGTGTGCAGATTGAAAAACACCTTGGTCGTGAACGGATCGTCCGGTTCGGCGGGGTGCGCGTCAGGCGTCTGAATATAGAACATAAAGGCCTGCATGTTGTCGATGTAGGTGTTCGCCGGATAATAGGTTTCATAATACACGTTTTCGAGAATACCGCCCGGCGTCTCCCAGAAACCGCGAACCTGTGGTGCATCAATCTGGAGGGCGGGGCCGCCCGTCAGGCCGGAGGGACTGTCCACGAAGGTGGCGGTGATGTTGTCGGGATCCACGACGTTATACAGCTTCTGCAGGCCGCGGGCGCGGGCGTCCTCACCCTTTTCAAAGCCCTTGAAGCCGAGGAGCGTTTCGCCCTTCATGGCGGCGGCGAACAGCTTTTGCTGATCCTCGTCCGGCTTCCGGCCGTTCACGAGGAACCGGGCGTCCTTGCCGTCTATCCGGGCCGTCAGGCCGCCGGTCTCCTGCACGATGCCGTAGACCGCGCCGAGCCGCAGCGAACCGAACGCATCGCCGCCCACATTGCCGCAGCGGAACTCCAGCGCTTGAAGCGCGCCCGACGCGGCGATATCGCCGCGCTTGCCCGCCGGCAGATCGCTGAACAGCAGCTTGACATACCCTTCGAATCCGGCGGGCAGACCGGCCAGTCCGTTGGAAGGCACCGTCAGCGGCACCCAGTTTTGGGTTTCGCTGTCGAGATAAGAGAGAACCGCGCCGGCCCAGTCGATGGTTTTGCCGGTATCCAGACGGAGCGAAATACTGACCCGGCTCTCCCGCTCGCCGTCTTTATGCTTCGGGGTCTTGAGGTAGAGAAGCAGGCCCTGCTGCTGGGAAATATCCCTGCCGGCAGGCATGGAAACGCTATAGCTCTTGTCGCTGCCCTTGGCGGTTTCCGCTCCGAGAACCAGCGTGTTTTTCCCATCCAGCGCCCGGCTTCCGGACGCCAGGGTCGCCGTCATGTCGCCGTCGGTGGCGGTGACGGCCGGGAGGCTGCCGAAATCCTGTAGCATGGTCAAATCCATGGCCGGCTTGTTCGCAGCCAAATCCACCGGGACCACCTCAAGGCCGTCTACGGCCGACTGCAGCGCTTTGCGGGCATCGTTCACCTGCGCCTGCGTGGCCGCACGGTCGTTCAGCACCCGATGGGCTTCGCCGAACGCCGCCTCGTAAACCGCCCAGGTCTCGTCGGAATACCGCCCCTGTCCCATGGTCATATACTTCTGGTATAAGGCGCGCAGGTCGTCCTTGTCTACTGTGCCGGCGACGGTCATGTCGATGATGCGTTCGTATTCGGGCAGCCATTGGCCGGAGGCGAAATCCCGGACGCGCAGGCGGATAAAGCCGTCGTACACGCTGACATAGTGCGCCAGGGTGAGGCTGGGATTGCCCCGGCCGTTGTGCTCCATGCTCGGCAGGTCGATGAACACGCCCTTGCCGTCGTTGATTATGTCGGAGAAGCCGACGCCGTTGTGCGTATGGCCTGAGAAGTATACCACCTGCGGGTATTTGGCGATAATGGCCTTCAGCGCATCGCTGGCCGCCCCGACCGTGTTGGTCTCCACGTCGGTCAGCGGATGCGTGCCCTTCAGCGCCTGATGCATCTGGACAAAAATGGGCTGGCCAGGCTTGGCCGCAGCAATGGCCTTGAGCTGATTTTCAAACCAGATAAGCTGCTTCTGGGACACGGTGGCCATATCCTTGTCGGCGTTTTCGGTGTTGAGCGTGATGAAATCATAGCCGCCGATTTCCCGATGGTAATACACGTCGGTATACGACGTGCCCAGATAGGTGTTGAGCCCGTCGAGATACCATTTTTTAGCGTTGGCCCACCGCTGCTCCATGCTAGCCGTGCTCGACAGAGGCCCACGCGCGTCGTGGTTGCCGAGCGCGGAGAGCACCAGGGTCCCCTCGGGCGTGTTTTTCTTCAGCGCGTTCCAATAGGCGTCGAACTCCGCCTGGCTGCCGTTTTCCGTCATATCCCCGGATACCAGCACCGCTTTTGCGTCGGGCAGGGCCGTTTTGACATCCCCGAGGAACTGGTTGAACCGGTCGAGATTCGCCCCGGTTTCGCGCAGATGCGGATCACTGCCCGCCGCGAAGGAGAAGAGCGGACGCGGTCCCTCCATAAAGGTGTTGTACCGGCTGTCGAACGCGTTCAGCAGGGCCTGCTTTTCCGCGATGGTTTTGCCGTCCATCTCTTCCTCAAGGGTATCGAGCGCCTGGATTATCGCATCCAAGTCGGCCTGCTTATAAAAATAGTTGTCGACGGTGATTTTGGCCAGATTCTCCCGATAGCTCCGAATCTTCAGCCGAATCTGCACATCGGATTGCAGCGCGGCGATCTCCCCCGCCGACAGAGCGCGGCGGTATACCTGTACCTCGTCGACGTTGGCGTCATCCAGTCCGTATTTGCCCGACACATTGTCCCGGCCGATAGTGAAGGTGCCTCCGGGCAGATCGCCCGCCAGCGTGGAAACATCGGTGGAGAAGATGGCGCGGCCGTCGAGATAGAGAACCGCCTCGCCCTGCCTGTCAACCGTAAACGCCACATGGTGCCAGGCCCGGTCGAGTATGCCGGTGCCGCCGCCGTTCGCCGGCACGTAGCGGGTGGTGCCCCCGGCGCAGATATTGGCGATGAGTCCGCGGGTGGTGTCCACCTGTACGGTGAACCCGTTGCCGGACGCGTCCTTATTGGTAAAGAGGACGCCCTGCACCGGCGTGGCCTGATTGGCCTTGTACCATCCGCTCACCGTGAAGCTGCCGCCGCCGAGATTCAGCTCGCTGCCGGTGAAATCCACCCAGTTGACCGCGGGCTTGCCCCACAGATGCCCGGCAGATGTGCGGTTATGCAGGAACAGGCCCTGGCCGCTGATGCCTTCGATGTATTCCACGCCGTCGCCACCGGCCCTGCCGTCGTACCCGTTGCCGCTGTCGTCGTTCAAATTACCGTCGAAGCCCACCGACAGGACCGGCGCCTTATACTGCTGATAGTCCATAATGGCTTTGTATTCGGCCGTGACCTCCGTGGCCGACAGCGCCTTGCGCCACACCTTGATTTCGTCCACGTCGCCCTTGTCAAGTCCGCCCTTGCCTTTGGTATCGCGGCCAAGCTGGAAAAGGCCGTTGTCAAGAGCTCCCTCCAGAGCGCTGGCGGCTTTCGTGCTGACCGGCTGTCCATCCAGATACAGCACGGCGTTGCCCTCTCGGCTGACGCTGAGCACCACCTGGTGCCAATTCGCGTCGTTCAGTGAGGCGATGCCCTGCCCCTGTCCGGGCAGATCGAGCCGGGTTTTGCCGTCCGCGATATTGGCGTTCAGGCCGCTGTCCCGGGCAACCAGTGAAAAGCCTTTGGATATGCCGCTGTCAAACCAGTCCTTGTTGGAGATCAGGACGCCCGACGCGGGCTTGGTCTTTCCGGCTCTATACCACAGGGAGACAGAAAAATCCTCTTCTCCGAACCGCAGATTATCCGGCGTGCCGAAATTGACGTACTGCGCGGCCTGCCCGCCCCAGGAAACGCCCGTGTTGTCAATATGGACGGCCTTGCCCTTGATGCCCTCTACATAGGTGACTCCATCGGAGGCGGCGCCGTGATTGCCGAAGCCGCTCTTATCCTGCGCGGTGGCATCGTCGAAATCGAGATGCAAAACCGGATCGTAGATGGTGGACGAGGAGGGATTGAGCGAGCCGTGCTCCGCGGTGTGCACCCCGGCGACTGTGGCCGCGTCGGTGTTCAGGAATCCGGCGTAAATCACAAGATACGTCGCGCCGAGAACCGCGCTTCCGTTCGCCCCGCCGACATCCTGCAGGCCGTACTGAACGCGCGAAATGGTATCCATGGCTAACTCTTTATAATTGTTGGATCCATCGGCGTTTTCCATCTTACGGAACGGCAGGTAGACATAGCCCTCGAATCCCGACGGCATACAGAGGTAACTGCCGTCGTTCATGGCCAGACCGATCCACTTTTTCTGCCGGATATCGTACGCCTTATAGGAGGTGTCCCAGGAAAACATCCGGGCGATGACGTCCTGGCCCCCGGCCGTACCGTGAACCCGCACATGAAGATTAACCGCCTCGCCGCCCGCCTTGTTCACCTCGCGGATGTAGACCATCAGGCCGCTCGCCGCCTGTTTGGCCGCGGCGGTCACGTTGACCGGCACGTCGACATAGGGGATCCCGCTCGCGGTTTCGCCGCTGCCCGCCTTGAGAGCGTTGCCCGAAGCGATATCGCCCAACCCCCGCACCACCTCGAGCGAGCCCGTCGGCGCGCCGTCCACGGTCATCTGGCCGTAATCGGCGCCGGGCTGCTCGTCGGCGTAATCCTCCAGCACGGCGAGATGCAGAACGGCCTGTGGATTATACAGCGTTGTCGGATTGGCTTCGTCGCCGGCCAGCGTCACGGCGTTACTGGCGAAATCCCCCGGCTGGCGCACCAGATAGAGATTATCGATGGTGACCGGACCCTTCGCCGGCCCGACATTGTGCGCGCCGATTTCTATGGAGGTAATATCGTCCAGCGTATAGGCGGTTTTAGCCGGGCCGCCGTCCTTCTGCAGCTGGCTGAACGGCAGATACACGTACCCCTCGAATTCATCGGGCAGCTGCACCAGCGGGTTATTGTTGGTGGTCGAACCCGAGTCCTGCCAGGCGTTTTGCTGGGTGTTGTACAGCTTGAAGGCCGTCCCCGGGAAGGGTACGGCTGTCGCCGTCGCGCCGTCCTTGGTGCCCTTTACACGGACATACATATTGATGCGACTGCCGTGCTGAATGTTGCGGATATACACCATCAGACCGGTGCTTTCAGCCTGAGCGTCCTCCGATACGCCGATCGGTATGCTGACATATGGATAGGGCCAGCCGGTCTGTTCCGGCGAGCTGATGCGCAGGGCGTTGCCCCCGCCGACCGAGCCGATGCCGGGCACAATCGAACCCGTGGCCTTGCCCGCGTCGGACACCGACCAAGAGGATCCGATTGCTTTGGATTGGAAGTTTTCCAGCACCTCTAGATAGAGGCCCTCTACATCGGCCTTAATTAAGGAAACGGACTCGGTCGCGCCGTCCAGCGTGACATTCGTGCTCGTACTGGACGCATTGGCGGTCACCGCCCAAATTCCGCCCAGCAGGAAAGTGCCGTTAGCGCCGCCGATATCCTGAATATTGAGCTTCAGGCTGGTCAGGCTCTCGATGCCCGACCCGTTGGTCAGCTTGGCCAGCGGCAGGCGGATATATCCATGGAAATTCCCCGGAACGCGCAGCGACTGCGCGTCGTCGGTTTCCGGCAGGCTGCCCCAGGTGCCGCTGTCCAGGCTGAGGCAATCGTATTTTGTCCAGCCCTTGGGGGTGACCGTGACTGTCTGACCGCCGGCCTTCGTCCCGGTGAGGGCAAACCTCACCTTTTTAACGGCGTCCACCGTCAGTCCCTTGACATACAGCAGCAGCGCATCGGCCCCAGCCAACGTCGTTCCCGGCGCGAAATTCATCGTATAACCGGCCCAGCCCTCGGTGCCGGTCCAGCCGACGACGGCGTCGCTGCGCATGACCAGAGCGTTGCCGCCCAGGGCGCCTGGGCTCTCGGCGGCCGCGACTGTCCCTTTGTTTACGCCGTCCACCGTCAGGCTGCCGACCTCGCCGCCGGGGACAAGCCCGGTGAAATCCTCCAAAACGCGCAGCGTCATAGCGGCATTGTCCGCCGCTGCCTGAAGGATAAGGGGCACGCTGTTCAGCAACAGGGCCAGCGTCGCCAGCAAGGCGAGAAACCGCGGATACCTTTTCATCTTGGTCATCTTAACACCCTCCTTAATCGGTCAAGGTTGTATGAACTTCCATCGGCTTGCTTCTGAACTGTAAAGGGAGCCGCCGCTGTCGGAAACATGGAATTATTTCGAGGCGCTGCCGCTCTATCCTACCGAGTCATATCGCTTCCTTATAAACAAGCGAATCGTGCCAATAATAATGCAGATCTATTATCAATGCCTCATATCTATAATTTTTCTTTTCTTCACTTTGGTTTTTGTGCAATAGGTTTGCTTTTATTATAATGAACAAGTATAATGGAAGTAAATAGAAAAAAACCTGTTTCTTTCTCAAAAATATGGAAATATGTCAGGGAGGGTAATCACATGGATAAGTTTCAGCCGGATTTTCTCTACATCACCCCACAGAATCACCACGATATCGAAATTATACAATGCGGCACCCATGAGTGCGCGCCCGGCAATACATATGGACCGGCCGTGCGGGATATTTACCTCATCCATTACATCGTCACCGGCAAGGGCTATTTCAACGACAGCACGACCATCCACCCCCTGTCCACGGGCGATATGTTTCTGATAACGCCGGATAACGTGACCGTGTACTACGCGGACATGATCGAACCTTATACATATATCTGGGTGGGCTTCACAGGCGAACGGGCGGACGCGCTGGTGAAATCCGCCGGCCTTAGTCTGGAAAACCCCGTGGTGCACGATCCTGGCTGTCTGGAATTTTTCCGCGGCATGTTGGGCGAGCTGGACGATATCGAAAGCAAAATCGACGGGCAGGCCAACGCCCTGCGCATACAAGGCGAGCTGCTGCGATGCATCGGCTACCTGACGCGCCAGGAACACAAGAGGCGGCTGACGACCTGGACGTTTTCCGATCGCGTGGCCGATTTTATTCACAATAACATCAGCAATCCCATTTCCATCACCCGCATGGCGGCGGATTTCGGATTTTCCCGCACCTATTTCAGCGATTTGTTTAAAAAGGAAAAGGGCGTTTCGCCCCAGCAGTATCTGATCAATTACCGCGTGGAGACCGCCGCGCGCCTTCTGGAGGAAACCGACCTGAGAATCGGCCATATCGCCCGCAGCGTCGGCTACGACGACGCCCTGTTGTTTTCCCGTCAATTCAAAGCCAAAACCGGCTTCAGCCCCAGCCAAGCTAGGAAACGCCAGAAATCATGATGACCGGACTTTCATTTCCCGGAATAACTCCAAAACACCCGAGGCCCGCAATCATGCGGGCCTCGGGTGTTTTGCGCGGGTGCGCTTCTCCTCGCGTGTAAACGCTACGATCACTTATTCTGATGGCAGCTGCCGCTCATGGGGCAATTCTGACAGCCGCAGCCGCAGGAGAGCTTTCCCTTCCTCCTGTTTCTCACCATATGCACGATGATCAGAGCAACCACGGTGACCAGCACCACCAGGACGAGTATGGTCGACAGATTCTCGGCGAACCAGGACAACATAACGAGCTCCTCCTTTTATGGGAACTGGGGATTATTTCAGTTTGACTTTCTGTGTCAGCTTGCTCGGCTCTTCATAAGGCCGGAACAGCATATACAGGATAAACGCGACCAGCGCGAAGGCCACAATGGACCACAGGACGCTGCCGTTTCCGGTGAACAGCCTGCCCAGCTGATACACAATCAAAGACATCGCATACGCGAACACGCATTGATAGCCGATGGCGAAAAACGTCCATTTGGCGGAATTCATCTCCCGCTTGATGGCGCCCATAGCCGCGAAGCAGGGGGCGCACAGCAGATTGAATACCAGGAAGGAATAGGCGGACAGTGGCGTGAATACGTCCCGCATGTTCGCCCAAATCTGCCAGCCATTTTCCGCAACCTCGTCGAAGCCGCCGAACAGCACGCCGAACGTGCCGACCACGTTTTCTTTAGCGATTAGGCCGGTGATGGTCGCCACCGCGCTCTGCCAATTGCCCCAGCCAAGCGGGGTAAAGAGCCAGGCGATGCCGCTGCCGATAACGGCCAGAATGGAATGGTTGAGATCCTCCACCATGCCGAAGCGGCCGTTTTCCACGCCGAAGCCCTGCAGGAACCAGAGGACGATGGCGGACAGGAGAATCACCGTTCCGGCCTTCTTGATGAACGACCAGGCCCGCTCCCACATGGAGCGCAGAACGTTGCCCACAGTCGGCAGGTGATAGGCCGGCAGTTCCATGACAAAAGGCGCTGGCTCCCCGGAAAACATCCGCGTTTTCTTCAGCATGATGCCGGAGATGATGATGGCCGCGATACCGACAAAATACGCGCTGGGCGCCACCCACCAGGCGCCGCCGAACAGTGCGCCCGCAATCAAGGCGATAATCGGCAGCTTGGCGCCGCAGGGAATGAAGGTGGTGGTCATGATGGTCATGCGGCGATCCCGCTCGTTTTCAATCGTACGGGACGCCATGATGCCGGGAATGCCGCAGCCGGTGCCGATGAGCATCGGGATAAACGACTTACCGGACAGGCCGAACTTGCGGAAAATACGATCCATGACAAACGCGATGCGTGCCATGTAGCCGCAGCTCTCCAGAAACGCGAGGAACAGGAAGAGCACCAGCATCTGGGGCACAAAGCCCAGCACTGCGCCCACGCCGCCGATAATGCCGTCCAAAATCAGCCCCTGCAGCCAATCGGCGCAGTGGATGGCCGTCAGACCGTCTTTGACCAGCACGGGTACGCCCGGGACCCACACGCCGTAGGCAGCCGGATCCGGCTCCTCCTTGGCCGCCGCTTCCTCATACGCGGCAAAATCCACCGGAATCTGCTCCTCCACGTTGCCCTCGTCGTCATACAGATAGGCAGTGGTGGTCAAATCGGCCGCCGCCCCCGGCTGAAGCCCCTCTTCTTCCGCTGCCGTTTCGAAGGCCTCGACAATCGCGCCGGGAACCTCGTACTCTTCCGCCGCCTTCTCATACGAAGAGGAGCCGATGCCCAGCAGGTGGAAGCCGTCTCCAAACACGCCGTCGTTGGCCCAATCGGTCGCCCAGGTGCCCACCGTGGTCACCGACACGAAATAGACGATGAACATCACCACCGCAAAGATCGGCAGGGCAGCGAAACGGTTGGTCACCACTCGGTCGATTTTGTCCGAGGTCGACAGCCGGCCGGCGCTTTTTTTCCTGTAACAGCCTTTCATCACAGAGGCGATATAGACGTAGCGCTCATTGGTAATGATGCTTTCGGCGTCGTCATCCAGTTCCTTCTCGGCCGCCTGGATGTCCCCCTCGATATGCTCCATCAGCTCCGGATTCAGATTCATTTGGTCCAGAACCTTTTCGTCCCGCTCGAAAATCTTGATGGCGTACCAACGCTGCTGCTCGGGAGGCATGGTATGTACGGCCGCCTCCTCGATGTGGGCGAGAGCGTGCTCTACCACCCCGGAGAAGGTATGCATCGGTACGGTTTTCGTAGTCCGGCCCGCCTCGACGGCCGCCTCAGCCGCCTCCATGACACCCGTTCCCTTCAGGGCGGAAATCTCCACGATGGAACAGCCCAGCTCTCTGGACAGTTCTGCAATATTGATTTTGTCCCCGTTCTTCTTCACCACGTCCATCATGTTGATGGCAATGACCACCGGGATGCCCAGTTCGGTCAGCTGCGTCGTCAGATACAGATTCCGCTCCAGGTTGGTGCCGTCCACAATGTTCAAAATGGCGTCCGGGCGCTCGCTGATCAGATAATTCCTCGCCACCACTTCCTCTAAGGTGTAGGGCGACAGGGAGTAAATGCCGGGAAGATCGACGATAGTTACGCCGTCGTGCTTTTTCAGCTTGCCTTCCTTCTTCTCCACCGTAACGCCGGGCCAGTTGCCCACAAACTGATTAGAACCGGTAAGCGCGTTGAACAGCGTGGTTTTGCCGCTGTTTGGGTTACCTGCCAGGGCGATTTTCAAACTCATTGTTCCTGTCCCTCTCTTTCATGCGAATGCCAATGGTAAGTTTAGACTAACTCTTGGTTGAAGCAAAACCTATTCGACCTCAATCCTATCCGCATCCGCCTTACGGATGGACAGTTCGTATCCCCGGACGGTAATCTCCACCGGATCGCCGAGAGGCGCCACCTTGCGGATATGAACCTGGACGCCCTTGGTGATACCCATGTCCATGATCCGCCGCTTCACGGCGCCCTCTCCATGGAGCTTTACCACCTTGACCGTATCGCCGATTTTTGCCTGCCTGAGTGTGTTCATGCCGGTTATCCTCCTTCTCTTTTGCGGGAATCCGCCCCGTCAGCCGCGCCGCCGTGCGGCTTTAGACCATAATTTTCTGCGCCATTTCCTCGCTGATGGCCACCCGTGCCTCTTTGACGTTCACAATAACGCTGCCGCCCATGGTGGTAATGACCGTGACATTTCCCCCTGCGACAAACCCGAGGTTTTCCAGATGCTTCTTCACCTCCGGCTTTCCGCCGATCTTCCGGATGATGTTCTCTTCTCCGATATTGGCAAGTGTAAGCGGCATCATGCTTCATCCTTCCTCTTTCCTTAGCGCACAGGCAGCCCATATGTTAGTATCAACTAACCTCTGCTCTAAAATAACGGTTAGCAGAAGCTAACCTCGTCATTTTTTATTTTAATCATTTTCCTGCCGGCTGTCAATATTTTTTCCAGAAAATGCTGGTTGTACAGCTATTTTCGGCGTTTTATTGAAAATTTTCACGGAAAGCAATAGGATTGTGCCTCTTAATTAACGAGATGAGCGGCCAGCTTTTTGCCCTGCCCGGAATGGCATTCCACGGTTTTACAAGGCAACCGTTGAAATCGTCAACCAGCTTCCATATTACCAAGATATAGTGGTCTCCACCCCTTTCGTTGAATATTTTCTTTCCATGCTACGGCGTGCGTCCCACCACCCGGCGCGAATCCGATCGCCGCTGACAGCGGCAGATACGAAAAAAGCCCGGGACGGCGACAATACAATCGCAGTCCCGGGCTTTTGCAGTTTATATTTCCGGCACGATGGCCCCTTGCGCCCGCAGCAGAGAGCGGATTTCCTCCACCGGAACCTCCCGCAGTTCCCGCCCCGCCGCCAGGGCCGCCGCCGCGCCCGCCGCTTGGCCCATGGCCATGCAGGAGGCCTTCACCCGGAAGGCGGACTGGGCCAGGCGATCGCCAGAGGCGCACCGCCCTGCGGCCAGCAGGTTGTCCATCCCCTTGACCAGCATGGCGCTCAAGGGGATTTGGGGCACCCTGTCCTTAGTCACGGCGATATTATGGAGAGTCTGTTCCCCGTCGGCGTGGAGATCCACCGGGTAGTAGGAGTAGCACACGCCGTCCGGATACGCGGCCGCCCCGACATACTCCGCCGCCGTGATAACATGATCCCCCATAATCCTGCGCGATTCCCGAACAGCTACCTCCCCACCGCAGGCCACGGGCTGAATCCGCTGCGCCCCTTTGACCCGTTTGCGGGCCCAGGCGGCCAGCCGGGCCACCGAACGGCGGCCCTCCACCTCCGCCTGAGACCGGCTCAGGCTATCGGCCCCGTTGAGCGAAATGTGGTTGATGTTGTTGCCGTCGGCATGGAAGATCGTGTAGGGCGACCCCTCCAGCGACCAGTAGTCGGCGCGGCGGATTTCACCCGCCTCCAACCCCTGCCGGAAGCTCTCCTCCACCTGCCGCCTGTCGATATCCTCCAGGTGGAAATCCTTCCAGTAAAACCGCAGGGTTCCCGGCTGGAGAACCGGCGGCTCCCCTTCCCCCAGCTGGAACGCCGCCCCCGCCAGAGCGGCCAGGTCGCCGTCCCCGGTGGCGTCGATAAAGCGGCCGCCCCGTATGGCCTGCAGGCCACCCTTGGCGGCGACCAAAATTTCGGTCACCCGGGCGTCCCGCGTCAGGGCGTCGCAGAGCGTGTGATGGTACAGCAGGGTCACCCCCGCCTCCTGGCACATGGCGTCCATAGCGGCGGCGGCCATCGGCCCGTTGACCACCACGTTCTGCTGGCTGTGATCGTATTCTTCACTGAACGGCGGAATGGCCGCCCAACCGTCCGCCTCCAGCCGCTTCACCAGCTCCCAGCCGATACCCGCGATGATTGGCCGGCTTCCCCGGTAAAACAGGCCGATTTCATTGTTGCCGCCGACGGTCAGCACGCCGCCGGGCATCCCATACCGCTCCACCAGAGCGGTTTTCGCTCCGGCACGGGCCGCCTGCACCGCTGCGCAGAACCCGGCTACGCCGGCCCCGCAGACCACCACGTCGAAGTCGCCGAGCACCGGCACATCTTTTTCATATCGCATAACCAGTCTCCTTTAACAAGCAAGCGGATATACCCTTCCAGTATATCCGCTCCGCTTATAAAAGTCTAGAATTCCACCCGCAGGGTGACAATTTTGAAGGGAGGAAGGCCAACATCCGCCGTCTGTCCGTTCAGGCGCAGCGGCTGGGAATCCTCTTCCTTCATATCGGTCAGGGCCGCTTGCCGAATCGGACGACCGAAGGCGACGGTTTCCCGTATCGCTTCCCCTGTGGGATTGAACAGACGCAGGATGAGGGCGTCCCCCTCCTCGCTGCGCTTGACAGCGCTGACTCCGGTGCGGGCGTCCCGCAGCGTGAACAGGCTCTCTGTTTCCGGTCGGTCGCCCTGCCGTCCGGCGCCCACCTGGGCCGCCAAGAGATCGGTCTGATACCTACGGCACTCCGAGAATACCTCGCCCGGCGCCGCCTTAGCGTGGAAATACAGCGCATATTCGAAGCACTGAGGCCCAATGCACTGGCTGGTCTCCTCCTCAAAGCCGATGAGGAGATCGTTATGAATGGGGAAGGTGTTGGACGTGGCGCGGAACAGGGTCAGGTTGATGATAGCCTGCCCGTCGCTGACGGTGCCCGCTTCCCGGATCCCCTTGGTAAAGAGGGCGACGCCCCCCGTCTCGTCCTGCACGTCGATGAAGCCCTGCAAAGCCTGCCGCTCCAGCTCGGGGCCTTTTTTCAGCCGGTCATTGGTGAAGGGATCCACCTCGCGGGTCCGGATTTCGAACGGGGCCTCCCAATCGGCGGTGGCGGCCTGTATCCCGGTGGGGAAGGAAACTGTCAGCAGATGATCCCGGCAGCGGTTGTCCAGGGTGGTTTTGCACACCAGCCGCTTACTGCCCTTTTTCAGGGTGATGTCGGTGATAATGGCCGTCTCCACGGTTTCCGCCAGCCGCGCGGTGCGCGCCTCGTTGAGCCCGGCGGGGATCGGCATCCAGCAGGTCATCCGGCAGGTGGCGGACAGGCTGGAGTTTTCCACCAGCTCCACCTGAGTGCGGCCGCCCCGGGAGGTGAGATGGCTGTTGGCATAGGGTTCCCGGTGCACCCAGAAGTCGCCGCTGGATCCGGTGTCGGTGAAGGCGCAGAGTCCCTGCGTCGTCCGGCCTGTTTCGTAATCGTACACCGTCACCTCCCCGCTGCCCACGGTCACCCGCAGGCGGCCGTTATCCAGCACATGGCCCGCCCGGCCGATGGGGGCGAAGGGAAATACCCCTTCGGGGAAGGGATTGGTGGAGGTGGCGTCGCTTCCCTTTTTCCGCCGCAGGGTCAGGGTGGTGTAGCCCATGGCGGGGATGTCCCGGACGTCGGCCAGCACTACCCGCCGGTCGGCATACACCGACTTGGGGCGGTTGGTCCGATGGATGGAGGCCAGGTTGAACCGCTCCCGGCTCAGGGGATAGTAATCCACCGGCCGGCCCGCCCGGTCGGTCAGGAAGAAATCCTCTACCCGCTCGCTCTCCGGCAGATCCAGCGTCAGGCGGAGTACCTCATCCCGGGGATACGGCGTGGGGTTCATCACCACGATATGGATATCGTCTTCCTCGCCGGTAAAAGCGATCTGCCGGCAGAGATTATCCGCCGCCCGGCGGGTCAGGCTCTCAGCCAAGCACTGCGCCTGGGCGATGCGGTTTAAGTTGTCGGTCTTGATTTTCGGATCGCCGGAACCATGAATGGAATCGTGGGCGTGGGTGGCCAGCAGGTATTTCCACAGCAAATCCACCGCGTCCTTGTCGTAGCCGCCGCCGCCCGCCAGCACCAGGCTCATCAGCGGCTCCAGCACTTGGATAACGGTGTTTTCCACCTTCCAGATGCCCTGCTTGATGTCGGTGTTGGTGCCCATGGTTTCGCTGTGTACATGGTTGACGGGGCCGAAGCGCATCTCTCCCTCGTACTGTACCAGAGTGCTGGGGTCAATGTCCGCCTTCACCGCCTCAAAATACGCGGCGGGGGTGCTGTGAACCAGCTCCAGCTCCCCCTCCATCCGCTGGTTGATAAGCCGGATTACCTCCGGAATCTGGGGCAGAGGCGAGGTGAAATCGGTGCCGTCGAAGGCGGCCAGCACATGGGCGGAAGCCGTCTCGTCCAGCGCATCCAGCACGGTGCGGATGGCGCCGTCGATTTTCTCCTCCCGGATGCGGATATCGGGGCACAGCTCGGTGGCGTATTGGTTCCGGTTTTCCTCATCAATCAGATGGCAAAGCTTCACCGGATCGGTGAACCGGCTCTGCCAGCCCGGCCTTTTGGCGTCTCCGCCCAAGAGTACCGGGATATCGAAATCAAAAAAGAAATTCCATCGTTTTTCCCTGCCCAGGCGGGTGGCGAAGGCTTCTGTCCCGTCGGGGGAGCGCCAGATGAATTCGCTCTGGGGAAACGCCTTGGCGCTGGCCCCCTTGTAAAACACGATATCATGGATGCCGAAGCCCGCGTACACCTGGGGCAGCTGAGCCATCTGTCCGAAGGAGAAGATGGAATACCCCACCGGCATAGGCTCGCCGAATTCCCGGCAAACCCGGCGGCCCACCACCAGGTTGCGGATGATGCTCTCCGGGTTCACCGCGTAGCAATCCACCAGGCTGTACCAGGGGCCGATTTGGATTCGTCCCGCCCGGATCAGCGCCTGAAGGCGCGGCCGCATATGGGGCCGCATCTCCAAATAATCGTCCAGGACGATGGCCTGCCCGTCCAGGGTAAAATACCGGTAAGAATCGTCCGTCTCCATAATGCGGATCACGTCGTCCAGCATCTCCACCATCATCAGACGGGTTTCCTGGAACTCGTGGCGGTGCTCCCGATCCAGATGGGAGTTGGAAAGGATATGCATGGTTTTCATAGTGCCGCTACCTCTGCTCGTAATGTGATGTCGATGTTGCCCTCGGTGACGAAGCCGTCGATGCCACCGTCCCCTCCAAGGAACCCGGCGCCCGCCGGGTTTTCATACCGGCAGCCGGTTATGCGGCCGGTGGGCCGGTTGTCCCGCTGCCAGTCCTGCACCAGGATTTGGGCGGGATTGGCGTACAGGCAGGCCCAATTGTTGCGTAAGAACGTGCATTCCTCAAGGATAATATCCCGGCTGGAAGCCTGATCCGACACGTCATAGTTGGCCAAAAATTCCACCGCCGGCCCCGCGTTGTTCTCGAAAACACAGCGGCGGATGATGCAGCCCTCCACGTCGGTCTCGAAGTCGATGCCGCATTCGTCGCTGACGTCGGTGTGCGGCATGTT
The DNA here is from genome assembly GCA_900546265.1 of uncultured Oscillospiraceae bacterium. GTDB lineage: Bacteria > Bacillota > Clostridia > Oscillospirales > Acutalibacteraceae > UMGS856. The sequence continues at coordinate 23,485 of URCA01000013.1, read as the reverse complement.
TCGGATGGTGACGTTTTCCACCAGTACATCCCGTGCCAGCTGGAGATGGATGGCCGCCGTCCCCCAAGTGGCGCCGCCCGCCCCTTTGTCGATAACGGAATCCCGCAGCACTGCACCGGTCACGCACTGAAGAAACAAGCTGGTCAGGGATACGTCAGGGATGTCGTTATCGTGCAGATACAGCCTCTCCCAAAGCACGTCCCCAAACTTGTTTTTCCCCGCGATGGCACCGTCGCAGCACACGTGATCGCACCAATCCAGGCCGATGCCTCCCCCCGTCCGATAAACCTCGCAGTCGGAAATCCGGAAATCGGAGAGCACCCGCTCGCCGTTCATGGGGGTGGAATCGTTCCCCGTCACGCAAATGCCCAGGGAAAAGCCCACCCGATCCGGCGAGCGGTAGGCCTTCCATTCCTCGTTGCAGCTGCTTTCTCCGCTCGCGCGGTAGATACCGCCGAAATCGTGCGCCGTAATGTCGTGAAGGTACACCGACCGGTTATGATAGCTGTGGTCGTAGAACAGCACGATGCCCGCGCCGCCATTGCAGACCTCCAGGTTGCCCAGACGCAAATACGACGGGTTGTTCAGCCGCACGCATCGATCGCCGATGTGGCCGTTGCGGCGGATAACCGGCCGGTCTCCCGTGCCGTAGCTGGAAATCTCGATAAAAGCATCCGGCGCGCCCTGGCCGGCAATCGTCAGTTCCTCATTCCAAACGCCGCCGCATTTCAGCAACACCCGATCGCCGGGCCGCAGGACGATCTCTCGTATTTTTTGAAAGGTGCGCAGTGGCGTGTCCGGGCTGAAGCCGTCGTTGGCGTCGCTACCTTCCGGATCGATATAATACCAGGTCCCTCGTGTTTTCATAATCGCTTCAAGCCCTCCGCCGCATTTTCCCCGCCCCGCGGGTTTATTTTACAATCAGCTGGTTGCCGGCATCCGCCCCATAGGTGCCGCCGGTGAAGGTGCAGCCGTCCAGCACAATGTTTTTGCACTTGTAGGCAGGCATACCGGTCTGGCCGGTGGCCTTCTGGGTGCCCACGTGGAAAATTTCCGGGTTGGATGCATAGGGGGTGGTAAAGGTGCAGTTCTTAAAGGTGATGTCCTTGGGCACCGGCCCCTCCACATACGTCTCGTTTTCCACCCGCACCCAGAATACGTTGAATTTGCAGTTCTGGAAGGTGCCGGAGGAGCGTACCCGCACCGTACCCTCGATATAGCTGTCCTTGACCAGGAAATTCTTGTTGAACCGATACAGGGCGATTTGGCAGCCCTTGCCCAGCCCCGGCAGATCTCGATCCAGCCGGATGTTCATCGCGCCGCTGCTTTGCAGAACGGCGGCGATTTTCGCTTCTCCGATGGCAGCGCCGGTATTCATGTTATAGGCCACCAGCTCGTCGCCGGCCTTCAGCCCTTCACGGGTCGCGCCGCCTTCGGCCGGGGTCATGCTGACCGTCTTGGTGGATGCGTTGTAGAAATCCACGTTGCATATCACGGAGGACAGGTTGAACGCGTCGTCCCCCAGGGGGCCGATGTAGCAGTTGTCCCAGGTCAGCTTGGACAGGTTATCCTTGACATGGAACGCATCCCGCCAGGATGCCAGATAGACCTTAGAGCCGGGCGCCGGCTCGATACGCACATTGGTGAACTTGGTGGTGCCGGTATTGGAACGCACGTCGAAGCCAAAGTCCGGCATGGCGTAGATGGTGACGTTCTTCATCTCGAAATTGTTGACGTTCGACAGGGAGAACAGCCCGCCCACATTGTGGGAGGAACCGTAAACCGGTAGAATGAAGGATTCCCCAACGGACGCCATGGACACCCGGCCGCTGTCGGCCATGTAAAACCGGTACGATTTGTCCCCCGTCTTGGTCATCTTGTTGATGTTGTAATGCAGGCGCTCGTCCTTCCGGTTGCGGAAGGCGAAATAGGGCTGCGGCGGCTCCACCGTACCGGTAAAGCCCAAATCGTCGTCGGAGGTGAAATCGATATAGGAGCGATCCGCCGCGATGGCCGTCACCTTGGCGGCGGAAAAGGGCTTCGGCGAATAGTCAATGATGAAGCCGGAAAACTCGATGTTGCTGCTGTCCGCAAAATACGCCACCCGATAAGGGGCTTTCATCAGCAGCTTGGTTTTATCCCCCCGGATTTTTACGTTGTCCGCATAAATCACGTTGAGCACCCGCTTGAAGCTGTTGCTGGCGGGGGCGGAGGCCAGCCGGTAGGTGGCGCCCGCCTTGAACTGGACGATTTTTTCCTTGCTGCCGTCCTTGGCGGCCGCCAGCACCGCGTTAGCCACCGCCATCCCATCGTCGGTTTTTCCGTCGCCCTTGGCACCGTAATCCTCCACCTTGAAGACCTTGGTGGCCTGGCTGGTGGTGGGCCGCTTCGTGGCGCCGCCGCCTTTGGTGGTCGTGGAGGTATCTGGCTTTTTGCTGCCGCCCGGCTTCTTGGTGCTGCCGGTGGCGCTGGCGTCACCACCGCCGCTGCTGTCACTCTGGCTAACGTCCGAAGATATTTCAGTGGCGGTCGTGGTGTCGCCGGTAGCGCCCGAAGAACTTCCAGTCACTCCAGAGCTTTCCGGGCCCGGCTTGGGCTCCCGGTTACAGGCGGCCAGTGATGCCAGCAGCGCCATGGTTATCAGCAAGACGCCGCATTTTCTCAACGATTTCATGTTCCATCGCGTCCTTTCCAGTCGGTATCTCATCGAATAATCAGCTCGTTGCCATCCTCCACATCAATGGTACCCTTTTCAAACGTGCAGTTTTCCAGTACAATATTTTTACATTTGTACGCGCAATTGTGCAGTCCGTTTTTCCCCAGGGTGCCCACATGGAAAATTTTTGCATCGGCGTCATACGGGGTGGTAAATGTGCAGTTACGGAAAGTGATGTCCCTGGGGATCGGCCCCTCCACAAAAAACTCATTTTCCACATGCACCCAGAACACGTCGAACCGGCAGTTCTCGAACACGCCGCTGGAGCGCACCCGTACCGTCCCCTCGATGGTACTGTTCCGAACCACAAACCCGGGATTGGCGAATTTGTAGAACGCCACCTGCATCCCCGGCCGGAAGCCGGGCAGGGGCCGATCGGCCTCGAAGCGGACATCCTCGCTGCTGGGGAATACCCGGGCAACCCGGGCCTCGCCGAAGGCGCGGCCCGTCTCCAGGTCATAGGCGACGAATTCGTCCCCCGGTGCGATATCTCGGGTTTTCCCCTTCTCCGCCGGCAGGCATCGGATACCCCGTTCGTCCGCCGACACCTCCGTTACGTCCAGGTGGACGCAGGACAGGTTAAACGCGTCATCGCCAATGGGCCCGATATCGCAACTGTCCCAGACGATGGGAGCCCGGTTATCCTTGATGTGGAAGCCATCCCGCCAGGAAACCAGCTGCTCCCTGGCTCCCTCCTTCTGGCGAAGCGCCACGTGGTCGAACCGCATCTCCCCCCGGCAGTCCCGGACGTCAAAGCCAAACTCCGGATGGCTGTAAAACCGCAGGTTAGACAGCGTGAAGCCGTCGGTGTCGTAAATCGTGCAGGCGGCCCCGGCCAGATGGCTGCCGCCAATGGTGGGGAGCAGGAATTCGTCTCCTGGCTTGACCTGCCCCATCCGCTCGATAAAATCGGAACGGATAACCAGCCGGTAGCGCTTGTCGCCCAACCGCCGGATTTCCCTAATAAAATAATGGTACCGAATATCCGCCCGGTTGGGGAACATAAAGCAAGGCGGTGGCGGCAGATAGGTCTCCCCCTGCAGCCCGATGTCCTCCTCCGCCGCCATATCCATATACCCCTGCTCCATATCCAGAGCTTCCGCCTTGGCCAGGATGAAAGGCTTGGGCTGATAGTCCACCGTCAGTCCGTCCAGGGAAAAACGGCGTCCTCCCTCCAGGGAAAGCAGCCGGTTAGCCCCCTTGAACAGCAGGACGGCCCCATTGCCCTCGATATGCAAATCCGTCGTCCCCTCGAAGGAAAAGAGGCAGTGGCGTCTGTTTTCAGCCGGCAGGTCAAGGATGCGGTAGGTTTTCGGCTCAAACACCACCGCTTTTTCCCCTGCCGCCGCGGCGGCTGCAGCCGCCGCCCGGCTGATGGCCGGACCGTCGTCGGTCACGCCGTCGCCCACGGCACCGTAATCCGCCACGCGGAACTTGAGCTTCTCCATGGTTTTGTCCTCCCTGGGCATGCGCCCATTTGGTTTGTTTACCCCACGATTCCCACCCGCTCAATGCTCTCCACAAAGAAGCGCTGGCAGAAGGCGAACAGGATCAGCAGCGGCAGCAGGATCAGCAGCACGCCGGCGCTTTTGACCAGGGGCACGTACATGGTCACAGTCATATCGTACTGGGACACCCCCAGCAGATCGTACACCTCGTTGGTGAACCGATCGAGATTGTTGTACACGCCGGAAAACACCGGCCGGTTCTGCAGGAACGAGGTGGTGTAATTCATATCGTTGTACTGCCACAAAAAGCCGAACAAGGACACGGTGGTGATAGCCGTGGTGGCGTTGGGCAGCATCACGCGGGTGAAGGTCCCGAAGGAATTGGCCCCGTCGATGTAGGCGGCCTCTTCAAATTCCTTGGGCATGTTTTTGAAAAACTGGAAAAAAATCAGGATAAACAGGCCGTTTTTGGCGCCCACGGCGGTGGCCGCCAGCAGACCGAAGGGCCAATAGGTATCAATAAGATTCATCGAACCCCCGCAGACGGCGGACACGAGGCCGAAGGGATCGAATTGGCGGAACTGGACGTACATGGGGGTCAGAATCAGCTGGGGCGGCACGACGATGGTGAATACCACCAGCGCCATGAAAAGCCCCCGCAGCTTGAACTCAAAACGGGCGAGTCCGTAAGCGACGATTAGGCAGGACACCGTCTCCAGAACTGTCACCAAGACCGCGAGCAGCAGGGTATTGCCCAGGGTTTCCCAGTAATTGGTCAGCCGCATGGCGATATCGAAATTCTGAAGCGTGAAGTTGCGTGGGATAAGAATGACCGTGTTGTCGAAAATATCCCCCCGCTCCATGAACGCCTTGGAAACCATCATCAGAATGGGATAGAGAATCACAAAGCAGAAGCCGAGGAGAAACACAGCCTTGACGATCCCCTGTATACCCTTTCCCGCCAGCTTCCGGGTCCGTGCGGCCGCCCGGGGGCTGACGGCAATTTTGTCTGTTAAGGCGAAGTTCTTCATGCGCTTGACCATTCCTTTCGCAGGATTCGGGCGTCAGGTTTGATAAAAAATCTTTTTGCGGAAGAGGAGGTAAATCACGGCGATAATCAGTGCGATACATAGGAAATAAATCCAGGACAGCGCTGAGGAATAGCCGAATTCGAATTGGCTGAAGGAAATGGAATTGATGTAGTTGACCACCGGGTTGAGAAAGGAGCCGAAGGAATCCACAATGGTGTAAATGCAGTTGACCAGGATGATAGGACCGGTCATGGGAAATGTGATGGTCCAGAAGCTCTCCCAGGCGGTGGAACCCTCCATGTTGGCCGCCTCGTACATGGATTCCGGTATGGAGTGCAGGGCCGCCAGGAAAATGAAAATCTGCACGCCGGAGCGGATCATGATGAAGAAAATGTTGCTGATGGCGTCGTTGATGTAGTTCATCCAGGCAGGATCAATCCCCAGGCTGGTGAAATACCGACTGATATCAATGGCCTGCAGCGCGCTGAAAATCTGCTGACTCTCCTCCATAGAGGCGTTCATCTGGGCGTTGTTAACCGCCCCCACCGAATCCTGCATCCGCAAAAACAGGTCGGAGGACAGGATAACGGTAAGGAAAAAGATGGTCTTGACCGCCCCGATGCCCCGGAATTTCTTGCGCAGCAGCAGCGCAACGAAATAGGAGAAAATCAGTATCAGCGGCACATCGGTCATCTTCACCAGAGAAGCTACCAACTCCTGGGGGAACCGTCCGTCCCCCGTGAAGGCGTGGCGGAAATTGGCCAGGCCCACAAAGGTGGCGTCCAGCGTGACCTTGTCGAAGGTATTGAAGCTGTAAATGGCGGTTTTCACCACGGGCGTGAGGAAGAACAGCAGGAACCCGAGGATCCACGGGGCGCAATAGGCGTATCCCATCAGCCCCCGCTTGCGCATTAAGGACAGGTTGCGTTTTTTCATGGCCAGTTCCTTTCTGTGGCGTCACGCCGCCGATTTCTGCTGCAGGCTGTAGCCCCTGGCCGGCACGGTTACGCCGTCCGCCTGGGCCGGTTCGCTCCCATAGTTGACGTAAACCGACCAGCCGCCCTCGTAGTCGGTGCGGTATAGGTTCTCCGCCAGCTTCCGGTGCCCGGTCATGGCTGCGCTCTGCACCGGGGCCAGGGCCTCGTTGACCGTTTGGTAGGCCTGCACCAGCCTATCCTTCCAGATGCCGTAGCTGCTCGAACAGAACATGCTGTACGACGTGTTCTTCACCGCCGAGCCATCCGCCGCCATCAGCTGGAAATACGGCGTGCCGCCATATTCGATGAGCCGGAGCAAATCGGTTTCGAAATCGTAGGAAAGGTTCAGCGGCGCGCCGGCGTAGGCCGCGTAGCCGTGGAAAACCAGCTGATAGAACGGCACCGTTTCATCGGTCATGTCGAAGCCGCTGTCGGTAAAGGGGGCGTTCAGCACCACGTCGGCATACGGCATCATATAGGCGAAGCCGCCGGTGATCATCAGCGAATCGTATCCGGCAAATTGATCCTTCAGCAGCCGGCGGATAATATTGGAAGCGGTTTCCCGGTCGATGGGGGCCCCCTTGGTATAGTCGGCGTAGAGGTTCTCTCCCATGTCGTTCAGGCACAGGCCGGAGATGCCGAGAGCCCCGTAGGCCTTGTTGAAGGATTGCGCCACGCCGCCCAGGGCGGCCGGGGACAGGATGCTGTCGTAATCCTCCCCCGTGCGGGTCACCATATCGTAGTAATAAGCCTTGGCGTCCTTCTGATCGATTTGCATGGCTGCCATACGGAAGACATTAAACCCTTTCGCCTGGGTCGGCGTGGTCAGGAAATTTACGGCCGGATACAGGCCCACGTTCGACCGGCGGGTATAATCCCGCAGGGCGGTCAGTCCCTTTTTGCCTCCCACGGCGCTTTCCACCTTCAGGGAGGCGGGTAGGTCCTGCCGCAGCCCGCCGTTCATCCAGCCGCTGTATTTCAGCTGAATATTGGTGATCCCCCGTCCCTGCAGCTCCTCCAGGATTTGTATCGCCTGCTCTGTCGTGGTCAGGCTCTCCATCCCCTGGTACTTGATGCCGAAGGTGGATTTCAGCTTATCCACCGCCCCTAAAAGCTCCAGGTTGAACGGGAGGCTCTCCCCCGCCTTCAGCGGCTGCAGCCCGTCTTTTTCAGTCAGATACTGCCGGTAATAACCGGCCATTCCCACATAATCGGCCTGCGCGCTGTCCAGAAAAGCGTACCGCAGCCGCAAATCCCCCTGATAGGCGATATCCTGGATGCCGATAAGCTTGCTGGCGTTTTCCATGGCGCCGATGGATACGTTTTGATACGCATGGGTGGCAAAGGACGCGTACACCTCGTTGAAAGAGCTGTAGGGGCCCGCCCGGTTGGCATGGATGGAAGCCAGGGCCGCCCCGTCCTCGAGAATAGCCAGGAAGCCGTCGTCCCCGTCCTTCACGCCAAACACCGGCAAGCGCACCTGCTGGACTTTGGGGCTCGCGCTCTTGACCTCCAGGGACTTGTCGAAGCCGTAGACGCTGCCTACATAGCTGGTGGTGGAATATTTGCCGCTGCCGAACTCGATGAGGGCCCCGCTGCCGTCCGGCACCAGCAGATACCCGCCCTCCGTGGCGGAGCTACCGCCGAAATGGGGCAGCACCGCGATTTTCAGGGGGAGAATACCCGCCGGACAGGCCACCTCGGCCATGGGCACCCGGACGATCAGGGATTCATCCTCCAGCGCGTAGCGCAGGGTGATGGTGAACAGCTCGGCCTTCTGGCCATCGGTGTCTGCGGTCTTGTTGTCCATTAAATGGTAGGTTACCGTCAGACCGTCCTTATCCGCCTGCATATCGAAAGTCCCCTGGGCGACGGAGGCGTTGTAGCTGTCGATCTGTTTGAAGTTCTGGCCGTCCAGATATTCCACCAGCAGCTGGGCGTAAAACAGGTTGCGGGCGTCCTCGTCGATTTCCGTGTCTTCGTCGATAGTCGGCGTGTTGGAGAACCAAACCCGCCCCGTGCGGCGGTCGCTCACCGCCACCGCCGCGCGGGCCTTATCTGCGTAAAGGGTCAGGAACCGGCTTTCGCAAACGGCCTCGTATCCGTCCAGCAAGGCGGCGTATTCCTCCTGCGGCTGCGCGGCGTACACGGTTTCCCCGGGGTAATTGGTGAAGGAGAATCCGTCCGCCTGCGTCCGATAGGCAGCCAAATCCAGCGTTTCCTTCCCCGCGCCGCACCCGGCCAGAGAAGCCGCCATCGCCGCCGCGGCCAGCACCGCGCCCAGTTTTCTTGTTATCCTCATAGGGTTGCCCCCGCCTTTCTATCCAGGTAGACGTTACGTGCGCAGTGCCAGCTCCTTGTACAGGGAGTATACAAAACCGACAAGCTGGCTGAACAGATTAAAAAACAGCAGGCAGATGAACACCAGCGCCAGCATGGCCACGATGGTCACCAGCACCGTACCCAGCATCTTGCCGATGGTGTACTGGTGGATGGTCATCACGCCCGCGAGCAGCAGGCCGAAGAACCACAGGTACGCGACGGTCAGCGCCGCGTTCATATATACCTGCTCCGAATAAGCCACCAGATTGGACAAAATGGCCACCGGCAGGGGGATAATCACCAGCGGCAGGCAGGCGTATCCGGTCATCATCACGATGTCCTTGAATGTCCCCTCCCCCTGCATCAGGGTGGTCACCGACCAGTTGGACACGCAGAACAGGAGAAACACCAGCAGGATTTTGTTCACCTCGAACACCACGTCCATCGGCGCGAATTTATCGGGGTTGAACAGGAACGCCGTAAACTGCTTGGATAGGATATCGGTCACCACCACCAGGGCGAGAATGACCAGGGACACCCGGATATCGCCTTTCTTTTCCCTTTTCATATCCCAGAAGCCGTCAAAGGGGTGCGCCAGGATGTGGAAAGCGAATTTTACTTTTTCCTTCACGCCTTCTCCCCCCTGTTCGTTCCCTTCTTTTTTCGCCGCCAGAAGCGCCAGCCCCACCAGCCCGCGGCCAGCGCCACAACAGTGATAACCGCCGGGCCCAGCCATTTTGCCGCCGTTTCCCTGCGGAATTCGGAAAACGCCTTGTTATAGCCAGTGGTGTTGGTAATTTTGTCTCCCCGGAAATTGCCCAGTTCGAAATAGTCCATGGCCTGCTTGTACTGGCCCCGGCGCAGGTAAACCTTTCCTATCTGGGTGTAGGCCAGCTCGAAATTGGAATTCTGCTTAATGACCTCGTTCCAAATGTTCACGCTTTCGTCGTACCGGCCGGTATTGTAGGCCTCGTCGGCCTCAGAAATCATCTGGGCGTAGGCCGTCCGGCGAAATACGGTGATGCGGGGATTCCCCTGATCCGCCACCAGCACGTCGGTGCCGTTTACCTCGATGGCCGAGGGGGTGGCGAAGGTACCCAGCTGGGTGCCGATGCCACCGAACACATAAAACAGAAAGCCCTCGTTGTTGTAGACGAAAATCCGGCCCCGGTTGGCATCCAGCGCGTAGATGAGCCCGCTCGCGTCGCTGGCGATGTCCACAAAGAGGGAGCCCGTCGTTTTCTCGTCCGTCCCGGCGGGGAGTACGTCCCCGATAACGTCGGTGTACCCGTTGCGGATGAGCACGTCCTTTCCGGACAGGTTCAGCCGCTTGATGGGGTCGCTGTTGTCCGCCTTGGAAACGGTGTAAATCAGCCCCTCCCCATCCTGGGACAGGTTGGTGTATTCCACCGGCAGGAACTGCTCCAGCTGCGCCCGCTGTTCCTTACTCATGATTTTCTTCCACAGCTTGGTCACCGGGTCGTAGGTCACCTTGTTGCCGCCCACAAAGGAGATGAAGCGCCCGTCGCTGTCGATCTGCATGATGCCCTGGTATTCGTTCTGTACCAGCACATACATGTTCCCGGATGCGTCCACCACGATGCGGGTGGGCAGGAACATGTAATCCTCCTCCTGGTTCTCGCCCAGCGGCCGGATGCCTTCGTACTTGCGCACCAGCTTGTAGCTCTGATCCAGCACCAGAATCCGCTTTTGCTTGGTGTCGCACAGATAGATGCTGCCGTCGTCCGTTACGAAAATCCCCTCCGGCCCGCCGAGGAACTCGAAGTTGCCCTCCTCATCCTCCAGGGTGTCGATGCTGGCCTTGAGCCTATACTCCTTGTCCAGCACCAGCAGCCGGTTGGCAGAGCTGTCGGTGATATAGAGGTTGCCTTCCTTGTCGAAGCACATGCAGGTGGGAGTCACCAGCGGGACACCGATGGTGGCCTTGTCGATGGTGAAGGCCGGATAATAGGGCGTCGGGCAGAATTGTGCCACCGCCTCACCCGTCTGGGTGGAATAGGTATAGCTGTCGTAGGGCACGAACGCCAGGCAGGAAAAGCTCCCGACGCCGCCCAGCAGCAGGGACAGGAAAACCGCAAGCAATTTCTTCATACGCCATGTTCCTTTACAGTAATCGGACGGGTTATTCCTTCATGCCGGAGGTGGACATGGTCTCGATAATCCGGCTCTGCGTGAAGATGAACAGCAGCAGCGGCACCATCAGGATGATGACACTGACCGCCGCCCCCGCCCCCGCGCGGATAATGCCGCCTCCCACGATTTGGTTGAGAGCATAGGGCAGGCTTTTAAGCTCCTCCCGGTAAATATAGGTGGTGTTGGCGTTGTTCCACAGCCCCTGGAAGGAGAAGATGGCCAGCGTCAGCCAAGCAGGCTTGACATTGGGCATCACGATTTTCCAGAAAACCGTAAAGGTACTCGCCCCGTCGATATGGGCGGACTCAATCAGCGCATCGGGAATCTGGGACATAAACTGCTTCATGATATACAGCCCCAGACTGGTTCCCAGCGCCGGCAGGATGATCGCCAGATAATTGTCCAGCATCCCCAGGGTGGAGATGGTCTGGTAATTGATGATGTCCGACACCGTGGGGGCGAACATCAGGGAGGTGACAATGATGGTGAAAATCACGTTGCCGCCCTTCAGGTTCATCTTGGCCAGCGGGTAGGCGCACATGGAGGCCACCACGATATGCCCCACCGTGCCCGTCACTGAAACAAAAACGCTGTTGAATATGTACCGGATAAAGGGCACCCAGGTGGAAGACATCAGCGAGGACAGCTGCCGGAAGTTGTCGAAGGTGGGGTTCATCACGAAAAACCGAGGCGGGTAGATGAACAGCTCGTTGAGCGGCTTGACCGATTGGAGAAAAATGAGCAGGATGGGCAGGGCGCTGTACACGGCAAAGCCCGCCAGGAAGAGGAACATCAGCACATTGCCCGCCCGACTCCGGTTGAGCAGCTTCGCCCGGCGGGGGTTTTTAGGGAATTTCATAGGGGACTGTCATCCTTTCCCGTCCAGCGCGGGGAGGATATCCCCGCTCAAAATTCCTGTGGAATTTTATGCCCCTATTCAAGTGGGGGCCTTGACTTTTTTTATTTGCCGATCCGGCCGATGAATTTCTGCGCCAGCTTGTTGGCGAAGAGCGAGAACAGGAACAGCACGGTGGCAATGGCCGAGGCGTACCCCCGTTCATACCGGATGGTGCTGTAATCCTGCAGGTGATGCATGATGGTATGGGTGGCATAGTTGACCGAGGGGAACCCGGTCATGACGGTGGCCACGTTGGCGGTGGTGAAGGTGGCGGTGATGGCCAACACGGCGCTGAGCATCAGGTGCGGCGCCATCATGGGCAGGGTGATGTACCACAGCTCCTGAAACCGGTTTTTGATGCCGTCCAGGCTCCCCGCCTCGTAATACTGGCGATCTACGGTGTTGAAACCGGCCCGCAGGGTGAGGAAGGAGGTGCCCAAGCTGACCCACAGCTGTACGATGATGACCACCATCATCATATACTTGGGATCCCGGGTCCACTGGATGGGATCGCTTATCAGCCCCATTTTCAGCAGGATGCTGTTGAGATACCCGTAAATGTCCCCGTCAAAGACGATGAGCCAGATGGTAAACACCGCATTGGACAGGGTGGGCGCGTAAAACACCACCGTCAGGATGGTGCGCCAGGGGTTCCGGAACTCGTTGACCATCCACGCGAGGAACAGACTCAGCAGATAGCTCAGCGGCCCCACGATGATGGACAGCAGGAAGGTGTTTTGCATGGCGGTCAAAAAGACCGAATCGTTGAAAAACAGCTTGACGTAGTTCTCAAAGCCCAAAAAACGCGGGGCCTCAAAGACGTTATAGGTCGTGAAGCTCAGCCCCATGGACATGACCACCGGCCATACCGTGAAGGTGAAAAACACCAGCAGGAAGGGGAGCATCAGCAAGTATCCCTGGTAATTCTTTTTCAAATAGGTGAGATGAGGTTTCGCCACCGCTTGCCATCCCCTTTCCTCAGTCCAGCCCGAACTTCTTGCGCATGGACTGCACTTCGTCGTTGATCATTTTGTTGTAATCCATGATGGTCTCCCGGGGCACCAGCCCGTTGTTGATGACAATCATGGCGCTGCTGACAATATACCGGCTGGTCATATAGCCGCCCGGCGCCTCCGGCATGGCCTGGGTGTGCTGGCATTGGCTGAGGATGGCCTGCAGCTCGGCATTGGACCAGGGCAGCATCCGCAGCGCCTCCAGATTGGCGGTGGGATACCGGCCGGAGGGGCCCTGGATGCTCTCGATTTCCGTGCCGAAATCCACCTGGGCCTCGGTGTCGGTCCACCACTTGAGGAATTCCCAGGCCGCCTGCTTGTGCGCGCTGTTGCTGAAGATGACGCAGCCGGTGGAGGTACCGGACACGGTGGCGTCCACGCTGCCGTCCTCCTTCACGGTGCCGGGCACCTGGGCGAAGCTCCACTGCCCCTTGATTTCCGGGGCCGCGGCCTGCAGATTGGCGTAGAAGGTATACGGCATGAAAACGATGGGTGTCTCGCCGGTGCGGAAATAGGTCAGATGGTTCAGCTTCTTGCTGACCTTGTACTTGGTGTAAAAATCGGTGAACTGCTTGAAGGCCTTCAGCGCCGGATCGCTGTCCAGCACGCTCTTGGTCAGCTCTTCGTCGTAGACCGTGCCGCCCTGCTGATACAGCAGCGTGGTGAACATGTCGATGTTGTTTTCCTCGATGTTCGGCAGCCCGATGCCCATATGCTTGTTCTGCAGCTTGGGCAGCAGCTCATACACATCGTCCCAGGTCTTGGGTACCTCGATGCCCATTTCCCCTAAAATGTCCTGCCGGTAGAACATCATGTAAAAGGTGTATTTGTCCGGCAGAGCGTAATACTTGCCCTGGTATTGGAACTCGGTGAGGGCCTGGGGATGGAAGCGGCTGATGACCTCCTGGAAGCCGGGAAAGTCGTTCAGCTCCTGCACCGCGCCACGGTAGGCGTAGTTCATGGGCAGCGAGCGATCCAGCGTAATGGCGATATCCGGTCCCCGGCCGGCCGCCACGGCGGGCAGCAGCACGCCGAGATCCACCAGCCGGATATTGACGCCGATTTTCTTCTGCGGGGTGAAGCCGTTGTTGATGATGGCCTTGATGGCCTGCGCCTGATCCCGCCCGGTGCCGAGCCAGAGGGTGATGGCCTCGGTATTGCCGCCCTCGGTGCCCTCGCTGATGGCGTTATAATCCACGAAGAAGGAGATGAAGAAAGATTTTAGATCATACCAGAGCTTGCCGAAGAATCCGGCCTCCGCCCGGCCGGTGTCCCCGTCCGCCGGAATCAAATCGATGGTATCGATGAGCAGGGGCTGATCGGTGGAGGACAGCAGCCAGGAGGACAGGTTGCTGATGTTGATGCGGAAAGCGTCCAGCCGGGCGGGCAGGGTTTCGATGTCCTTGATGAAGCTGCGCAGCTGCACCTGGATCTTCTCCATGTCGCCGTAGCCGTCGCCCTTGGTGCCCACCATGTCCAGATAATCCTGCTTGATGGTCTCCAAATCCTTGTCCATGGCGGCAATTTGCTCCGCCGCCTGGGGCAGCGCCAGCCCGATGTTGTAATCCCGATCGGCGTCTGGATAGGACCCGGTCAGCATGAACACATCCTTGTACAGGCCGTTGAGCCGGCCCACCACCTGGTTAAGGCGTTCCAGAATATCGCCGATGGGCCCCACGTTGTTTTCCAGCCGCAGGGTATGATCTCCCGCTGTCAGTTCAAACTGAAACACCGTGTCCCCATCCCCGAGAACATAATTCTGAAAGCCCAGGGCATAGGGGAATTCCAGCCGATTGGCCTCATAGAATGGCACCTCGCCGTCGATGGTCAGGCGGCGGCTGCTGATCTGCCCGGGATTGTAGTCCTGTTTGCCCCGGATCACGATGCTGTACAGCCCATCCTCCGGCACATGGAATGCCCATTCGATGTACTGCCTGGGGGAGCGCCAGTTGATCCCCCCCATCATGTTCATCCGAATCTGGCTGCCGGATACCGGAGAATTCAGAGGGCTGGAATTGTCGCTGGTGGCATAGAGGGTTTTGTCGGACGTAAAGGCGGCGTCTTCCCCCTCGATATGAATGGTTTCGGCCGCCTTGCCGGCGGTGTATCCCTTGCTGACCTGCGCATAGGACGCCTCGTCCTTTTTCTGATAAAAGCGGATGCTGTCCAGGGCCATGGGCTCCCGCACCGCCTCCAGGCGCAGCGTATTCTTCCCTTCCTTCAGGTAGACAGCCAGCGGCTCCGACACATTGAACAACGAGCCGGACAGCGTGACGGTTTCGAACCGGGGCGCCTCGATCTGCACCGGGCGCAGCTCGTTGCCCATCTCGTCCCGCTGCCGTTCCTTCTCAGCGGCGGTGTATACCCGGTTGAGAGAAACGGCATACAGGTCGTCATAGGGAACCTCTCCGTTGACAAGGATGTTCCTCTCGATGGCATTGCCCTTGCCCTCCAGTGGGCAATACCGCAGGGCGATATGATAAAGTCCGGCCTGCCGGACGTCAAATTCCCATTCAACAAACCCTTCGCTTCCCGTGGCCAGGACGTCCTTGACGCCCTCCAGCTCGGGCAGCACCTTCAGGGCCTTATCATTCGTATCGGTGTAATCGCTGCCCCTCACCACGATTTCTTCGTCAGGCCGGGCCGCGTCCTTGTAGGTCTGCTTATATTCGTAGTAGGTGGAGGGATCGGCGCTGCCCGCCGGCTCCGCAGCCACTGTGGAGCCGAACAGCAGCAGAGCCGCCATAGCCGCGCAGCCGAACCGTATCGCTGGTTTTTTCATCATCGATCCATGTCCTTTCCGCATAATACAACGGATATGAAAAAGGAGCGCCGGCCGCCGCGCAGCTCCGCAGCGGATCGCGTACCCGGCGGAATTCCCGCCGGGTACGCATGGATGGCTGCCGCGCAGGCCCATTATTTTACAATGGTGCCGTTGTACTTTTTCGTTAGTTCGGTCTGCATTTTGGACTTAACGCTGTCCACGGCGCTCTTGACCGATTTGCCGTTCAGAATAGCGGGCCAAAGCTCGTTCTGCAGGGTTTCGCTCAGGTTGTAGTTGTTGGCCAGGGTGTAGACCGGATGCTTGGCCTGGTATTCCAGCACCTTCTTGGCGTTGGCGTCCAGGCTGGATTTCAGGGCCTGATACAGCTCTTCCGTCTTACCGTACATATCCACCCGCACCTTGCGGCTGGTATCCCAATAGGCGGCCACATCTTGAATCGCCGCCACCACTTCTTTGGGATTGGAAATATCCCGCGGCACCACAAACATATCGGGCATAGAGCCGCTCGCGGTGACATAGCTCTTGGCCGCCGGCCCCTTGGGCATGTAAACCCAGCCGATGTCCGCCGCCGGAATGCCCATGCTCTCCATCACCGCGCCGTAGCGGGCGTGATACGGATACATGGCCACCTTGCCGGTAAACAGGGCATTGAAAGGCTTGTCGGTGATGGCGCCCAGCTCTTTGCCGTCCGGCACCGTATTGTCGATCATGTGCAGGTCGGCAATAAATTGAATGGCGTCCAGAGCGTTCTTGGAATCCAGGGAAATTTTGGGCGTGCCGTTGACGCCGGAGGAGATCAGGGAGCCGTTGTTGGAATATACGAATTCCAGCCACGGATCGCTGGAGGTGAAGCCCCAGTAATCGGGCTTGCCGTCGCCGTTGGTGTCCTGGGTCAGCTTTTTGCAGACGGCGCGGAAGGTCTGCCAGTTCCAGGTGTCCTTCTCCACATAGGTCCACAGGTCGGGCACGTTGAATTTGCGCAGCAGCGCCCGGTTGTACCAGATGCCGTTGCCCACCTCGTTGGGCGAATAGGGGATGCCGTACCGTTTGCCCTTGAATACGCCCAAGTCCTTCACGGAGCTTTCCTGCCAGGTGGGATCGCCCGCGAAATCGTAATAGGAGCTGACGTCCAGTATGGTTCCGGAATTGGCCGCGTTGGGAAAGATTTCGTATCCCCGCAGGTTCACCACGTCGTAATTGGATTTGCCTGCCGCGTGACCGTTGATCAAATCCTGATACAAGGACACGTATTCCTTTTTGATGAACTTGAAGGTGCAATGGTATTTTTCCTGGGTCAGCTTAATGCTCTCGTTATAGATATTGGTTTTGCTCATGTCCGGCACGCTTTCGCTGCCGATAACGATGACCCGGCCCTTCAAATCATAAACCGGCTCCTTGAAGCTGCTGCCCCCGCCGCCTTTTGTGGTGGTGGCGGTATGCCCCTGGTTGTTGCCGCCGGGCTTGCTGGCGTTGCCGCCGGGATTGGTGCTGTCTCCGTTCCCGCTCGCCGTGTCGCTGGGTGTGGAGGCGTCCTGCCCCGTCGGATCGGTGGCATCGCTGCTGTCGGATTCTACGGGCGCGCCCGACTCCGCGTCGGACGCCCCCTGGGAAACAGGGCTCGTGCTGCCGCCGGGTTCGTTGATTTTCCCGCCGCAGCCGGCGGCCGCAGTGAGGAACAGCGCGAGCACGGCCGCCAATATGGTCGCTTTTCTGCCGTATGCTTTCATAGCAATTCTCCTATCTTCCGTGATTCAGGCCTTCTTGCGGGAGAAAACGAAGCAGCCCGCCGCCCCCAGCAGCAGCAACGCCGCCGCCGCGGTTTTTCCGGCCTCTCCGGTACCGGGACTCGGGGTGTTGCCGTCGGAGCTCTCGCCGCCGTCGCTGACGGTATTGTCGCCGCCGTCCTTCTCAGGGACAAAGGCGCCGGTCTCCACCGCCGTCAACTCCGGACCCAGCTCGCCGATGGTGAAATCCATAGTCAAGCCGTCGGCGTCGTGGGCGATACGGACATTGGTGTCAGTGAAATGGGTGGTGGCGCCGGTGAGCACCTCCACAGTCACATAGCTGTAGTCAGTGCCGTCCGCGCCGACAATTGCCAGCTCAAGCAGGCCCGTCTGCAGGCCGTCGAACCGGTACTGTCCCTTGCTGTTGGTCTTGTAAACGGTCTCTCCGTTCAAGGTCACGGTGGCACCGGCCAGCGGCTTGCCGTCTGGGCCGGTAATGGTGCCGCTGAGATCAAAATGGGTTACCACATCGTCGTATTCGTCGTCCTCGCCGGGCGCCACGCCATCCTCATAATCGGGAGCCTTGTCGCCGTCGTAGGTCACCAGGCCAAAGTCGTCGAAATACGCTTTAGAGCCGCTGGCGACTCCCTTCACCAGGGAGAACATGGCGATCCGGCTGATGTTGGACAGCTCGTCGGACAGGGTGCAGTTGGTGAAATTCTCGTTGGTCAGCGGGATGCGGACGTACCCTTTGAAGCCGGCGGGGATACGCACGGTGGGCACCTTGGTCTGGGTGCCGGCCAGCACGTGATCCGAATTGCCGACCACCGGCAGGTCGCTCCATTTTTCGGTGGCCAAATCGTACAGCTTCAAACCGGTGGCATCGCCGCTGAGCATTTTGTTGCCGTTGTTGAGTTGGATGTAGAACAGCTGCATCGAATCCGTCCCCGCCGGGCAGGCGTTCTCCACATAGAACTGGAGGTATTTCGCACGGCTCCAGTTGCTGGTTTTCACGTTGGAGGTGTTGATGGCAAAATTCCGGAACCCGCCGGCGGTACCATCCACAAACTTGACCATCAGGGATTTCTCGCCGTTGTTCTTAGCCTCGCCGCTGACCTCCACATTGCCGGGGTCGTTCTGGGCAAGACCAGCCTTGTCGCCATCCTCAAAACCCGTAAGGGGTTTGTAGGTCTCTCCCGTGTTCAGCTTGACATCGTCCGTCTTGATATAGTCGTCCACCGAGACAAGCTCGGTATCCTTACCGGCCACCAGGCCGAAATCATCCAGATACAGCACCGAGTTCTTGAGGCAGCCGGGCATCTGGAGGAACAGCTCCATCTTGGTAACGGCCGTCCGATCCGCCTCGCCGAAATTCTCAAAATTGTCCGCGTTCAACGGGATGCGCAGGAAGCCTTTGGTTTTGCCGGGAATCACCACGCCGAAATACGCAGGGTTCCCGCCGTCAACGATGGGCAGCTGGCTCCAGGCGTTTTCCGACATGTCGGCGAAATATACCGTCGCCTCTCTTTTCAGCTTGTAGGGGGTATCGCCAACCTTGAACTTGATGTCCTCGACAATCGCATTGGTGTCCGCCGTATTATCGATATAAATCTGTACGGCCTTGGCCTCCGACCAGTCGGTGTTGGCCTGCGCCTCGGGCAAAAAATTGGGGAAGGCGATGGCGTTGGCGCCCCCATTGTTAAAGGTCAGCTTGTAGCTCTTGGAGCCGTTCTTAGCGCCCTCGCCGGAGAAAGCTCCCACAGCCGCGTTCTCCGAGCAGCCGAAGGTCACGCCCTGCTCCTTTTCAAAGCTGTTGAGCTCCTTGTAGGTCTGCTCATCCTGCAGGGCCACGTTCTTGCCCGGATTCTCCACAAAGGGGAAGTCGGTGGGTTCCCCCTCGTCGGAAGGGAACACATTGTCCGCCCCGGCCACCAGGGCCAGATTCTTAAAGGTAGCCGTGGATCCGGCCGTCGCATGCGGGGTGTTGGCGTAGATTTCCAGAGTGCTGGTATCCAGATTCAGCACATAGTTGTCGTTGTCCACATTGCCGCCGGTCAGGATGCTCAGCGGGATCCGCAGAATGCCCTTCGAGCCTGCGGGCACGGACAAACCGGGGGCTTCGTAAAGCTGCGCTTTCCCCACTGTAAGACTCGACCATTTTTTTGTACCGTAATCGTAAAAGGCCGAACCCGAATCGCCAAGAGTCAGCACACGATCATACCCGGTACCCGGCGCCGTAATCTTGATATAGAACAAATCCAGCGGCGCATCGGAGGTGTTTTCCACCTCGAACTGGATGTACTTGGCCGTGCTGCGCTCCTGCGCGCCCTTATCCCCGGCAAACTGTACGGTAAAGCTCTTGTGGGTGTTGGCCACGCTGAAATCCCCCGAGAACTCCAGGGTCTGGGCGCCGAAGCCCTGAATCAGCCGGGCGGTCTGCCCTTCCAGCAAAGCCGCTTCGAAGTCCGGATCCGCCGTGTAGTCCGGGAGGGCGGGCTCCTTCTCATCCTCCGCTATCAAACCAAGATCATCGATGAAAACGGTAAAATTTTCGGCTGACACAGGCGGAGCCTGTACATACAGAATGAAACGGCTGACATTGGTCATGCCCGAGGCCTGGTATCCCGCGTATGTATCGCTGTTCAGCGGAATCCTCAGCATTCCTTCCGCGCCGCCAGGCAGCTCGACGCATGTGTTCGTGGCATCCGGCGATGCAGACTGCGTCACCGTGATTTCCGACCACGCTTTATCCTTCAAATCGTAGAATTTGACTTTCGCTCCCAATTTCATAGAAACTTTGGTTCCATCCGCAGAAGCCAAACGATAATCCATGCTGTTCAGCTGCACCGGCGTGGCATTCGGATTGCGGACATACATTTGCAGGTAGGCCGCTTGGGACCAATCCTTTCCCACATCCGGATTATCAAACTGCATGCAGAATATTTTGATAATATTTCTGTTCTCTCCGGAAGAACCTTTGGTGTGGACGACTTTTGCCAGCTTGGAGCCGTTGTTCGGTGACAACGTGCTGTAAAGGAGTTCACCATCGGATTTCCTGTCAATATCCGCCTGACGAATTCCCGTCCCTTCAAAGCCCGTGAGCTCCTTATAGTACTGGCCCTCTTCCAAAAGGATATTTTTCTGCGTCGGATTTGCCGTATAGCCCTCCGGCGTTCCCTCGGCCGCTGCGGGAGTAAAGGTCATGACGGCCACGGAGCCTAGCAGCAGGCTCAGGGACGCCAACAGGGAAATTTGTCTTTTCGCCATGTCTTCTCATACACCTTTCTCTTGATAATCGGTAAACCGCCATACGATGCCTTTCCGTACAAATGCCGTCGAGTCCCTCCTTTGCCGCCCAATTGACTTGTCAACTTTCCAAAGCCGAGAGCAATCAGCGGAAACCGCTATACTGGTTTTGCAAATAATACCTAGATCCCATATACCTTAACATCATCTTCCATAAATTACGTCAAGGCATTTGCCTGTTTCTAGTATAGCTTCTTTTTTTCGCGTTTTCAATAGCCTTATCAAATTTATTATGTGGAAAATTTGAGGTTCATATGATTTATCATATTTATTTTATCGTTTTAGTTATTTTGACTAACATATGACGTTTTTAAAGATTCCATTTCACTATGTTGTCAAATTTCCGCTTTGCTTACCAAATAAACTTCGCCCATATGCAAATTTTTTTAAAAGTAATTGACAATTCACAGAAAAAGGATTATGATAATACTAAGGAATTCGATAAGTCAATTTCGTTAAAGTGAGGGGTTGTCATGGAGACCATTCCCAAATATCGCGAGATCATGGATTACATACAGGAACAAATTCAAAATCATGTTTACCAGCAGAATGCCAAGCTTCCCACGGAACAGGAGCTGTCTGAACAGTTTGACGTCAGCCGCCCCACGGTTGTAAAGGCGCTCGATAGACTGCGTGATATGGGGATCGTCTACCGGGTGCAGGGCAGCGGCACCTTTGTCAACGAAGGCTATACAGCCGCCACCCAGCAGGGCTCCAACATCATTTCCGTCGTCCTCCCCTTTGCCCAATACCGGGATACGGCGCGTCTAGACGAAATGAACATCTTAAAAGGAATTGAAAAGCGGCTGAGCCAGCACGGCTTTTTCACCATGATCCACTACTGCAAGGATAACGGCGAGGATTTTATCGAAACCATCAAGGCCGTAAAATTTTCCTTAAGCGCGGGGATCATTGCGTATGTGGCTAAGGACGTCATGGACTGCGGCGAGGGCGAGATTTACGAGCTGTTCATGGGCGATTACCCCTTTGTCCTGGTGGATCAGCCCATTATTGGTATCAACTTGCCCTGCGTGCGTACAGATAACGTCAAGGGCGCCGTCATGGCGACGAAGCATCTGGTGGACTGTGGCTATGACACGATTTACTTCCTGTCGGATGTCAACCTCAACTACAACGAATCGATCCGGGAACGGTATATCGGGTATTGTCAGGTCGTGCAGAACTATAAAGGCCTGGTGAATTTTAATCACATTCTTATTACCTATCCCGAACAGGATGTCGCCCATATCACCGATATTATCCAACAGCTTCTGGATAAGCATAAAGGCCAGCGCATTGGCCTGTTCTGCACCGGTGACTATTTCGCCAGCCGTATTTACAAAATATTACTTTCGCTAGGCTGCCGCACTCCGTCCCAGGTGGGCATCGTCGGGTTCGACGGCTTGGGTATTCAGCTTCCAGACAATAAGCAACTGACCACGATAGCCCAGAACTTTTATGGGATTGGCAAACTGGCCTCCGAAACCATGCTCCGCCGCCTCAGCGATCCCACCATGCCGCCGGATACCATTAAAGCGGAGGCGCGGCTCATCGAAGGCGAAACAACAGCCGTCCGGGAATAGACACACCATAAAACGGCGCGGAGGCTTTTTGAGCCTCCGCGCCATATTGTAAACAAGGAGTAATAGATATGCGAATGGAAGATGTGCTGGGTAACGATTACCGCCGGGAGCTCATAGAGGCAAGCGAGGCGGCCGACGGCCGGTTTTGCGCCGGAAAAAATGGCGTGGAGGCGATTTACACTCCGGCGGATCAAAAGGTGGACTTTATTGTGTACGCAAATCATGTCGACTGCCACGTCCGCTCCTCCCTCGGCTACCCTGCGGTGTACCCGTTGCGGCGGCCTTGCTGCCATCTTCCCGCCCGGGCGGTGTTAATGGACTTGGACGGCACCTCCGTGCATTCCGAGAGCTTCTGGATTTGGATTATTCAGCAGAGTGTCGCCCTCCTTCTCGACAATCCCCGTTTTTCCCTGGAAGATGCCGATCTGCCCTTTGTTTCCGGTCACTCGGTATCGGAGCATTTGCAGTACTGCCTAGATAAATATTGTCCGGATAAGACCGTGGAAGAGGCGCGCCAGGCGTATTTCAGTATCACCCGCCGGGAAATGGACGAAATTATGCACGGCCGTGGCCGGGAAGGCGCCTTCACCCCCGCCCCTCATCTAAAGGAGTTTCTTACCACTCTCAAACAAGCGGACGTTAAAATCGGTCTGGTTACCAGTGGTCTGACCGAAAAAGCTCTGCCGGAGATTGTCTCCGCTTTCCGTACCCTGGGGATGGGGGATCCGCTGAACTTCTACGACGCCATCATCTCCGCCGGCACAGCCCTGGGTCCCGGACAGGTTGGAACCCTTGGGGAGCTGGAGCCAAAACCCCATCCATGGCTCTACGCGGAAACCGCCCGCGTCGGCCTGGGGCTGGGCTGGGACAGCCAAAGTGTCTTTGCCATGGAAGATTCCTCCGCAGGCGTGGTGTCGGCCCGGTTGGCCGGCTTCCCCTGTATCGGCATGGAGGGCGGCAATATCCGCCAAAGCGGCGTGACCTGTCTGTGTCATACCATGTGCGGTGATTTGCTGGAGGCGCTACCCGTCATCCTGGGATAACCCAAACAAAAAACCGCGCGACGTGCCGTTTAGCATGCACGCTCTAAGCTGTCCGAGTTGTAACCGAGCACGCTCAAAAAGTGCAAAATTCAACTCCAGCAAAAGCCAGAAAATCAACAGCTTAATAATGCGGCATACGGAAATATAGGCCTTCCTGCGCCTCTGCTCCCTTAAGGCTGCCGATAAATGGGTACATCCCATACTACCGCTGACTACCTATTCCAGCGCCGCTTCCCGTCAATTTCTTCAGCCTGTGTTTCCATCCTCAGAAGAAAATATGCTTCCAGAGCTGCAAAAGAGCCCGCTGCACATCCACAGCGGGCTCTTTTGTGTATTTCCCCGGATCAGTATCTTCTACGCAATGTTCCGCTCACGGTTCTTCTACTGTCGTGTTTGGGATGGAAACAGGTGTACTCGCGAAACTCTACCAGAGTCATGACCACCCGTAAAACGGGTGGCATGAAGGAGCCCTAGAAGGGCATAGG
>URCA01000012.1 GCA_900546265.1 uncultured Oscillospiraceae bacterium | reverse complement strand
CTGTCCTTTCTTTTTCCGCAAACAATGACAGCTTACAGTAAAAATCCTCTAAAATCAGTCGGGGATCCACGCTGTTGTACACCCGTATGGGGCGGTACTGCTTCGTATGCACATAAGTCATATCCCTGGTAATTAACGGTGCGCCGATCCAGTCAAAACAAAATCTGTGCTCATAAAGCAGAAGTCCCGGCGCGGGGGAATCTCCCAGCACCCAGGTTTCCCCTGTCCGGAAAGGGCTTTTCCTGGATGTTTCTTCCATCTGGCAGGCAAGGAGCTGTTCAAACAGATACTTTCCCAGCACACCCTGGGGCAATACCCGGCATTCCAGCTCCGCAAAGCTTACCGGCATCATTTCATATACATTTTTGGGCACCTGCCACACCGGCATGGTGCTGCCAAACACCACGTTGACGGCGTTGACATCATTGCCCAGGTTGAACTCCGGCCCGCCCACAGGGTACGGTGCGCCGCCGATCCAGATTGCGGTCAGACGACCCGCAATGCGGGGTCCCTGCAAATAGGCGCTGGCCAAATCGGTCAGTGGGCCAAGCAGCAGCACAAACAGCGGGCGGGTATCCTCTTTCATCGCTTCACGGATGATCAGCTTCGCGCCTTCGCTGGGCACCGGGGTAGCGGCATCCGGCAAAGCGTGGGGCGCACCGTGCAGCACCGGAACCGTCAGCTGCATCAGGACCGTCAAGTCTTTCAGACCCTGCCAGCTTTTCTGCATTCCGTAAATTTACCGATTTATCCGGATAGACTATGGATAAACGCAGCATAGGCCCCCTTTCTGATTGAATTGAGCCCCCAGGATCGCGGCCGCCTGTTCCCATGAAATACCATACCGGGAATTCCAATCATCCAGGTTTTCCGCTTCTATTCCCTGCGGTGAAATCCGGAAGTCAACCCATTCCCCAGTTACAGTCTGGAAAGTGTCTATTTGGCCTCGCCGGGCAGACAGCCATGCCGCGATCCTCCAGTTGCTTTTCCCTTTTGCAATCATGTTTTGCAGCGTTTCCCTGTCCTTCTCCGGAATGACGGCCCCTAGAGCTTCCTGAAGCTCTAGGGGCACCATATTCAAATCTGCCATTTGTTTTGTCTTGCCACTTTCTATTATCCGCATCCGACCTCGCAGATTTCACCTATTAAAGCCAGAATATCCTTGCGCTTCACCTGGTCCCCTGCAAAGGGCAACACTATACTGCAGATATATTCTTTGGCCTCTTCCTCTGTCCGGAATTCCTTCTCTTCTCGCTCCCAGGGATACGACGGTTCGTAATATAGATATGTGTTGTCCTCTCCGTCGTTTGCGTAGGAGAGCAGATGCCGCCCATCGCTTTGTGCGATCAAATCGGCAAATTGAAAGTCGCCTGTCAGGTATTCCAGAAGCAGTTTAAACCGTTCTGTGTCATTGATTTTTCCCCAAAGCGCAGTATCCTCCATATTTAGATCGCTGCCCTTTTGCTCCCGTAATCTCTGCCGGATTTTTGATGCCTGCAGATAGGGAAAGAGTTCCTTCATGGAAAGCCCCAATCCAACGATCATCCAATACGATAATGACATAGAAAATCCTCCCAATAAAAATTCAGATGCTTTACAAATCCAGTTCTCCGGAGAGCTCCGGCAGACACTTTTTAAATAGAGCCTTATATCTTTCTGCGGCCGCATTTGTCACTCTGATGTATGGAGTTACAATAGCCCAAAAGACGAGTTCTTCTTCATCCACATGATACGGGGAACTGAGGAGCCACCTGCCGTAACTGTACCGTGGAAGACTTGGTTTCAAAATCTCAGTCATCTCGGCACTTGTAGTGGCCTCCTTTATGAAATGCCACTTCTTGTCCCAAATCGTCTCGATCAGGGAAGAAAGGATATCTTTCTTCCGATACTGTGCAACCCGACCGTTTAAGGTGCGGAGTGCATTAAGCCGGCATTGAAACATCTCCTCTGAACACGAAAAATCTGTCAGGATTTCCGCCAAAGCAGTAAGCTGCTTAAATATTAAAGTGTCGATCAGAGTCCTTCGTCCTTTCTAAGCCCTCAAATGAAGGCCGCAAAATCGATCATTCTTTTAAGATCCGCTATGAGGATACGGTTATTCCGCTGCTGCTGAGGCAGAAAGGGTTCGTCCATACTAAAATATAAATAACGATAAAGCAAAGCTTCTTTGAAAATGGACTCATCATCCACCCCACACGCTTTTGTTCTGTGCAGCAAGGGAGCCAGAATGTGCATCGCCCGAAAGTCTTCCTGCAGGGCTTTCCGCTCGTCCGCTCCGAAATTTTCGTCCATCCAGTCCTTTACCCGAACAAGCGAGCCTTTTGGATGATGCCGGTGTTCGAAGCAGATATGGTAAGAAAAGGTCGTGCCGTCCGGTTCGTTTGGCTCTACCCAAAAGGGGTATAGCCGACATGTCCGAGGCTTGGCGTCCTGAACGGTGCAGCGGGAGCCTTTGAGAAAAATGCAGGAATCATCGTTTCCTTTGACGCGGAGCGAAAAAATAGGATACCAGAGCTGTTCGTCCAAAAGAAACGGATCCGCATATTGTGATATAAAATCCGCCACTTCCATTTTAAGATGCTGCGCCAGCCGATAGGCGTCTAAGCCCTCGATAACAACACTTCCCCTGACATGTCGACAGCATGCCGCGCATCGCATACAGCGAAACCGGATATGTTCATTTTCCTCAACCTGCTTTGAATCTTTTATTTCCAGCACAATATCCCACCGTCCATTTCCGTCTTGCCTTCATCGAGATAGGTCGCCATCATATCGGCCATGTGCAGGAGCAGAGCCAGCGGACATTGCTCATAGGCGCCTGTCAGGGCGTACCCTTTTGCAGCGTCGTCAAACCCGCCCATATGCCACCGGATGGCGAGCGCCTCCTTCGGTGTTAATCGAAGGAACCGCTCGATCAGAAACACCGATTTCTCTCCATGCCCAAGTGGAAATTTATCTGTAACCGTATAATAGGGCTGTTTTTCCCACAGACCGGTTTTTTCGTTTTTCACATTCCGGGTTGAGACGGCATAAAAGCTCGTTTTACAAAGGTCGTGGAGCAGGCCGCATATGGCGATAGGCTCCATATCCTTAACCTCGCCGTATTCCGCGATGCATAACCTTCTCAGACGGTTATAGACATGCAGGCTGTGTTCCACAAGCCCGCCCTCGTGGGCACCGTGATATTTGGTGCTGGCAGGCGCTGTGAAAAAATCACTTTCCAGCAGCCAGCTGAGAAGCGCCTGACTTCCTTCCCGAACAATGTGGTTGTTGTATATCGAACAGAATGATTCTTTTATGTTCATAGAGAACTCTCCTTTCCAAACTACCGTCTCATATTATGGAGCAGGGGCAGCAGGCTGTCCTGCTGCCCCTTGGGCTTCATACGTCAAGCAAAGCCTGCAGCCTGCGTCGGATTTTGCACATCCGGCCGGATACGGAGGCCCTGGTCAGTCCGTAGAAGCTACCGATTTCGCGTTCAGACACACCGTTCGCTTTGAAGGTAACGATATCCCGTTCTTCATCTGTCAGCATGGCCGCCGCTCTGGCCCAAAGCAGCGCCGCCGTATGATTCTTTTCGTCGCGGTTCGGATCGGTTCCGATCACACGCGAGATATAATCCGTATCGGTAATGGGGCAGAGTTCACGCCAACGTTTTTCGGATTTCCAATGGTGATTCACCGCTGAATTCATGGCGGAATAAGCAACTGTAGTAAAGCTGTATTGCCTCAGCTGCGGTTCGGACAGATACCGCTGGACGGCCGCGAGGTAACGGAAAATCACCACATCGTAGAAATCATTGATATCCAGCCCCTTGTCATGTAAAAAGCGGTAGACAAGGGTATGGTGTTCTTCGGCATACTGACGCTCGTAGTCTGTCAATTCGTGCATGGTTTGTCCATCTTCCTTTCTGATACTTGTAGAGACAAAAACACGGAGAGACAGATGCCTCTATCTCTCCGCGTTTTGCTATGGTTTTAGCTCTAGCCCTTAAAACAGCGGTTCAAAATCGCTGTCGGGTATTTCCTCATAATCCATCCCACCGGCGTCCGCCTGGGGCGATGAAATTCCTGGGTTGGCCGGCGCTTTTTCGTCAGGCAGCTTCAGCCCGGTATCCGCAAAGTTTTCCGCCTCGGCTATCTTCTCCTGTACATACCGGGGCAGCTTTTCAAATACGCCATAAGAGGACGGATCATCGAAATCAAACCATGTGGTTTCCTGGGGCGCCGGGACGCTCCTTCCGCGGGGAAGAGCCAGAATGGTTTCCACATTGGCATAGGTGGTTCCGTTGTTTCCTTCTTTGTGGATGATTTGGAGCTGGCAGCCTATGCCCAGAACCTTTCTTAAATCGAACCCCTGCAGTTCTTCCGCAGTGAACGCTTTGCCGCGCCACGACTGCAGCGCCTGGCGGAGCTTGCTCTTCTCGTTCAGGGAAAGAGTAAATTCTTTGCTGACTAGGCGGGGCATCTGTTCACCATTGATCTCGATGGTTTCCCCGATGATCTCCCAGAAGATGCGGATTTTATGGGCCGAGTTCTTAAAGGTTTCGCTGTACTGGGTTCCCAGATCGATAATTTTACTGCAGACACCATCGAAGATCCCCTCTTCGATCAGGTCGCGTTCTTTTCCTACAGTAGCTGTCAATGACATAATGAGACATCCTTTCCTTATTTTATATATTGAGAAATTAAACGGGTCAGGTTGGCCGGCAGCTTATGAAGATCCGTAATGTCGAGAAACCCGTCTTTATAGATCCGGTGAATATTGGGCTTGTCGTCACCTATCGCCGCCGCAAACATCAAAATGCCTTTGTTGGTGTATTCCCTTTTGATCCCGCGCAGATCCGCCTCGGCCTCTGTCCCGTAATAGTCGGTATCTGCGGGCTGGCCGTCCGAAATCAAAATCAGGATCCGGGTTTCCTCGTCACGCCGGTTGAGACGCTCTGCAACGTAACGCAATGCCGCGCCGTCCCGGTTTCCCCAGCGGGCGGACATATCCATGATGCGGTACTTATCCCGTCCATCAATGGAGTCGAATTCCGCATAGGCATACAGCTCCACATCGTCATAGCCGGTACTGTGGCCGTAAACAATGACGGGCAAACCGAGTGAGCGGCAAAAATCGTGTACAACCAGAGCCGCCGCGCGCGCCGTCGATATCCGGTCGCTGCTTGCCATGCTTCCCGATTCATCCACCAGCAAGGCGACGGCAATATCCGCTTTTTCCTGCGGCAGCCGGTTCTTGGAAAACATCCGCCCATCGTCGCGGATAACCGCACGCGCATCGAGGTGACGTCCCATCAGAAGTCCCGTCTGCTTGCCGCCTTCGCGCTTCTCTTTCAGGACTGCCAGGACTTCTTTCTGCAGCCTTTTGGAGAGCAGCAGGAGAGGGGAGGCTACCTGTTGGTATTGCGCAATCAATTCCTGTGGAACAACGCTCATACGGCGGATGGTAACATCGACACCTTTGTGCGCGTTGCCGTAGCGGATTTTATCAGACTCTGCCTGCAGTTCATCGGTGAGTTCTTCGTCCAGCAGCCGATAAGCCTTATCCTCCGCTGCCTGATTGAGTATCCGCACAATATCCGAGGCACTGGAGGCGTAGCCTGTGCCGGCGTAGTCCCGGTCGAGCGTCATGTTTCCGCCGTCTCCCTCTTCAAGGGAATCGGTTTTCTCCAACGCTAGGCGGCCGGTTTCGTGTTCCACAACCTGCTGAATCGCGTCCTGTTCCTCTGCGCTCTTTTTAGGATCATGGTGCAACTTTTTGCATCGCACCGGTTTGGTTTTCCCGGACGGAGCGGAGGTGCTGGACATCTGCTTTTCCAGTTCCTCCAGCACTTCTTCCATCTCTTTGCCGCTGCGGATGTCGTCCTTGAACTTCTCGATCAGCTGCTTAATATACGGCCACAGCTTAATGACCAGGATATTTGTAGCGGAAAACCGTTCACGGGCGTCGTCCTCATAGAGCGAGCCGTCGATCACCGGAATGCAGTCGTACAGCGCATCCAGGTAAGGGCCGGAATACCCGCCCAGGTTATTTATATCTCCCGAACGGCAATACTGGAGCAACAGGTTGACGATGATCGCATACTCATGATAGCCGGCCTCCTGCTGCGCCTTAATGCTGGGAACTAATTCCACCTGCCGAAGACTGTTCAGAAGGATACCGGTTCGATAGACACCGGGAAACGCGTCGGTCATACGTGCTTCGATATACACATCCTCCAGGATGTTATTGACATACAGCGCCGCTTTCATCAGCGCCATGACTGCTACTTCGTCATCATCATACACCTGCTTCAGCTCGGACAGATAGATTTGTTCTTTGGTTGTCAACCCGGAGGGTTCTGCGGGATACATACGTCCAGCCTTTAAGGAGGAGGCATATAAATCCCGCATTTGAAAATCCGTAAAAAGGATATGGCCGATTTCATGGCCGGCCATGCCCACCAGGCTGTCAGCCCGAAGCTTCCGCGTGGGGAAACTCTGCGTGATGGGATTGGCGGCATTGATACAGATCTTCCGGTTATCCGTATAGGCAGCGTGTGCATCGGGATTCTCATCCCAGAAGCACCGTACAGCTGTATGCCGTTTGTACCGCTTTGTCGCCGCTTCCGCCATATCCGACAGATAGCCGGAAAAGGCGCCGCCGGCAAACAGCTCTTCATCGGTGATCTTCAGCTTTTCGCTGTCGATCCGCCGGCGGAGCGTCAGATGCGATGTCCGCATTCGTTTGACTTCACTCCTTCCGCTTTGCTTATACCGCGTCGAACTTGGGCGCCAGACAGGTGTTGAAGATTTCCGCCCGGTTTTCCGGATCGCCGGACACCGAGGACAACACCGTATATCTGGCCGCTTCCAGCTCGTTTTCGCAGATCATGTAGGACTGCACCCACGCAATCAGTTCCCGCATACCGCAGCTGCCGTCGGTAATCATGGTTTCCTTGCAGCGCAGGGCGATTTCATCCACCGCCTCGGCCATCCGATGGACGGCTGTGATGTCCTTGCAGCCGGTAATACCGCAGACGCGCTCCACCATGGTTGCGATCTCCGGCTGTTCGATGTCCATCACCAGGTTCATCCGGCTGATGACCGACTGGTTGATATCCTTGCAGCCGGCGTAATCGTGGTTGGTCGTCACCACCAGCACCGTGTTGGGATGACGGTGGATCCGTTCCCCGGTCGGCAGTTCAATCGTGCTGCAGCGGTCGAGCAGGGAGTTCAGGCCCACTAGCACGCCGGGATTGGCAATGACGGTCGGTTCCTGTATCTCGCACAAATACCCGTATCGCATGGCCTTCACCAGCGGGGTGTCCACATACCGGAATTTCTGCCGGGCTGAATCCTCCTGCCGGCCATTGTTTTCCCTGACTTTCTCCGCCATCGCTTCCAACAGCTTGTCGTATACTTCCGATTCGGTAACAGAATCCCGGTATTCCCCGGTTAAGCTGTAGTAGGCGGAAGCGGGATCCATCTGGATGTCTTCCAGAGTCGGCAGCTGGCAATGAGGATGGCTTTTCTGCGAAGGCCTCCCTTCTATATCCGGCAAAATCTGCCCGAGAAAATCGAAAATTTCCGTGTTGGCCGAGCAGGTGATGTGGGTATAGGGGAGCTGCAGGCCCGCGGCGATCGCCTTGGCGGATTCAGTTTTCCCGGTCCCGGCGGGGCCGCGCAGCAGAAAGTTACGCATAGGCTGTGTGGTTCCTGTTGTCTTTTGAATGTGCTGGCAGATGCGGACAACCTCCTGCGGGATCACATACCATTCGGGAAGCTGAGGGATCATCGCCTTTTCCTCTGCTGTGAACGCGCTGTCTGCAAAAGCATATTCGCCAACGAAATCCGTGTGCTCCGTGACCACAGCAGGAGCGGACGCCGGAGCGCCGGGGGTCAGGATTTGGAAGTCACCATACAGAACCTGGGTGGGCGAGTAGGCGCCTTTAGAAAGATTGACCGCAGTAAACGGCGGAATATTCCCCGTGGTGGGGACGGCAGCTTTGATGCCGGCCGCGCCGAGGTTGCCGGCGTTTTCGATCCGCCTGTACAGGTTGTCGCACAGGATATAGCCGCACCGCGCCGTTTCTTCCAGATCGGTATAGCCCGTTTTTTTCTGAGCGAGCAGGTTCCCGTACTCTGTCTGGAATTCATCGTCTTCCAGCGCCAGCGGCATCAGCGCAAAAAAGAGGGCGGATCCGCTGTCCTTATCTCCCTTCAGTATGTATTGCTGGGGCGCGTCCCCCGGCGCTGTAAACTTGCCTGCGCTGAACCTGCCGGTTAGCTTATTGAAGACGACCGCCTGGATCATCCCGGTTCGGCTGGGATATTCGGCAATGAGCATGTCCCCCTGCGTCCCGATAGCGCCGACTTCGGTACTGCCGGCTACGGTCGCTTCCTCAAGTTCCATATACGCCAGAATACCGCAGAGCGTTGCGCAGTGCAGGGTGGATTTTTTCGCCGACACCTGGTTATAACTGGAGACATGATCGGTGCTGTCCTTTTCAATAGCCGGATCGTTAAACGGCTCAGGAAACTTCCGCGTCCATGTCCATGAACCAAAGAGTTTGTTGGTAGCCATGTCGAAATCCTTTCTGTAAGAATATGGGACTCAGTTCCAGAGCACCTCCATACGGTTTTCCTGGAGCTGCGTCTTCAGATCGTCCTTTTCCAGACACTTAGCCAGTTCCGGCCAGTATTGCTTCGTGGGAAATTCCTTCAGCTCCTCCGCCTGAATCTCGTCGGCGCCTTCCGCAAAAAAGACTTTGCCGTCTTCCGCGATATGGAGCATGGAATGCCCGCGGGTAGACCAGTCGCGTATGAGGCCGGTCAGCACTTCCCGTCCGACCAGATCGTACCAAACTGCCGGATCCACCACTTGTGGCTCTGCCTCGTTCGTCGATTTTGTATCGGCGGTCTCCTCCGGACCGGAATTGGCTGCGGCGGAGAAATCCACGATCTTCATCATTTTGAAGGCGATTTTGAAGTATTCGCCGACCGTTACCTCCGCATGGGTATAATCCTCCGTATTAAAGGTGCGGATCCGGCCGGTTCCGCCGCGTATAATGCTTACCGGCCGCGGCGAACACCATTGCCAGGTGGCCTGCGGATAGGCAGATTTCAGCTTTTCGGAAATCCGGCAGCTGATATGGCCGAGCAGCAAACGTTCCAGCTCGCTGCCTTCCACAAGAACCGATGGCGTTTCTTCCGGGACGGGAATATCCCGCTGCTTTTTAACAGCCCGCCGCTTTTTCGGTCGTTTATCGGTTCCTTTCCTTTTGGCAAACCATACTTTGACCCTTGGAAGCAGCAGACGGGCCGCCAGGTATATGACCCATGCTGCAAAGACAGCCGCTAACATCCAGGCCTGTATGGGGCCGCGGATAAACGACAAGATAAGCAGCAAGGCTGCAAACATCCAAGATATACTGCGGTTAAGGATTTTTTCGTTCATGATGCTTTCAACTCCTTCTGAAAAGTCCTGTAAACGCAAAAAAGAGGAATTGCACGGTAAGGAAGGATTTCTTCCATACCGCCACCATCACCGGAGTGATGATGTTGCAATTCCTCTTCTTGATGCGCCGTTTTCAAGGCGGTTTGTCATCGGAGACCACCTCAAAATCCTCGAGGGAGGCTTCCGGTATTGGGGGGGCCTCGGGTTCGGTGGCCGGCCTTTTTCCTGTCGGAATATAGTCCCAGCTCCAAACCACGATCTTGATGACGCTTCCCGTCTCGCCGGTTTCCAGCCCGTTGAGCTTTTTCCTGTACTCAACCAGATCGATATCCCCGGCAATTTGGATCAGGCTGCCTTTCCCGACCTTCGCCCTCATAAGGCGATTGACATTTTCGCTGCCGAATACCCAGCACTGCGGGAAAATGGTGTGGCCGTTTTCGCCATATCCTTTGTTGACCGCGAGATTAAATCGTATGTACGGAACCTTTTCCGTACTATACTGAATCTCCAGATCACGGGTGACTCGGCCGATCACTATCCCTGTAAACATGTTTCTCTCCTTTCCTTAAAAATATATTTATATATAAAAATGCCAGCGGAAGCGCCCTGTAAAAAGGCGCACTTCTACCGGCATAACATACAATCCTGAACAACGTGTGCTTCACGGAAGATACTTCCGGAGTTTCAAAAGAAACCGCACAAAAATCAATTACAAAGATATGATAACACAATATATAGGTGTTTGTCAATATCGCCACAGCTTATCTTGTGTATTTAAATGAGCTTTTTATATGCCCAGTGCCCTCCAACACGATACTTCTCCAACTGATGATCTGCTGTCAACCCTGCCAAGATCCGATTTGCCGTTGCAGCCGACACCCCACATAGCTTCCGTACATCGGCGTTGCTGATATGCTCGTGCGTCTTCAGGTACGCCTGGATTTTGCTCCAGCGGAACGCCGCCTTATCAACCTTTTCATCGCTCATTTCATCGCTCGTGGTGATGACTTCCATGAGCGATGCATGGATGGCTGACAGCATGAATGCGATAAATGAGGTGGATTCTCCCGCATCATTGGAGGTGTTGATGGCCTCATAGTATTCCTGTTGGCGATTATGGACTATGGATTCTACCGGCAGCCAGGCAAAGGCAGGGTTCCATCTGGAAAGCAGCAATGTATGCCATAACCGGCCTATGCGCCCGTTCCCATCAGCAAAAGGATGAATCAGCTCAAATTCATAGTGGAATACGCAGCTGCGGATCAGCATATGCACATCGCTGCTTTTTATCCAGTCCAGTAAGTTCATCACGGAATCGGGAACATAATGCGGGAGGGTTCCAAAATGAAGGATATGTCCCGACTGATCCACAACGCCGACAGGCCGGGTACGGAATATCCCGGATTCTTCTACCAGCCCCCGCATCATAATGCCGTGAGCCGTCAGGAGATCATCCACCGAATACGGATCCAGTTCATCCAGCCGTTCATAGATCTCATAAGCATTTTTTACTTCAGCAATATCCTTTGGAGGCGCTAAGACCTGCTTGCCGCCCAATACCGCTGTCACCTGCTCCAACGAAAGCGTGTTTTGCTCGATGGCAAGAGAACCATGAATTGTCCGGATCCGGTTGCTGCGTCGCAAGGTGGGATTTGCAGAAAAGGGGTTGGCTGAATCCAGTTTGCCAACCAGTTCAGCAATTTCCGCTACATAATCGATTATCCTGTTGGTGATTACAAAAGGCGGCTTTTTGTTTTCCATATGGCACCTCCCACAACTAGAATATGGTAGTTATTATATCATACATCACTCATTTCATCAATCAAAGTCATATTCAAAGCAAAGACTGGTAGTTTTTCAAAGGAGCCATATGGAATCAACCCCCAGCAGGACTTCGAGGCTTACCCCATAGGCGCGTGAAATGCGTACAAGGGTTTCCAGAGGAGGGCGGGTATGCCCAAGCTCATAATATGCGTAGGTAGAGCGGTCAAGGCTCAGCGCCTTGGACAATTCGGCCTGCGTGAGATGGTTGAGATGGCGTAATAGTTTGAGCATCAAGGGCAGTTGGATATCAACCGGTTGTGATAGCCTTTTGGGATTAAATGCGTACATAAATTTCCCCCATTTGACCAGGTAACATCTTTGTGTCAAGAGGATGATGGCGTTTCGCCGGCGATACCTTCATAGCCTAAAAAGCCCTCGGTTTGTAAGGCGGCGTCCAGGCGGCGGTTTCCACTGCAGGACGGGCGCCTCTGTGAGAAATACAGGCGGTATTGTCGGCCGACGCTCATTTTACAGCTTTTGGGCAGATACAATATGTGTTCTGTGCCATCCGCATCCAGCAGCCCAACCGTTTCCATTTTCCCGAAGGGATTTTGCGCGGCACGGATGCAGGTTCCCTCCACCACCTCATAGCGCCGTTTTCGGACAGTGCGGTAAAGGGACAGGGCTTTTGCTGTACAGCCGAGAAACACCAACAGGCTGAGGAACAGAAGAACGCGATCCTTTGTTTTCAAGAAATACAGAATGCCAAGGCCTAAACAGCCTGCCCCGATCAGGGCGGTGAGCCATATGGCCTTTAACAAGGCAGGCGGCGCGGAGTGGTTCATGGATGTCCCCCTTCTATTGCAGCAGGATGGCCTGCTTGAGATACAGGTTGGCGATGGCGGTTATCACGGCCCGCCGGTTATCCGAACAGTACGCCTGCGCTTTCAGATTGACTTCCGCGGGGTGATGGTCGCCGTAAACGGCGCTCACCAATTGCTGCTCGGTAGCGATGGCATAGACGCCGTTATCAAAGCACGCTATCAACTCGGCGGCCGACAGCCGGTACTGCCCGGTCAATTTTAAAACCCGTTTTTCCGGTTCGGTCATCGGTATCCGTCGGAAGATATTTTTGGCGATGGAAAGCGGCATCTTCCGAACAGCGCACAGCCGGACAAAGGCCGCTATCCTGCTGGTGAATGAAACTTTCAGCGGCACCACACTAAGCCGGGACAGCAAATCGTAAAGCGCGCCTTCCGCCGTAATATCGCGGCCGGAAACTATAAGCCCCCGGTTTTCCAGACGGGACAAATAGGCATCAAAATCGGCGTCCCCCAGAATGTGCGCTTCCATCTCCTTGTGATAAAACAGCTTTTCCAGTTCGTCGTAGGTGTGGATCCTCCACAAAGAACTGGCCCAGAGGATCATCTCCTCAATGCTGAGACAGAATTCCTGCCGATCCTTTATCACCGCTGGATACGGATGGCCCCGTTCATCCCGTTGCAGCCTGTATTGCCCAACAGCCGTATAGAATTTCATCATGTCGCATCCCTCTCTCATAAGTTGATGCCTTGTATATACGTCACAAGGCGCCTATTTACAACAGGCCAGCAGAGCCTCCAGCTCGCCGTTCTGCCGGAGCTTCTGTTTGGCGCGGGAGATCCATGAAAAGACGGATTTCGGTGAGGTGTGATAAAGAGCAGCGATCTCTTTGCCGGTATATCCCTTGTATCGCAACTCCAGAGCTTCAATCCCTTTCAGCGCGATCCCGGTATGATGCTGCTTGGCTTTAGCAAACTGGAGAGCGATTTGTTCGGAAACCCCGCAGTCTGGCTCCGGTGCATCCGCAGTCATGGCTTTCGTCTCTCCGTAGCGCAAATCCGTGCCGGGGACAGAATCTTCCAGATAATGGCAGCAGTACTTCCTCTGGGTTTTGGCTTTTCGGCAGATGTCAATCAGCGCATTCCTCACGAATGTTTGGGCATAGGTCTGGAACCGTACACGTCCGTCGAAGGATAGAGCCGCCTCGCAGAGGGCCAAACAGCCGGTTTGATACAAATCCTCTCGGCCCATCCCCTGCACCGTCTCGTTGACAGCGATGCTTTTATAGAGTACCCAGTCGATCACGTGCAGGTGTTCCTGGACCAGTCTTTTTTGCTCATTGCTAAGCTTATTCATGTCTATCCTCCTCCTCATCCGGCGAGTCGGTTGTTCTGCAGGACGTTCCGGCAGATACGGATCAGTTCGTCGCACCGGTATTCTGAAAACTGGCCGATGTGTGCTTGCTCAGAAGACAGGCCGAAAATATAGCGCAGCCAGCGGTATGCCTGTTTTTTCGTCATGATTCCGGTATCCCACAGCTTGGAAAAGACTTTGTGCGTCTCGATCCGCTTATGCCGCAGATCGCCGTTGGCTAATGTACCTTTCGGGATGAACGTCCCTTTATGTACCCCGACATAAGCATTGCATTCGGGATAGCGTGAACATACATACAGATGCTCCTCTACAGCGTTTTCGCCGTACACATAGGAAGCATCCCGCAGCACGGCCGTATGGCCGCAATAGGGACATTTGATGGGTTTCTTTCTGGTCTTCATGTTTCCACCTCCTGAAAAATTCTTAGGGTATCTGTTCGGTCGCCCTTCTTACTCCGCTCAATATCGTGTTTTTTTACGTTTTTTCGAATTGTTTACAAAAAATTAACAAAGGGCAGGGCGCCATATCCGGGTAGTGCTGCATGAAGTACCTCCGGAATAGTGCCTGAAACCGCACATTGCTGATTTCGAGCAGACATTCAGATTTGTCAATCCTACGAGAGAACAGGATTTCCGCATCCGAAACCGGCAGGAGCAGAGGGGAACCGTCGACGGCCGGGACATACAGCCAGTCCGGTTGGTTTGCGCATACGGCAGGTTTTTCATATTGGCAGCAGCGGCATTCTATATAGGCGGCATTCCGCCAGTTGCCGCCGGTCACATTCAAGAACTGATGTATAATGCGAATCGGCGTTTGGCATGGGTAACTCAAGTGAGACACACCCTTTCCTAAAAAGAAAAGGGACTGCCGCATGAAGCTGCGGCAGTCCCCGGCATGAATGGTTTATTTTTTGAAGGATTTACGTTTGCTCACCAAACACACACCACAAAAGCCTAGAGAGCCTCCTAGAAGGAACAGAGCCGTCACCGGCAGCGCATCGCCGGTTTTGGGTATTTCCGGTATCGGCTGGTTGGAGATGGTGAGGCTGGCATTGTTGTTTGTGTCAGGGACGATGGTTACCGGTTTCTCAGAGGTATTACCCTGTATATCTCCTGGTTCGACCTCCAGCACCGGCCCGGACATGGCCATCCGCTTGACGGCAGCCACCTGTCCATCGTAGAGCAGCGCCGCTTCATAGGGAGTCGTGTCGAGGATATATCCCTCCGGTGCTATGGTTTCGATGACGATATAATCCCCCAGGTACAGCGGCTTGGAGGTCGCTACGCCGTTCTCCGTGACGAGGGTATCCACAAGCTGACCCTTGATGTACCGCACCGTGCCGTCCGGGGTGATGATGTCCTCCGCCGCGTAGATCTCAAAGGTCGCGGGCGAAAGAATAATCGGTTTGCCGGTTTCGGCGTCCACTTTCGTTATGGTGATGCTCCCCATCTGCGGCGCATTTCCAATCGTTAGACTTTCGGTGACAAGTTCCACGTCCTGCCCGCCGTAGGCCAGCGTCACATCGTGGGGCGTATCGTCAAGCAGATACTCTTCCGGCGCTTTTACTTCCGTTATGGTATAGGTGCCGAGGTACAGCAGGCCAGTCGTTATCACACCCTCTTTGGAGGTGAGGGTGGCTACCAACTCCCCGGCCTTGTGTCGGATCGTGCCGTCGGCGGTCACAATGTCCTCCTTCGCCCGCAGTTCAAACACCGCATTAGCGCCCACTATCGGTTTTCCGGTTTCCTCATCCACCTTGGTGATGGTGATCGTTCCCATCTGCGGAGCGTTGTCCAGCGACAGGCTTTCGCTCACCAGTTCCACACCCTGACCCCCATAGGAAAGGGTTACGTCATGCGGAGTGGAATCCAGAATGTATCCATCAGGCGCAGTAATCTCAGTAAGGGTATAGGTGCCCAAATACAGCGGCTTGGACGCGATCATGCCCTGCACGGTGGTGAGGGTATCCACCAGTTCGCCCGCGTGGTAATGCACCACGCCGTCGCCGGTTATAATGTCCTCTTTCGCATGAAGCAGGAAAACCGCGTCGGACAGGATGATCGGCTTGCCGGTTTCCTTGTCCCGCTTTTCAATAGTGATCGTCCCCATTTGCGGGGCGTTGTCGATGGAGATGCCCTCGGTAACGAGTTCGACGGTCTGCTCACCGTAGAACAAGGTCACGTCGTACACGGTGGTATCCTGCACATAGCCGTCCGGGGCGGTTTTCTCGGTTACCGTGTAGGCGCCGAGGTACAGGGGCTTGCTGTTGGCTATACCATTTGCCGTGGTAATCGTATCCACCAGTTCCCCGGCCTTGTAACGTACGGTGCCGTCGGCTGTCATAATGTCTGTTTTGGCTCGGATTTCAAAGACCGCCGGGGACGCGGTGATGGGCTTGCCGGAGTCCGCATCGTTTTTCTGTACCACGATCTGCCCTTTCTGCGGAGCATTGGCAAAGGTCACGCTCTCGGTCACAAGCTCCACCGTCTGGCCGCCGTAGCGCAGCGTGACCTCCTGCGGCTCCGTGTTCAGGACATACCCCTCCGGGGCGGTCTTTTCGGTCACAATGTAGCTTCCGAGATACAGGGGCTTGCTGGTGGCGGAACCGCCCGCTGTGGTGAGGGTGTCCACCAGTTCCCCAGCCTGATAGCGTACCGTGC
Organism: uncultured Oscillospiraceae bacterium; assembly: GCA_900546265.1. GTDB lineage: Bacteria > Bacillota > Clostridia > Oscillospirales > Acutalibacteraceae > UMGS856. Next base: position 71,374 of record URCA01000012.1, on the reverse strand, counting down.
CGTCGCCGGTGATGATGTCATTCTTAGCATGGATTTCAAAGGTTGCCGGGGAAAGGATGGTTGGCTTGCCGGTTTCGCTGTCGGTCTTGTGGACGGTGATCGTCCCTTTCTGCGGGGCGTTCGGGACGGTGACGCTCTCTGTCACGATTTTGACCGTCTGTCCGGCGTATTCGAGGGATACCGGGTACTGCTTGCCGTCCTGTACATAACCCTCCGGGGCTGTTCGCTCTGTCACGAGATATTCACCGAGATATAGCTGTTTGGACGAGCCGACGCCGTTTTTCGTGGTGACGGTATCGGCCAGTTCCCCGGTTTTCAGGCGGATCGTGCCGTCCGGCGTCCGGATGTTCTCCGCCGCCCGGATGTCAAAGGTCGCCGGGGACGTTACCGCTTCGCCGGTTTCCCCGTCGTTCTTCTGGACGGTGATTTGACCCATCTGGCTCTGGTTGTTGGTGCGGATGGTAATGGTCTGGCCATTCGTGCGGATATTAAAGTAGTGTTTTGTGGTATCCAGCACATATCCTTCCGGCGCCTTTTCCTCTAACAAGTAGTACCCGTCTCCATAAGGGAGCAGGCCGCTCTTGGCGTAACCGTCTGCGTTGGTTTTGAGTTCCCCGATCCGGATGTTCGCGCTGTTATAGATGCCGAACACAGCTCCGGCCAGCGGATTGTCGCTGGTGGTGTCGACCTTGTAGAGCTCCACATAACCCTTTTTGAGGGTGTTGGAAAATGTCACCGTGCCGGTGCCGCCGTCGGGGACGGTGAGTGACTGACTGGCGGGGGTGTTGTACCGTCCCGGCGTATTGATTTCCGTCACCGTGTAGGTGCCTGCCGGGATGGTATCGGTGATCTGCCCCTTGCTGTCGGTGGTATAGGTCTTGTCGATACCGTTACCCGTCACCCGGAATTGCAGGCCGGACACTACACCGTCCTCGCTGGTCTTGATGATTTTCGCCGTCCCCTGTGCGGTACGGACTTTCATAGTATAGGAACGCGGGTCGTTCATCTGCCCACAAAGCATTTCTTGCCCAGTGCCAGAGGTTACTTCCAATACTGCCAAGGGGCTGGTTCGCCATAGCTCCGGCAGGTTCTTGTTGAGGGTGACGGCGGTAGTATCCATCGGTTTTGTTGCGGTAAAAGTGATGGTGTTCCCGCTAATGGACGCCGACAGGCCGGAGGGCAGGGAGGACGTGACGGAGCTATGGCTCAATATTCTATTGCTATCCGTCAGGCTACCCTTGTAGGTTTTGCTGGCCCCGTCCCATTTCAGGGTCAGGGTCTGGCCTGCGAGGCTGGCAAGGGTATCGTGCTTCGCCATGTCCGCTATAATTTTGTTGTAAGCGGTCAGGGCAGGGGTGGCCTCCCCGGCGGTATGGCCATTGCCTGTATACGCATAGTGCATGTATTTGTCCAGAAAATACCGCACATTGTTCTTAGCGGCGGGAATGCCACCGTTCAGTTCTTCGGAGGAGGATTTATAGTTGGACACCAGCCCGTTAAAATCTCGTCGTCCAGTCACAACTTCCCAAATCAACGCCTGAGTGGCCGCATAGGCGTCATCTACTGTACCTACGCCAAGCTGCTGGGGAGTTCTGGCCGGAAAGCCGTATATAGATATCAACATGAGCAGGTCTTGCTGGGTTCGACTCAGCTTGTTCTTCCAATATGGGCTGGTCATCAGGTTCCCATGCCCGGTAGGATCCACATAGAATTTTCGGTTGCTTGTGCCGTAGTCTGTCCATTTGTGTATGCAGTAAAAGTACGTTTTGCCGTTGTACTGCGGGGCATACTTGCTCCCGTCCATTTGCAGGATGTCGACGGAATAGCCCTCGAACCAATACAGGCGGTTGTTGTAATGGTTGCCCCGGTTGCCACCGTTGCTGGTGGAACTGTTTTCCCCCGGTTGCCGGCCGGCGTGGAATGCCCACACGCTCGATACTGTGACCTTGGCGGTGTCGCCGTTTTGATAGCTGGCAGCAAATACTGGCAGGATGAACGAACAAAGCAGAACAAGTGTTAAAACAGCCGAGAGAAAAACGCGTTTCTGTTTCATCATAGAACATCTCCTATAGTTGTTTTGGGACAAAGAGAAGAGCCGCCCAAATGGACGGCTCTTCAGCACAGATATATATACTTTTATCGGCGCTCCAAAAAGTAAATCAGATAATCACCAGGACTTTTTTCATAGGGTTCCAGCCAGATTCGACAGGATTGTCGAGTATATGGTTTATCTCTATAGTATCGGATCAGTTCGAATACATCTTCTTTTAAGTGGAATTCTTCGGGAAAATAGGTATACACAACCGTATTGTCCGGATTTGCCCACGATACCCCCAAAGAATCCGGCCGCAGCCCGTCCTCCCACACCAATCCCAGCCGTTCGATCTCACGCTTGCATTCAGCGTAAATCTGCGGAAGGTCATAGGGCGAATACCAGGAGCCGGTAGGTTTCGGCTGCGGAAGGGTTTCCAACGGCTGCTGCGTTGTGGCGCGGGAAGTGGTTGTGGCCTCCGATGCCGTGGTTGTTTTGGAACAGGAAGCGGTCGTGCTGTTCGGCTGCCTGGCCGTTGTACCATCTGTAGAGGGAGCGCCAGGCATCGTGTGAACCACCGTCTGCCGGCTGAGGTCACTCGGGTTGGTACTGGTTGTTGCTGCTGGTGGGAATGTTTCGACAGCAGTAACCATTCCCCCCTTACTGTCCGTCACAGTTCGACCCGATGTATCCGTAACGGCAAAGACATAGGTTGAAACAGAAGCAACGGATTCCGTTTCGCTTTCGTACAACAAATTGTCTGTCTCAGAATAAATGGCTGAAGCCGTATCCGAAACCGGTGCTGGTTGGGAACAGGCCGATAAAGACAGGACAAAAACGGCGAGACATCCGAACAGCAAACTTTTTGTCTTCATGGGGATTCGCCTTCCTTACATAATGATTTCACCCCCATTATATATACGCTTTTTGGAATTCGTCAAATTTCATATTGACAAACTCAGTTTTGAAAAATGTCAGAGGTTCCGCCTTAAAATCCGCGTGATGATGCCAACTGCCACATTGCGCTCCTCATCCAGATGGGTGATGACCATTGCCACATCGTCCTTTTTCCCCGGCGTCCGGGGATCGAAGCAGGAATGTGCCACCGCATTGACGCCGATGTGAAGCCGGATGAACACGACGCCGTGGTAAATATCCGTGATGACGCCTGCATATTTTCCCTGTACGCGGACTTTTTTTAAATCGTCCCGCGGTGCGTTGTCGGTTACGCTGCGTACATCCGCTTCAATGCTTAAAGCTTCCAGCGACTCCCGAGCGATCTTCTGGATGCGGATCAATATTTTATCGCCTACATGATAATGATCGTGGGCACTACCCAGCCAGTCCGGCGTAATGGCCCGCGCGACAATCCGGGTTTCCACGCCGAACGCTTCCACCCGAATAACCTTATCCGCCACGGACACCACCCTGGCCTGGACGAGCCGGCCCTCGTAGATACGGTACATTCCTTCATCATCTGTGCCAAAATAGAACAGCCGGCGCTTGCGCAGCATAGCCTCCTTCCGGGAAGCGACGATGCATCTTGTACTGTCTTCAATACCCTTGATGATAAAATCGATTTCGGCGCCTACCATGCCGGACAGGATTTTTTGTTCGCGGCTGTGGATGTCGCCGTAATGGTTAGGCGTCTGGGATAGATTCAGCAGCATTTCCGACACAGGGATGACCACCCGGAACTGCTTGTAAAACACAACTGCAACCGAGCTGCCGCCTTCCAGGGTTTCTACACCACTCAGGATGCCCGAAAGAATCCGCCGGGAAAGGTAGGCGTTCTTGATTTCGTGCCAGGCGGTTTCCTCCAGTTCTTCCGGTGTCTGGATTTCTTCATGGGCAACGATGGTCAGCACCGGATCGGTCCGTCGGGGCGGAGGAGACTCACCGGCCGGCTTTTTAGCGCCTTCTTCCGGCAGGGGAGTGCCCTCGGGCGGTTCGGCGGCTTTGCGGCGACGTCTGGCCGGCTTATCCTTCCGCGGTTCTTCCGAAACCGCCTGGAAGTCCGGGTCTGGCATGGGTTCACAAGCCGTTTCTTCCGCTTCGTCCTCCGTTTCTTCCACCTCATCAATCAGGAGCGGATCTTGTCCGGAAGCGGCCGCCACCATCTCATCGTCTGCCTCATCCAGCAGAAGCGGTTCCTGACAGTCGGTTTCGACCGAAACCAAGGTGTCCGTTTGCTTCGGCAAAGCGGTTGTTACCTCTTCCGGCGCGACGTTGTCCTGCATTTCGGGATCAGTCTTTTTCTTTGGCATACGGTTACCCTCTTTCATAGTAATATGGAGTTCTTATCTACAGGAACGACGTCGGTTTTCCCTCTGCCGCTTCCAGTATTCGATGGGCAGCCAGGGGAGGCTTTCGGCTCCATGCTGGCGGAGCGGCTGCTCTCTTGTGCACGCAGCTTATGCCAGGCCGGAATGTGGTCGGCGGCTTTTACCGGCCGCAGTTTTTTTGCTTCCGGGTGCCGGGTATAGTCAAACTTGTTTACCTTCAGCACGTTTTGCGAGTGAAGAATAACCAGGGCCTGATGTGCCGGCAGCCGAAGGACTTCATCGGGAGTCATCAGTTTACGTTTGCCGGTCGATTCCGTCTCCCGGAACTCCGGCGTGTAGTTTGATATCCGCCAGGTGCCCAGCACCCTGGAGCGGCTGTTAGTTGCGACGCTGATCTCCCCGGTGCGGTTGCTGACCAGTTTGGCAGTAAACTCATCGTTTGCGCCGAAAAACAGCTGTGTATCGCAGGCACTCAGCAATATCTGCCACTCCGTATCCGGGTATCGGGTTTGAAGCTGAGCGAGCGATTGAAAGCAGAGCCCCATCATATGGATGTTGCGGCTTCGTATGGTAGAAATTTTTTTATAAAAGTCCGGGACCGTGCCGATATTGGGCCATTCGTCACCGATGATGTTTACAGCCACCGGAAGACGGCCGCCCGTACAGCTGTCGGCATACCCGACCAGTTTGATGAACAAAAAGCTGAAGAACAGCGATGACAAAAAATCAAAGGTGGACTGCTGATCCGAAAAAACACAAAAATACGCACATTTTTCCACGCCGGGCAGGGTCAAATCGATCTCATCGTAGCTTGTAATCTGACGGATGAGTTCTGACTGGAATACCTGAAGGCGGCTGCCCAGCCCGATCAGGATGCTGCTGCGCACCGAATCGGCCGCCTGCCGGTAAATCTGGTAAGGCGCCCTGGCCGGGTGGGAAAGAGGCAGCACATCAAACAGGGCGTCCAGCTCCTGTGCGCTTTTGAAGATCAGCAGCTGATATGCTTCACCGATGTTGCGATTCGGAGGTGGATAGCTGCACTCGACATATAAGATGATCGCTTTCAGAAGGTTGGCTTCCGCATTGTCCCAAAAGCGATCCCCTTTTAAGGAGCCGGTGTTTTTGATGATAATATCTGTGAGAATTTGGGCCATCGTTCCATCACCGCCGATTTCCTGCAGGCAGGCCCAGGAATCCGAGTGTTCCGGATCTACCAGATTGAAAACCCGGACGACGTACCCGCTGTCCCGAAGATACTCGCTCATGTCCTCATAGAGTTCGGCCTTGGGATCGGTACAGACGATGGAATCTCCCCGCTTTACCGATTGAAAGATTGCATTCCGACAGAATGCTCGGCTCTTCATGCTGCCAGATGCCCCATATACGGCAATATTGTCGTTCCCCCGTTTGTTTCTGGGAAGGGCCAGAATCTTGCCGTCCCGTTCTCCAACAATGATGCCGTCTGTCTGGCGCACATCGGACACAACCTCCAGAAGCTCCCGCATTTTCTCTTCCGGCAGGAAGCCGGCCGTACCGTAGGTGCCTTTTTCGGAATAGACAAGATTCCGTTCCCGATCCAGTTTCCCGCTACCGCCAAACCCCATCCGCATGACCACAAGGATCAGAAGTCCAAAAAGCGCCAGGCATATTCCCAGGCCGTACAAGCCATACGGCATCTCGAAAACAGCCTGAAAGCATTCACGAATCCCGGCGTGCGGAAAAGCTGGCGACGTGCCGTTCCCCGGCATCCCGCCAGCTGTCTTCCATGCATTGTAGTTGCGTATAAACTGCGCGGCATACCCGCCGCCATAAAGGACGGCAAACGCTATAATCGGAAGGACTGGCAGCAAAATCAGCCTTTTTTTCTTCATGTCTGTATATGAAACTCCTTCACGACTTTTTCGAGGCTGACCGGCTGAATATCTGCCAGTCCGCCCATGTATATCTGCAATACAGGAGCCTGGAAATCAAAACAGAAGATGCGGCCTGTATAACCAAACAGCTCCAGAGCATCGCGGAACCGCTTGATCCTGGGCATGTCAAAGCAAAGGGAAAGCAGTACCGGCCGGCCTTCCGTATCCAGGGCGTCACAATCTATGGAGACAGGGGGAACGCCTGTCCGCAAGTCGGACAACAGGAGCCGGCACAGCTGCGCATATATTGGGGAAGTAAGAATCTGGAGCTGCCGTTCTCCTTCCGGCGTATGGGGACAAAACCAGAACCGTGCAAAGCCGGTATCCGTCCGGTAGCCGCTTCGTTTGTATCCGCCAGTGCTGCCAAGCAGCAGCAACGCCGTGTCCATGCTGTCGCCCAGCATCAGTCCGATCACATTTTTATCGCTGTACCAGGCTCTGGCTGGATTTCGGCAGAAACGGGACTCCACCAGAGAAAGCAGCCGCAGTTCTGCTCGGGTTTCCCATTTCATGACCGCGTTGCCGGTGTTGTAGGTCAGATAAATCCGTTCATCGTCAAACAGGATGCCGGCCACACGGGAACTGCGGATTTTAGCTGCTTCCAGCCCGATATCTTTGACTTCGGTGGGACAGTAGAAAACCGCCCCGGATGGTTTCGGGACGGCTGCGGAAAGGGACGGCTCAAATATAGGCGCCTTTTCATCATAAAACAGCGGAACGCCTGCGCGTATCATGGTGATGTACGTCTGTGCGGCGGCATGAAGCCGCCGCCTGCGCGAGGGCTCTGAACGGCAGGAGACCCGGCCTGCATCCAGATAGTACGAAAACCGGTCAGGCTGTGTCTGCAGCAGCAGTTTTTTAGCCACCGGAGTCAGGCGATAGCCTTTTATGCCATCCCGCCCAAACAGGCGGATCAGTTTTTGGCTTTTCAAGCTGGCGATCACCTTATACCGGTAGCTCTCGGATATGGGAAGGCGGTGTATGGCATCTGCCGGGAGTTCACCGCATACAGCGATAAGTCCAAGCAGATGATACGCCTGCGAATGAGGGTGGATCATGGCGTTTTCCTCCACAGCTTTTTACCATAGGTCCCTGTACTTGGGTAAATTGCTCCTCGGCAGAGGGGACGGGAGCCCTTGAAATTTTTGGATTTTTCCACATTCAGTGGGTATCCAAATCCGGCTGCTGGTTTTCTGAAAAATTGGATAGGTTTTTTTGCCGTAGGATAAAGCCCGGAAGCTGATCCTGCCGCATAAAATACAGGAGGGTCGCGTCCTGATTCCCATAGGAGGTCGTATGGTATATATCGCATAGGGCTCCGCTGTCGTCGGTCATCAGATAGACGGCCGCCATGTCGAGAATGTGTTTAACCTCCAGATTGTCATAATCCCGCACGCGGCCAAGAGATAGCGTTTCATCGTATACATGGACGAAGCAGACCGCACACTCGGTAAATTGAGGGAGGGGATACTTCCGCAAATAGGTATCCAAAGCAATAAACAGCGGCATGGTTAAGAATTGACCGCTGCTATGCTGTTTCCACTTCGGGAGGAGGCGTGGGAGCCGGATCTGTACGATTCCTTCTTCATCGACCGCAACCGTAATCCCCAGTGTATCGGTAGAGCGCGTCAGTATCTGTTCCAGCTGGATCGTGCCATAGCGCCCTACCAGATCCCGAAGCCTGCAGGCCAGCTTTTCAGCATGGGCTGCGGCATCCAGACTCAACTCCTGAAAATTGGCCGGATACCGGCTGACGTTACAGGCACTCATCGCCATAACCGTGTTATTCAGGCGAATGATTGTATCCTGGGCGGTACGGAGTCGTTTTTTTAATTCCTGTTCGTTCATAAAAGTAAGAGTCCTTTCTTTATGGGGAGATAAAAAGCAGAAGGACCGGAAGCGAACGGTTGCTCTCGGCCCTGTTTTCTGCAACTGTTTTTACAGCGTTTTTACTGGTAATAGGCGGCTTTTCCGTCCCGATCCACCATACAGAATCCGGCTGTGTTCGGAATATGCAGCGCCGGCATTTGCGAAAGATCATCAAGCAGCAAGATCCGTTTGGGCGGGTTCTTTTCCTGCCGAGGAATGGCGGCATGGATCATACCTTCCTGCCTCCACGGGATATGGAGTATATCATATAGCTCCTCACCAGCAAAAAAGCTGATGAGTGCCGGAAATATACCGGGAACGTGAAATTCTGTCTTGTCGATGAAATCGAGCAGTACCCAGAAAGCACGGATGAGCCTATCGTTCAGCGGAAAAATCGGATCGGCCGATGCGACGGTTTCATCCTTTGACAGATACAGCCGGTGGTCTTTGGCAAGCCGTCTCAGCAGCATCCGGACGGTATCCGCCTTTCCGGGAGGAAACAGTCTTAAAAGCTGCTCTGTGTACAGGGTTTTATAGGCCGAAACCGTATCCAACAGCTTCGACGCCTCGTTCGCGTATAAGCTTGCCCGTGTATTCACAAAACCACCTCCTGGTTCTATACGCAATATTGTCGCATAAAGGCCGCGATAGGAAATGTTATACGCATTGTTATCGCAATCCCTGCGTTTTAAGAAGACGGCACAGCATTCTGCCGCTTCTTTTTCTCCAAAAGCTGCTGCAGCTCCCGCCGATCCGTTGTAATCAGTTCTTTCTCCAGTTCGGATGCCTTAAATTCTACGGTGACATTGTTGTTGTTTGTGGAAATCAGACCGTTGCCGCGTTCAAAATGAGTGATAGCCAGCGTTTCGGCTTCCGATAGATGCAGAAGCTCCTGTACCCTCTGTGCTTCCTCGTCTTCAAGATTGAGGATGATCTTGGTTTTCGCATTGTTGACGATGCCGCGGCCATATTTGCCGCCTTCGAGGGCAAAAAAGTCATCCAAATCCTGTGTGGCACAAATGGCGCTTCCGCCGTAACCACGAACAATTTTAAATATCTCCAACACGTATTCCGCAGCCAGTTTGTTGGAAGACGCACCGATGAGCTGCCAGGTTTCGTCAATAAAGATGGCCTTTTCTTTGGTGCGATCCTGCTTGGCCTTGTCCCATACGAAATCCAGAGCAACGAACATGCCCACCGTCAGCAGATCGCCGGTCAGTTCGGAAATGTCCAGGACCGTATATTTGTTGTCCAGGTTGACATTTGTATCCTGGTTGAACGTGCTGGCGGAACCGTGAACCAGTCGGTTGAGGATATTGGCAAGTCGCCTTGTCTGCGGGCTTTTCAAAAGTTCCTGGTGCAGATCCCCAAGCTTGGGCATAGGTCTGAAACGTTCCGGGCAGGCTTCGTCCACAAGGCTGGTATTCTCATGCGTAATGCCAAATGACGCATAGGTTTTAATCATAGCTTCATCCAGCAGTTGCCGTTCTTCGTGAGTCATATCAGGAATTAACAGGGCGAAAAAAATATGCAGCCGCTGTATTTTGGCGGTTAACAGGGATTTTTCAATCACAGCTTCATCCAGCAGTTCAGCTGCCGCTGTATCTACCGGGCGGATTTCCATGACATTGATGCAGTGTGGAGATGAGGGGGATATCTGGATAATTTCTCCGCCGATGTTCCGCGCCGCCCGGTAAAACTCATGCCCTTTCAGCGGCGCCAGAATAAACACCTGGATATTTTTACGCCGAAGTCTTAGTGCGAAGAGCTGCAGGGTGAACGATTTGCCGGATCCGCTGGTTCCCAGAATGGCCATATTCGCGTTCTTGTAAATCTGGCTGTTGAACAGATCGGCAATAACCAACGAATTGTTATGCTTGTTGATCCCCAGCAGGATACCAGTATCATCGCAGAGCTCGTAGGAAGTGAAGGGATAGCAGCTGGCGGCGCCCAGGGTCAGCATGTTCCGCCTAGAACGTGCGTATAGATGTTTTTCCAACGATACCAGGGGCAGCGAGGATAAAAATGCATCCTCCTGCCGAAAGGTGCAGGGGGATGCATTCAGATCCTGGGAAACCAGGAGCTTTTTCAGTTCGGCAATCCGCCAGTTCAGTTCCTTGACCGAACCGGCTGTGACGGTGATCAGGGTGGAAAAATAGTAGAAGTCCTCGTTGGCGGCGAGACCGTCTTTCAGGAAATACCCCGAACGGATGGCTCCTTCCAGGTCATCAAAGTCGGTGTTGGTGTCGCTGACGTCCCGGATTTTCGAGCGGTTAATCCGCAGCTGCTGCCCCAGCTTATGAATCACCTGTTCCTTGGGCTGCCGGAACAGGAACATGTCCACATCGATCCCTTCTCCCGCGTTTATCAGGATCGACAGCCAGCCAGCAGCCACACGAGGCTTATACCCAGAGGAGGGGATGAGCAGATACGAGTAGTAGGTGCCGTCAATATGAAGATAATGGGCATGGCGAAAGTCCATAGACGGAGGGGCGAAAAATTCCGCCGCGGGTATGTCGCCGAGTTCGTCTGTGCCGTCCCTGAACAGATGTCGGGCAATCACCTCGTTACTTCGGGTAGACAGCGACGTCTCCGTACTGGTTTTCCGATTGAGCAGTTCGTACAGCAGTTCGACGGTCGCTTCATCTTCCGATTCCGGCTCAACAATTTTGTTCCCACACTGCAGCAGATATGTCTTTGCGGTCTGTTCCGCTGTCATCAGGGCGGATAGCATCTCTTCCTCGGACTCATGACGTCCAAAGCCTTCATACTCAAAGATTAGGAAAAAGCGCCGGGTGATGGCCTCTTTAGAGCCGATTTGCCGGATCAGGTTTTCGTAATCTTTCTGCAACTCCCGGCATTTCTCATCCGTTTCGTTTTGGAATTCCCGGCGGATGGATTCGAGGTGCCGGTTGACGTCCGCTTTTTTGGTCAGCACCTTCATCTGCACCTTTACCGGACTGATTTTCAGATAGTGGACATAGGAATACAGAATGCTGCGCTGTTCCCGGGCGCTGCGGAGCAGAAAGTTGATGGGCGTCACTTCCAGCACCTTCACATATCGGTGGTCACGGGTGTAGATGACCCCATGTTCGATCTTCTGGATGGGAAAATAGTCCATCGGCGTCTGTATCCGAGCGGCACGAGCCCTATGGCCTTTGAGGTCGTTGGGTTGCGTCGGGTTATCCTCTTCGGCCGGCTGGGATACTATTCGTCGCTTTTTGAGGAAGCGGAAAAAGCTGAAGATAAAGGAGGAAAGGCTTTCTCCCGATACGCCGATAAGCGCGATGAGCCCCAACGGCAGGGCTGTAAGGCATAATAGGATGATGCGCATCGTCAGAGAAATCGGCAGCCGAAAAACGGGCAGCCCTATAGCAAGAACGAGAGTTCCGGCTTCTAGTGCGTTCCGTAGCTTAAAGGCTCCTCCAAACAATGTTCCGCTTTCCATAAAGTTCGGGGGAATCGTATATGTGTCCAGTTCTTCTTTATAATTATCCGGCATGATCGTTTACTCCTGTCTCATAGGTAACGCTTAACAAGGGATCAAGGAGAAATAACTCCAGGTTTTCCGCATAATCCCTGGCATACGCTTTTTGTTCTTCGTTTAGGGCAAAAACCGTATCTCCAAAGTAGTCCTCACCTGCGTATTGCACAGTGTATACCGCGATAGTTCTTTCCCCGACAATCTCCCCGTCCTGAACGATGGATTCCACTCGTATTTCCTTGCCGTATGTAAATAGATGTTCCTTTCCCTGCTCAACCTTATACTGGAAATCCGATAGATTAACCGCTTTGTAGTTGCTGTTCGCCACGCAATACTGAGAAATAATCAGCGAGCTGTTGAACGGGAGCGTTTCTACATACGGATCAATTATCTGATGCTCTATCCCTGCCTCCAGAGTCTCTATATCCTCCTGGATCTTCGATAATACGGCGGTATGACTGTCCGTCATTACTGCAGAAATAACAGCGTCGGCTTGCGCTATATTTTCCCTGATGGCCGAATTGTCGTTCAGAATGGGAACGCTACCTGTAACTGAATCCAGCCCGCCGAAAATCATGGAAGGAAGCATCAAGAGAAATAAAATCGGAAGGAACAATAGAAAACCAACGGCTACAAGTATCTTTACAATGGTTTTTCGGTTTTGCCAGAGTGCTATTGCAGCCGCTCCATAGGGGCCGCCGACAGCCGCACCCTTTGCCGCCCCGGCAATGGCCTTGCCTGTTTTTACCGCGCCATGAACGGTGTGAGCCGCCTGCGCGCTTTTTTGGACAGCTCCGGAATCCTTCTTGTCCGGTTGTTCCGGCATGGCTCACACCTTATCCTTTCGGCGGGGCATGGTGGGCATCTGCTTGACAATGCTTTCATGGTAGGTGATTTTTCCATCTGGTGCCTCATACGGTTCCCGCTTTACCGTGTCCTGAGCGTACTGCATATACCACCTTGAGCCGTCAGCTGCAGATATCGTGCGGAAATCCCCGGCCGGCTCCATATACTGTTCGGCACTATACATGGCAAATGGGATTCCTTCCGGAGCGGCTGCAGAGGTTTCTGTGCCGGTGATCCGCCCGCCGCCGATTTCCATGTTGCTGTACAGCGGAGGGGTGTCTGCGTCCTGTCCGGGCATCCCTATGTACGACTGGAACGCTTTTACAGCGGTATCTCCAGTTATAGAACCGGTTTTTGCGATGTTGCCCCTTGCTACAGAACCGATGACCCCGTTAGCAAAAGTGCCTCCTTTAGCCAGAGAAGACTCAAAGGCTTTTCGGCTGGCAAAATGACCGCCATGCCCGGTGACACTTGCTGCGGCTCCCTGTGTGACTTTCCGACTCACAATTCCCGCCAGACCGCCAGCAAAGGCAGCGCTCCCGCCATCGTCAGCAGGCACACCCCCGCCGCCGGACGAACCGAAGCTTTTGCCGGTTATCCCTTTGGCGGCTAAGCCTATGCCGCGCATTGCCACCATGGCTTCGCCCAGCATGCTGCCGCCGGTATGCCCGACGTTGATACCAAGGCTGCTCATAAAGCTGTCCACCTTTTGGGACACCTTTAGGAAAGCAATGGCGCAGAGGAACCAGATGAAAATATTCCCGGTAACAGCAGCACTACCCTCGGTGGCAACCTGTTGTTGTACTTCTTCTTCCGTCAGGGCGGCGGCTGGAACAACCGCTACACAGGACAGGATGAAAAACAAGGCGGTTGCAAAAATAAACGGCTTTATCTTTTTCATAATTCCCCCTATATTCCCAAAGGATTTGCCAGGAAGCTGCCCACCATAGAAGTGAACAGCCGCAGACACCAAGCGTTCATCAAAAGCAGAAACATCTGCCCTGCCAACATGCGGCACCAGCTTTTAAAAATTCCAGACGTCAACTGGGAAGCTCCCATGCTGAATGCGACCGGCGCAGTATATACCAAGACGCCGAGCAGCACATAGCGTTCCGCCGCTTCAAACAGCAGTTTGATGTAGTTCCATGCGAGCATCAATACCAGAACAAGCGAAACAATTAGCACGACACTATTGGCAACAACCCCTAATATCATAGTGATAACAGCATTAAACGAAGCGAAGTTAATGGGAGGAAGGGTCGATGTAAGAATCGACGAATATGGCGTTCCGCCGATTTTAAGAACTAGATCGACGATCTCATCCGAAAAATAGATCAGCAGGATAAACAGGGCTGAACGGAGTACAAGTTTTCCGGGATCTTCCACTTCCAGTCCGAGGCCGCCGGCGAAGTTTTTAAAAAGCTGCCATATCAGATTCAGCAAAACCAAGCCGATAGCGATAGCAACAAAGACGTCGTAAAGCGTTTCCGCAGCCGGAAAATATTGAATGAAAACATCCATGTTGCACCCTAGTGCCCCCAGCACAGAGGTGGTAACTAAATCGAGACAAGCCATGACTTTTTCCGCAACCCAGGCTACAATGCCGTCCAGAATCCCCATTGTGTATCCTCCTGATTCGTATCGGGAACGCCGCCCATCTTCTGTAGCAGCGATACTTTTTCATGGTTCATACCAGCGCTTTTCCCCTTGCCAGTGATCCATCAGCGCGCCGCTTCGGATACATGTGGAACAGAGAGACTTGTCCGCTGAATCTTTGCGTTCACAGCCTGTACATTCCATGTTTTGATAACGAAGGTTGTCGTTGATAAGGGCGTCTGCTATAAGCCGGCTTATTTGCAGATTCTTTAGTGTAGGCGTTTCGTCTACGGAGCCTTGACGAAAATTAACATAGGGATTTAGTTCGTCCGTCAGGATAACCCATTCCCACCAGGCCCAAAATTTTTCTTTGGAAAGAAAAACCCAGGATTGTATTTTTCCGTCTATATCTACTGTGCCCAGATACAGATACGCCGTGCTTCTTGCATCCACGTCTACTATCTGCACTTCTCCGTCTGCCTTCTTTATATGAATGGTATTGCCGGTTGCGGGAATTTCAGAAATAAATGCCTTTTCTAAGTGGATTTCCCTTGCTGGAAGAATAGGAGCGCTGGCGGGTGCTAGGTACACGTCCTGCCCTACTGCCAGTTGATCGATAACCTGCCGAATCCATTCTTCAATGGATGTAAACATATAGATCGCCTGCTTTCTCTAAAATTACGGTGTCCATTTGCCGTCGGCAAAGAAAGGCGTAATATAACTCATGATGAATCCCAAGCCGTTCAAGAGTGCCCAGCTGACGATAATGCGCTTGAGCCAGGCTCGACTTTCACCCACCGTGCGGTCGTTTTTGCTGAAGTTCATGAGCAGCAGAGCAATGGAAGCGGCGACGATCCCGGCGATGGTGGAAATGCCAAGGATTTTGTTATAAACGTCCTGCATAATAGTTTTGGCCTTGTCCCATAGCGTTGGTGTAGCAGTTTCACCGACTGCTAAAGCTGGAAGACAGAACAGCACGGCCATGCAAAGGATTAGGACGGCTGTGAGCAGGTGTTTTCTCCTTTTGGAGCGACTGGGGAAAGAGGAATACAGCTGTTGGTGAATTTGGATTTTCTCTTTCAAAACGGAACCTCCCTGTATATAAATGTGGCGACAAGGTATATCACAAAAACAAGGCGCCTGCAAAAAATGCGGGCGCCTTGTTTGACGGTTCGACACAAAGAGACCGCCTGATGAAAAGGCGGTCTCAGGTTTTGTATTTGTTTTTGGATATACCTTGAAGCGTATTCAGTATAGCACGGCGTCTTGTACGAGGCAAGCGCAAAACCGTATCGATTTCGGATTTTTCTGTGCCATTTTTATGCCATGATTGTGCCAGCTACTTAACAGGGTATAGTTTGCTGCTGTTTCGGCAGACTATATCCAAGGGGCTTTATTATGTGGACTGAAGAATTCGACACGGAGCTTTATGACGTCCTGGGCCAATACATCGGGCGATGGCACATGGGATACTCACCGGAATGGGATCAGGTGGTTTCCCTGTATCCGCTGGATGAAAATACAGTACATCAGAACGGAGGACATACAAAATGGCGGCAACCATGAAAGGCGCAATCTCTTTCGGATTGCTTCACGTGCCGATCTCGCTGCATACGGCGACGCAGGATAACGACATCCATTTTAACCAGCTTTGCCGGGAGGACGGCTCAAGAGTCAAATATAAGAAAGTGTGCTCCAAATGCGGAAAAGAGGTATCTGCACAGGATATTGTCAAAGGCTTTGAAATTGAGGATGGCAAATATGTGACCCTCACTGATGAGGACTTTGAAAAGGCCAAGGTGCAGAAAGACAAGACCATCCACATTCTGCACTTTGCGGACATCCACGATATCCGGCCGATTTACTTCGACAAGACCTACCACGTCATACCGGAAGCAGGCGGCGACAAAGCCTATGAGCTGCTGCGGCGGTGTATGAAAGAAGAAAATACCGTCGCCATCGCCAAGGGAGTGATCGGCCAGTCGGAGCATTTAATGGTACTGATTCCAACTGACACCGGTATTCTGGTAGAAACCCTGTTTTATAGCGACGAAGTAAAAGCCATGCCCAAGGAACCGGCCAAACCGGAGCTGTCGGAACAGGAGTTGACTATGGGAAAAACCGTTATCAGCAGCATGAAAGAATCCTTTGAACCGGCGAAATACCACGACGAATACCGGCAACGGCTGTGGGAGATTATCCAGGCCAAGGCGAATAATCAGGAGATCACCGCCGCGTCGGCGGAGCCGTCCGCCAACATCATTAACCTGATGGACGCCCTTCAGCAGATGGTGGAGCAGACAAAAGACAAGGATACCCCGCCGAAAAAGCCGCGCTCGCGTAAAAAGGCCAGCGCGTCATGAGCGATCTGTTTGAAGAAAAGCATATTGCTCCCATGCTCATCGCGGAAAATGTGGAGCCGTTTGCGGATGAACAGTATCTCTACGAGATGAAATGGGACGGAGAACGGTGTGTAGCCTACCTCGATCCGAAGGGCGGGACAGAACTTCGGAACAAGCGAAACGTGCGGATGCTGCCCAAGGTGCCGGAACTGGCGAAGATCCACCGGCAGGCAAAGAGGCGGTGCGTCCTGGACGGGGAACTGCTCTGTCTGGTGGACGGCAAGCCCAGCTTTGAAACCATCCAGCGCCGCAGCCTGATGAGCAACCGCTACCGAATCGAACTGGAGGCAAAAAAATATCCGGCTACCTTTGTGGCGTTCGACTGCCTGTATTATGACGGAGAAGACCTCACCCTTCGGCCGTTGACCGAGCGCAAGGAGTACCTGCAAAAAGCGGTGACGGAATCGGAACGGTTGGCGGTGTCCCGTGTATTTGATGCCGGGCAGGCACTGGCCCTGTTCCAGCTTGCCAGGGAGCAGGGGCTGGAGGGCATTGTCGCCAAAAAACAAGACAGTTTATATTTCCAAGGCAAGCGCACCAAAAGCTGGCTAAAGATGAAAAATCTCATGGACGATGATTATGTTGTGTGCGGGTGGATACCCAAGGATAACCACATGACGAGTATCGTGCTGGGGCAGTATGACGACGAAAAGCTGAAATATAAGGGACACGTCACCCTGGGAGTGGGAGGCCCGGCCTTCGCCAAAATCCAAGCTCTGCCGCCGGCATTCCGCCCGCCTTTCGATGAACCGGTTTCGGCCGGCCACGGCAACGAGCACGCCCGGTGGGTAGAGCCCCGGCTGATCTGCGTGGTGGAGTATATGCACAAAACTCAAAGCGGCGGAATGCGCCAGCCGGTATTCAAGGGGCTGCGGGAGGATAAGCGACCGGAGGAATGCACAACCTTTATGAACAAAGGAGAGGATTATCATGATTGAACAGGATACCATCAAACTGCTGCGGGAATGCGACGCCGGGATCAAAATGGGTGTCTCCTCCATTGACGAGGTGCTGGATTATGCGCACAGCGAAGAATTAAAGAAATATCTGACCGAATGCAAAAGCGAGCACGAGAAGCTGAAAGAGGAAATCCAGATTCTCCTGGACAAATATCACGATGACGGCAAGGAACCCAACGCCATGGCTAAAGGGATGTCCTGGATGAAAACCAACGTCAAACTGGTTATGGACGAATCGGACAACACCATCGCCGATCTGATGACCGACGGCTGCAACATGGGGGTCAAATCTCTCTCCCGGTATCTTAACCAATATGCGACGCCGGATGAGGTATCCAAGGACATCGCCAAACGCCTCATCAAACCGGAGGAACAGTTGGCCACGGATATGCGGCAGTTCTTGTAAGATAAAACAATATGGTGTAAGCAAAGCTGAAGGGCGTCGTGCCAACGGCGCCCTTCAGCTTTTGAAGAAAGATTCCGGGTGGATCACATGGTCGTCCTTGGGGTTCAAGCTGGAAAGTTGGAGATCTGTCAACAGAAGCCCCCGCTGTACAGAGAAATGACCGAACCGGTTCCGCAGGGCGTCCACCGCGCTTTCGAGTTCCTCCTGCTTTTGAATGGCGGCCACGTCTGGCATAAGGGAAAGCTGCTCATTTTCTCGTACTGACAGCCGGCAGGCCCGCACACTCAGGGAACGCACCGGCTTGCCGGACAAATGGTTTCGCTTGTACAGTTCAAACGCCTTTTCAAACAGAGCTTTCGCTGTCCGGTTGGGATACGGGAGCTTGCCCTGGCGCTCATAGCTTTGCAGTTCGTTGTCCCGCACACCGAGCTGCACGGTATCGCATACAAAATCATACTCCCGCATCCGGGCAGACACGCTTTCGCACAGCACATACAGGGTGATTTTGATGTCCTCGTCGGTTACCAGATCCCGTGGAGCGGTGGTACTGTTGCCGATGGAATGGATGAGTGACTTAGCGCCGATATTCGATACCGGAGAGGTATCCAGCCCGTTGGCAAAGCACCAGAGCATCATCCCGTTTTGGCCGAGAAGACGCTGTAAAAACCGCTGGTCGGCGGCCGCAAGATCACCGATGGTCTTGATGCAGTACCGTTTCAGCTTGGCATGGGTCGCCCGGCCGACATACAGCAGGTCGCTCACC
Organism: uncultured Oscillospiraceae bacterium; assembly: GCA_900546265.1. Classification (GTDB taxonomy): domain Bacteria; phylum Bacillota; class Clostridia; order Oscillospirales; family Acutalibacteraceae; genus UMGS856. Next base: position 52,819 of record URCA01000012.1, on the reverse strand, counting down.
GGCAGCGGCCAGACGATCTCTTTGAACCGCTCGCTGGTGATGACAGTAGTGGCGTCCGGCTTTTTCATATCGCTGCCGAGCTTGGCAAATATCTTGTTGTAGCTCACACCCACCGACGCGGTGACGCCCAGCTCCTGCCGGATGCGCCGCCGCAGCTCGTCGGCAATCGCCCTGCCGTCCCCGAACAGGGCGATACTGCCGGTCACATCGAGCCAACACTCGTCCAGGCCGTAGGGTTCCACCTGGTCGGTGTATTCACTGTAGATTTCCCGTGCCGCCGTGGAAAACTGCATATAGCGGTCATAATGGGGCGGGGTGAACACAATGTCCGGGCATTTCTGCCGAGCCATCCACAAAGGATCGCCCGTCTGGACGCCGCAGGCTTTGGCCGGGTAGTTTTTCGCCAGGACAATACCATGCCGGGCCTCCGGGTCGCCGGCCACGGCCACCGGTTTCCCCCTCAGTTCCGGATGATATAGACATTCGACCGATGCGTAAAAATTATTCATATCAGAATGTAAAATAATCCGTTCCATGTCCTCTCCAAAAACAAACGTTCTGATTTTCATTATACTCGATATTACCTTATAAATTTCTGGTACTTGTTGGAAAACGGAGTTGGAACAGGGAGATTCTATTTGGCGGTTTGCTTATCCGGAAAAAACTTTTCCAGCAATTCCATACAATCCCTGGACGTATAGCCCCACAACACGTTACTGAGGGCTTCGATGGCCTCCCGGCGATACCGGTAATAGGTTCGGTAGGAAATGTACTTCACATGCGGCCGGATTGCTTCGATGATGTCCAGTACGCTCCCTACCTCTTGCGGGGAGAGATAGGTGTAGTACAGAACCCAGTAGAAGGTTTCCCCATTCTTGTGTTTATTTCGGAGCAGATCAATCGAGGAATCCACCAGTTTGAGCATTTTGTTGGAGCGCTCGATGCACTTGGCCTGGTACTCGATGTTTGTCCCGGTCAGTTCAGCGCCGGCTAGATAGACGCTGTCGAGAAATTCATCGATACTGGTGCCGTATTCAATCTCAAAGCTCTTTTTCATCTGCTGTACCGATAATTCCAGACTCCAGGTAACATCTCTGTACCTGCTTAACAGTTTCCAGGTATCATGCAGCAGCGGATTCTCTGCCCGGTTGGTGAATTTCCTGTCGGTGTGTGGCTCTTTCATCGGCGAACACCCCCTTCCTGCCGGACAGTCAGGTTCAGCTCAAATCGGTATAAGGCCGGACCGTTTCCACAATGGATGGTCAGTTCCAACGCCTTCTTATTCCTGCAGTCGTCCGGATAACGATATAACTTATACCGTGAATTCCGGCATCGACAGCACGGGATCCCTTGCGAATACAGGACGGATGCCACTTTGGACAGGATATGAGGAATGTGCGATTTTGAAACGCTGGGAATCGTGCCTGAAACGCAGATTTGATTTTCCTGTACGAGTTGGTTTTGGTTGCCCGGATTTTTGGGAGCTTGGATATGAAAGCATAGGGACATGGCGATTTCCTCCTTGTCAATTAGAACATCCGAGATTTGAAACATGGTGGACAGGTAATTGTTCAGGTAAATGACGCTACCCTTTTTGCCGGTTCCGGCGATCAGGGTCAAATGGCCATTTTCAGCCAGCTTGTTGAGGGTACGGCTGACCGTGGAACGGGAAACACCCCAGCGTTCCGCCAGTTCGGTGTAGCTGACAAATGGCTCGCCGGTGCAGCTGCGGTAGTAGACCACCGGCCCCTTATCCGAGCCCCGTACCCGTTCGTCCCGGTACACCGTATGCAGCCATAGGTCGAGAAGAATGTCCAGTTCGGAGCATTTCCCCATGCCGATCAGTTCGTTCAGGATGGCAATAGGGAAGAAGAAAAAGCCGGCATCCTTTTGACAGGGAGCATTATAGTCAAGTACCGTGTTGCTTTTCTGCCAGGCGGTGATTTTAAACTTAACGACCCGCCCGCGGGCCAGCAGGCTGAAGGTGATATAGTGCTGCTTTTGTAGGCGCTCTAACATCTGCAGAGCCTGCCTGGGCCGCTTCAGTCGCAGCTGGGCTGTCAGGTCGTTCAAGGTACAGATCCATTCGCCGGGGCTGACGAGGTAGGATGTGCGCTCAATGCGCCGGTACGAAAAACGGAAATTAACGAGGGAACAGAGTACGATATAATAAAAAAGACCGGAACCTCCATGAGAATGGAAGTTTCGGTCTGCGATCAGGGACTGGATGAATTTTCGGTAAATCCGGCAACGTGGATAGTCCACCAGCTGCTTGAGTTCCAATTGATATTCTGGCATGTACATCTTCCTCCTGCTTAATAAAGCAGGAGGCTGAAATGTTTTCATTTCAGCCTCCTGTCATTTTGTAATCTGCCCTTTTATTTTAGTTGCCAATCGGTTGCCTATCTTGCAGAAAATACTAGATTTTTTTAGACAAAAACAGATTTTCACCCTTTTGGAGTAAAAAGTGAAAAAGCCCGGTAAGCCGCATAAACACAGGCTTCCCGGGCTTTTTGATTTGGTCGGAGTGACGGGACTTGAACCCATGGCCTCTTGGTCCCGAACCAAGCGCTCTACCAAACTGAGCTACACCCCGAAATAATTGATTTAAATTCTGGTTTTTTGAACCCGAAGTGCTTGGTTAAACTCCTTTTAAAGCACTTGGTTCATCCGTTTTGATAGTATAGCATACCCGGCAATAAAATGCAAGCAAAAACGTCGTAAATATGGTGTATGGAATCATCGAAATTTACGCTATTATATTCATTTCTGATTTTTGTGTAAAATTAATAAACTTGCTAAAGGGCCCCGGGTGGGGCCCTTTAGCAAGTTTGTGTTTATGCAATAGGCGGTGACTCTGGCGGATTGTTGGAGGGGGGCTCTGCCGGCGGTTGTTCTTCCCTTTGCTGGGGATCCAGCGGAACATGCGCTTCTAAAGCAGGATCCTCCACCGAGATCTGGGACGTCGTTCCCTGAACGCTCTCCTCCATGATCGGCTCCTCCGGAAGGGCCGGCACTGTCAAGCGCTCTTTTCTTCTCGTATACAACACCAGAAAAACAAGCAGGGCCAGGGAGATGAGGGAGATGAGGGCGCCGGGGATGAGGCCGCGGGGGAAGAAGGACAACACAATATCGTGTTCACCCTGCGCCACGTCGAAGGCCAGCATGGCCCCCGCGCGCTCGTCCTCCACATCCGTTTCTCCCACGCCGTAGGTGTCCACCTTCACACCGTCCACCGTGACTGTCCAGCCGGCATCATAGGGAATGGAGGTGAAGACCGCGCCGTCCTCCGGCGCCGTCAGTTTTCCGTCGATACGACTGTCGCTGAAGCTGGACACCTGCATGCCGCCGGCGGACAGAGTCTGCATATCCTGCTGCAGCACCGCGTCGTCCATAATGGCCACGTAAATATTGCCGGTGGCCGCCGATTCGGCGCCCACGGTAACGCACACCTCATAATCCGTCCCCAAAGTGCCGGCGTCGATGATATACGGCTCGTGAGGGGTAACGGTCCAGCTGTCCCGAGTTTCGCCCGTGTCCTTGTTCCGCACCGAGACGCTGATGTCCTTGGCCGCGCGGCAGTCCACATAGATAAAGCCCTGGCCCTTTTTGGTGACCGGCGCGGTGAAATCGGCCGAAGCGGTATCGCCCACGGGGTTGACTGAAAAATTGTAAATCCCGCCCACGCTGGCCATATCCACGCTGCCTTCGTCCACCTCGATCGCCTGGAACTCATACAGGTCGGCATAATTGCCGGTCATGGCGGAGAGCAGCCCGGACTGGGAGGTGAAGGGGTTCCAGGCGTCGGCCGACCAATCCCGGATACCGGCCTTGACAAAGTAGCCCACCGGCAGCGCCATGGTGTTTTCATAGATATAGAAGCTGCTCGATCCTATCTGCACGCTGTCGATTTTTTTAAGCTGCGGATGGCTGCTGAGATTGACGTTCAGCGCCAGATACTTGATGCCGAACAGGGAATCGACCGGCGCCACAAAGCTGTGGTACAAATAGCTGTTGACTCCGTTGATGGCATAGCCTAGGCTCCCCATAAACTTGGTGGTCTTATAGGAATTGCTGGAGGCAAACACGCTCAGACCCCGGTAATGATACAAGGCGGGATCCACCGTGGTGCGGCGGGGGAGCTTTTCCATACGGTAAAACGCGCCGTCCGACTGGGCGTCCCCGTACCGCTTCATCTTGTCCACCGCCGCACGGCCCGCGGCGGTGATGTCGTTATCCACATAATCGATGTGATCGGTGTAATACTCGTTGCCGTTCAATGTCTTGAAGGTATCGCCAGCCTGGAAGGTCATTTCCGCCGTCACCACCACAAGCAGCAGCGCCACGGCCGTTTTTACACGCAGATGGCGGCGGGAGACGAAGGCGAGGATCCCGACGTACACCGCCACCAGCAGCAGGCTGACATAAATGGAGGTGAAGCCATACGCCTCGTCGCCAAACCGATCCTCGATCATCAGGTAAGCCAGCAGCCCCACAAAGGTGCCGCCGACCTGCTTCAAGGAGATATCCTTCAGGCGGGTCAAGGTTTCAAAGGCGATAAGCAGGAGCACAAAACAATACAGGAAGGAGAAGCGGTAGGGCAGGTCGTTGGGGGCGTGGAGGCCATGCCAAATCAAATCCATCTGGTTGACCACCAGGCTCAGCGCCATGACCGCCAGCAGCCCCAGATAGGCCGCCCGGCGGCGCAAGGGAATCGACCGGGTGGTAGCAAAAACCGGCAGCAGGACAACGGACAGCAGGCCGCAGTACAGATTGGGCAGGTTGCCCGACCGGATGGTGGGAGATGTTTCGTACAGATGCCGGCCCAACAGATTGAAGATATCGAAATTGGCCTTGATATCCGGCAGGGTGCCGCCGGCGGCCGAGGTCTGCCCCAGGGCCATGGCCACCGGGATCAGCAGGAACATGGCCAGGCCGCCGCCCAAAGCGGAGCCGACCACAAAACGAAGGAAGGATTTGGCCTGCCGGCCGGCTTCCCGGCGCTTGCGCAGGAAATAAACCGCGTAGTACAGCACCATGAACAGGCAAATCATGAATCCGATATAATAGTTGGCGTACAGGGCGTACGCCAGGGACAGCACGTAGGTCAGGAATTTCCCCGTGCGCATCATCCGCTCAAATCCCAGGACCACCAGCGGCAGAATCATCACGCAATCCAGCCACATGATGTTCCAGGAATAGGCCAGCAGGTACATCATCATGGAGTACATGATCGCCACGATGCACACGCTCATATCCCGGCGGCGGTAAACATATTGGAGACAGGCGGCGAACAGCGCTGCCGTCAGGGCGTTTTTCAGCAGGGTGATGACCAGCAGAGCCTCGGGCAGCAAATGCTCGGGGAACAGCACCAAAAGCAGGTTGAAGGGGCTGGCCAGATAGTAGGCAAACAGGGGCAGATAGCTGCTTCCCAGGCCCACATGGAAGGAATACAGCGGGCTGCCGCCGTGCAGAAGCATATCCCGCAAATCTGCCAGAAGGGGGGCGTATTGATGGTGCATGTCCACAATCAGGCCGGTTTCCACCCCGACCGGCCACATGCCGAGATACGCGTAGGCCAGGGACATGCAGACAAGGCCGAGCAGGCCGGCCATCAGCGGATAGAACCACGCTTTGCGGGCGGCCTCCGGCTTGTTGGGATCCTGCGTGGCAATCCCCAGGAACAGAGTGATCAGGGCGGCCAACAGCCCGGCCATGCCAATGGGATACACCCACTGCTGCGCGGTAGTGCTCAGCCCCGTATCCTCCCGCAGCAGCATGAAGGCGGCCAAGGCGGCGATCAAAAAGATGATGGCAAGCACGCATCCTTTGACCAGCTGGAACGTCGAAATGGAGGAAAGACTCGTCTTTTTCATAGCGGCATCCTTTTTCATCGTAGTATGGCGGCCCGTTCATCCCGCCGGAATTCATACAGGCACAATTATACCATACATTACCGGTGCAAACAACCACTAAACGGCGGGCAGACAAGCAAAAGACCCGCCGTTCTCCTTGGAGAACGGCGGGCCCGGCGCAGTGAGAAATTATTCGATCGTCACAACGTTGCTGATCTTATCGACGCGCTGTTTGCTGAAGATGTTCTTTTCCGCATAGAAGGTAACACACAGACGATAATCGGCATGCATGAGAACACGGAGGTCCTCTTTAGTGAAGGAGAAGCGGTTGGTGTTGGTGGCAAAATAGTCGTCGAACTGAATATAGTCTTCCCAAACGTGGTTGTCCGTATTGAACTTCTGCAGCTTGAAATCCACGATGCCGATTTTTTTCACGACCTCCAAGGATTCCGAGGAAAGGGTAAAGGACAGGGAGCCGCCCGTAAATTGCTTGTCATGATAAAAATCAATCCCATAGTAGGAAAGCAGGGCCGCGCGGGGTGCCGCCTCGCCGGCAGCCACCTCACTGAGGACATACCCGCCGTTGGGAGCGGGGACGTAGACAAAAGGATTGTCGGCAGTCTCCGCGCTCACCTGAGGAATCGCCACAACGGCGAACAGGCAGGCCATGGCCAGGGTCAGACTCAGCAGTCTTTTGATTTTGGATGCTCTTTTCATTGTTTTACCCCCATTTTCTTTTCTAACCATTGGTCGGATTCCTCAGATTACATCAGAATCCGCCAACGCATACAATTTTACGTCATTTTTAGATAAATTTCCATATATTCCCTTAATTCTTACATTATTCCAGGTTATAACCAGTTTTTGGTACATGTCACCTGCTTGACATTTGTTAAATTTAGTAATTATTGGAATAATTAGCATATGAATCCCTGGTATATTCCTCCTGTTTAAATAAATTCAGGATTTTAAGGGGGTTATGTGTAAGAAAAGTGAAGAAAAACGCAATATTGTGTTGTTTCACGCGGTTTTTATGCAAAAATCCGGAAATAATCGGCGGTTTTTTCGCAAAAAAGCGATTTTTAACGCATGATAACGGTCAATTTCGCACGAAATCACACGGGTAGCTCTACATCGGGAGGAATACCCGGCGAAAAAACAGACAGGCGAGGGGAAAAGCCGGGCGTGGAGGGAGCAGCGCCCAAGGTAAGTGATGATTAAATCCAGTGGATGGATTGGTGAAGGGAATTTTCCCCACTGCAAGGAAAAACCGCAGGAATACTATCGTATTCCGAGGGCTTTTGACGCAGAAGTGGGGGAGATTTCCCCGCCGAGCCGCCAGGCGCGATTTATTCAGCGCTTAAGGTGAGGGGGAGGCGAAACGGACAGGGAAAACGGCGGAACAGACCGCGCCCCCGGTGCGGCGCCAAGCGCTGAACCGGGGGCGATAGGGGGAACGTACGAAAGGCCATCCCCGAAGGCGGGCCCAATACACAGCAAAAGGCCCCGCCTTGACGGCGGGGCCTTTTGCTGTGTGGGAAAAAAGTATGGCCTTGTGGGAGGCTCGATACTAGCGGGTTTTGGGGAGACTGGCAGCCGCCACCGACTGGCCGACACGGCGGATCTTCTCATCGGGGAGATGCAGCTCCATGGAGGCCGCGGCGGGATATTCCTCATCCAGCACCCGGCGGGCCTCGGCAATCACGATGTCGCCGCCTTCGCCGGACATGACGCGGCCGAGCAGCAGCACGTGGGAAATATCATAGAAGTTGGCGTAATAGGCCAGGGTGTGGCCCAGATAGACGCCGATGGAGCGATAGATGTCCCGGGCGGTCTCGCTGCCCTTGTTCATCTCGCCCTGCACCACCTTGAGCTTCTCTGCCGGAGACAGAGAGGCGTCGAGCTGGATGCCGGCGCGGGGGGCCAGCTTAATCACGCTGTCCTGCGAGAAATACTTCACGCCGCAGCCGATGTCGCCCGACCACTCGTCCTCCATGGCGTCCTCCTGGAGATCCACGGGGGCGAAGGCCAGTTCGTTGAGCCAGCCGGTGATGTTGCCGTCGCCGTCGACGTAGCCGGCGGCCTCGGAGGTGCCCATGGCGATGCCGAGGATGCGGTTTTCCTCCAGGGACATGGCCCCGGCCAGGGCGGTGACGTCGCCGTCATTGGCCACTTCCAGGGGCACGTCGCCCAGTTCCTTGGCGGCGCGGATATAGATGTCTTTCACCTGTTTATCAAACTCGTCCCGGGGCACCTGCAGGAACAGGGAGGCCACCATGGCGCGGTTATCGACATAGATGCCAGCGGAGGACACGCCGATGGCGTCCACCCGGGGCATTTTGGAAGCGGCGGATTTGAAAGCGGAAAGGATCCCTTCATAATGATAGGCGGGGTCGCTGTTGGTCTTGGGATACCAGACCACCTCTTCGGAATAGACGGGCACGCCGTCCACCACCGCGGAGACCTTGCGGTCGCTTCCGCCGGCGTCGAAGCCGATGCGGCAGCCGTCCAAATTCCGGCCCACCGGCGCGGAGGCGGAATAGGCCTCCGGCGTTTCGGACAGGGGGCGGATTTCCACGGTGAAGTCCCGCTCATACACGCGGCCCATGAAGTCCGCGTCGAACGCGCGGGCGCCGCCGGGGGCGTAGGCTTCGGCGATATAACGGCCCAGGGCCTCGTCGCCGCAGACCACCACTTTCCAGCCGCCGTAAGCCCACAGCAGCATTTTCACGGTGCGTTCCACATACACCTTGTCCGCCTTATCCATGGCGGGGGTGCCGTGAATCTTCAGACGGCGCACAGCCACCTGGCCCTGGTTGCGCTCCACGGCCACGGCGATGTCTTTGCCGTTTTTGGCGGAGGCCTCAAAGGCGGAGGTGAAGGCGGCCATGGGGATAAACCCCTTGTCCAACACAGGGGTATTTTTTATCGCGACCTCAATGCCGTAAACATTCATCGGGGATCCTCCTCAATATGGAATGCAGGCGCGCGGCCTAGCGCGGAGCCTGTCGGGCGGGGCTTTCCCCTGCCGCGACTCTGTACCTCCACTATAGCAAAACCGGCCGGAAAAACAAGAGAACCGGGCCGGGTATGCCGGCGAAGTCAAAATTTCCGCCCGAATGTGCAAATGCACGTTCGGGCGGTGAATCATGCAAATGCGCCTGCCGGCGCGCCCCCTCCCTAGTCTGCGCCGCGCGGGAGGAAAATACCCGCCGCGCCATGAAAAATTTTCCACGGGAAAGCGATTCCATGGCATGGCGGGGGACAGGGCCGCATATATAAGGGATGTACGCCCTTGGGAGCGACGGCTGGGGGCAAAGAGAGGGAATCCGCGGCAGCCGGGCGAAGGGGCCCGCAAAGAAATGGAGGTTAAAAATGAACCGATTTTTACCGGAGGGGGCGCTTTTGGACACCCCCCACAATCAACTGACCATTCGGTCGGCCACCAACCTGGCGGAGGCCGCCATGGAGGGGCGGGTGGTGGAGGCGCGGGCCGTCCTGTGCGACGCGGATCACAATCTGCATGTGGAAATGCCCTGCATGGAGGGCATCATCCCCTATTATGAGGGGGCCGTGGGCATCGCGGAGGGAACGACGCGGGACATCGCCCTGATTTCCCGGGTGAGCAAGCCGGTTTGCTTTACGGTTTCGGGCTTCGAGCATCTGCCGGACGGACGGCGGCGGGCGGTGCTGTCCCGCCGGGACGCCCAGGAACGGTGCCGGTACGAATACATACAAAACATGCGGTGCGGAGACATTGTGCCCGCGCGGATCACCCGGCTGGAGACTTTCGGGGCTTTCTGCGACATCGGGTGCGGGCTGCCGGCGCTGCTGCCCATCGCGGGGATTTCGGTCAGCCGGATCTCACATCCCTCCGATCGGTTTGTGCCGGGGATGGACATTTTCGGCGTGGTGTCCTCCCTGGAAAACAACCGGATTTGCCTGTCCCAGCGGGAGCTGCTGGGCACGTGGGAGGAAAACGCGGCGCTGTTCTCCCAGGGGGAGACGGTGGCGGGAGTCGTCCGCTCGGTGGAAAGCTACGGCATATTTGTGGAGCTGACCCCCAATCTGGCGGGGCTGGCGGAGCCCCGGGAAGGAGTCCGGGTGGGGCAGCACGCGGGCGTGTACATCAAGAGCATCCTGCCCGACAAGATGAAGATGAAGCTGATCATCATCGACGCGCAGGATTCCGACAAGTCCCTGGCGCCGCCCCGGTATTTTCTCACCGGGGGACACATGGACCGGTGGGTCTATTCCCCGCCGGACTGCCCGAAAATCATCGAGACACGGTTCTCGGAGGAAGAGGCGGCCTGCGCCGCGACATAATATCCAAAACAGCCTGCCGCCGGTGAGTGCCGGCGGCGGGCTGTTTTTTGTTGGGCATGTGGGAACAGGTTCCACATGGGATGTCGGTTTTATGTCATGCCATGTCCTTCCGCCGGACGGACAAGTCTCGTATACTTGGTGAGGAAGAAAGGAGGGGGACTATGAACGACATATTGGACAAGCTTTATGAGGGAGGTATCAACCCCATAGAGGAGCCGATCAGCCGGCGGTATGCCGCCATCATGCAAAAGGCCTGCGGGTATCACGAAAAGCTGAGCGTTCGGCTGGACAAAGAAGGGGCGGCGTATCTGGAGAAATACCGGGATGTATTGGCGGATTTGGAAGCCTGCGCCGCCAGGGACAGCTTTCAAAAGGGGGCGCGCATCGGGGCCAGGCTGGCGCTGGCGCTTTGGAAGGAGAAATGAAGCGGCAAAAGGGGGATCTATCCGCGGTGTAGATAAGCGGGGGCATTGGCTCTATCGGGAGTTGTGTCAGTATGCGGGGCATGAACCTATGAGCAGATTGTGCCTGAGAGGCACCCGCACCCCTTCTTTCTTTTTCTTGCGTGAAAAAGAAAGAAGGGGGAGAAAGAAAAAGCCTTAGAGAACCATTCGGCGGGGGGAGGCCGACGTTGTGGCTCGCGGCAAGCCCTGTGTCGCTGCGGGCTTCGGCCCTCCATAGGGGATATAGAAACTTTTAGAGCCTGTGCCGCCGTAGGTACGCCCGCTAATAATCACGCGGATGCAGCGTTCTAGCATTATACCGGCCCCACCTCGTCTGTGTTTCGCCACACGTTGCGAAAATTGGGCGACTAGCTCTCCTGGGGCTGCGCTGCGGGAGGAGAACAGGGAGACAAGGGGGGACGCTCTGCCGCTGCCGGTCTCGCCGGCTTAGGCCGCCGAGACCATACGGGATCCGAGGGGTGCTGTGAGTGGTTCTTGTTCCGAATTTTCCACCTCATTCGACGTCCGGCGGTGCCGGACGACACCTTTTGCCTGCCGCAGACGGCCCCCTTTTGTCGCTGCGCGACATGTCCCCCGCCAAGCGGGGGAATCTCCTCTAGGGGAAGGCTTTCGTACGGATCGCATGACCGGGATTATTTCCATGAATTCGACCATGAGGTGAGAATGATAGCATTCGTCAGCATCACGAGTAGAAAAAAGGCAAACGCAAACAGGATATACAAGGCGATTTTCCAGAAAGCGGTGGAGGAAAAGCCCTGCAGCGATTGGTTCCGTTTTTTGTATCGCCACAGATACAGGGCCATGGCCACCAGATCGGCGACGACGATGACGGCGGGAACGATGATCAAGAGAAACGTATGAAATTCCACCTGAAAAGCCAGGATGTTCATCCTATCATCCCCTTTCCTTCTCCTTATACCATACTTCTAATAAAACGGCAAAATTGACATGTATTTAACAAGGGATTATACTGAGGTTTGAAAGCGCCGCTTTTGACTATACTATATTCATATAAGGAGTGGAAACGCATGGGAATCTTTGATGGAAAAGTCGCCATTATCACCGGCGGCGGGAAAGCCAAATCCATTGGTTACGGCATCGCCGTCGCCTACGCCAAGGAGGGCGCGGATCTGGTGCTGACCGGACGCAACGAGCAGAAGCTTCTGGACGCCAAGGAGGAGCTGGAACGGCTCTACGGCATCCGGGTGCTGGCCCTGCAGGCGGACGTCACCCCCGACGACGAGTCGGAGGACCGGGTCAAGGAGGTGGTGCGAAAGACCATCGAGGTCTTCGGGCGCATCGACGTGCTGATCAACAACGCCCAGGCGTCCGCATCTGGCATCCCGCTGGCCATCCAGACCAAGGATCATTTCGATCTCGGCATGTATTCCGGCCTGTACGCCACCTTCTACTACATGCGGGAATGCTACCCATACCTGAAGGAAACGCAGGGGTCGGTCATCAACTTCGCCTCGGGCGCCGGCCTGTTCGGCAACGCGGGGCAATGCTCCTACGCGGCGGCGAAGGAGGGCATCCGGGGCCTGTCCCGGGTGGCGGCCACCGAATGGGGCAAGGACAACATCAACGTCAACGTGGTCTGCCCCCTGGCCATGACCTCCCAGCTGGAAAACTTCAAGGTATCCTATCCGGAAGCCTACGAGAAAAACCTGCGGGCGGTGCCCATGGGCCGGTTCGGCGATCCGGAGCTGGACATCGGGCGGGTGTGCGTGCATTTGGGATCCCCCGACTTCAAATACATGTCCGGCGAGACCATTACCCTGGAAGGCGGCATGGGCCTGCGGCCCTGACGCACGACGCCCCGGCTTACCGCCGGGGCGTCGTGCCGCCGGACACCCGGCGGCGGGCTTTTCCTAGGACGCTATTCGGGTTTCCCCGGCGTCTTTTCACTTGTAGAAAATATCGTTCCGGGCGGATAAACCCGGCCTGTGTTTTGATACAGATATTGTTGAAAAATTGCCGTTTCCTGTTCCTCCGAAAACCGTATATAGGTATACGATACCGCTCGATGACCGCGCAGAAAAACCAGTACGATGGTTTCGTCCTCATAGGGTATGTCCTGTATCTGACATCGGTTGGACACCTTTAACGTTTCCAGGGAGGTGGGGGCGGAATATGCTGAATCAATAAGAACCGTGTCCCAGGGAGCTGTAACTTCATCCAGCATCAAGTCCGGGGACTCCGCCAACTGCCTGCTTATCGTTTCGTTGATGGCGTTATCCGGCTTCAGCGGCGGCTTTTCCGCGGAGCATCCAAAAAGAAGAAACAGCGCCGCTACACCAGCGAAGGCAGCGCGACATTTCATACCCATCACCTAATTTCTGGAATCGGAATTTGTAGACATTAAATAATTATATTGTACGCCGCCAGCAACAAACCGAACCATTTTTCCTCCCTTAACCGCATTAGCAATATTATTTGTGATAATATACGGAATTGTCATGCCGTTAGGTGGACGGCTTGGAAATGACATAGACTTTAAAAGGCTGCGTCCGGTCGCATTGTTTTGCAAATCCATTTTTGTGTCGATACTGTTCGGATTATAATCGGGAGAACCGGCTTCGTGCGCCGTAGCAAAGGAAGCCATATACGCATCGCTTGTCCCTCTTGCTCCCAGTGCATTCCATAACGCATGTCTATAGGCATCTCCATTGGTTCCCCAGCTGTTCGAGCCATACCTGCCTTTTTCCGACTTATTCGCATAGTCTGCTTGTGCCAGAACCACCAATCCCCAAGCAGGATTATTATTATAAATTGCCTTTTCCTGAGAATTCAGCTGATCGGCACTGGTTGGAAGGTATTTGGTATAATCGATCCCAGCTCTTGTAACAGGAACGTTTTCATCAATTTTACCCACCACATTGTTCAAGTCATCCAGTGTGTAGCTGACATTTTCCGAAATATAGTCCTGAATTTTTTTGAGACCGTCTTTAACATCCTGACCTAAAGAGTCCGAAACATAATATTCCGCAAAGTTGAACTCGTCAAAATATGCCGCGATTTGATCCTTGGTGGATGCAGCAGAAACCCCTGCGGCGGTTGCTGCGATTACAAATACGGACAAAGTTAGTGCTCCCGCTTTTTTTAATGCCTTTCTCATTACACATCTCCTTCTGTTTTTTTAGGTACACATCAATTTTGCAATCACTCCCCTGGGGGGAGAAACATAAACGGGCGGAGAGGAACCGATACGGCTTCTCTCCGCCCGTTAGAACATGAGCGTCCTCATCACTTCCTACGGCGGCATTATCCGCATCAGGTAAAGGGTCGAAGTCACACAACTTCCTCTCAGCCTGCTTTTGCAAGCTCCCCTGTGTTTTCTATATGTTACAATAATTTTTATTTTTTGTCAACTGATTCCAGAGCTATTTTTCACAAAGCATGAGGGGCGAAATTTCCTTAGGACTTTCCCTCACAACAAATCCATTCGGAGCTGGACATCGGGCGGGTGTGCGTGCATTTGGGGTCCCCCGACTTCAAATACATGTCCGGCGAGACCATTACCCTGGAAGGCGGCATGGGCCTGCGGCCCTGACGCACGACGCCCCGGCTTAACGCCGGGGCGTTTGGCATTTATACAGCCGCTCGAGGGCGGCATGGGCCCGCTCGAGAAAGGCGGAGACGGACATAGCCCGCTCGTACCGGCCGAAGGCCTGCACCTCCAGGGTGAGAGCCCCGTCGTAGCCAGTCGCGGCCAGCCGGGCCATGAGAGCGGGCCAGTCCACGGCGCCGTCAAAGGGCAGGAGGTGCTGATCCCGCGTGCCGTCGTTATCGTGGAGATGGAGAGCGGCGAGGCGGGAGCCATACCGTTCCAGATAGGGCTCCCCCTTTCCCCAGCCGAAATGATGGCCGCTGTCGTAGCAGAAGCGGGTGAAGGGGCCGGTCAGCGCGGACAGGGCGGCGTGCAGATGGGCGGCGTGGCGCAGGTTTTCCAGCGCGAGGACAACGCCGCGGCGTTCGGCGGCGGCCTCCACCCGCCGGAGGCGGTCGATCCCCAGGGGAGACGGCGGCGGCGGGGCGGGGCCGTCCGTCAGATGGGCCACCAGGACGGGGACGCCGGAGGCGGCGCAGCCCTCCAGGGCCTCGACAAGGGAGGCGGCGTAGCGGTCGCCGTCGTCGCCGGGCGTCCACAGGGCATTGACCCCGTCAAAGGGAGCGTGGGCATTCTCAACCCGCAGGCCGGCGCGGCGGGCCAGCTCCGGCTGACGATGCAGGGGCGGGCCGCCGTCGAACGCGCCCCAGAAGAGGGACACGGTATCGAAGCCGGCGGCGACGAGGCGGCGCAGGGATTCCTCCAGGGGCAGATCGTACCCGAAATAGGCGAAGATACCGAAGCCTGTCATGCGGCTCCCCCTTTCCACCCGATGGGGCGGCACAACTCACCCGGATGGCGGCTCGTCCACGCGGGGAGAAGGGGCCGCCGCTCCGATTGGATAAGAAAACGGACCTATTTTATCAGGAATTTAAGAAAAATGCAATTGGACATACAGGGACGCACTTGGTATAATAAAAGGGTTCATAGGAACGGTACGAAAGGGGGCGAAGGCTGTTGCACGGAAAATGGGGCAGATCCTTGCTGGCTGTCCTGCTGGCGGGCGCAGCCCTGCTGGGGCTGGCGGGATGCCATAGGGACACGCCGCTGGGCAAGAGCTTTCGCTTCCCGCTGAGCGCGGAGCCGCGGCAGCTGGATCCCCAGGTCTCCACCGACGCGGCGTCGGTGACGCTGGTGGCGGCGCTGTTCGAGGGACTGGCCCGGCTGAACGAGAACGGCGAGGCGGTGCCGGCGGCGGCGGACTGGACGGTTTCCGACGACGGGCGGGTGTACACCTTCCGGCTGAAGGAATCCTACTGGAGCACCCTGCCCAAGGCGAAGAAGGGGGAAACCCCCACGGTCTGGGAGCAGCCGGTGAAGGTGACGGCCGCGGATTTCGTGTTCGGGATGCAGCGGGCGGTGATGCCTGAAACCGGGTCGGCCCTGGCGGCCCAGCTGTTCGGGATCCAGAACGCGCAGGCCGTTAGCGAAGGGAAAAAGGCGGCGGAGGAGCTGGGGGTCAAGGCGGTGGACGAGGACACCCTGACCATCACGCTGACCGAGGCGGACGCGGGGTTTCCCGTTAAGCTGGCGGGGACGCCCTTCATGCCCTGCAACCGGGAATTCTTCGAGTACACCGCCGGGCGGTACGGGCTGGAAAAGGCCTATGTGCTGACCAACGGGCCGTTCAGCTTGGGGGCGTGGAACCACGGCCAGTCCCTGCTGCTGAACAAGAACGAGCAGTACCACGAGGCGGAGGACGTGTATCCGGCGACGGTGCGGTACGTCATCCAGCCGGAGGCGGAGACGGGCGAGGCGCTGCTGGCCGGGACGCTGGACGCGGCGGCGCTGCGGCCGGATCAGCTGGAGGCGGCCCGGGAGCAGGCGTTCCATCTGGAGGTCATGGACGACACCATCGAGTATGTCTGGCTGAACAACAGCGTGACCGCTTTGTCGAACGCCTCTATCCGCCGGGCGCTGCGGGACGCGCTGGCCTACGATCGGATCGCGGAGCAGCTGGACAAGACCATCTGCACCCCGGCCCAGGGGTATATCGCCCCCGACGCCATCCTGAAGGGGACGGAGCCCTACCGGAACGCGGACAATTCCCGGGCGGTGACCACCGACCGGGATAAGGCGCGCCGCGAGCTGAGCGAGGGGATGGCGGCCCTCTCGCTGACCGCCATGCCGGCGCTCAAGGTGCTGTGCGCCGACGACGCTTACAGCATCAACCTCGCGCGGTACGTCATCCAGTCCTGGCAGAGCCATCTGACGCTGTATTTCACCCTGGATCCGGTGCCCGCCGACCAGCTGCGCGCCCGCCTCCAGGTGGGAAATTATCAGATAGCCATCGGCGCCCAGACGGGGGGCTCCCTGTACGCCATGGGCGGGCTGGCGGCCTTCCTGTCCGACGCGCCGGCAGGAAACCTGGCCAAGTACAGCAGCGCACGGTTCGACGAGCAGTACAAAAAGCTGTCGGTGGGAGACGTGAGCCGGGCGGACGTGGACGCGCTGGAAAAGCTGCTGGTGGAGGAATGCCCCTCCATCCCGCTGGATTTTCAGAAACGGACCATCGGCATCCCCGCGAAAAACAGCGGCATCATCCTGCGCCCCTTCAACGGCGGAGCCTACGGCGCGGCCGTCGATTTCCGCCACGCGGGGAAGCTGGACTAACAAAGAAAGGAACGGATATATGGAAGACAAGCATTCCGCCAAGGATTGCCGGTTGGCCGTCCTCATCGACGCGGACAACGTGTCAGACAAATACATCAAGTATATTCTCGACGAATTATCCAATGACGGCACCACCACCTACAAGCGGATTTACGGGGATTTCACCAAATCGGCCCTGGGGTCGTGGAAAAACGTGCTGCTGGACAATTCCATCACGCCGGTTCAGCAGTATGGGTACACCACGGGGAAAAACGCCACCGACTCGGCCATGATCATCGACGCGATGGACATTCTCTATTCCGGGAACGTGGAGGGCTTCTGCCTGGTGTCGAGCGACAGCGATTTCACCCGGCTGGCGGTGCGGCTGCGGGAGTCGGGGATGTACGTCATCGGGATGGGCGAGAAAAAGACGCCCAACGCTTTCATCGCGGCCTGCAACAAGTTCAAGTACCTGGAGGTGCTCGAGCAGGCCAACCGGCCCAAGCCGGAGCCCAAGGCCGCCCCGGCGCCGGTGGAGCCGGTGGAATCGGAAATGACGCCCCTGTCCACCATCAAGCGGGCCATCCTCACCATCGTGGACGAGGTGTCCGACGAGGACGAGTGGGTACCCATTGCGGAAATCGGCAACCGGCTGCCTAAGCGGTTTCCGGAGTTTGACGTGCGCAACTACGGGTTCAAAAAGCTGACCCCGTTTGTTAAGTCGCTGGGGATCCTGGACGTGCAGTCCAGCCCCTCCAGCGCGGGAAACAGCCGGCTGGTATTCGTCCGGCTGAAGAACAACTGAGAAACCATAGCATCGGTTGACAAAGGGGCCGCACGGTTTGCCCTTGTCAATGAATGCTACCATAGAAGGAGAGGACGCGTATGAAGAAAATTGCCATGACGACGCCGCTGGTGGAGATGGACGGGGACGAAATGACCCGTATCCTCTGGCAGGGGATCAAAGACAAGCTGCTGACCCCGTTTGTGGATCTGCAATGCGAATACTACGACCTGGGGCTGCGGCATCGGGACGACACCGACGACCAGGTGACGGTAGACGCGGCCAACGCCATCAAGAAATACGGCGTGGGCGTCAAATGCGCCACCATCACCCCCAACGCCCAGCGGGTAGAGGAGTACGGCCTTAAACAAATGTGGAAGAGCCCCAACGGCACCATCCGGGCCATGCTCGATGGCACAGTGTTCCGCGCGCCGGTCATCGTCAAGGGAATCACGCCCAGCGTGTCCACTTGGAAGAAGCCCATCACCATCGCCCGTCACGCCTATGGTGACATCTACAAGAACACCGAAATCCGGGTGGAGGACGCGGCCAAGGCGGAGCTGGTGGTCACCGGCAAGGACGGACGGGAGACCCGCCGGCTGATCCACGATTTCGCGGGCGGCGGCGTGGTCATGGGGATGCACAACACAGACGCGTCCATCAGCAGCTTCGCCCGCTCCTGCTTCAGCTACGCCCTGTCGATTAAGCAGGACCTGTGGTTCTCCACCAAGGACACCATTTCGAAGATTTACGATCACCGGTTTAAGGACATCTTTGCCGAGATCTTCGAGGCGGAGTACAAGGAGGCTTTTGAGAAGGCGGGAATCACCTATTTCTACACCCTCATCGACGACGCGGTGGCCCGGGTTATCCGGTCGGAGGGCGGGTTCATCTGGGCCTGCAAGAACTACGACGGGGACGTGATGAGCGACATGGTGGCCACGGCCTTCGGCTCTCTGGCCATGATGACCAGCGTGCTGGTTTCCCCGGACGGGAAATACGAATATGAGGCGGCGCACGGCACCGTCACCCGGCACTATTACCGCCATCTGAAGGGGGAGGCCACCTCCACCAACTCGGTGGCCACCATTTTCGCCTGGTCGGGCGCACTGCGCAAGCGGGCGCAGCTGGACGGGCTGGCCGACCTGGAAGCCTTCGCCGACCGACTGGAGGCCGCGACCCTAGGCACCATCGAGGACGGCGTGATGACCAAGGATTTGGCGCTGCTGTCCACCCTGCCGAACAAGACGGCAGTGGGCTCCATGGAGTTCCTGGACGCGGTGGCCGCGCGGCTGGCGGAATAAAAAACAGACAGGGCCCGTGCCGGAAGGCAGTAGCCCATAAGGAAACATTGCAAAACTTATGACGAATGTCAGGTAAACGGAAAAAGAACAACTGCTATGCAAAAGGTTTATCCGATGCATAGCAGTTTTCTTTTGTTCTTCTATTTGGTTATATTTTTTCAGCGTTCCAACGGAACGCGCAGCCATTGCCAGCGGCAATGATCTCAGAGGTTTGGGGATATGTCACCAACAAGCATGAAAAAATAGAGAAGGTGGCTTTGCAGATCACAAACGGTGTTTATCCCCAAGAGGACGTTACGCTGGTTTCGCATATCATTGGGCTGTTGGGGCAAAGACTTTGGTTTTACCGAAAGACAAATGGATATTCCAATAAACTAAAGATCAACTATACCCTTTTTATTTTCAGTATGGATTGTAATGAGATTGTAAGAAGTGGCCGCTATACTAAAATCATAAAAAGAACTTGGAGGTTTTAGTTATGGCAATCCTTGAAACAAAAGATTTACGCAAGATATATGGCAGTGGAGAAAGCGAAGTCCACGCTTTGGACGGGGTGTCTATCTCTGTAGAAGAAGGCGAGTTTGTTGCTATCATCGGTACATCGGGCAGCGGTAAATCCACCCTCTTAAATATGATCGGCGGGTTAGACCGCCCCACTTCCGGCAGCGTCACAATTCGGGGCAAAGAGCTTTTGAAAATGAAGGACGAGGAATTAACCATTTTCCGCCGCAGGAATATTGGCTTTGTCTTTCAGAACTACAATCTGCTCCCGGTCCTCAATGTGTATGAGAACATCGTGTACCCCATTGAGATTGACGGCGGCAAGACCGATACAGGTTTTGTGCAAGAGATTATCCACATCCTCGGCTTGGAGCGAAAACTCAAAAATATGCCAAACAACCTATCCGGCGGTCAGCAGCAGAGAGTGGCGATTGCCCGCGCCCTTGCAACAAAGCCCGCCATTATTCTTGCCGACGAACCGACCGGCAATCTGGACTCCAAAACCAGTATGGATGTAATCCTGCTGATGCAGGCTATCAGCCGCCAGTTCCACCAGACCACCATTATGATCACCCACAATGAGGAAATCGCTCAGATGGCAGACCGCACAATCCGCATTGAGGATGGCAAGGTTGTTTCGGGAGGTGTGAAGTATGCACGCTAACCGAAATAAAAGCGCAGTCAAGCGAGTGGAAAAAGGCATGATGAAAGCAAACCGCACCCGTAACCTGTTTGCGGTGTTTGCAATCATCCTCACTACCTTTATGATCACCACAGTGTTCAGTTTAGGCATTAACTATATGGAAAATATGAAGTTAATGCAGGTGCGAACAGCCGGTACAACCGCGAATGTATCCCTTGCGATGCCGACGGCAGAGCAGGAACAGCAGATCCGGAACTTGGATTATGTCAAAACCGTCGGTACGCAATATATGGTCGGCTCGGTTGCCGAGGAGAACGGCGAGGGGCGTGAGCTTTCCATTGCGCTCCAGTATTACGACACCACTGAATGGGAAAAACACTACCAGGAAGCCATTAAGGATTTGGAGGGCAAATACCCCGCAAGCGAAAATGAAATCATGCTGTCGGAGGACGCCCTTTCACAACTCGATATTACAGACCCGAAACTGAATATGGAAATTCCTCTGTCCTACTATGATAAAAACGGTCGGCAGGAAAGGACTTTCACATTAAGCGGCTGGTTCCATTCCTATACAGGCACGGGAATGGGCTTTGTTTCCGAGGCGTATTGTAAAAACGCAGGCTACACAGTGGCTGGGGACGGCGTTCTCTCTTTGTCGCTGAATAAAATGCCCGATGATTTTCACCGTATTCAACGAGATGTGGAGTTAAACGAAAACCAGTCTTTCAGCGGTGCGGTTTCGATGAAATCATCAAGCGGCTCGGTGATCGCAATGGCGATCCTTTTGGTGTTCTTCATCATCGGCAGCGGGTATCTCCTTATTTACAATGTCCTGTATATCTCCATTTCAAAGGACACCCGGTTTTACGGCTTGATGAAAACGCTGGGTACAACACAGGCGCAGATCAAATCGCTGGTTAAAAATCAGGCGGTCAAGTTTGCCTGTATCGGTATCCCCATTGGTATTTTGTTAGCTACCGCCGTTTCCTTTGGCATTGTTCCTCTTGTTTTGAACGAGGGCTTTGAACAAGGAAAGTCGATGATGGAGGCCGAGGTGTTCTTCCACCCGGCGATCTATATTCTGTCTATCCTCTTTTCGGCGGTAACGGTTTGGATTGCCTGCAACGCACCGGCAAAAGCGGCAGCAAAAATTTCGCCTGTGGAAGCGCTGAAATTTCAGAACTTCGCGCCGAAGAAAACCAAAAGCAGAAATTCTACCAATGGCGGCAAGCTGCACGTGATGGCGTTCCACAATGTATTCCGTGACAAAAAGCGCGCTATCCTTGTGTTTATGTCCCTGTTTATGGGTATCACAATGATCTTAGGCGTAAATGGAGTCATCGGAAGTATGAATGCCGAAAACTTTATTAAAGAATATATGGATTATCACTTTGAATACAACGATATCCAGTTTGAACAGCCCGAACAGCCCAATAAAGAAATACCGCAGTTTGATGAACACTTTGTGGAACAGATCAAGCAAGTCAATGGTATTGAAAATGTGGATGTTCAAAAAACCGTCTGGGCAGGCATTAACTTTGATGAAGCCGCTTTAGAAGGTTTTATGAAAATCAAATATGAGGACAGCAAATATAAGTCCAAAGGGCAGTCCTATGAACAGATGATAGAGACGCTGAAAGGGTATGCTGACGCCGGTGAGTACGGCTGCTATATTACAACGCTTGACGATGACAAGGCGTTGGAAGAATACAATGCCAAGCACCCGGATACGCCCATTGACATTGAAGCATTTAAGCGCGGCGAAACAGCGATTGCAGGAAAAGATACAGAACATCTTGCTCCCAATACCGCTTTGGTGGGTAAAACACTGACGCTGACCGCTGACAGTACAGACGGCAGGGCAACCGATTTCAAAATCGACGGAGCTTTTTACTATGACGATTATGGGAATAATCTTTCCGATAGTATTGGCAGACGCAAGGACATTTATATGGTGCCCAATATCATCTTTGTCAGCGAAGCGGGTATGGAACGCCTGACGAAAGAATCGATCATTTCCGCAATCGGCGTGGATATTAAGAATTTCAATGACTTGGAACAGATTGACAGCGAATTGCAGGCAATCAACAGTACCTTGACCACATCGGAGTGGCAGATGAAATCTGCCGTGAATCAGAAAGAACTATTTAATCAGACGTTCTATTCTATCAACCTGTTAGGGAATGGCGCGGCGATTCTGCTCATTGTCATCGGCTTGATTAACTTTGTCAATGTGATGCTGACCGGCGTAGTGGCAAGGAAAAATGAATTTGCCATGATGGAAAGTATCGGCACAACGAAAAAGCAGATCAGGAAGATACTGACCTTGGAAGGCGGTATTTATGCCCTCATCTCTACGCTGCTGATTATGACCTTCGGCAATGCGTTTCTGCTGCTGGTGGCGGACGCCGTTCCCCACATAGCAAACTATGCGGTGTTTGAGTACCCTGTTGCACTTGTCATCGGTTTGATTGCGGCAATCTTTGTGATCTGCCTGAGCGTTCCCGCCATTGTTTACAAGGCGACTTCTGATGAAACGGTCATTGAACGGCTGCACAATTTTGATAACTAAGTGAGTTTGCGGGAACAGACGCAGCGCCGCTGCGTCTGTTCCCGCAACTCTGCATATTGAGGAAGGTGGTGCGTTTTGCGGCTATGACAAATATCTTTTTACTGGAAGATGATAAAATTTTGAGCAAAGGCATTTCGATTGCCTTAAAAAAGGACGAGCATACGGTCACGGCGGTCTATGGCTATTTAGAAGCCTTGCAGCAATACCAAAAGCAAAAATATGATTTGTTCCTGCTCGATATTAACCTGCCCGACGGCAGCGGTCTGGAGTTTTGCAAAAAAATCCGTGAAACCTCTGAAACACCTGTTTTGTTTCTGACCGCCAACGACACCGAGGAAGATATGCTTTCCGGCTTTTCGGCAGGTTGTGATGACTATATATCTAAACCCTTTCCTATTGAGGTTTTGCGAAAAAAGGTGCTGGCAGTCTTAAAACGGACGGGCGGCGGAGCTGCCCGTATTCGATATCGGGATTTAGAAGTGGATAAAGAAAAATGCCTTGTTTTGATGAAGGGCCAGGAAATACACCTGACATCAACGGAATACAAACTGCTCCTTTATCTAATGGAAAACAGGGGCAGGGTTGTTACAAAGGCAATGCTTTTAGAACAGCTTTGGGATATAGACGGAAACTTTGTGGATGACAATACAGTGCGGGTGAATATTAAACGGCTGCGGCAGAAACTGAATGATGAAAATCAAGAATACATTGTGACGGTTTTTGGTATGGGCTATACCCTTGGAGAATGACGATGAAGCATTTTGGAATTTACAGAAAACTAATTTTAATTACAGGTACTGCCACAGCGGCGGTATCTATTGGTGTGTTCTTTTTTATGGAGGACATTCTTTTCCGTATGCTTTTTATCGTTTCCGCTTTTGTGCTTTTATGCGGGTTGTTGTTTCTGTTGGACTTTCTGCACAACCGCTATAACGATAATCTCTTGGAGGAGATTGCGCTGCTTATTGAGGCTTTGGTGGAACAACAGGAACGCCACATATTTTCTGAAGCCGAGGATACGCTGACTGCTCGTTTACAGCATCAGCTCTTAAAACTACGCAACATTTTGACGGCGCAAAATAAGATGTTGGCGCAGGAAAAAGAGCATATCAAGACCTTGATTTCCGATATATCCCACCAAATCAAAACGCCGGTAGCGGCGGCAAATACCTTTGCGCAGCTGCTCGGTGATAAAGCGTTGTCCGATGAGGAGCGAAACGAATATGTTGCCACCCTGCAAACATCCCTTGAAAAGCTGACCTTTTTGACAAACAGCCTGATTAAAATGTCCCGTCTGGAAAGCGGCATTATCCGTCTGAAACCTGAAAGAAACAGCCTGAATGATATTGTTCTGCAAGCGGTAAAAACGGTTTATGCCAAGGCAAGAGGGAAAAACATCACCATTACCTTTGACTGCGAACAGACCTTTGAAGCCCTGCTCGATTTTAACTGGACGGCGGAGGCCATTACCAATGTGCTTGACAATGCTGTGAAATACACGCCTAACGGCGGCGTTGTGGGTTTAAAAATCACCGAATACCCATCCTATCTGCGGCTGGATATATCCGACAATGGGATTGGGATTCCCGAAGAAGAACAGGCAAAGATCTTCGGCAGGTTTTACCGTGGAAAGCAGTCGGCAGGGGTTGACGGTGTAGGAATCGGCTTGTATCTTACCCGTGATATTGTGAATAAGCAGAACGGGTACATCAAGGTGGCATCCGATGAAAACGGCAGCACCTTTTCCCTGTTCCTGAAGAAATAATATGAAGAGAACCATGCAATATAAAGAAGGTGGTCATATGGGACATTATCTGTTTTTGACATAGAAGAATTCGGCAAACAGATTGGAGAAAAACTATTTATGCTTCTTGACGAGGAACAAAAGAACGCTCTGGCACAATATGTTTTGGGGAAAGCGGTCGCAAATATCCAACAAACCTCTTACAAATTTTGAAAGTTTCTCCGTATAAATTTTCTTTGGGTGCAGACAATAACCTTGCTATGAAAAAGCAACGGCGGCGGCCGGCCTTAGAAAACGACAGACGGAGGATAAGCGATGAAAGCAACAGGAATTGTCAGAAGAATCGACGACTTAGGTCGTGTGGTCATACCGAAAGAAATCCGGCGCACCATGCGGATCCGCGAAGGGGACCCGCTCGAAATTTTCACCGATAACGACGGCGAGGTCGTCTTTAAGAAATATTCCCCAGTGGGCGAAATGTCTCCCTTTGCGGCCCAGTACGCGGACGTGATGTCCCGGGCCTGCGGGCTGACGGTGCTCATCTGCGACCGGGATCACGTGGTGGCCGCGGCGGGCGGCGCCAAGAAGGATTTCCTGGAGCGGCGGATTTCCGGCCAGCTCGAGGAGGTCATGGACCAGCGGCAGACCCACGTGGCCAAGGCGGGTGACGCGAGACGGCTGCAGCCGGTGGAATCGGTGGATCGGTACGCAGCGGTGGTGGCCCCCATCGTGGCGGCGGGCGACGTGACCGGCGCGGTATGCATGATGCTGCCCGAAAGCGGCGCCATCCCGGGCGAGAGCGACGTGAAGCTCTGCCAGGTGGCGGCGGCGTTCCTGGGCAAGCAGATGGAGGAATAAACGCAAAAGCCGGGAGATGCTTGGTCTCCCGGCTTTTGTTTTAACTCCCGCAGACATAAAAGGCCGCCGCGGCAGAGGAGGCTCCTCTTTCGCGGCGGTCTCTTGGCATTACCGGCCCAGAATCCCCTCGTCCAGGAATTCGTCGGGATTGTCCCGGATGTATTCCACGCACTTTTCCAGGGGCTGCTCGACCTCGGCCTGCTCCAGGAAATCGGCGTGGAGTTCCGCCCGCTCCTCCTCGGAGGAGGCGGTGAGGACGCTCCGCACCGCGGCGGCGCAGCCCGGCGCGCCCACGGCGTCAAAACCGTCGGCCGCCAGCTCCAGGAACACAGCGGAGGGGCCCTCGAGCACCTCCTCAAAGCTGCCCGCGTCCAGCTCCTTGCAGATGAGCCACACGCAGTACACCGCGTTGCGGCCGTGGGACAGCTGAGACACCGTTTTATAGGCATCAGGACGGCGCTTGTCCACCTTGGCCATGATGTTGGCCACCACAGCCTCCACCAGCTCCTCGTCCGGCACCTCGGCCAGCTTATCCGCGTCCATCAAGCCGTACCGGCGCTGAAGCATTTCGGCCCGGCTGTCCTTGCCCTTATAATGGCTGCCCCAGATGTACAGCACCACCACGCCGACCACCATCACGCCGAGCATGATGTAATTGCCCACCCCCAGCTGGGAAAAGAATCCGTCCAAAAGCATTGCCGTCATATCTTGTCCTTCCTCTCCGCAGGCGCTCCCGGCGCCGCTATTCCATCAACAGGCGGTAGATATCGCCCTTTTTCAGCCCGGTCTCGGCCGCCGCGCGCTTGGCGGCCTCGGAGGGAGACAGCCCCTCGCGCACGTACGCTCCGGCCAGGGTCGCCCCGTCCTCCGGAGAGGCGGGCGGGGCCTGTGGCGGGGCAGCGCCCTCGACCACCACCACGAATTCCCCCCGGGGCGCTTCCTCCCGGTACCGGGCGGCGGCCTCGGCCAAGGTGGTGCGCACCACTTCCTCGTGGATCTTGGTCAGCTCCCGCACCAGAGCGATACGCCGATCGCCCAGGGCCTCCAGGAGATCCGCCAGGGTATAGGGCAGCTTGTGGGGCGCCTCGTAGAACACCATGGTGCGGGGCTCGGCTTTCAGCGACGCCAGATGCTCCCGCCGGCTGCGCTTGTTCATACTGAGAAACCCCTCGAAGGTGAAACGGCCGGTGGGCAGGCCGGCGATGGCCAGGGCGGTGACCACCGCGCTGGGACCGGGCACCACCCCCACCGGAATGCCCTTTTCATGACAGAGGGCCACCAGATCCTCCCCGGGATCGGAGATGGCAGGCATCCCCGCGTCGCTGACCAGCACCCCGTTCTCCCCCGCGAGCAGGCGGGCGCACAGCGCCTCTCCCCTCGTCCGCTTATTGTGCTCATAATAGCTGACCAGGGGCTTTTTGACGCCGAAATGGTTCAGCAGGCGGAGGGTGACGCGGGTATCCTCCGCGGCGATAAAATCGCAGGCCTCCAGGGCCTCCACCGCCCGGGGCGACATATCCGACAGGTTGCCGATGGGCGTGCCCACCAAAGTCAAACGGCCGCTCATAGCCGATTTCACCTCAACAGTCCGTATAGTATTTACGGCGTATCCCCGCCGTATATCTCCCGCATCTGCGCCGGATGGTCCTGGAGCCAGGGCGGTTCCCATCGCAAGCCGGGTTTGCCGCCCTTTTTGGCCTCCAGGAGCAGCAGCCAGGGGGCGGACGCGGCGGCGCCCTGCACGGTGCGCAGCCGCTTGGGCTCCAGCCCGCGGCGGCGCAGGGCGGCCACGACATCCGCCAGCCGCTCCGGCCGGTGGCAGAGGCAGAACCGGCCGCCGAAGCGCAGCAGCCGGGACGCGGCGGCAACCACCTCGTCCAGGGTGCCCGGCTGCTCGTGCCGGGCCAGGCGGGCGGCGGACGACGCGCTTTCCCGCCCGGATCCGGGCGGGAAATAGGGCGGGTTGCACACCACCAGGTGAAACCTTCCCGGGGCAGGAGACCATCCAAATCCGTCCAGGAGGCGCAGAGGACGGCGGCCCGGCCGTCCAGGCCGCTGCGCGCCACCGATCGGCGGGCGAGCGCGGCGGCGGCGGGCTGAATTTCCACGCCGGTCACATGGGCGGCGGCGGAATCCCGCAGGAGAAGAACCGGCAGGATGCCGCAGCCGGTGCCGAGATCCACCACCCGCTCGCCGGGCCTCGGCGAGGCGAAGCGGGCCAGGAACAGGGCGTCGGCGCCGAAGCCGCAGAAGTCGTCCACCGCCACGGCCATCCCGCCGTCCAGAGGTTCATACCGGATGGCCATGGCCGCCCCTCCTTCCTGTGAAAATACCGGGCGCGCGGCCCGCCGGAAAACGACAATTGCCGGGCGTCCCCGCTGGGGCCGCCCGGCAACGCGTTACGAAATCACTTATTCGCCCTGAGGAGCGCCAACGGGGCAAACATCCGCGCAGCTGCCGCACTCGGTGCAAAGCTCGGGGTTGATTTCATATTTGCCATCCCCTTCGGAGATAGCGGACACGGGGCATTCCGCCTCGCACGCACCGCAAGAAATGCAGTCGTCGGAAATCTTATATGCCATTGAAAAGCACCTCCTATATTATGTTCTTTTTTATAATACCATACCGCGGCGAAATTGCAACCGGTTTTGTGTTAAAATTTCTGCCAGGCGGGCATTATTCTTCCAGGTTCGACAAATTGGCCCGTTCCTCCTTGCCCACCTTGAGCTTGCCGTCCCGGATGACCTTGACATCCTTGCGATCCATCACCACGGGCGGGGAATCGGGGGATTTGTCCAGCCGCACCTTGACCACGCCGGTGAGAATATTGGCGTCGCAGACCACGCCCTTGCCCTCCTTGGTGGTAACCAAAGCACCCACCTTGGGGGTCATGCGCAGCAGGGACTCATACGCGTCCTGCTCATATTTCAGGCAGCACATCAGGCGGCCGCAGGAGCCGGAAATCTTGGTGGGGTTCAGGGACAGGCCCTGCTCCTTGGCCATCTTGATGGACACGGGCTGAAAATCGCTGAGAAACTGGGAGCAGCAGAAGGGACGGCCGCAGATGCCAAGGCCCCCCAGCATCTTGGCCTCGTCCCGCACGCCAATTTGCCGCAGCTCGATGCGGGTGCGAAAAACGGAGGCGAGATCCTTGACCAAATCCCGAAAATCGACCCGGCCGTCGGCGGTAAAGTAAAACAGGATCTTGGAATTGTCAAAGGTGTATTCCACGTCCACCAGCTTCATATCCAGCTTATGGGCCGCGATTTTCTCCTGGCAGACCCGCATGGCCCGCTGTTCCTTTTCCGCGTTCTCCTTGGCCCGCCGCTTATCCTCCGGCGTGGCGGGGCGCAGCACCGGCTTCAGGGGCTTGACGATGGTGGAATCGGCCACCTCCTTATTGGGGATGACCACCTCGCCGCATTCGATGCCGCGGGCGGTTTCCACCACCACCAGACTGCCCTTTTCCAGCTGGTTTTGGCCGGGATCGAAATAATAGACCTTGCCGGTATTCTTAAAACGGACGCCGATAATCACAGCCATTCGCTTGTCTCCTATCGTTTATAGAAAAGTTCACCGCCCGGCCGCGGCCCGCAGGCGGGCGCAGAACAGGGTGACAAACAGGGTGGCGTTCATGTTGCGCAGGCGGGCCTGCTCCAGCCCCTCCACCGTTTCCAGCAGGGCCATGAGCTGCGCCCGGGTGAGGGCGCGGGCCAGCTTGTCCGCCGTTTCAGGCGAGGTGGACAGACGGGAAGCGGCCCCGCAGCGAGCGGCCAGCGCGTCGCGGAAGATCCACCGCAGCGCCCCGAGCACCCCATCCAGAGCCTCCTTGTCCTTATCCAGGCCAGCGGTCAGGCGGAGCAGCTCGATTTCGTCCGGGGCGGCGACGGCGGCCGCCAGGGCGGGGGCCAACTCCAGCACCCGACGGAACGTGCCCTCCTCCATCCCGTGGAGAACCTGGCCAATCACGCCGCCGAACACGATGAGGGCCCGCTTCAGCTCCTCCTCGCCGGCATCGGGCAGCTGCTGCCGCAGCAGGGGCAGGGCTTCCTCCTCCGGCACGCCGCCCAGGGGGATGCACACCGACCGGGACT
This sequence comes from uncultured Oscillospiraceae bacterium, assembly GCA_900546265.1. Classification (GTDB taxonomy): domain Bacteria; phylum Bacillota; class Clostridia; order Oscillospirales; family Acutalibacteraceae; genus UMGS856. The sequence continues at coordinate 23,472 of URCA01000012.1, read as the reverse complement.
GAACGGTGGGCAGCAGCTGGGCGCGGTTGTCGCAGGTCAGGAGAAACACCACGTGGGACGGGGGTTCCTCCAAAATTTTCAGCAGGGCGTTCTGCGCCTGCTCGGTCATATTGTGGGCCCCGATGAGCAGAATGGCGCGGCGGGGCGCCTCATTGGGCAGGACATAGGCGTCCTCCCGCACGGCCCGCACGGCGTCGATATGAAAGGACCGGGCCGACCCGTCCCCGCCCATCTCGATGATATCCGGGTGGCCGCCGGCCGCGGCCTTGACGCAGCCGGGGCAGACGCCGCAAGGCTTGTCCCCCGCCCCCTGGCAGACGGCCGCTTTGGCCAGCAGGCGGGCCAGGGTGCGCCGGCCGCTCCCCTGCGGGCCCTCCAGCACGAGGGCGTGGGGAAACCGCCCGGCGTCGATATCGGCGGCCAGCTGCCGCTTGGCCGCCTCGTTGCCCGCAAAGCCTTCAAATCGCATCCTTACAGCTTCTCGTACCGCTCAATGTCGGTGACGAAGACAGTGGCGCCGCCCACCGTGACCTCCACGGGGAAGGAGGCGTAGGTGGAGGTGCCGTAGGTGGAGCTGGGCACCATCTGGGTGCGCTTTTTGGAGTGCTTCTCGATGATGGAGATGATCTCATCCACCCGGCTGTCATCGGTCCCTACCAGGAAGGTGGTGTTGCCGGCCATCAGGAAGCCGCCGGTGGTGGCCAGCTTGGTCACCGAGAACCCGGCGCGGGTCAGCGCGGACGACACCGATCCGCTGTCGTCCTTATTCACAATGGCGAAGATCAGTTTCATAGAACAAATCCTCCGTTTCATTTAGAGAACGCGTCGCGCGGCAGGTTGCCGCTTTTATATTATACTGTATTTTATGCGCCGTTACAAGGTTTTTAATACAACAATCTGGGAAAATCCGGCGATTTCCAGCATCCGCGCCAGAGCCGGCGACAGCCGTTCCCCCGGGACAGCGGCGGCGATTCCGGGCGGGCAGGGACACACGCTGCGCGCGGCGATCCGGCCGGCCGCCTCCCCTACCGGCACGGTTTCGGCGGGGCGGAGGAGGGCATCCCGGGGGGACAGCACCGCCTCGGGCCGTTCGTCCGCCAAAAAAGGGGTGAAGCCGGCGGCGGCGCCTACGGACAGGCGGGCGGCGGGCAGCTCCCGCAGGGCCCGCTCTAGGCGGGCGAACTCCTCCTCGGTGTTGAAGGGGGTGGGGATGAGGATTGCATACCGGCTGTCGGTGTGCTCCGGTTCGCAGCCCCGGGCGCGCAGATAGGCCCCCAGGGCCTCCCCGCTGACGCCGCCGGGCGCGCCGTCCAGCACCAGGCGGACGGGATCCCGCAGGGCGGCGGGCCGCTCGGAAAAGGCGGCGCGTACGACGCCGGATGCGTCCGCCGCGCGGCGCAGGGCTTCCACCCGCTCCGCCAGGGCGCGGAAGGCGGCGGGCCCGCTCTCCTCCCACCACCGGCGGGCCAAATCCAGGGAGGCCAGCACCGGAAAGGCGGGCGAGGTGGATCCGAACAGAGCCATGGCGGCCTTGGCCTCCACCCGGCTGACGGGAGCTCCGGGCCGGATATGAAGCCAAGCGCCGCCGGTGAGTACCGGGAGGGTTTTGTGCGCCGAATCGGCGGTCATCGCCGCCCCCAGGGCCAGGGGATGCCGCTCGAAGGCCCCCAAGTGACTGCCGTGGGCGTTATCCACCAGCAGGGGGACGCCGGCCCGCCGGCAGACCACGGCCATGCCGGCGATGTCGCACAGATTGCCGGCATAGTCGGGACTGGTGACATATACGGCGCGTATACGCCTGTCCGCCTTCAGCGAACTTTCCACACTTTCCACAGAGGGCTGTTGAAAACCGTTGATTTCCGTCATATCCGGCCACAGCCAGGTCACGTCAAGACCGAGGAGGGCGGCGGCGTGAAGGGCGCTGCGGTGGGCGTTCCGGGCCATCAACACTCGGCCGCCGGCCCCCGCGCCCAGGAGCAGCATGGCCTGGATACACAGGGTGCAGCCGCCGCCGCTGAAAAACGTCTGGGAGGCGCCGAAGGCGCGCGCCGCCTGGATTTCCGCGGCCTCGATGGCGTCGCCGCCGTCGTACAAACTGCCGGTATCGGGCAACTCGGTGAGGTCGGCGGACAGGGTGGACAGACTTTTCAACACAGGGGCCCGGCCCTTGTGGCCAGGGGTGTGGAAAGATGCCGTTTTTCGATAAAGATGAGCGCCGATGGCGTTCGCGAGTGGCGTATCGGCGTTATACATCGGGGAAAGTTCCACGGGCAGCGTCTCCTTTATATGTTAAGGGCTCCAGAGGCTTCCAGGGCGTTATGTATCGATAAACGATAATTTTTTGTTGACAAATAGATTCCTGTATGCTATTGTGGCTCTTGGAAATGCAAATTTCAAGTAGTGGAAAGCAAGGAGGAACCTGCTATGGACTATGGGATAGACAGGCCGGCCGAGCCGGCGGTAGAGGCGACGGCCCCGCCGGCAGCCAAAAATTATACCCTGGGGGACGGACTATTCGCGCTGTTCTGCCTGGCGGCCGGCTATATGGGGGTGCGATGGTATTTTTTCGGGAGCTACGGCATCGGCACCACCCTGCTGTTTTTTACGCTGGGGGTGGGAATCAGCGTGTATCTGCGGGGCAAGGGCTGCGCCCTCGGCCGCGCCTACTGGGCGGGGATACTCCTGCTGCTGGGGTTCGGTACGGTGTTTTCCCTGTTCCGGCCCAGCTTCGTCACCTTCTGCACGGCGGTGTTTTTGCTGCTACTGCTCACCCTCTGGGCGTACCGCACCGCCATGGACGATGGCAAGGGGCTGATCCGCCGCCACTGGCCGGCGGATCAGGCGCGGGCCTTCCTGGTGATGCCGTTTGCCTCTTTCGGGGCGGCGGCCGGCTCCTTCGGCGGGCTGTTCCGCCGGGTGCCCGCCGGGAAACGGACGAAGCGGGTGGCGCTGGGGCTTCTCATCGCGATACCGGTGACGGCGGCGACGGGCGTGCTGCTGTTTCAGGCGGACGCGGCCTTCGCGGGGCTGCTGACCACGGTATGGGACACGCTGTTCGGCGGCTTTGAGCTCAACATCTTCCGCAGCGTAATGCGGGTGGCGCTGGCGGTGCCAGGAGCGTTCCTGCTGTTCAGCGCGGTGTATTCCGGGTGGAGCCGCTGCTGCCCCACGGCCTTCACCGACGAGGGGATGGACGAGACCCGGCGGCAGCTGCAGGTGATGCCCCGCACGGTGGCGGTGGCAGCCATGACGCCGGTGTGCCTGCTGTATCTCGTGTATTTCGCGTCCCAGTCGGCGTATTTTTTGTCGGCGTTTCAAAACCTGCTGCCGGCGGGGTACACTTACGCCGATTACGCGCGGCGGGGGTTTTTCGAGCTGTGCGGGGTGGCGGTGCTCAACCTGACGCTCATCGCGCTGCTGCAGCTGTTCAGCCGGCGGGACGCGGACACCGGCAAAAAGCCGGCAGCGGTGCGGGTGTACACGGTAATCCTGGCGGTGTTCACCCTGGCGCTTATTGTCACGGCGCTGCGCAAGATGCTGCTGTACATCGATGGGTATGGGCTGACGGCGCTGCGGGTGTACACCTCCTGGTTCATGGTGCTGCTGGGGGTGGTGTTCCTGTTGGTCATCGCCAGCCAGTTCGCGACCCGGCTGCATTTGGCGCGCGGCATCGGGGCGGCGTTCATCCTGCTGTTCGCGCTGCTGAATTTCGCGGACGTGGATGCCCGGATGGCGGCCTACAATGTGGAGCATTACCGCAGCGGGGACTTGGAGACGATCGACGTGGCCCATCTGCGGGGGCTGTCGGAGGCGGCGGTGCCGGCGGCCTATCCCCTGCTGCGGGATCAGGACGCCGAAGTGGCGCGGCAGGTGCGGCAGTGGTATCGGGAGTTGGAGACAGAGCTGGAGAACCGGCCGCCCATGGAGTGGTCGCTGGCGTCCTACCGGGCGGAGAAGGCGATCCGGCTGGCCAGGCGGGATCGTCTGTTAGCCGACGGGACGGAGATCCTCCCCCCGGCGGCGGGAGACCGCCCGGTGGATGAAGTAGATATATGGCAGGCCGAGGTTGGTTTCCAGCAGGGAGTTGACGATAAGCGGGCCTAGCCCCTGGGCGCGGATACCGGTCACCAGCAGCACGGCCTCCCAGGCGAACTGGACCAGGATGCCAATGGCGAGAATCCAGGGGATGGGGATTTTGCGGGAGGGGTCCCGAGCTCGCAGGTTGTGCAGGCACAGAATGGCATAGCCCACGAACAGGAGGAGGGCCATGACCCCATGATAGCTGTCGCTGCCCCGGGAAATGGCGATTTCACCGAAGCCGGCGCCGAAATTCCGGCTGAGCAGCGCGGTGGCAAACCAGCCGGAGACGATGAGCAGCGACCATTCGAGCGTGTGGCCATCCCGGTCGAGCCAGAGCCAGATCCACACGAAGTTGGTAAAGCCGTAACTCATACTCAGCCAGAGCAGAAACCAGAAGGGATCGGCCCCGGTGACGGTGCGGGTACCAAGGAGCTGATAGAAGATTCCGTAGTCCACGGCGAAGTAGAGCAGGCCACCCAGAAAGCCGAAAATCGCGGCGGCGTACCGTTTCAGCACGAGAAGCGTCACGGCCAGGAAAAGGAGAAAGCCGATGTCGAGGTAGATATACAGAGTGTTGAGCACACGGGAGGCTACGATTTCGCCCATAGGTTTCGGCTCCTTTGCGTTTTTGTTGGAGATCGTGCAGAATCCTGGTTGTTAGTATACCACAAAAGCAAGTTCCGTTAGCCGCGCAGCCGCGCGGTTCGGCGCGTACCACCGCGCCGGTCACGGAGGTTATTATACCACACCCCTATGATACGAACACAGCCTTAAATTAGTCTGAAACGGTTTTTTCAGACTAATTTAAGGCGGGAGTGCTACCATGGGGGCTGCGAAACCAGAAAGGAGCGCGTCACGATGAACCAGCCGATTGTCCAAACCTTCAAGCGGTATGAAAAAAAATACCGGCTGACCACTGCCCAGCGAGCCGAATTCATCCGGCGGGTCCAGCCGTTTATGCGGCCCGACGACTACGGGACCTACACCATCGGCAGCCTGTATCTGGATACGCCGGATTTCCGGCTCATCCGCGCCTCGCTGGAAAAACCGGTCTATAAGGAAAAGCTGCGGCTACGCAGCTACGGCGTGCCTCAGGCGGAGGACACGGTGTTCTTGGAGCTGAAGAAAAAGTTCAAAGGCGTGGTGTACAAGCGCCGGACGGAGATGCCGCTGGCACAGGCCGCCGCCTATCTGCGGGACGGGACGCCCCCGGCAAAAACGGATCAGATTTTCCGGGAAATCGACTTTACCATGCGGCGGCTAGAGCCGGCGCCCCGGGTGTATCTGGCCTACGACCGCACAGCCTACGCCGGGCGGCGGGACGACCGGCTGCGCATCACGTTCGACACCTGTATTCGCTGGCGGACGGATCCGCTCGACCTGTCCGCGGGGGACGGGGGGCGGCTGCTGCTCGGCCCGGACGACGTTTTAATGGAAATCAAAATTCCCGACGCCATGCCGTTGTGGCTGGTCCGCGCGCTGACGGACATGGGGCTGTTCCCTGCGTCGTTCTCCAAATACGGCACCTGCTACGCCCGGTATCTCAGCGTCGGACAGAAAGCCGGCCTTCCCGCCGGGGAACAACAAGGAGGAATTCTCAGTGCTTGACAGTATTTTATCGTCCGTTTCCACCACCGTATCCCTGTCCCTGCCGCAGCTGCTGCTGTGCACCGCCGCCTCCCTCGCCATGGGGCTGGGGATTGCGCTGGTCTACATGTACAAAAACACCTATAGCAAAAACTTCGTCGTCACGCTGGCGCTGCTGCCCGCCATGGTGCAGATCGTCATCCTGCTGGTCAACGGGAATCTGGGCACCGGCGTGGCCGTGGTGGGCGCGTTCAGCCTGGTGCGGTTCCGCTCGGTGCCGGGCAGCGCCCGGGAAATCAGCGCCATCTTCTTCGCCATGGCCATCGGCCTGGCCACCGGCATGGGCTATGTGGGCGTGGCCCTCTTGTTTCTGATCCTCGTCGGGCTGATGACCCTGCTGCTCACCCGGCTGCGGTTCGGCGAAAGCCGGGCCCAGGAAAAGGAGCTGCGCATCACCATCCCCGAATCGCTGGATTACAGCGGCATTTTCGACGATTTGTTCGCCAAGTACACCAAACGAGCCGAGCTGGTGCGGGTCAAGACCAGCGGCATGGGAAGCCTATACGAGCTTCACTACCGCGTCGCGCTGCGGGAGCCGGTGATTGAAAAGGCGTTCCTGGACGACCTGCGCTGCCGCAACGGCAATCTGACCATTTCCTGCGGGCCGGTGTCCACCGTGCGCGACGAGCTCTGAGAAAGGAGTGTGTTTATGAACACCCGAACCATTCGTTTTCTCAGCGGACTGGGGGCCGCGCTTATCTTCAGCGTATCTCTGGCCGGCTGCCGTCTGCTTGGGAACGCCGAGGGTTCGTCCGCCATGACAGGCGGCACGAGCGCCGGAGACACAAACGGCGGAGAAAGCGCCGCCGGCTCCGGCGACGGGAGCGGCACAACCGCGTCCGCCGCGCCGGTGGAGGTCACCTATGGGACCGAGGACACCTCCGCCGCCTACGACGCTGCGTCCGCCACGGCCATCGTGTTCAGCGGCAGCACCATGTCCATCCAGGGCTCCGGCGCTTCCGCCAAAGGGAGCGTCCTGACCATTTCGGCGGCCGGCACCTATATACTCAGCGGCACCCTGACCGCCGGCCAGGTGGTGGTAGACGCCGGGAAGGAGGACACGGTGCGGCTGATACTGAACGGCGTGTCCATCACCTGCGCGAACAGCGCCCCGCTTTACGCGAAAAAGGCGGCCAAAACCATCCTGACCCTGGCCGACGGCACCCAAAACGCACTGACGGACGGCGCATCCTACACCTTCCCCGACGCCGAAACCGACGAACCCAGCGCGGCGGTCTTCTCGAAAAACGACCTGACCATCAACGGCGGCGGCACACTGACCGTTACCGGCCAGTACAACAACGGCATCGCGTCCAAGGACGTGCTGACCATCACCGGCGGCACCATCCGGGTAACGGCCGCGGGCGACGGCCTGCGGGGCAAGGACGGGGTCGCCATCCAGAACGGCACGTTCACCATCGACGCCGGGACCGACGGCATCAAATCCACCAACGACACCGACGCCGACAAGGGATGGATTTCTCTGGACGGCGGCACCTATTCCATCACGGCGGCCAACGACGGCGTACAGGCGGAAACCGTCCTGCAGATAGCGGCTGGCACCTATACCCTGAAGACCGGCGGTGGCAGCGCCAACAGCAGCACCGACAGCAAGGGGGACGCCCGGCCTGGCTGGGGCCAGTGGAGCGCCGGCGGCAGCGAAACGACGGCCGACGCCCCCAGCGCCAAGGGCCTGAAGGCGGGCGCAGGCATCCTGCTGACCGGCGGGGTCTTCACCGTCGATTCCTCCGACGATGCCATTCACTCCAACGGCAGCGTCGCCATATCCGGCGGGGAATATACCCTGACCTCCGGCGACGATGGAATTCACGCGGACGCGGCCCTGACCATCAGTAAGGGCACCATCCGCATCACCAAGTCCTACGAAGGGCTGGAGGGGGGCACCATCGACATCAGCGGCGGCGACATCCAGCTCAAGGCCAGTGATGACGGGCTGAACGCGGCGGGCGGCAGCGACTCCTCCGCCATGAACGGCCGTCCGGGGCAGAATGGGTTCAGCATGGGAGGCAACAGTTCCTATTATGTCCGCATATCCGGCGGCAATTTGCTGGTGGACGCGGACGGCGACGGTCTCGACTCCAACGGCAATCTGTATATCGACGGCGGCACCATCCTGGTCTGCGGCCCCACCGGCAATGGAAACGGCGCGCTGGATTACGACGGCAGCTGTGAAATCACCGGCGGCATTCTGGTGGCGGCGGGCAGCGCAGGTATGGCGGAGGCCCCCGGCAGCTCCTCCAGCCAATGCTCGCTGATGGTCACCTATTCCTCGACCCAGCCGGTGGGGACGCCGCTGGCCCTGACGGCCGCTGACGGCGCCCTGGTCGCCGCCTTCGCCCCCTCCAAGGCTTATCAAAACGTGGTTATCAGCGCTCCCGCGCTCAAACAGGGCAGCGCTTACGCCCTGTATACCGGCGGTACCGGCACTGGGGACGCGGCCGGGCTGTACACCGCCTACTCCGGCGGCGCAAAGCTGTGCACGATCACGCTGTCGGCCATCACCACCAGCGTGTCGGACAGCGGCCAGGCCGTGTCCGGTGGCATGGGCGGCGGCATGGGCGGCGGAGGCGGCCCCGGCGGTATGGGCGGCCGGCGATAGTCTTATAAAAACCGCAAAGGCCAGCGTGGGTTTGCCACGCTGGCCTTTCCTTATGCCCGTCCGTGGGCTGGTATCGATTCCTCGTATGCCATCACGCGGTTGCGCCCGTTGCTTTTGGCGGCATACAAGGCCACGTCCGCTCGGCGAATGAGCAATTCCATATCGGTCTGCCAATTTTCCAGCACGGACACGCCGATGCTCACCGTGACGCAGCCGAGAGGCACGTCGTCCCGGCGGAAGCCGCTGTCCTGGATGCTCTGCCGCAGTTTCTCGGCCTCGGCCCATGCCTCCCGCGCCTCGCATTGGAACAGGCAGATGAAGAACTCCTCCCCGCCGTACCGGACGGCGCAGGCGTTTTTATCCCGGATAAACACTTGAATATCGTCGGCGATGCTTTTCAAGCAGCTGTCCCCGGCCACGTGACCATAGGTATCGTTATACTGCTTGAAAAAGTCGATATCAACCATCAGGCCCGCCGCAAGCGTCTGTCCTCTCCAGGCGGTTTCCTCGGGCAGACGCTCCAGATAGCGGCGGTTGTACATCTGTGTCAGCTGATCGGTCACGGCCATCCAGTTGAGCTGCTCGTTATACAGGCGGATTTCCGCCACCTGCTTTTCAATAATCTGCTTATCGCGGAAGCTGAACACCTTGCTGCGATACACAATGACGGAGATGACAAACGCCATCACGGCAATAAAAAGACTGTTGATTAGATTGCTGTAGACATTGTGGGTGCCCCCTTGCGTGATGGGAAGCAGTAGATTCAGAAAAACGAAATCGCCGCCGAAAATCAGCACGCCCTGCCAGGGCTTCAGCAGAGAAAAGGCCGCCGCCGACAGGGTGACGTAGCTATAAACGTTCAAGCCGCCGTCACCCCGCTGATCCAGCAGGGTGATGCAGCAGGCCCACAGGCAAATCAAGCCGATATATGTGGTTTCCACACGCAGGTAGGCCGCGCTTTTCGGCGGTTTTCCCTTGTGCAGACGCCGGGCCATCAGCAACAGCACCAGGGTGACGGTAAACAGCAGGATATACAAAACCCAGTACAGGGTGCGCCTTTGTGAGTAAAACGGCCCCCCTGACCGGAAGGTGGTCAGCAGAAACATGAGGGCCTGAAAGGCCAGAATCAATATGCCGATGGTCATGGTCGTTCGATGCGTCGACTGCACCAAAGCCTGTTCAATGGAAGCCCGGCATGACTCCTCCAAAGGGAACCCCAGCCACCTGCGTATTTGCTCGCGCTTCATGTACCTACCCACTCCCCAGCCACGATTCGACCGGTTTTCCTCCGGTTCGACGACCTTTATACTCAGTATATGCTGATCAGTATACCATTTCCACACAGAAATGTCGACATAAAATACGTCAATCCGCACGGTTTTTGATGGATCGATCTTGATGAATCAAAAAGAGGGGAAACGAACTCATCGTTCGTTTCCCCTCCCCCCTTCAAAATTCCCCCCCGAAATTTGAAGGCTGGTTCATGAGCGCTCCATGACTGTCCCGCCCGAATCAGCGGTGCTGGAGCAGGGTATACACATCGGTATTCTTCCACTTCCGCAACGCCGACACGGTCTCCACCTCAAACAGGCGGCAGGTGGATTCGTTGGCATCGTCCACCCTGTCGAGCGGCAGTTCCAGAACCGGAAGCACGCCGATTTTGGAAAAGCTCTGATATTCCTGCACATTGACGGCACTGAGCAGCGTGTTGAACAGCACGTCGTGCATACGGGCCGTATGCTGATAGGGCGGCACCTCGTCCAATGACCGGTCGTAATTGGCGGGACTCCAGTATTGGGGCAGATAGCCGCCGGCCTGCAGCTCCTTCAGCTCCAGGTTGCGCGAGGCCGTCAGGCGGAACACCCGCACCACCGGCACGATATGGCCCGGAAAATATTTCTGCTTGCGCACCACATGGACGAAGACCAGCTGACCCGCATACGCTTCCGCCGCGCCGGACAGCCGGTAGGAAAGCACGTCGCCCGGCTCCCAGTCGTTGACAAAGAGCTGATAGGTCGCCACCTTCTTCTGCTCGGGCTGAGGCGTTTGCAGCTTGATTTCCAGCCGGCTGAGATATTCCATCTGCAGCAGATACTGCCGATTGGGGCCCCGGCGCTCCATCGTCACCTGGCGGCAGCTGTCGATTGCCCGCAGCGCGTTGATTTTCACCTGCTCGGTCAGCCGGCCGTAATTCCACATGATATCGGCCAGGGCCATCCAAAACTCCCTGCCGAACTGGGTGTCTTTCTGATCGCCCGTCATGCTCTGCAGCTCTTCTACCGCCTCCTCACCGGTTTTTCCCTGGCGAAGCAGTTCCACAAATCGATTCCGGACAACAGCCGCTTGTTCCGAACGCCCCAAGGACGCCTCCAGCTTTTTCATGCCGCCTCTCACTCCTCGTAACGAAATGCCCATTTGGCTTCTATATATACAATTCCCGCCAAGGCAAAATCTTACAGGAGATTTTATAAAAACAGCATTGTTACCAGAAAAGTGCGTGAAACCACCAAAAAAATGCGGAAAGCCGGCATTTTTAGCCGCAGCTTCCCCGCAATTGCGTCAGGGCTTCCTCGATCATCCCCAAAGCGGCGCAGGTATCCTCCGGCGGCGCTTCGACGACCGCGTCCGTTCCACCAGCGAGCAGGCGGCCAAACGCTTCAACCTCATAGATAAAGCCATCCCGATGGGGAAATTCCTCTGTACGGACAAGGCCGCCCTCCGTGAACAGGCGCACCTCTCTGGCGTCATACATCCGGGGCAGCTCGATCCAGCCGGCCGTGCCGTATAGGCGGGCCGCCTGATCCCCCATCTGATCGCCGCCGCAGGTCATCATGGCCAGCACATCCCCCGGGAAGCGCAGGGTCAGCGCCGCGAAGCTGTCCACCCCGCCGGGGGCCAGCCGGCCTTCCGCCCGCAGAGAGCGATATTCCCGCCCCAGCATATGGATAAGCACGTGACAGCCGTAAATCCCCACGTCCCACAGAGCGCCGCCCCCCAATTCGGGAGCGTACAGCCGGGACGCCGGATCATACGGGCTGTTGAAACAGAAGTCCGCCTGCATACTCCGCAGTTCACCGATGGCCCCCTCCTGCACCAGCTCCCGCGCGCGGCGCCATGCCGGCAGATACCGCGTCCACATCGCTTCCAGCAGCGGGACGCCGCACGCCTCCGCCAGGTCAAACAGACGGCGCGCCTCCCTGGCCGACATGGTCAGCGGCTTTTCACACAGCACGGCCTTGCCCGCCCGCAGGCACAGCTCGACAGCCGCCGCGTGGGCGGGGTGGATGGTCGCCACATAGACGGCGTCCACCTCCTTGTCCGCCGCCAGCTCCTCGTACGACCCATAGGCTTTGTCCGCGCCGAACCGGGCGGCGAAGGCCGCCGCCCTCTCCTTGTCCCGGGCCGCTGCCGCCACCAGACGGGCGTCCCTCGCCTCTGGAATCACCGCGGCCATCCGCCGGGCGATGCCGCCGCAGCCGAGAATTCCCCACCGTACCATCTGTCCCATCTCCTTTTCTGTTTATAACAAAAACCCCGCCGGAGCCGGCGGGGCGTTTCGGTAAAAGAATGAGCGGGCCTGTAAGCCGAGTTCTGTCGTGAACAGCCATCTATCTCGACCATATGTTGCCACATGGCTCTAGCCGCCTGTTGAAGCACATCGGGCCAATGTATCGCTTCGGTCGGCGTTGCTCCGGATAGGGTTTGCAGGGCCGCACAGTCTCCTGTGCGCCGGTGAGCTCTTACCTCGCCTTTCCACCCTTACTGCGGGGAAGCCCCGCAGCGGTATCTCTCTGTTGCACTTTCCCTAGGGTCACCCCCGGCGGCCGTTAGCCGTTATCCTGCCCTGTGGAGCTCGGACTTTCCTCATGCGGTTGCCCGCACGCAGCTGCTCAGCCCGCTCACCCGATTAGTGTAAAGCAAAGCGGCTGAAAAGTCAAGAAAAAGCGGGAGGCGCCCCGCCTTTTTCCCGCGGGAGGTCTCGGCCGCAAACGGCGTCGGTTACAATTTCCGCCGCATCAGCCGGTGGGGCACATGGCCGTCTAGGTGTTCGCCGCCGCAGACGGCAAACCCTTGCTTTTCATAAAAGGGGATCACCCGGCACTGGGCGTCCAGTTCCGCCGTTTCCGCCCCCAATTCTTTGGCCCGGCGGCACATCTCCCACACCAGCCGTGCCCCTAGTCCCCGGCCGCGGTAAGCGGGCAGGGCGGCGATCCGCCCCAGGCCGTAAACCGCCGGCGCCTTTTCGTAAAGCCGTCCGGTGGCAACCGGCTCATCCCCGTCGTAGGCGATAAGATGCTGGGAAGCGGCATCCTGCTCATCCAGCTCCATATCGGGCCGGTACCCCTGCTCGTCACAAAACACACGCAGCCTCACGCGGTACGCGTCGGACAAATCCCCGTCCCCCGGCCGCCATACAAAGCGAATCGTCTCCAAGCTATCGGCTCCCTTCCGTACAATAAGAACCAGTATCAATAGTCTGAAACAGCCAGGCCATTGATACTGGTTCTTATTGTAATGGGCCAAAAAACGCTTGTCAACCGGGTGCCCGCCCTTAAGAATTCCCGCCTTTATTCCTTTTTCAGGGCGGTGGATTCCCGGACAATCAAATCCGGTTTAAGCTGAATCTGCCGGCAGGGCGTGCCCGGCGTCTGAATTTTTTCTATCAGCAGTTCGGCGGCGATGCTTCCCACCCGCTGCCCATGGGTATCGATGGTGGACAGGGAGATGGGCAGGAACTGGGAAACCGGAATGTTATCGTAGCCCATGACGGCCACATCCTCCGGGATCCGCAGCCCCGCGCTCATCACAGCGCGCATGACGGCGATGCTCATATAATCGTACAGGCAGAAAATCGCGTCCACCCGCTGCTCCCGCAGGAGAGCAGCGGCGGCCCGGTGGATATCCTCCGTGTCCTGGGTGCAGAACCGGATGAGATCGTCGTCCCGCTCGATCCCATGAAACATCAGGGCGTCGCGGTAGCCGTTGATGCGGCTTTCGGCCTGCCGATGGTCGGCAACGGCGCACAGGCAGCCGATACGCCGGCGGCCGGACGTCACCAGGTGATCCGTGGCCATATACGCGCCCATACGATTGTCGCATTTGACATAGCTGACGGGATATTCCTGCACGCCGGTGCTGCCGCAGAGAACCAGCGGGATGCTTTCGTCGCTTTTTCCGCAGATAAACCGTTCAAAAATCTCATCCACAAAGGTGGGAAACACCAGTAGGCCGTCCACTCGCCGTTCCTGCAGCATCTGCATATAAAACATCTCTTTATCCAGCGACAGATCGGAAATGCCTAAAATGATGCCATAGCCCTTGCTGTTGGCGTATTCCTCCACCCCCTTGATCATATGGGCGAACAAAGGGTTTTCCATATTGGGCACAATCAGGCCAAGCAGGTTGGTGAACTTGCTGCTCAGGCTTCTGGCTGCAAAATTCGGCAGATAGCCCAGCTTTTCCACCGCGTCCAAAACGCGCTGCTGCGTGGAAGCCTTGATTTTATCGCTGTTTTGCAGCACCAGGGATACCGTCGCTGTCGAACAGCCGGCCTCCTTCGCCACATCATAGATAGTCACCTTCGACATATGGGCTCCTCCTTCTCCGCAGCAGGACGTCCTTCTGCAAATTAAAACGGTTACAAGATGATTTTACCAAATACAGGGCGATTGTGCAAGTCTTATGTAGAAACGGCGAAGACACGGCGAAAAAAGGCCCCCGGCCGCAGTTTTCCGCCGCGGCCGGGGGCCTGTTCCCTCATCATTTATTGAAGATGGCATTAATGGCCGCGTCATAGGTGCCGTTCATAGCGGTCAGCGCCCCCTTGACGGACGTGGTATGCGCATAGATACTCTCCGCCAGCGCCACGTTGAAGGCGTTCCCCAATTCGTTTACCGCCGTGCCGGGATCGTAGGTGGCCTTTTCCAGGCATAATTTGTACATGTCCAGGCTCTTTTTGTCGTTGGTCTGGAAATAGTCGGCCTGTATGTCGTCCCAGTAATCCAGGCCCTTTTCATCGCCCAACGGCCGGGCCAGCGCATTGAAAATCACGGCGCTCTTTTCGTAATCCTTGTTGGTGCGGATCAGCGTAAAGAGGCGATTGTTGCGGGAATCGCTGGTATAATCCTTGGCGTCCGGGCCGATGGGATAGGGCACCATGCCGTATTCCATGTTGGTGTCCTGCGCGCCGGCCTTGATCTGCTGGTTCAGCACCCAGGACTCATGCAGCAGGAACGCGGTCTTCCCCTTCAGGAACTCTTTGACCGGATCGTACCCGCGGTAGACGGCGTCCCAGGTCTGCGCCGTGCCCAGCTGCGCCCCATTGGTGAAGACCACCTTGTCGGTGTTCACCAGGTTATACAGATACGTCATGGCGTTGATTGCCGCGTTGGACGAGCCGGTGAACGAGGCCTTGCCGGAGCTGCGGGTGACCAGGTTGGCGCCGTTGGCGGTCATAAAGCCGTTGGCCATGTAATCCGGATAGCCGACAATGCCGTAGGTCTTTTTGCCGCTGTCGGTGCAGGCCGCGGCCAGGGTTTTCAGCTTCTCAAAGGTCCAGGTCTTGTTCTTCACCGCGTCGTAAATGGTGTCGGGATTGATGTTGTTGGCTTTCAGGAGGGTTTTGTTCATCACGATGCAGTACCGGACCTCCGGCGGCCGGTAGAACTGCAGGCCGTACTGCTTGCCGTCGTAGCTGCCCAGCTTGGTGCCGTATTCCACCCAACGGGCGTCTTTCGGATCGATCAAGGAGCATTTGCTCCAGGGCGTGATATAGCCCAGCTGTGCGGCGCCGACCATCTGACCGGGAGACAGCTCGACGATATCGGCAAACTTGGAATTGGCCAGCACATAGGTCTTGATGGTATTGAGATCGGGATATGGGCTGTTCAGAATTTTGATTTTGCAGTTGTACTGGGTCTGCACTTCCTTAATACGCTCAAAGAGCTGCTCCTCAAACAGCGTGGAGTTGCTGGCTAGCTTTTGCGGCAGGAAGGAGGACATGATCGAGAAGGTGTAGCCGCCCATGTTGACGACGGTGTCCTTGGCCAGCTTGCCGGCCGTGGAGGAGCCTCCCCCCGAGGTTGTGCTGGAGGTCTGCCCCTGCTGCCCGCCCTTGCTGCTGGTGTCCGGCTTCTGCGGATCCTTGGAAGAGCCGCCGGACGTATCCGAACCGCCCGATCCCTCGCTGACCTCCGAACCATCCGGCTGGGAGGCGACATCGGAGGGAACGTCGGAGCCGTCGGAATAGGACGCGTCGGACACGGCGCTGCCCTCCGGGCCGGACGGCGCGGCGGAGCTGCTCGGATCCTTGTTGCTGCCGCAGGCGGAAGACATGGCCATGGTGACAGAAGCCGCCAGCAGTACGGCAAACAGCCGGGATGCCCGTGAAAGATTGCCTTTCATGTATGTACCACCCTTTCTGAGTCGCCTTGCGAAACGGTTTAACGACCGATAGAAGCCGGCAGCTTCGGTCTTGTCGGAAAGCTCCATCGACGCCGTCCTTTTGCAAGGGCATTATGACCAACACAGTCTGTCACTTGGACACTTTTGTGTTCAAAGTTATTATATAGCGGCAATCTCGCTTTGTCAATAAATCGGTTTAATAAATTCTATGTTTGTTTATTTGCACAATTTTATATGTAATTATTTAATATATACGCGCAATAATTATGGTAAATTCATTAAATGGCAATTTTTTGTGTATTTTATAAGGATTTGTCTATATATTATCTCTATAGGATTTTATCAATAAATCTTATTACAATCGCAAGAATTTAGAAAAAACCATTGACAATCCACCTTTTTCGGCCTATAATATGGCTATTAAATCGTTTAAATTAATGCGGCGCAATGTTCCATGCGGAGAGGGATGACGACTTGCATAAGAATGGGATCAACGGCCGGGCGGTATGCTTTTGGAGCTGGAACAGCGATATGGCCGAGGAGGAAATTCGGCTCCAGATGGAGGAGTTTGCGCAGGGCCGTTTCGGCGGCGTGATCATTCACGCACGCGCCGGGCTGCGTATCCCCTATATGGGGGACGCCTGGTTCGCCGCGTTCCGCACGGCGGTTGCGCAGGCCAAACGCCTCGGGCTGGAAATCTACATATATGATGAAGATGGCTGGCCGAGCGGTTTCGCCTCGGGCCGCATCCCCGAATTGGGGGACGCCTACTGCTTCAAGCGGCTGGAGCACGCGGCCAGCAACCGGTGGGGCGATCGCCTGCTGGCGGTTTACCGCGGGGACGCGCAGGCGGGCTACCGCCGTATCGCCCCGGCGGACGCGAAGGAGGGCGATCTCTTTTTCGGCTACACCATCGATCGGCATTATGTGGATCTTCTGTACCCGGATACGGCGCAGAAATTTCTCGAATTCGTCTACGAGCGCTATGCGGCTGAGGTGGGCGACGCCTTCGGCGACCCCATCAAGGGCGTGTTCACCGATGAACCGCAGCTGAACTGCGCCGGCTATCCCTGGAGCGTCGGGCTGCCCGACGCGTTTGAAAAAGCCTATGGATACTCGCTGTGGGATAACCTGTGGCTGTTGGCCGCGGACTGCGGGGAGTACCGGCGGTTCCGCTACGAGTTCTGGCAGCTGGTGGGCGATATGTTCCGGCAGACCTTCACCCTGCCGGTGTCCCAGTGGTGCGAGCGCAACGGCCTGGTGATGACGGGACACTTCGCCTGCGAGGACGGCCTGTGCGATCAGATCTCCAGCTGCGGGGGCATCATGGGCCATTACGCCCTGATGCAGCTGCCCGGCATCGATTACCTGGGCAACCGGGTGACCAGTCCCGTGCTGATGAAGCAGGCAGCCAGCGTCTCCCGGCAGTTCAACGGCGGCGAGGTGCTCAGCGAAACCTTCGGCTGCTCCGGCTGGGGCGTAGCCCTGGCCCGCCTGGCCTGGATTTGGGGCTGGCAGTCGGCACTGGGCGTGACCAAGCCCTGCTTCCATCTGGCGGCCTTCACCATGGAGGGCCGCCGCAAGCGGGACTACCCCGCCTTCTTTTCCTATCAGGAGCCTTGGTGGGACGTGTTTCCGGCCTTTATGACATGGGTGGATCGCCATAACGCGCTGATGCGGGAAGGCGAACGGCTCTGCCGCGTCCTGGTCATCCCTCCCATCCTCGGCATGATGTCCGAATACCGCGAGGCCTCCGGCAACCGAGAGCGAAATATGCGCCATTCCAGCCAGTTCCGCCTGCTGCTGGAAAACCTGCTGAACCTCCAGGTGGATTTTGAAATCGGCGACGAAAACCTAATGCGCCGCTTCGCCGCTGTGGAGAACGGTCGCATCCGGCTGGGGAACTGCGCCTACGACTGGGTGTTTGTGGCGGACAGCGATTACAACCGCTCCAGCACTATGAAACTGCTGCAGGCCTTCGCCAAGCAGGGCGGCCGGCTGGCGTATGTCAACAGCATCCCGGACGGCGCCGAGGAAAACACGGCCGATTGGCCGGGCACCAAGCTGGTGCAGAACCGCCGGGACATGCTGGACAAATATCTGCGGTACGCCGGTTTTCCCCGAACGCTCACCCTTCTGAACCCTCGGACGCTGACGGTCGCCTCCGGCCTGGCGGTGCATGTCCGCCGTGTGGAAAACCGTCTGCGGATCCATGTCTGGAATATGAGCTACGACCAGTCCTGCCACGCGGTTCTCGAGGTGAAGGGCGACCTGGCGGTTTCCCGGCTGACCCCGGAGGGCGGCTGGGAGACGCTGCCCCGCACCCGCGGCGGCAGCCAAGCGACCTATGTGCCGCTGCGCCTGGCCGGTGGGGAGAATCTGCTGCTGGAAACGGGCGAGGCCGCCGAACCGCCGTTGCTTCCTCCCGTTTGGTCCGTCGACGGCGTGGAAACGGCATCGGTTTCCCTGACGGATAAGAACTGCCTGACCCTGGACAGGGCGCGGTTCGCCGTGGGAAGCGACGCCCTGTCGGAGGAACTGCCCGTGGTGCACATAGCCGATCGGCTGTACAAGGCGGCGGAGTCGCAGCCGGAGGCCGACAGCGTGGTGCTCTGCTATCAATTTCATTGCAGCGGCGATTTCGTTCCCGGTGAGGGCAGCACGCTGGCTTTCGAAACCAGGGACAACATCGGGGCCACCCTCAACGGCGGGGATCTTCTCCCCCGGCGCACCGGCTGGTGGATGGATCGGTGCATCGGAGAATTCGACGCGCGGGGCCTGCTACGGCCGGGGCGCAACGAGATCCGCCTGACCTACCGGCTGCGGCACGCGGGCACCGCCGCCCATGTGGGCGAGGTATTCGAAACCGAGCGCAACCGCTTTTTCTATCCCTTGGAGCCGGATAACGTCTACCTGCGCGGGGATTTTGATATCGAAGCCGCCGGAATCCTGTCCTCCACCCCCGGCTTCCACTCCCTGCAACAGGCGCGCTTCACTGTGACCCCTCCGACGCCCAAGGTCTGGAAGGATTTGACGCCGCAGGGCCTGTGGTTCTACCGGGGCGACGCGGCGCTCACCTTCACTGTGACGGCCATCCCCGGAACGCGCACGATTCTGTCCCTGAAGGATCTCCATGCGGCCTTGGCCGTATGGGAGGTGAACGGCCGGACCGGCCCCCTGTTTCAGGCGCCCTTCGAGGCGGATTTGACCGGCTGCCTCCAGCCCGGAAAGAACACGGTGCGCCTGCGACTGGTGGGAACCAACCGCAACCTGCTGGGGCCCCATCACCATATCAACGGAGAAAACATTTTCGTCGGCCCCAGTACCTTCCGGGGAGAGCGGGGCTTCGAGGATTTCGTGTCCCCTTGGATCCGCACAGACAACACCTGGACGGACGCCTATGCGTTCGTTCCGTTCGGCGTCGGCGGCATCGAGATCCGGCGCTGCGCCGCCCCCCTCGCTCTCGAGCAGGAAGCGCCATAACGTTCAGAGCAGTACGCACACGGCCCTATTATCCGGCCTGTACGCAGGACGGTGAACTTACCATACAGGAGGATCTTACATGGAAATCATCGATAACAGCGCACTTACCCCCCGCTATCTGCCCGACGATCAGGTGAACATGGAGGGCTGGCACCCCGATTGGGTGAAATCGTTGATTCTGGCCCAGCTGCGTGTGGAAAGCGCCACGGAGGAGGGCACCTTCCAGGCGGCCGTCCGGGTGCTCGATCACTATCAAAAAATGGGCGTCAACGCCGTCTGGCTGACCCCTATTCAGGACAAGGGGCAAACCGGAAACGGCTACAGCAACATGGGGCTGCACACGGTCAATCCCCGCCTGACCGGCAAGGACAGCTATGAGGAGAGCTGGCAGGTGGTCAAATGGTTCGTGGACGAGGCCCATCGCCGCAACATCCGCGTCTATATCGATCTCATCGTCTGGGGCACCGTCAAGGAAAGCCCGCTGGTCGCCGAGCATCCGGACTGGTACAAGGGATTCCTCAACGTCTGGGACGGCTACAAGTGGAACTGGTACAGCGAATCCCTGCGGGAATGGTTCTGCGATTGGGCGGTGAAAATCGTCATGGAGACGGGAATCGACGGCTACCGGGTGGATCTGGAGCCTTTCGTCACCGGCCACGCCATGTTCGCCGGGCTGCGCAAGCGCCTGTTGTCCATGGGCCGCAAGATTTCCATTTTTGCCGAATGCACCAGCGAGCGGGACGAAGCCTATGATTTCGACGAGCAGATCACCAACGAGGATCCCGAACGCTGGAACATGCACACGATGTTCACCGAACGGCTCAACATCGTGGACGCCGTGCGCAACGGCTGGGGCCACGGCACCATTTACGCCCAGGAAAGGGACATGGGCGGCCGGGCGCGCTTTTACTGTTTGTGCCTGTCCTGCCACGACAATCCCCGCCCCTGCATCCTGGGCAATCGGGTGACGGCCGGCTACGGGGCTGTCCTCGCCCCCTACATTCCCCTGTGGTTCATCGGCGACGACTGGATAAACCCCCTGGAGCCCGGCCGCGCCATGTTCAACAACGTCATCCGCTGGGATTTATTGGAACAGCCAGAAAATCGCGCCTTTCACGAGGATTTCAAGAAGCTCATCCGCATCCGGCGGCAATATCCCGCCATCTTCGACTGCTTCCCCGACAACCATCGGGACAGCAACATCGCCAAGGTGGAATCCAACTGCGGCCTGCAGGCCTACGCCCGCTACGCCGACGGCCGGGCCGTCCTGGTTCTGCCGAACTACGCCGATTCCCCTCTCGAGGCGCAGGCCGCTTTCGATCCCACTGCTCTCGGGATGAATCCCGCCGACGGATACGCTTTAAAGGAATTGTTCCTGGACGAGCAGCCGGTGAAGACCGGCGCGAGCTCCTTCACCACCGTCATTCCGCCCCAAAGCCTGGCGGTCATTCTGGTGGAACCGCTCTCCTAATAAGCGGCAAAATGAATCCAACCACTGGATTTCCTCATCACTCACCTAGGGGGCGTGACCGTGTACCCAACGATACATATCGCTTGCCCGGAACAGCCTCAAACCATCCGGCCGGCGCTGTTCGGCTGCAACCTGGAGGTCACCCGCCGCACCTTTTGGGCGGGGCTCAGCGCGCAGATGCTGAACAACCGGAAATTCTTCGCCGGCACCGAGGAACCCTGCGCCTGGAAGCTGGCCGGGGATGCCGTCTACAGCCGGGAGGAAACCGGTTGCCGCGTCCGCCTGGCCGGCGGCGGCAGCGTTCTCCAGGACGTTTCCGTCCGCCCGCTGTGCCGGGGCCGGGCTTACCAGATTCGAGTTCTGGCCGCGGCGCAAGGGGATATCACGCTGTCCGCCGAAGGCGGCGGCATCTCCGCAGCCTGGACGGGCATCGGCGGCGAACCGCAGACGCTGACAGCCACCATATCAGCCCCCGGCGATCGGGAGTGCTTTTCCTTCTGCCTGCGGGCAGAAGGAACCGGCGCCGTCACCCTGTACGCCGTTTCTCTCATGGAAGCGGATCATTTCCACGGCATGCGCCGGGATGTGCTGGAGCGCCTGAAGGAGCTGGCGCCGGCTGAACTGCGGTTTCC
Source organism: uncultured Oscillospiraceae bacterium (assembly GCA_900546265.1). Lineage (GTDB taxonomy): Bacteria > Bacillota > Clostridia > Oscillospirales > Acutalibacteraceae > UMGS856. The sequence continues at coordinate 2,135 of URCA01000012.1, read as the reverse complement.
CGGCGGCTGCTTCGCGGAGGTTTACCGGTGGAAGGACAGCCTGCTCCCTCCCGACCAGCGGCCCCCGGTACAGCCAACGTTGTACGAAGGCGACTTCCTTCTCGGAGACACCTTTGGCCAGGACTGCATGGATCTCGGTATCGACGAATTCATGGCGCTGTGCGCCTATGTGGGCGCCGCGCCGGTTCTGACCGTACCTATGATAATTATTTCCAATCAAGACGGTATCGATCTGGTTGAATACTGCAATGGCGGCCCGCAAACCGCCTGGGGCCGGCAGCGCGCGGAGCGGGGCCATCCCGCTCCCTATGCCGTGAGGGACTGGTACGTGGGCAACGAGCTGTATTATTTCGGCCGGCGGCTCCGGGAGGATCCGTCTCTGGCGGCAGAGGAAACCCGCGCGCTGGTAGCGGCCATGAAAGCCGTTGACCCGTCCATCCGGATAATCGGCTGCTTCTGCCCCTCCCTTCCGGAATGGACAGCGGGTTACCTGCGGGGCGCGGCCGCCGTCCTGGACGCCCTGTCCCTGCATTTCTATCTGACCGATCCCTTTGCGCCGAACCGTCACACCATGTCGGACACGGTGCGCGCCCGCGTCCTCCCCGACGCCTTCGTTCCCCTGCTGAAGGAGGGAAAACAGCTGGCCGACAGCCTGCTGGAGCAGTCTCTCCCCTTCAGCCTGGACGAGTGGGGTTACAACTGGGGCGAGCGGGGCACCCCCGTCTCCATGACGGTGGATGCCCTGCTGCTGACCTATCTGTGCGCCCATGCCGACGACTGGGGCATAGAAAAGGCGCTGTATTTCCACCCCATTAACGAAGGGCTGATCCTCGCGGAGCCCAAAGAGGCGCGGCTGGATTATACGGGCCGGGTGTTCCGCTTGTTCGCGGGGCATCGCGGCGCGCAGAGACTAGAGGCGGAGGGCGCCGGTGACGGCCTAGCCGCCGCGGCCAGCCGGGGGCCGGAGGGCCTGCTGATCACCCTGGTCAACGCCGACCGGCAGAACCCGCAGAGGTTCCGGCTGACCGGCGACAGGCTTTCCGAGGGGACCGAGGGCCACGGCGTCATACTGACGGCTGGGGAAAACGGCCCGGAGGACACGCTCGTTTCCTGGCGTGTGGGCGACGTCTGCACCCTGCCGCCCGGGGCGGTGGCCGCCATACACTTTTTGCAGGAAGCTTGACCAACGATTCACAAGGAAAGACCTGCTAATAAAAGTCAAGTAGAAATTTCAGATTTTTAGGGAAGCGAAAAAGGCAACACAAAATCAAGCCGCTGAGCATCTCAAAATTAAAACGGCGGCCAGCCAGATGGTATAGCGCAAGAAAATCAGTCGTGTTCCAGGGAATCCAAGTAGGCTTTCACAGAAGCATAGTAGATGCGCAGGAACTTGTTGGCGGAGGCTATCATGTAGACACGGTATGGCTTGCCTTCAGAGCGTTTCTTGTTCATGAACTGGTAGACCGGCTCATTCATTGGAGCATGTTGCAGGATGACACCCATCACCAGAAAGAGCGTCCTGCGCAGCGAGGCAGACCCCCGCTTGGAAATGCTGCGGCTGCGGACATCCATTTGGCCGGATTGGTAGGGTGGGGCGTCAATGCCTGCAAAGGCAACCAGCGCTTTCTTGGAATGAAAACGGCGTACATCGCCAATTTCAGCCATGAGTTGGGGGCCGAGGGTGGGGCCAACACCAAACATCTCCATCACCACCGGATACTCCGGTAAAGAAGCCGCCAGGGACTGCATCTCCTGCTTGAGAGCAGCTAACGCGGCGGAAGTTGCCCGGAGTTGGGAAACGGCCTGTTCTACCAAAAGTTTTGCTGTATCCGTTTTCGGCATGACACCGAAGTGGCCACAGGATGAGGCGTAAATATCCAGCGCCTTGTCTTTGCTGAAATTGTAGCCGTGCTTCTTGCACCACTTCTGGTACTTGGCGGTAAAGGCCTTCTCAGACAGGCCACAGACGCACTCGCAATGCCAAAAGGCGGCGACAAAGTCCACCCACTTCTCGCTGCCATCGGCACGGGGTGGACTGGTAAACAGGCGGTTTGCGTCTGGAAAAGCGGTGTCCAGCAGGGAGATCAGGTTATTCTTCAGCATGGTCTGTACTTTGGAATACTGCTGGTACTGCC
>URCA01000011.1 GCA_900546265.1 uncultured Oscillospiraceae bacterium | reverse complement strand
TGAACTCTTCCCCGATTACGGCACGCCAGCCGCCCGTTCCAAATCCTATCATGTGCCTTCTCCTTTCTATGCCGTCGTCAGTCTTCCACCGTGACCTCGATCGTTCCCTTGAGGCGGTTGGCCGGAATCCACAGGCGCTGTGCCTTCAGGATGTCGTTATACCGGCCCTCCGCGGGCTCGCCGTCCACTGTAAACCGACGTTTCCCGGCCCCGGTCTGCTTGTACCGGATGCGCACCACCGCGCCCTTCACCGGCACCTCCGCCGTGAAAGCTCCGAAGGGGCAGTAGGCGGCGGGCTGCACCCACACGCCGTCGTATTCGGGGCGGACGCCCGCCACAAACCGGACAAGCAGCTTGAGGGTCACGTTGGAGCTGCCCGTCTGCCAGTCCATCATGGACTGGCCGTCCACATTCTTCTCCGGGTTATAGCCGTACGAGTTGGGCATGACGTACGGGGACACCGAAATGGTGTCGTGCGTCATGGGCAGGGACTTGATCAGCTCCTGCCAGGCCGCCTCGGGGCTGCCCATACGGAACAGGGCCATCACGCCGAACACCGACGCGTGGATATACGGCGCGCCGTTTTCCGCCGTGCCGGCGGGCAGCTTCGGGATCCGTCCCACGCCCTTGGCGTCCGGTTCAAAATGAGGCTCGAAGGTGCGCAGGCCGTATTTGGAATCCAGCGCCAGGATGTCCTTCTCGATAACGCCGCGCAGACCGGTATCCCGATCGTACAGGCCGCTGAGCACCCAGAACGCGTTGGAGGTCAGGCTGCGTCTGGCCACCCCGTCCGGGTCGTTCCAGCCGCCCACGTGATAAGACAACTCGTCGCCCCAGCCGTGGCTGATGCGGGCCTGTCCCTCGTCGTTGTACACGATGCCGTATTTCTGCAGCCCGGCGGCCAGCCGGTCGGCCCTTTCGGAATAGTCGGTGATGGTGTCCGAGTATTTGTCCGCGTTGAGCAGGGAGAGCAGGGCCATCATCTCGTTGAGGTTCTGCCATACCTGGGACGCGGCCATCACCGACACGCCGCTGCCGTATTCCTTGTCCGGATCCCGGCTGGTTCCCAGCCCGTCCAGCGCGTCGTTCCAATCGCCGAACAGCACCCGGATGCAGCCGGTTCGCGGATCGGTCTTGTCCAACAGCCAGTTCATGATCCGCAGCATGTGATCGAGAACCGTATCCTGCTCCTCGCTCTTTTTGACCAGCCGCTTTTTTTCGTCCACGATTTCATAGTACCCGCAGACCTCGCCCAAGAAGCCGAAGTCCCCGGTCAGCTTGAGATAAGTCACGATGGTGGAAATCACCCACACACCCTGATCGATGAAGGGGCGCAGATCCATGGCGGGTGCCGCGCCCTCCCGCACCGGCAGCGCGTATTGGCGAGGGCACCGCCCGGAGGGATCGGTGAAGCTGAGCGCTTCAAGCATCTTGGCGCGGGCCGCCTCGGGCTGCCAAATCATATAGCCCTCCAGCGCCTGGAACACGTCCCGGATGCCGATGAGCGATCCGGCGCTGAGCTGGATATAGCCCTTGATGGTGGCGCAAAACTCCACCTGCTTCTTGAGCTGTTCGACAAACGCGTTCATCACTTCGGCGGACAGGCTGTCTTCCTTCCCGTCCTCGAAGGTCATGGTCAAACCGCCGCTCTTGGCCTCCTCGGCCTGTATCAGAGCGGCCAAATCCGCGTCGAAAGCGGCGGGATCGGGCCGCAGGGCCCGCAGCTCTTCCACCGCTCCGCCATTCTCACAGTGGACGCGGTAAGCGAAGGCGCTGTCCACCCGAAGGGAGGCCCCGGCCGGCATGGTCAGGCGCAGGATGTCCCCGCAGATCCCCACCTCGGTGAAGGTGGTGACCGTCGGCGCCTCACCGAAGGTGCCGGCCAGCACGCCCCGGGGATGATGCAGGCTCGAACGGGCGCCGCCCACATAAGCGGCCCGGGAGGTGGTCTCCTCATGCCCCTTCAGCGCCGCGCCGCCGTTCAGGGTCAGCGTCCGGGTCAGCACGCCGTAGTTGGAAACCTGCCGGGTGCGGCTGATGCTCTCGTTGCACCGCACCACGAAATCAGGCAGGTTCTCGCCCGCCGCCACGCTCACCTCGCGGAACCAACGGTTTTCCCCGTTTTCAAACACATCGTGCAGCAAAAATGGGTTGCAGTAGGAGGAAATAAAGAAATCGATTTCTTTTTCAGTTAAATTTTCTACCCCCAGCGTGAAACGAGTGGTTCGGTCACCGGTCACATACACGCGCACGCTCAAGCGCAGTCCCTCGGCCTCGCACATATAAGTCACAAAGGATTTGTTGAACACGGTATACCGCACCGCGTCGTCCTCCGTTTCCGGCACCGCCAGCAGAGGGACAATTTTATTGCCCGCCTCGGTCGGGAAGCCCGCAAACCAGCACAGCTTGGGCTCCTGCCCCTCGGCGCTGCGCAGAAAAGGGGAGAAAATGCCCTCGTTGCTGTGCATATACCCGGAGGTGTACGCCCAGAAATTGAAGCCGTCGCTGCCATAAGGATACCGGCAGTCCCCGTCGTCCCGCGGACGGGTAAAGATCTCCTTGTCTCCGGCGAACCAGGCCCGCCCGGGCAGGGCGGCGGCGTCCAATTCTCCCGCCGATGCACTCGCGGCCATAGCCGCCAGCCGAGCGGCGTTTTTTAATGCGTTCATTTGCCATACACCTCCGCGTATTTCGGGAGTACGTGGGGCTGCAGGGCGATCCAGCGCTTCACATCATGGATGGCGAAGCCGAACGCATCATAGGTTTCCGCCACGTCCCGCATAATGGTCTGCAAGCACTTGTACATGTAGATTTTGCCTTCCTCAAAATAGGAAATCGCGCAGTTGCCGTCCTCCCGGCGCGCCTCGTCCAGATCCATGGTCTCGCAGCCGATCATCAGATGCTTGCCAGTCTTCTTGGCGATTTCCACATTGGGCATCACCACACGGTACTGCCCCTCGGCCGTGTCGCTGTACGCCATGATCCCCACTGCTTCGCAGTAACGGAAAATGGTTTCGGTCAGAGAGCAATCGTTTTCTGCGTCATGGAATTTGCCGAACCAGGCGGGAATATCCCATTCCAGCTGCAAGCCGCGCTTATCCGCCTGCGCCCTGGCGTCCCGGATAAGCTCCACAAAGCGGGGTATGTAGCCTTCCATGCCGTCCCGCTTGACCTCCGGCAGTACGTGGGGCTCCACGTCCAGATGGAGAGAGTAAAACTGAGGGCCGTCTCCGCACAGAGCATTGATGGCGTCCACCCGCTCCAGGTACTCCTGATACGGCCGCCGTTTATCCGGCATAATCCAGACCGGATCGCCCGACAGAGCAGCGGCACGGATGCCATACGCGGCGCAGTGCCGGATAAGATCCGCGTACCGGGCGTCGGTTACGTCCCGGTTGATGGAAAAATACAGCTCGGTCACGTGGTTTTTCCGGCAGAACCGGAACAGCTCGTCGGGATTGACCACATAATAGGAAACATTCCAGACCCAGGAGCCCAGCGGACGTCCTAAATTCAGATACGGTTGGTCTGTCATCGTCTTGTTCACGCCTTTCTGACTATCGCGGGCCCGATCCCAGAGTCCGGGACGGCCTCATGGGCCGCCCCGGACACAGGGAACATTGCCTTGATTACTTGCGCTTACGGGTCAGCAGCACGCCGCCCAGGGCCAACACGCCCAGCACCGGCAGCGCCAGAGGCAGGCTGTGTCCGGTCGTGGGGTTAGAGGGGTTGCCATTGTCCCCGCTGGTGGAGCTGTTGTCGCCACCGGTGGAGCTATTGTCGCCAGGTTCGGAGGGAGTGGGAGCGGGCTTGGGATTGTCGGGATCCTCATAGTCTTCCTGGCCGTCAAAGGCTTTCCAGAACTTCAGATCGTCGATGTAGTAGTCGGGGAACGCAGCGCCGTCCGCGTCACTCTCCCAGAGTTCGTTCTGGCCGCGAAATCGCAGAGAAATATAGCCCTGCGTATACTCCGGAATCTCATTGCCTTGATACTGCAGATAGCCGTCCAGATCGTCGTAGGCAACGCCGACAAAGGTCCACTCATTCGTGATCTCGACAGGTTCCGCTTCATACACGCCGGCCGGATCTCCCAGAGCGCTGATATACAGCTGAGGGGTCACGGTCATCACGTCGCCGGGGTTCTTGGTACGCAGCCAGGCGGAGAAATAGTATTTGCCGCCTCCCTGGCTCTTGATAACCTCGGTCAAGGTGAAAGCCGCCGCATTGTACTTACTGGTTCGATCCGAAATCAGCAGGCAGTTGTTACCGCCATGCGCGATATTTTTGTCGGTAATCAGGGTGTACTTGGGATGCCCACCCTCAACGTCGGCCTCAGACCAGATGTAATCGTTGGCAGTGAAGCTTTCCAGATCGCCATAGGGAGCAATCAAATTAGCCTTATTCTCATACTTGAATTCCGGAACAAACGCATTTTTTTCCGGGGGCAGCGCGTCAAAAGCCGCGCGAGCCGCGTCCAGCTTGGTTTTGGCGGCCGCGACAGTCGCTTTCTGCTCAGCGGAAAGCGAATCCAAATTCAGACCTTCATACAGGGATTCCGCCGCCGTGATGGCCACCTCGTCGCCGCGGGTAATCGCATCCGCCGCCGGCAGATCCTCAACGGCTTTGACAAACGCCGCCACGGCGTCAGCCACGGGCCGCGGGCCCATAACTTTGAAATCATCCACATAGAAATTGGCCGTGTCTTCGGTAGCCAGACGGATGGACGCCCAAGTGGCGCCGAAGGGATCGAAGTTACCCGCGTCGGCACTGCCGTTAATCAGGAAGGGCAAATACTCACCCGGTACATCAATGCCAACCTCGGTCCACTCTTCGCCGACCTCCACATAACCGCCGCTGCGGGGCAGAATATAGCCGTTGCCCATGGTGGCGCTGAGGCTGCAGCCGAAAATGGGCTGCACCTTGATGGTGCCCGTCTCCGCGCGCACCCACACAGAGATGTAATAATGCTCGTCTTTGCTCAGCTTGCCAACGCTGTTTACGACATCTTTCAAATCAACCGCGATGCTCTGCTGTACGCCGGGGCGATTGGTAATATGCAGGGCGCCGGTGCCGTTATGCACGATCGTCGTGTCCACAGCGGACAGGGTTTCCTTTTCCACCGTGGCGGCAACCAGGGGCTCACCGGTGGCGGCATCATTGCTGGTGGCCACATACCAGGCATCGCCTTCGGCCTTCTGGGTATTGTAATAATTGGCATCCTCGACTTTGGCGTTGAAATCGCCGTCTTTAAGGATGTTGGTTCCGATTTCCGTGACGGAAGCCGGCGCCCCGTCGTTGGGAACGAACCAGAGCGTCACGTCGTCGATGGAATACCCGCCGTCATAGGGCGTCTGCGCCCCACTTTCCGTGGTGAACGCCAGGAAATAGAACTTGGCCCAGGTTAAAGCCGCCGGATCAAAGGCGCCGTTAACCAGGGAAAAATCCATGTAGGAGCCATCCCGTTTTTTCCCGATAGTCGTCCATTCATCCGTTACGGCGAAGCGTGTACCGCCTCCGGTCTGAAGCTGCATCCCGCCAGAGCCCTGAATAAACGGAACGAAATACGCGGTTTCATCCGGATTGTCCAACTTGATACGCGCGCTGATATAATATTTACCCGCGGCGCCGTTGGCCTTCAGCTGTTCCTTGACATTCTGCATCACCGTCGCGCTGCGCTTATTTGCCTCTCGATCGGTAAGGTGCAGATAGGCATTGACCGAATCGGCGATGGACACCGGCGTAATGGTGGCTTTCTTGCCGGCGTCGCTCTCATTCGCAGAGAACGGCGCGTCCATCCCATTCTCGAACCCGCTTTCCACCAGAGTAACCGTAGGCCGCACCTTGGCCGTGTCCTCTGCCGAAACGCCGGTGACCGCCAGGCCGCCGCACAGCAGCGCCGCGGACAGGGCCACGCTCAAAAATCGTTTCATCCATAATCCTCCTTACTTGTGTTTCCTATTTCTTACCGGCGGCTCGCCGGCGCCCACATGGAGCGTCGGCGGCCGGCCGGTTCTTGCCGATTAGTGCTTGCGGAACTTGAACCAGTAGAGAGCGAATCCGCCGCCGCCCAGAACCACGACCGCCGCGACGACGATGCCGACGATGGCGCCCACGCCCAGTCCGCCGCCGTCCTCCTTGTTCTCCGGCGCGGTGGTTGTCGCCGAGCCGCTGGAGGCCTCATTGGTCGGGGCCGTGGTGGCGCCCTCCTGTGTGGAAACGGTGGTGTCGGTGGGCGCGCTGCTGTCCGCAGGGGCCAGGGTGGTGCTGGAGGACTCGTCCTTGGTGGCTCCACCGCCCTTGGAGGTGGTGGTGGTATTCACCGGCTTCTGGGTGGTGGTGCCGCTGCTGGGCTGCGGCAACTCTTTAACCAGCTGGGACGCGTCGTCCACTTTCCAAATCACAATATCATCCACATAGAAATCGCCGTTGGTCTGCACGACTTTCTCATTGGTGTCCGTGGGATTGACCTTGGGATTCTTGGTAATAAACTTTAGGGCCGACCAGGTGGACACGCCGTTGCGGGGCGCGTAAATACCCGATTTGGTGGTGTCCTCAATGAAGGGGACGTAATAGGTCTTGCCGTCCACGACCGCGATGCCGATTTGGGTCCAGGCGTCGCCCTTGACCTCAAAATAGGTCTGGCCAGGCAGCCACACCTCAGCCGAACCGCCGTACTGCAGCTGCAGCCAGAAATACTGGGTGATCGAAGGATCCACATTGCGGACCCAGGCGGAAATAAAATACGTGTCGGTCTTCTTGTTGTTGGAAGCATCCTTGACGAACTTTTCGGCAATATCAATGCCGATGTCCTTATAGGTCAAGGTGTTGTAGCCCATCGGGCTGCCATCCGCGCTCTTGCCGCGGGCGGAAACCTTCAGCGCCTTTTTGCCGGAATGGGCCACATTGCTGACCACCTCGATTTTGGCCGGAGAAATCGAGGTATCGTCCGGCTCGGTAGCGGCAAATTTTCCAATCATGCCCTCGTCGTTCAGCGTATCCGACTCAAAGTCCTGATAGGTTAGTACCCCGGCGTCATTCTTTCCGGGAACCTTGGTCGCGTAGCCCTTGGGCGGATCCTTTTCCAGCGGGGCGGCCGCTGTGGGAATCGCCATCAGACTGGCCGTCGTCAAGAGTGACAGAAACACAACGGCTCCCTTTCGAAGCAGAGTGGTTTTCATAGCTGCTGTTCCTCCTTTTTCATCGGGTTACAAGTTTATTATCGCACGGTCGCGGGGGGTTCTCTTTGCATAATTTATCGGAGATTTCCCCTATCCTATGAAACCGTATCAACCCTCGGCCGGGCCGGCCGGAACCAGCACCGCCTCGTCGGCCCACAGGGTGCCGCCGCCGTTGTTACGCAGGGTGACCCGCACCTTTTTCGCCTGGGAGGGCGGGGTCAATGGCAGGGTATGCTGCCAGGTGCCGGTGTTCTCCAGCTTTTCGGTCACCACCGATTTTTCCAGCAGGGAATTGCCAAAGGCGTCGGTGTACTCCACCTCCAACACCGCGTCCGTCTTTTTGGTGGAGTTTTTGGTGTTGACCGTCAGGGTGTACTTCACCTTGGACGAGATACCGGAAACCAGCTGGGCCAGGCTGCCGCCCTTGCCGATGGCCGCGCTGCCCTTGCCGTCGGTGGCGTGCTCCGTGGAGGCTGCCGCCTCCCCCTCCGCCGTCCAGCCCTCGAGCCCGTCCTCAAAGCTTCCGTTTGCAAAGAAATTGTTGACCGGCAGCGGAGAGGTTTGGGAAGGATAGGTGTGCTCCAGCCCCTCCATGTCGAACTCCAGGTTTTCCCGTGGATTGGCCTCCCACCCCGTTTCGTCGTAGGGGGTGAACCGGAACCAGTCCACATACATGTAATTGCGTTCGAAATCCGCCACGCCGGCCCACCCCTTGGGAAACCACACCCCGATGGTGAAATAGCCTTTGACGGTGGGAATATTACGGCGGCTGGTGACCAGCTTTTCCCCATCGATGTAGTAATCGATGCGCGGATCCACCGGATCGGTGTGCCAGTCGAAGCGGTAGGTATGCCATTCGCCGTCGTTGTTGGCGATGGTCTTGGTCTTCACCGAGTCCATCTTCTCCTCGGTGATGTAGTTGGTCATGCCAGCATAGTCGAAGCTGTATTTGCTGGGCCCGGGCAGCTCGATATCGATCTCATGGTTCCGGCTCCCATCGTTGAAAAAGGTCCAAATGGCGCTGCACCCGCCGAACCGGGGCATCACCTTCATTTTCACCTCGTAGCTGCCGGGGCCGAAATAGTAATGACTGCGCACGATGGCGCCGGTGCGCGTGCCGGTGGTGGCCGGCTGGCCCCCGTCGCTCATCCCCATGATGTCGCCCTTGTACAGGTCGCCGTTGGCGGCCAGCACCAGGATGCCGTCCTTGGTGTAGCTGACGTTCCGGCTGGTCACTCCCCGGTTGTCGTAGCCCCATTTGGTGTCCGGCACCGTCCAGATCTCCGGATTCACGCCGTTGGTGAAATCGTCGAACAGCGACCCGTCCTCCTGCCAGAGCTCTGGATAGGTCTCGCTGCGCTGTACCGGCGTTTCCTCCACCTTTTCAGGCAGCCGATCCTGCGCCAGGGGATCCGCCGCGCACCCCGCCGCCGTCATGACGAGCGCGGCCGCCAGCGTCCCGCACAGCATTCGCTTACGCATGGCCGTTCCCTCCCTTTCATAGCGGTCATCACCCCACAATACCGGTGCGTTCCACCGACTGGATGAAGAACTTCTGGCAGAATACATAGAGAACCAGCAGCGGGATAATCGCCAGGAGGGTGGCCGTCGCCCGCAGGATGGACTGATAGGCCATCTGGGCGGCCAGGGATACAACGCTGCCGCTGCTCTGCTGGATGTCCGCCAGGGCGTACCCCAGGCTGTCCAGCGTTTTGGCAATGGTCTGGAAGCTGCTGTAGAACAGGTTGGTGTAGGTGTTTTCCCCCCACTGCCAGACAAAGGAGAAGAGGAAAATGGTCACCATAATCGGGATGGCGCTTTTAAGCATGATGGAGGTAAAGGTTTTGTAGGGCCCGGCGCCGTCAATGGCCGCCGCCTCATCAATCTCCCGCGGCACACCCCGGAAGAACTGACGGGCCAGGAAAATATACAGCCCGCAGCGGGGAGCCACCCCGGTCAGTCCCAGGGCGATGAACGGCGCGAAGCTGCCCAGCATGCCCATGGCCTTGAAATTGAGGTATTGCGGGGTCAGAATAACCTGGGTGGGCACCACCATGCACAGTACCACCAGGGCGAACAGAATCCCCCGCCCCTTGAAGTGGAACCGGGCGAACCCGTATCCCACCACCGTGCAGGACAATGCCTGCAGCAGAGACACCACCGTGCACAGCCCCACCGTGTTGAGCAGCAGCTTGCCGTAGTTGATATAGGTGGCGGCCTCCAGGTAGTTTTCCGGGGTGAAATGCTTGGCGATGACCTTAACCGTCCGGTCATACAGGTCGGTCTCGTCCATGAAGGACATGGAAATCTTGGTCAGCAGGGGATACAGGATGGTAAAGCAAATACCGACGATGAACACCGTGCGGAACAGGGCCAGCATCCATTTCGCCGCCGTCTTCTTGCTGAGCAGCTTGCGAAGCCTCGGATTGCGGATGCGGGGGGTGGACAGGCTGTTATTCATGATAGAACACCCTCCTCTGCAGCACGGCGAACACGATGCCCAGCACCGCGAATATCGCGATGAAGTACACCCAGGCCGCGCTGGACGCGACGCCGAAATTTTTCAGCCCCATCAGGTCGCTGCGGATTCTGGCTATCAGCGGATTGCTCAGGTTGGTGAAAGAGTCGATGATGGTGTACACCACGTTGAGCAGGATGTACGGCCCGCACATGGGGAACGTGATTTTCCAGAAATTCACCCATGCGGTGGCCCCCTCGATGTTGGAGGACTCGAACAGGGACGGCGAGATGGTGTTCAGGCCGCCGATGAAGATGATGATCTGCAGGCCCGACTTGATGATGATGTCGTAAATTCCCGCCGTGGCGGTGCTGATGAAATCCACCATCTCCGTGGGCAGGCTGTCGGCAAACAGCGTGGTGATAAGCCCCGAAGCCGAAAACGTCTGCTGCATGCTGTTGGCCGCCGAGGCGGTGTCCCGGTCCATCATCATGCTGATGACGCTGTTGGAATCCATGGTCGCCAGCACGCCGGTGGACACGATGACCGGCAGGAAAAAGATGGCCCGCGCAAAGGTGCGTCCGTGGAATTCCTTGCTGAGAATCAGCGCCGAGAAGAAGCTGAACGGCACCACGACGATGGTGTCCCGCAGAGTCATGATGAAGGAGTTGACGATCCGCTGCCGGAAATCGGTGTCGATGGTGAGAATGTACTGGTAGTTGTAAAGCCCCTTGGGTACCAGCGTGTACCCGTTTTCCACGATTTTAATGTCGTTGAAGCTGAAAATAAAAGACTGAATGAGCGGGATGAGCATAAACGCGGCAAATCCCACCAGAAACGGGGCGATGAACACATAACCGGTGCGGTTCCGCCTGGTCATCAGGTCGGAACGCCGCCGCCCGGCGCTTTTCTTCTCCTTGCCCATGTTCAGCCCTCCTTCTCTGCCAGGAGCCAGCCGGCCGCGGGCACGGTGCCCGCGTCGGTGGCCGCCTCCGATTGGTTATAGTTGATATACAGGCTCTTGCCGCCCTCGTAATCCACCCGCACGACCCCGTCGGTCAGCTGCGTGTGCCCCACCATGGCGCGGCCGTAAACCGGCGAGAGCGCCTCGATGAGCTGGCTGCCCACTTCCTTAATCCGCGGCTCCAGCGTGTCGAAGTTGACGGCGAAAAGCTCGTCGTACGCCGTGTCCTTGACCTCCGAATTGGCGGCCGCGATGGCCGACACATACATGGCCGAACCGGTCTCGATGCACTTGAGCAGGTAGTACCGGTCGTCCGCCGCCCGGTTGAGCTCCTCGGCGGCATACTGGACGCTGCCGGACAGCACCATCTGGGTAAAGGGCACCGACCGGCTGAGCATCGGATGGGTGTTGCAGTCGGTGGGAATCGCCACCGCCACGTCGAGCAGGGGCAGCGCGTAGGCGTTGACCCCGGTGGAGAGAATTCCGTAGCCCGCGTCCCGCAGCTTCTGCATGACCTCCGCCGAATAGGCGGCGGCCGCGTTGCGGGTCATGAAGGCGTCCTTATTGAAGTTGCTGGACAGATCCGCCCCGATGTACGGCAGGCTGAACCCGCTGAGTCCCTTTCCCTTGACCGCCTTCAAGAAGCTGTCCACGTGCCCCGCCATCCGGGTGGGCTCGAGAATGTATCCAAACAGCCCATCCGCGTCGGGAACAAAGGTGGCCTTGTTGTAGGCGGGCTTGTAAGCCGATTCACTGGTGATAAACCGCACCACATCCTTTGATGAGCTGAACTCGTCGAACAGCTTGTCGCGGTAGACGTACTGGAAATCCGCATCGGGGAACAGCCGGGCATTCATGCCCTGCAGCTTGTCGGCCAGGGCCCCAAGTCCCTTTGCTCCGCCCAGCTTGCCCTCCGGGTCAAATCCGGTCAGTACCGAGGACTTCAGCCCTCCCTTGCGCCATCCGGAATACCGGATGACCAGCCGGTCTCCGCCGAAGGCTTCGGCCAGCCGGTCGGCGATGTCCCCCGCCTGAGAGAAGGTGGTCAGCGGCCGCAGGATCTCCCGCGGGATCCCCAATACCGGCGCCTTATCATCGATGGCCCCCACCAGGTTGACCATCACCGGCAGGGTGGAGCCAGCGCTGCCCGTCAGCTTGCCTTCCTTCTGCAGGCGGGTCCGGTAGGTCGCCGCCACGTCCGTCCATTGGTTCCGGCTCTTGTCCAGGAAGGTGTAATCCACCGCGATGTCATCCTCGATGGACTTGTCGGGGTAGCTGTTGACCGTGTTGGTGTCGGTGTTCGTCAGCTTCACCTGGGCGTAATCCAGCAGCTTGAACCGGGCGCCGATGGCCCCGATATCCTGTTCGGAGCCCCGGGCCGCCGCGTACAGCGACGCCGTGGCATCCGCCTGGCCGATGACGGCCAGCATGGCGCCCTCCTCGGCGGTGATGCCGTATACCGGCAGGTACAGATTCTTTTTCACCGCCGCCTGGGACAGCTGGTACAGGGCGTAATCCCGCCCGTAGAACCCTTCGGCGTACTCCGCCGTGTTGCCGGATCGCACCTGGCTTAGATGGATGATAGCACCCGACCCGTCGGGCACCACCGCCTGGCTGTTGGTCAGCCCAGCGGCCGTGTTCATAAAGGGCAGCAGCGTCACCGTGTCCAGCTTCAGGTTGGACGTCACCCGGATATCCGCCACCGGAATGCGAACATTCAGCCTCCCGTCGGCCAGGGTGTACTCCACCGGCAGCAGGAAGTTGCCCTTGGCCTTGTCAGGGTCGGTGTACCCCACGGCCGCGTGATCCGCGTCCCGCATCTCCTGGGTGTATGCCAGCTTGGTGAAATACGCCGTAATCCGGTTGGTTTCCAGCGCCGACGGCGATTGCTTGAGCGCGTAGATGTGCTGGACTTCTTTGATCTTCGTGTATTGCTCCTCGAGGTTTTTCAGCGCCTGCTGATCGGTCACCGTGTCGTAATTGACCTCGAGGTAGTACCGCTTCATGTTGTTCTGTTCCGCCTTGGTCAGCCCCTCGAGCAGCTCGTCGAACCGCTCCTTGGTCAGCACCTGGGGATACAGCGGCGTCTTGACCACCTGGCCGAAATGGTATTCCACCCGCACGCCGTTCTGGATGGACTGGATGGTGTACTGCCCGTATTTGACGCTGTCGTCGAAGGCGTTCATCTGCTTGGAGGTCTCGGCCGAATCAATGGCCGTGACCAGCAGCGGTGAGGAATACCGCCCCAGGGAGGACGCGTTGAGATCCAGCCGGTTCTGCGGGTTGGAGAACCACACCGTCCCGTCGGCGGTCTTGACGGCGATCTCGGTGGTTTTCTCGTTCATATACAGGGTCAGCCCGCCTTGGGAGGCCACCTGCTTCATTTGCTCGAGCCCCAGCATCTCCTTGGTCTGGGTGATGGGATCGCCGGTCTTCCATTGCTGTACATCCGCCGCTGGCAGCTCGGTGAATAGAAGCGCCATCTCGCCGCAGCCCGCGAAAGACAGTACCGTCACAGCCGCCAGAAGAACGGCAAGCGCACGGAAAATTCGATTGGTTCGCATGTCGTCACATCCTCAGCTGAATTTCGGTAAAGATTCCGGCCACATAGCTGAACAGCTTGTCGAATATGCTGGCGAACAGCAGCGCCAGAAAAACGATGAAAGCCATGCCCGCCACGGTCAGAATGATGGAAAATACGTTTTTGGTCACCGTGAACTGGTGAACGGTCAGGATGCCGCAGAACAGCAGCAGCGCCGTGAACGCCACACCCAGGCCGGTGACGATGCCGATGAAGGTGCTTTCGTCCGCCGTCATGAAACGGCTCATAATCACCCCAATGAAAGTGGCGATGGTGTAGGGCACCGTCGCGTAGCAGGTCGCCATGAAAATATCCACGAATCGGCCCTCCCCGTCCATCAGGACGGTGATGGACCAGTTGGCCACGCACCAGAGCAAGACCGGTATCACCACGCCGCAGATTTGCCGGATGACGTTGAATTCCTTCAGGTTGACCTCGTTGAAAATGAATCCGGTATACTGGCTCTGGCAGATGAAGGCCAGCACCAGCAGCACCAGCAGCAGCAGGCAGGAAACCACGTTGCCCTGGTTTTCAAACCGCATTTCATAGAAGCCCCGGATGGGATGGGTCATGATGGTGAAGGAGTAGCGCAGCCCTTTTCCTATCTTCTTCAAGGGTCATTCCTCCTCCCTCTCCAGCTGCCGGTTTTCCGTTTGGTTCGTATCTTCACGGCGGCCAGGATGCCGACCGCCAGCACCGCCACCGCCACGGCGGCGGGCGCAAACCACTTGGCCACCACGGTCTTGCGGTATTCCTTGTAAGCCCGCGAATACCAGTCGGTGTTGTTGCCCAGCTTGAACAGCCGCATGGCCTCTTTATAATCGCCGTCCCGGTAGGAGGCCTTGCCCAGTCCCGAATACGCCATGTCGTAGTTGGCATTCTGCGTAAGCGCCTCACTCCACAGCTCGGCGGACTTTTTATAGTCGCCGCCTTCCTGCCAGGCGATGGCCTCGGCCACCGTGTCGCCGAAGCCGGTGCGCCGGAACATGGTGATGGCCCGGGTGTTGCTGTCCAGCACATACAGGCAGTCGTCCAGCTGCGCCAAGGACGCCGGGGTGCGGAACCCTCCCGCCGTCACGTCCGGCCCGCCGAAGGCGTACAGCAGATACCCCTCGGAATCGTAGGTGAACAGCCGGCTGCGGGTGCTGTCCAGCACCGTGTAGGTGCCGTCCGGCCCGTTGGCCACGTCCACGAATTTGGATGTCCCGATGTAAGGAGAATCGATGTTGTCCGTGTCCCCCACAAATTCCCGGTCGCCCGACGGCGGGCCGAAGCCCTTGCGCCGCAGGATGTCCTTGCCCAGCATGTTCAGCCGGCGCACCAGCGCGCCCTGCTCGGTGCCCTTGCCGCTGCGCAGCTCGGAAACCACCACCTTTCCGTCGATGGCGGCGGAGGTGGCGAAAATAAAGTCCTCGTCGTCCAGAGACACGTTGTTGTATTCGATGGGCACGAAATCGGACATCCGTTCCAGCTGCGCCTGGGTGGACAGCTTTTTCCAGATGACCTCGATGGGGTTGGCGTTGACCTTGCCGGCGGCGAGGAAGCCCTCGAACTTGCCGTCCGGGTCAAACTCCACGATGCCCTCGTTGACGTTGATAGCCACCACATGGATCCGCCCTGAGGAATCCACCACCAGCTTGGACGGCCGGTAGCGTTCCACGAAATCGGCGTCGATGATGGCGCTGTCTTCGCTCGACGGGGCGGCGATGATTCTCTTGAGCTTGCCGGCCGCGTCCATGTGGATGATCTGCTTGGAGGTGCCGTCCGCCACATAGATATCGTTTTCCGCCGTGATGAAAACGCCAAGAGGCTCTTTAAAGGCCACCGTCTGGCCGTCCGCGTCGATGTAGCCGCTGAAGCTGCCGACCACCTGCAGGTTTTTGTCCAGCTTGACCACCCGGTTGTCGGCCGCGGTGTCGCCGCTGGCCGCGATGTACAGATAGCCGTCCGCGGAGGCAAACATATCGTTGGGCTTTTTAAAATCGCCGACGCCCAAGTCCACGCCGGTGACCACCTTTTCCACCGTGTACGGATCGGGGCAGGCGATCGGATCCCCCCACCGGCTGTAGGTGTAGCTGCGGAAGGACAGCTCCGGCGCGTATACCTTGGCGCCGGACTCCTCCGCCGCCGCGGGAACGGCTCCCAGAAGCAGCAGCGCCGCCAGGGCGGCGGGCGCCCCCCTGCGGAGGAAAGCCGCTAGTTTACTCATCGGTCATTCCTCCTATTCCTTGATGCCCGACGTGGACATGGTGTCCAGAATTTGGCTCTGGCTGAAAATAAAAATCAAAATCGGCACGCTCATCAGGATGAGTCCCACCGCCGAGGCCGCGCCCGCCCGGGCGAAGCCGCCCGCCATGATCTGGTTGAGGGCGTAGGGCAGGGGCTTGAGCTCCTCGCTGCGGATGAGCACGCCGCCCGTGGAGTTCCACAGGGTCTGGGACGAGAAGATGATGAGGGTCAGCCACGCCGGCTTGACCGTGGGCATGACGATTTTAAAGAAGATCCGCAGCTCTCCCGCCCCGTCGATCTTGGCCGCCTCCAGGATGGAGTCGTGCACCGTCACCATGAACTGCTTCATCAGGAACAGCCCCAGGGACGAGCCGATGGCCGGGATGATTAGCGCGAGATAGGTGTCCACGAACCCGATGCCCGACATGATGACGAAGTTGGGGATGGAGGTGACCGTCGGGGAAAACATCAGGGTCATGACCACCAGGCCGAAAAAGGCGTTCCGCCCGTAAAACCGGTGCTTTTCCAGCACGTAAGCCGCCATGGAGGCGAAAATCACGTGCAGGCCGGTGCCCGCCACCGTGATGAACAGGGTGTTGAAGAAATACCGGGTGATGGGCACCCAGGAGTTGTTCATCACCGTCATCAGGTCCTTCAGATTGTCCAGCGTCGGGTTCTGCACGAAGAACCGGGGCGGCGAAAGGTACAGCTCGTCGATAGGCTTGAACGCGTTGCAGACCACGTAAACCAGTGGGATGGCCATGAAAATGGCCAGAATGGTCAGAAACAGGATATTGCATATATCACCAGCCAGGCTGCGGGTACTCCGCACGCCCAGCAGCTTGCGGAAAAACCGGTAGACAGCGCTGCCCGCGCGGGCCAGTCCGCGGCCCATCGTGCCGAAAACCGTCCCTGCCGGGTGAGGCTTTTTCACATTGGCTTCCATGTCGGGCTCCATTTCTCCGGCGGCCTTGCGACCGATTGTCGCACGCGGTGCCGGTCATTCACAGTATTCTCATTCGAAGCAGGGGGTCGCTTGCCTACCGGCCGACCCGCT
This sequence comes from uncultured Oscillospiraceae bacterium, assembly GCA_900546265.1. Classification (GTDB taxonomy): domain Bacteria; phylum Bacillota; class Clostridia; order Oscillospirales; family Acutalibacteraceae; genus UMGS856. Next base: position 79,899 of record URCA01000011.1, on the reverse strand, counting down.
CGAGCAGCAGGTTGATGAGCTTCCGGCACACGAGCATCATCAGGAAGAGCACCGCCGCTATGGCGGAGGCGTATCCCATCTCAAACCGCTGGTAGCCGTAGTCCCACATGTGGTTGACCATGGTGTGCGCGGCGTATTCGGTGGAGGGGAAGCCCGCGAGCGCCACCGTGACCTCATGGATGGAGAAAGCGCTGGTGATGCTCATGACCGCGCCGAACAGCAGCTGCGGCTTCATCATGGGCAGGGTCACGTACCACAGCTCCTGCCACCGGTTGCGCAGGCCGTCGATGGCGGCCGCCTCGTAAAACTGCTTGTCGATGTTTTTAAACCCGGCCACGAAGGACAGGAAGCCCGCGCCCATGCTGCCCCACAGCACGCACAAAATGATGACGATTTTGATGTACTGGGGATCGGTCAGCCATTCGATGGGGTCGGTGATGAACCCCAGGTTGATGAGCGCGCCGTTGACATAGCCGTAAATGTCGCCGGAAAACAGGGTGCCGAAGATGACGTAAACCGATCCGGCGATGGTGGGCGAATAGAAAATCAGCACGAACAGGGTGCGCAGGAAGGGAGACAGCTCGTTGATGAGCCACGCCACCACGAAGGAGAGCAGGTATCCGCCCGGCCCGGTGATGACCGCGAACACCAGGGTGTTCTGCAAAGCCGTCAGGAACACGTCGTCCCGGGTGAACAGGCGGATGTAGTTTTCAAACCCCACCCAGCGCACCGGCTCGAAAATGTTGTTGTAGGTAAAGCTGTAGAAAACGCTGGCCAGCACCGGCAGCACCGTGAAGGTGATAAACACCGCCGCGAAAGGCAGCAGGAACGCATAGGATACCCGGTCGTGCCACAGCTTGCGCCCCACCCGGCCCAGCCGGCTTTGGGGCTTGTTGGTTTGCAGGGACATCGAACGTACCTCCTATCGTTTTTCGGTGGGCAGGCCAAACTCGGTCCGCTTGTCGTAAATCTCGTCGTTGATGATCCGGGCGTACTGCAGGATGGTCTCCCGCGGCTCGTCCGCGTCCTCCTTGATGCACACCGCCCGGAAAGCGTTGTTGATGTGCCGGGGGGTGTAGTAGCTGCCGGGCACCTCGGGCACGCCCTTGGCCCAGGCCGCCTGGGCCTGCAAGACCTTGAAGTCCCGGGTGGACCAGGGCAGCTGCTTCATAGCCTCCACGTTGGCGGAGGGATACCGGGCGGAGGTGCCCAGCAGGCTTTCCATTTCTCTCGAATAGGATACCTGGGTGTCGGTGTCCGTCCACCATTTCATGAAGTCCCAGGCCGCCGCCTTGTCCTGCGCGGTGGACAGCATGATGCAGGCCGATACCGAGGAGCGCACCGAGTGATCCACCGTCCCGTCGTCCTTCTTGGTGCCGGGCACCACGCTCATCTGCCACAGCCCCTTGATTTCAGGGGCAGACACGATCAGCTGGTTGTACAGGGTCATGTCGGCGATGACGATGGGGGACTCGCCGGTGCGGAAGCGGTTGGCGATGTTGAAGTTGGTGGGCAGGCCGTAGCTGGTGTAGAACTTGGTCCAGAACTTGAAGGCCTCCACCGCGGTTTCGCTGTCCAGAGCGGTGGCGATGCCCCCATCCTTATAGAACTGGCCGCCCCGCTGGTAAACGAACATGGCGAAGGTGGTCATGCCCACGCTGACGTCGGCGCCCACGCTCGTACCGGTGTCCATCAGGAAGCTCATGTTCTTTTTCTGCAGCACCGGCAGATACTTGATCACGTCCTCCCAGGTCCAGGGGTTATCCAGGGAGGGCGCAGGGATCCCCAGCTCGGAGAGAATGTCCGTGCGATAGAACATGACCGGATAGGTCTCCTGCTCCGGCAGGCCGTACACCCCGCCGTTGAAGCTCAAGGGCGTCAGGGCGCTCTCCCGGAACCGGGCGGTCACCTTCTCGAAATCGGCGGCGTCCGCCACCGTCTTCAAATCCACCGCCGCCTTACGGGTGGCGTAGTTGATGGGCAGCTGCATCCCGGCGTGCATCAGCACGTCCGGCCCGTTGCCCGCCGCCACAGAGGGCAGAATGGCGTCCGCCTGCACGATTTGCAGGTTGACCCCCACCGTTTTGCCGGCGGTCAGCTTGCTGTTCGGGGTGTAGGTGGAGCGGATCAGATCGTTGAGGATGGTGGCCTGATCCCGGCCGGTGGTGGACCACACCGTCAGCTGGGTGTCGGTGGCTCCGCCGGTGCCGGACAGGGAGTTGTAGTCCTCCACAAAGGACGCCGCGAACATCTGGAACATGTACCCCGCCATTTGAAAGAAGTTGGCATCCGCCTTGGGCAGGGGCTCGCTGGGGGCTGCGATGGTCACCGTGTCCACGTCCAGCGGCAGGCTCTTGGCATCCAGCATCCAGGTGTTGAGGGCGGCGATGTTGTCCTTGAAATACCGCAGCCGCTTGGAGATTTCCCGGGGATCCTTATGGAACTCCCGCAGCTGGGTCGCCATTTTCCGCAGGCTGGCCAGCTCGCTGCCGGAGAAGCCGGCGATTTCCTGGATGTCGCTGGCAATGGCCTCCAGCTTCTCCGCCTGCGTCAGCATCTGCTCGATGGTGTCGGGAATCTGCTTATCCAGGTTGTAATCGCGCATGGTGTCGGGGGTGGAGCCGATGATCATCAGCAGCTCCCGATAAATGTCGTTGAGCACCGAAACCGATTCCTGGGTGCGGCCCAAGGTGTCGCCGAAATCGCCCAAGGTCACGGTCATGGACATCGTGTAGGTCTTGCCCGCCTCAAAGTAGAACTTGCAGGCCTCGTCCCCCGCCGACACGGTGTAGATAATCCAGCCGTTGTGGTAGGTAAAGCGCAGGTCCTGGGCCTCCGCGAAGGGGATTTCCCCGTTGATTTTCAGGGTACGGGTGGCGTAAAAGCCCCGCTTGTAGTTCTGCCGGGTGCGCAGCCGGATTTCATACAGTCCCGTCTGGGTGGGGGTGAACTCCCAGGCGATTTCCTTGCCAGGGCTGGACCAGGTGTTGCCGCCGATGTTGTTCAGGCTGATTTTCGCCCCCTTGAAGGGGGTGGTGGCGGGCGATACCCGGTCGGAGGCCGCCACAATGGTGGCGTCGTTCTTCCACGCCGGCAGCTCTGCCTGTATCAGCGGCAGAGAAACGGTGGCGTCCTTCGCCCCCGCGTGCTGCGCCTTGTACTGGGCGTAGGTGGGCAGCTCGGTGGCCGGCTGCAAGGTAATGGAGCGGATATGTACGCTCTCGCGGGAAGCATACAGGGTCAGCGTGTTTTCTGCCTCGATGGGGAACAGCAGGGCCCGGGTGTGAAAACCGGAGCTGTCCTCCGCCGTATAAGTCAGCCAATCCCGTTCCTCTTTGGTGATTTCCTCCTGGGAGGGCCGGATATCGTTGCCGTTGAGATCCGTCTCAATTTTTCCACCCTTGTCCCGCCAGCGGCGGGTGAGCACCAGGCTGCCCGCCTCCTGGAAGGGCAGCTTGCCGCCCAGGCGGACGCCCAGCTCCACATCCCGGGAGCGGCCCGCCACCGGGTCGTATTCAATGACCAGATTATACAGCCCCGGCTGTCCCTGGAAGGCTACCGTCAGGCTGCCCTCCTCGTCCAGCAGGACGCTGTCCGTCCCGGCCGTAAACTTGCCTGTTCCCGCCGCCAGCATGCCGCTGTCCAGGCGGATGGCCTGCCCGGCGGCCGGGGCGGCGTTTTCATCCGTGATGTTGTGGTCTTTGAGAAACGCCGTATAGGTGGGGGCCGCGGCGATTTCCTCGCCGGTCACCTCGGCGTTGTCGCCGGCCGGGGCGGTCTCCCCGCGCCCGGCGGCCTCTTGCGCCGCGGCGGAGAAAGCCGTTCCCGTCAAGGAGAGCAGCAGCGCGGCGCTGAGCAGCAGGGTCAACATTTTACGCGGCATATCGGAACCGTGCCTTTCCGCGGTTTTCCTTCCGACCATCCAACTCGTTTCTAGTAATCGCTTACTTTCAGAGGTCGCTGGCCGCAAGGAAAACCGCCAAAATTGTTTCCCGGAGCAAAACGCCGCCCTCCGCCGTTTGGAGGAGGGCGGCGTACCTGTCCGGACTATAAGCTGTCGGGCTATTTTTGCTCGTTGAGTACCGCTGTGTAGGAGCTGTCGTCAATCACGGCCTGATACCGGTTCTTGGCTTCGGAGAGAATCGACTGGGGGGTGCCGGCGTTGTCCATGAAGCTGCCGGCCAGTTCCATCATGGCCTCCCGCAGACCCACGCGGCACACGCCGTTGGATTTGATCTTGTTGTTGAACATCAGGTCGGTGTACACCTCCACCGACGCCTCGTCGGGGAACAGGGACTCGCCGGTGTTGCGCACCCGCTCCTCCTTGGTGTAGCCGTCGTCGGAGGGATCCATCAGGTCGCGGTAAACCAACAGCGCGGCCTGGGCCTTCTCATTGCTGATGGAGGCGGGGATGAAGTAGGAGTTACCGCCGTAGCTCTCGTCCACAAAGCCGGTGGAATCCGGGCCCTGGGGGAAGTAGGTCAGGCCGTAATCCTCGTTGGTGCCGTTTTCGGTCATGACGTCGCGGATGTACTCGATAACCCATTCCTCCGCTCGGAACAGCCCCACCTTACCGTTGGCGAAAGCGTCCACGGTGACCTTCCAGTCGCCGCCGGCCGGCCGCAGATAGATGGTCTTGTCGGTGTTGAGCATCTTGTTAAAGACTTCCAGCCCCGCCAGGGATTTCGGGGAATCCATGTTGAACTTGGGCGGGTTGGAGCTGTAGTCGATGAGATCCGCGCCGTTGTTGACGGCGAAGGCGGTCATCAGCCAGTAGGAATCCATGGTGGACAGGCCCCACTGCACCGTGTTGCCCGACGCGTCCAGCTTGGTCAGCTTGCGGGCGTACTCTTCCAGCGTGGCGTAATCCCACTTGCCGCCGCCCTTAATCAGCTCGTTGGGATCTTTCAGCCCGGCCTCCTTGAGCAGCCGCTTGTTGTACAGCATGCCGGACTGGATGGTGTTGGCCTTCTTGGAGAAGCCGTAGATCGTATTGCCATAGGTGGTTTCGTCCACGATGAAGTCGTTCCAGGTGCCGTCCTTAAAGTCGATACCCACGGATTTGGCCACCGCGCCCGCGTCCTTGACGGCGCCTGCCTTAATCCAGTCGGTGATCATCCAGGGGAAGGAGTACATGATGTCGCCGTAGGGCTCGCCGCTCATGATGACGCTCGCCATGTTGTCCCAATAGGGGCCGGAATCGATCTTGACCCATTCGAAATCGACGTGGTATTTCTGCTTAACCTTATCGATTTTGGCAATGAGCGCGTCGGTAGCCGCGTCCTTGCCGGGGGTCAAATCCTTGCCCCATGTGTCGGCGAAGGTGATTTTCATGCCGCCGAAGTCGTAGCTCTGCTCCTCCTTCGAGGGGGTGCTGGATCCGCCCTTGTTGTTGTCGCCGCAGGACGCCGCCATGGCGGTGAGAAACAGCGCCGAGGCAGTGGCCGCGAGTATACGGGTGACAGCCAGTTTCATTTCGTTTTCCTCCAGTTCTGTATAGATAAGTCGAAGGGTTCCCTTTGTATGCGCCAGGCAGTTTAAAACCGCCGCATGGGACTTAATCGTCTGCGGGTTTATCGGCCTTATCCGGCCCGCCGCATTCCTTGCGGTAACGGGAGGGGGACATCCCCATGCCGTTGTTGAAAGCCTTAATGAAGTTGGAAATGCTGAAGAAGCCGCATTCCTCCGCGATGTCGATGATTTTCTTGTCCGTGTTCTGCAGCAGGTCGGCGGCGTTCTGCAGCCGGATGCGGGCGAGGTACTCCATGGGCGGAATCCCGTAAGTCTCGCGGAAGACCGAGCTGAAATTCGGTACGCTCATGTTGGCCTCCCGGGCCAAATCCGCCAAGGTGATTTTCTGATCGTAATGCTGGTAAGTGTAGTTGACCGCCGGAGCCAGCCGTTCCTTGTTCCGGGTCTCCCGGATAGAACCCAGGGTGTCGCCCCGCCGTTCGGTCTCCCGCTTGAGCTGGGCCGCCAGCTGCCACAGCATAGCCACCGCCATGATCGGCGAACTGGTCTCCCCCGCCTCGGCCGCCCGCCAGATGGTGTCCACCGTGGCCATGACCTCGCCGTAGCAGGCGTCCTTTTCGGTAATCAGCTCACACCCGCGGGCCAGGGCCTGCATGGGGGCCAGAGCCTCCCGCCCCAGAGTGTAGGCGTAGGAACTGCTGAACAGCCGCCGGTCGAAGACGATGAGGTTGGCCAGAATGTTTTCCGAGGCGGTGAATGTGTAGCTCTCGCCGCTGCCCAGAAGCAGCAGGCTGCCGCTGTTCACCTCGGTGGAGATGCTGCCCAGCGCGATATGGCCGCTGCCCCGCTGGACGCGGCAGATGGCCAGGATATTTTCCGGTTTATTCTCCGCCGCGATGCGGGCGTAATCCGAGAAGGAGAGCGGCATGGAGCCGCCGCAGGCGATGGATATGCATTTTGTGAACACCACCATGCCGTTTACATCCACTTTCGGTCACCTCCGGTTGCGCTTAAACGCTGGCCCCTTTTGTACAAACCACGGGTCTGGGGTCTCCATTATAATGTATAAAAGTTACGATATGTCCTGGCAAATCTATACAAAGAGAAGAAAATGGTTCCTGAAGCCTTCAGAAATCGTTTTCTGCCTTGCTATTAAAAATTTTTCCAGTCGCTTCTGACCTGTTCGGCACGTCTGCTTTGTCCCAATTTTTATTACATATTGGTCCGTCTCGGCGTTTCGTTCGGCTTTTGGATGAAGGTTCCGGAAAATGATAGTAAACGTTTTCTGTTTCCCATGAAAAAGGTAGGAATACGGTGGAACGTACTCCTTTTTACCCTCTCTTTGAGGGGATCTGGTCATATTACACATTTATTATAGCGAATCCGTCCGGTTTTTGCTTAGCATATCTTATGAAAAACTTCTATTATTCAGTGACACCGCCTGATTTTGTCGAAATTTTTCAAACATTTCCGCACGGTTTTGGGCCGGAGGGGGGTGGCGTTCGCAGGAAACCGCGCCGGTTTCGCACATTTTCGCACCGAAAGAGCCGCCGGGCGGCCGCCCCTCCCCCGCCCGCGGCGATCCGGAAGCGGACGCCGGCCTTCCCCGCATGACGATGCGTGGCGCGGGGAAGACGTTCGGAGAGCCGGCGGCGGATCGGGGCACGAGTGGTTCAAAGTCAGGGGCGGCGACGGCTCAGGATTCGGGCGGAGCGGAATCAGGGGCGGCGGGCGACCGATTCCCGTTCCACCAGCTTGGGCTTGAAGCGGACGGTCTCCAGGGGAGCCGCCGGATCGGCGAAGCTTTTGGTCAGCAGCTCGATGGCCTTCGCGCCGATCTCCCGGGTACACTGATCGACGGTGGTCAACGCGGGGGTGATCATCTCGGACAGGGCCAGGTTGTCAAACCCAAGCACCGACACGTCCTGGGGCACCCGGATGCCCCGGCGCTGGAGGGCGCGGATGGCCCCGAGAGCCATCATGTCATTGATGCAGAATATCGCTGTGGGAGGGGTATCCAGCTGCATCAGCTTTTCGGCCAGGCGGCTGCCGATGTTAAACTCGTAGACATTCTCGTCGTCCCGCTCATAGTCGGAAATCCGCAGATGATCGGCGTCCAGCTCGATGCCGCTCTCCTTGAGGCCCGCGAGAAAGCCGTCCAGCCGCTGGCGGCGGCTGGCGTAGGTCAGGGGCGGGCTGATGAAGGCGATATCCCGGTGGCCCATGCCCACCAGATACCGGGCGGCCATATAACCGCCGCCGTAATAGTTGAAGCAGACCCGGTGGGTGGGGGTGTGCAGGGGCTGCTCGATGGCCACCACCGTCACATCGTCGGTATTGACCTCCTCAATCCAGGAGGTGTCGTCGCTGACGGTGGAGATGATGATGCCCTTGACCTGCTTCTGCAGCAGGGAGAGAAACTGCTTTTTCTCGTATTCCGGGTTCCGGTAGGAATTGCAGAGCAGCACGTTATAGCCGCTGTGAATCAGGGAGTCGTTGATACCCGCGATGAGGCCGGGGTAATAGAAATTGGAGATGTTGGGGATGATCACCCCCACCTCGTCGGTCCGGTTGGATTTGAGATACCGGCCCAGCATATTGGGCTTATATTTCAGCTCCCTGACGGAGGCCTGCACCCTGGTGCGCAGCTCGGCGCTCACCGGATAATCCACATTGTTGACGATGCGGGACACCGTCGCCACCGACACGCCGCAGTGCTTGGCCACGTCATAGATGGTCACCTTTTTCTCCGCCATGCGCCTCTCCCTTTCTTTGGTTTCTAGTTTCTTCCATTCAGTAACCCATCTATGCAGGAGAACAGCAACCGTTTACTGTTCCCGGGGAATCCAGCCCCGCTCTCGTGGGAGCGGGGCTGCCGTACGCGGACGGGGCGATCAGTCCTTGAGGGAATACCAGACGGAGGCCTGATGCACGGCGAGACCGAAGTTCCCGTCGGGAATGGATTCCTTCAGGGACGCGTGCACCTTGGCCATTTCCTCCACCATGACGGCCTTGCCCTCTTCCATGAAGGAGACCTGATCCCCTTCGGAGGATTTGGTTTCCACGCCGAGGATCACCTTATGCCCGTACTGCTTGGCAAACGCGATTTCCTCCTTGGCCACGTCCAGGATTTTGGCCGCGGTGTCCCGGTAGGACATGATGGCGATGGTATCGCAGGTCTTGGCCATCAGCTCGGCCAGGACGACGTCCTTGCCCTCCCCGTCCTTGACCACATCGGTCATCCAGAAGGGAATGTCCCATTCCAGCAGGGTGCCGGCGGCCTTGGCGGCAGGGGCGGCTTTTTTCAGGGTGAAATCGGCAAAGAGCTGCATGACCTTGGCCCGGCCCTCTTCCCCGGTCTTGAAATCGGGGTGCTGGTGCGGCTCCACGTCCAGATGCATGGAATAGAATTTCTCATCCTCCGCGGCGGCGGCCTGGTAGGCCTTGAACTTTTCCACATAGGCCTCGAAGCCGGTGCTGTCGGGATTGATCCAGGCATAGTCGCCGGTGAGGGCGGCCACCCGCATCCCCATCTGCCCCGCCTTCTTGACAAAGGCCCGCACGTCGGCAAAGGTGGCCTTGGCATTGGACGCCTCGGACATGCCGTCGATACACAGGTAGATCTCGCTGACCGCGTTCTCCTGCAGGAATTTCAGCTGGGCGTCGGCGGACTTGACGGTGGCCACCTGCCACCACCAGACGCCCAGGGTATCCGTATCCCCCTGCTTCCGGAAATCGACGGTGGTGTTCTTCGCCGGGGCGGCCGTGGTGGCCGGGGCGGAGGAAGGCGCCTGCGAGGCGGCGCCGGAGGAAGCCCCCTCCCCGGAGGCGCAGCCTCCCAACAGAGCGGCGCAGGCTATGGCGGCGCCGGCCAGGGCGGACGCCAGACGAATGCTTTTCATAAAAAACCCATTCCTTTCCATCTACCCCCGCGATAGGCGGCGGATCCTTATTTCGTCATCAGCTCGTACCAGGAATAGACGTGATGGATGGCGCCGCCCAGCTTGTTGTAGCCGGTGCCGTCCAGCTTCTGGCGCAGGACGCCCTGCTCGGTTACCAGCTTATCCTTGCCGGAGTAGTAGTAGGTGATGTTGGTGGGGGTGATTTTGATAGTCTCGGTGCCGGCGATGAGGCGGCAGTTGTTCTTTTTCGCGTAAGCCAGCTCCACGTTGGTGGCCCGGTCGAACTGGCCGGCGCCGGTGTTGTAGTAGGACATGATGCCCAGGGCGTGGCATTTCTTGGTCATGAGGTCGAGGATGTTCACCGTGGCGCCCGACTCATCAGTCACCTTGTCCGCCTCGGTAAACCAGGACCAGACGTCGTATTCCAGCTGCACGCCGATGGCGTCGCACTGTTTGCGGGCTTCCACCACCATGTCGGCCATCCACTGGGTGTATTTGGCCCGGTTGTTATCCCACTTGCTGCCCATGGTATGGGGCTCCACGTCCAGGTGGATGGCGTAAAATTTTTCATCCTTGGCGGCCCGGCTCTGATACCCGGCGATCTTCTCGGCAAAGGCCTTGATTTGATAATTCTTCTTGTCCGGGTCGATCCAGCGCAGGACGCTGTCCCCCGAAGCGCCGGTGAGAGCGGCCACCCGGATGTTGTACTTGGCGCACTTCTTGACGAAGCCGCGCACGTACCGCTCGCTGACCAGGCCGGCGGCCTTGTCGTCGTCGGTCAGGCCGCCCTGGGCCTCTTCCTCATCCCAAGGCATCATGGCGCTGACATCCAGGTAGATTTCCGTCACCTTATTGGCGATGAGCATATCGAGGACCATGTCCACCGACACGCCGTCTATCGGCTCGACAATCCCTTTGAGGGTCCACCACCAGGCGCCCAGGGTAGTGGCGTCCCCATCCTTGCGGAAGTTGACCACCGGGCCCTTGTACAGGCTGCCGGGCTTGAAGTCCGCGCTGCCCACCTGGGCGGCGCCGGGATTTTTGGACGGGGTTTTGGCGGTGGTCGTGGTGGGAGTGGGCTTGGCGGTGGTTTTGGCAGCGGTGGTTTTTCCGCCGGCCGGTTGTGTGGTGGCTGTGGTGCTCATATGGCTATCCTCCGTGTTTTCAGTACTGGCAGCGCCGTCTCCGGACGCATCCGGTGCGGAGGACGAAGCGCTCTGGGACGAGCTGCTCTCCGGGATCGACGACGAAGGGGCGGGCTCCCGGCTGCAGCCCGCGGCGGCCAGCGCCAGCAGCAGAGCCAGAACGGCCGCCAACGCGCGGCGACAGGGCTTTCTCATCGATATTCACATTCCTTTCGCTAACGGTTTCATCTGGCGGACGGGTCAGTTCTTCAGACTGTACCAGCGGTCGATCTGATGAACCGCCAGGCCGAAATTCCGGTTGGGGAGATTGCTCAGCAGCTTGGCGTTGAGCTTGGTCAGCTCGGACACCATGACGGTTTTGCCTTCCTCCATATAGGAGACGGCGTCGCCTTCCTTGGAATAGGTTTCGGCCCCGAGGATGACCTTATGGCCGTATTTCTTGGCGTAGGCGATCTCCTCCTTGGAGACATCCCACATGGCGGCGGCGGTGTCCCGGTAGGACATGACAGCGATGGTGTCGCATTCCCGCGCCATCAGCTCGGCCAGGACGATGGAGGCCCCGCTGCCGTCCTTGACCACATCGGTCATCCAGAAGGGAATATCCCACTCCAGCAGGGTGCCGGCGGCCTTGGCGGCGGGCACCGCCTTTTGGAGGGTGAAATCCGCGAACAGCTGCATCACCTTGGCGCGCCCGTCGGCGCCGGTTTTGAAGTCCGGGTGCTGGTGCGGCTCCACGTCCAGATGCATGGCATAGAACCGCTCCTCCTTGGAGGCGGCCTTCTGGTAGGCGCCAAACTTATCCACATAGGTCTGGAAGCCGGTGTTACCGGGATTGATCCACTGATAGTCCCCGGTGAGGGCGGCCACCCGGATGCCTTTGGCGGCGGCCTTTTTGACAAAAGCGCGCACGTCGGCGAAGGAGGTGGAACCCGAAGCGGTCATCCCGTCGATGCACAGATAAATCTCGCTCACCCGGTTTTTCTGGCAGAAGTCGAGATAGGTGTCGGCCTTGGCGGTCTTCACCTGGCTGACGTTCCACCACCAGACGCCCAGGGTATTGGCGTCGCCCGGCTGACGGAAGGCCATGGTGGCGCCGTCGGGAGCCGTGGTGGCCCGGGAGGTGGTGGTCGTGGTCACGGGGGTGGAGGAAGAGGCCGCGCCCGAGGAGGAATTGTTCGGACGGGTGGACGCCGTCGAGGCCCCGCCCCCCGCGGTGGATCCCCCGGGCTTGGAGGAAGCGCCGCCGGTCGGGCGGGTGTCGTCCGTCTGCGCGGAGGAGGAAGCGGACGAAGCATCGGATGCGTCCTCGCCGGAGGCGTCGGGAACCGTGCTTTCCGGAGCGGAGGATTCCGCGGATCCGGAGGCTTCGCCGGAGGACAGGGGGGCGCTGGGCTCCTCCCGGCCGCCGCAGCCAGCGAGCAGCACCATGCCGCCGAGAACCAGGGCGGCCAACAGGCCGACAGCCCGGGATGCGTAGGGGGTATGCATGATCATGACTCATCCTTTCCGTCGAGAAAGGCCCGGAACAGGGCCTCGTCCGCGTCGAAGCGGGAGCGGACAAACACGTCCGCGTCGTCCTTGGTGTAATGGGTTTCCACAATCCGGCGCACCTGGGGCTTCAGCAGCTCCCGCAGGGCGGCGACCTCGGCCGCCCGGTTGCGCACGATGGTCTTTTCCGCGTCGGTAACGGGCATGCGCAGCTTATACAGTTCCCGGCCGATGGTCAGGGCTTTCAGCCGGTAGACGCTGGTAAGCTCCATGACGCGGAGGGCCTCGGCCTCATACCGATGGCGCTTGGCCAGGCGGCTGACCCGCTCGATGCGGGCGTAGCGGTCGGCGGCGGGGCCGTGGAAAAGGGCTTCTTCCGCCACCCCGAAAAAGGCGGCGGCGAAGCGGGTATCGAACCCGTCCCGGACGGCCTGCCGGTTCCACAGTTTTTCGGCGGCGAACAGGACGGGATACCACACGGTGTCGAAAAAGGGGTGAGGCGGAGCGATGGTGCCGCTGTAGTTCGACCAGACGGTCATGCAGAAGCCATCCAGCCCTTCCTCGGCGCAGACGCGGCCCCACATGTCCACGTTGCCCAGGCGCAGCTCATACCAGGGCATATCCAGGTACTGGGGTTCTGGGCCCTCGCCGCACTTGGCGGCGGCGGCGCCCAGAACGGTGAAGCCGGCCTGTTTGAACCGGCGGGCCAGCTTGACGGCCAGGGCGTAGTTGCTCTCGTAATACAGCCAAATCATGACCACCACCCGCTTGTCCAGCAGCTCGAGCTCCTCGTCGGAGAAGCTGCGGAGCATATCGTCCCAGACGATGGGTGTTTTCCCCGCGGCCAGAGCGCGGGCGGCCAGGCGGTTGATGTGGCCCAGATACAGGCGGTTCTTGCCGTTCTCCCCATACCGGGCCAGGCAGTCGGGGCAGCTGAGCAGGTTCCAGGCCTCGTCGCAGCCAAGGTGAACGTACCGGCTGGCGGGATGGGCGGCCATGACCTCGTCGAGCAGGGTCTCCACCACGGAACAGGCTTCGTCGCTGCTCGCGCAGATTTCATCGATATGGTTATAGTGCTTGAAGCCGGTGGGGCCGAAGCTGTAGGGCAGGGGCGTCTCGGGGAACTCCCGCATCTCCCGCAGATGGTGATACCGGGGGAGCTTGAGCATATATTCCAGATGGCCGATGGTCTGCTGCAGGGGGATTAACTCGATATGTAAGGCGGCGGCCCGCTCCTGAATCCGCCGCAAATCGGCGGGGGTGAAATGGGCGGGGTCGGCAATATCGGGATAGGCCTCGAAGGGGAAGCGGTTCTCATATTCCAGCAGGAAGGTATTGAACCGGGCGGCGGACAGCTCCTCCAGAATGGCCAGCATCCGCGAAACGCTGGGAAAGCCGTACCGCATATCCATATGAAACGCCCGGAAGGCGGTGTCGGGGTAATCGATTACTGTGCCGCAGAAGGATCCATCGTCGGCCAGGGTTTGTTCATAGGCGTGCAGGCCGTAGAGAACGCCCCGGGGGTGGGCCGACAGCACGCAGACCAGACCTTCGTCCGCCGAGAGGAAAAAGCCCTCTTCCCGGCCGGGCCGGCGCAGGACAGCGGGCAGATCGGGCAGGGTGGCATCCGCCTGCGCGGCGATCACGGCGTAGTACAGGCCGTCCGCCTGCACGGACAGGGCGCCCAGGCTCCGGAGGGCCAGGCGTTCCTCGGCGAAGGGGCCGGCATTGGTGGCGGTAAAGCCCCGGGCGGGTGAAACGCCGGGGACGGTATGCATTTCCTTGGGAGCGGGAAGCAAAGGCATGGAGCGTCCATCCTTTCATAGGATTCTTCTACTCTTATCATAGCAGGCGCAATGGGGCGGGTCTTTGCAAATTTTATGGAAACTTACCACTATTCAAGACGTCCCGCGCCATTTCCTGGAGAATAAAAGCCCGCCGCAGCGGAAGCTGCGGCGGGCTTACTGGCTGGCCGGCACAGCCGGCGAGCGAAGGGTTTCAATTATCTTTCAGGGAAGAGATGACGCTATCGAAAATATCCAGCGCCTGCTTTCTGCGCGGCGCGTCGAGAGCGTCCAGCCTCCTGAGAACGTCGTTGCTTTTGGATTCGTAGCCGACAAGCAGACTGTCCTGCAGGACATCATCGGCGGAGGCGGACAATGTGTTGAGAATTTGCACGAAGGTCTCGAGCTTGGGGACTTTATCGCCGCGCTCGATATCCGCCAGATCCCTCGTGCTGATACCGATTCTTTCCGCACACTCTTTCAGGCTCCAGCCACAGGACGCTCTATAGGATCGCAGTTTCTTTCCCAGGCGTTTGCGGTTCATCGGCATCACCACCTATCTTGGGGTATTTTCTACGGATAGCATACCAGTTATACGCGTCCTGAGGAATGCTCTATTTGTAGAAAAATCCCTATATAGAGGTTGATCCTCATAAACATGTATGGTATTATTAGCTTGAGATAAGAAAAAACCGACGCAGCCATGGGGTGGCGGTGGATTTCGGTATCCATTGGCTTTACATTTACTGGAAATTATGGTATGGTATAGTTGGATGATAATAAAAGAGGTGAACCTGTATGAAGAAATTCCTTTGTATAGTATGCTCCCTGCTTTTTCTCTGCTTCTGCCCTATCCGGGCGCTGCCTGTAGATGCCGCGCGCGCAGTCTATGCGCCGACCGACCTAAAAATCGACCAGACGACGAGCGGCGGTACGCTGACAGTGACCGGCTCGTGCACGGCGAGGCCGGGCTTCACCGCCGAGCTCACTCTGACGTTACAGGTTTATAGGGAGGAGCACGGCTGGCACAACGTCCACACCCGAGCCCAATGGGAACTCCACGACGGACGGCATACGGCGACCATCCGGTCGCTCTATCCCATAGACAGCCGGACGTACCGCATCATGCTGACGGCGACGACCATCGACGATCAGCACCGCGCATTAGGAGAAAGAACCGTGTACGCGGCGGTAAATTGAACAAACCCCCGGTACCTGAACTGCAGGAACCGGGGGTTTCTCTTTAAGGCCGTCAGCGGCGCTGGAACACGCCCTTCTTCCAAAGCACCAGACCGGCACCTCCGGCCGCGGCCAGGGCGGCCACCGTGATAAGCGGGCCTATCCACCAGCGGGTGGACACCGGGCCGCCCCCGGTATCCTGCCAGCTGGGCAGGGCGGTGGTGGTCGTGGGCGGCAGGGTCGTGGTCGTGGGCGGCTGCGTCGTGGTGGTGGTCGTGGTCGTCGTCGTGGTGGTCGTCGTCGTGGTCGTCGTCGTAGTCGTCGTGGTTGTTGCGGTGGTGGTCGTGGTTGTGGTGGTCGCGGCGGTGGTTGTGGTGGTAGTCGTCGTGGTGGTGGGGACATAGCGGCTGTTGCGTACCAGGAGAAGGCCGTTGGCCACTTTGCGCAGGGAGCCGGCGGAGGGGACGTTGCGCACCTTGAGGCCGTCCTCCGGCAGCTTCACCACCATGGTGGAGGAGGCGCCGCCGTCCAGATTGATGGCGGCCACACAGCCGGCGTCCAGCATCAGCTGCCCGAGATTCTTGCCGTTGACCCCTTCGCTGACATCGTTCTGCCGGCCGTCCACCGTCATCCAGACGATGCTGTTATCGGCCCGGAAGCCCATGGCGGTGCGGGGGTTGCGATTGCGGTACAGGCTGTCGTCCGGCAGGGCGGCCAGCTGGCCGTCCTGGGCCAGGATGGCGCTTCCGCCGAAGGAAAAGGCCACGTTGGCCCAGCGCTCGTCCTGAAAGGCGAAGTCGAGGGAGACGGTGTCCCCCACCTTCAGCCCCGCCAAGGGGGCCTTGGCCTTGTCGGTGGCGGAGAGCACCACGGTGCCGGCCTTCAGGGGGGCATTGCCGGCCGTGGTCACCGCCGTGACCTTGCCGGTCATGGCGCCGCCGGGGCGGATGGTGTCGTCCTTCACCTCCAGGCTGACCTCCAGGCCGCCGTCGGTATGGGTGGAGGTATCATACAAATCCGTGTAGAGGACGAAATCGTCGGGGCTGCTGTTCGCGGCGGCGGGGGCCCGCAGGCGGTTGATATGCTGAATAACCGTAGCCTGTTCCCCGATGGTGCAGGTGGCCTGGAAGGTGGGGGTGGGGGCCACAAAGCAGGTATTGTCCTTATTGATCGCCATGACGACCTGTTCGCTGCCGTTCAGGGGGCTGCCGGGGACGGGCGGGCTGACGTACAGTTCCCCATCCTGCATGAGGAAGCTGAAGGGAATGCCGCCGTAAGAGGCACCCAGCTTGAAAAAGCTGCCGTTGATGGCGGCCAGAACGTCGCCATTGGCATCGGCTTGCTTGGCCATATCCAGCACGTTTTGATTGCCGCGGATCTTGCCGTTGGACAGCCCGAGGCGCATATCGACCGGCCCGCCCAGGGGAAAGGAGATGGTATGGACCTTCTGGGGCCCCTGGCCGGTCTTGACGTCCTGATACTGATAGGTGACGCCGGGAGCCAGGCTGGAGGCCTTTTGGGAGACCACGGAGGTAATAACCGCCGCGCTGACAGAGGCGGTGAGGGCGAGGGCGAGGAGAGCGGCGGCAGCCGAACGGGGGCCGGCGGCGCGGGTGGCAAAACGAGGCATGGCGATCCATCACATTCCTTTCGAGGGGCTGGAGACACAGGCAGAATGCCGGGCGGAACCGCGGCCTTCCTGCAAGCTACATATTTATAGGGACAGGGGGATTGCACTTTCCCCGGCGGCATGGTAAACTGGCTGCTGTACAATAACAACTGGGAGGGATATCGATGCAGCATCAAGTCCTAGACATCCGGGCGGGCGCCGCCGGGACGACCGCCAAGCTCTATACTTACATCCGGGATGAGTCGCCCGAAATGGAGGCGCACCGACGGCCTGCGGTGGTCATTTGTCCGGGCGGAGGGTACGGCATGACTTCCGACCGGGAGGCGGAGCCGGTGGCGCTGAAATTTCTGGAAAAGGGATTCCAGTGCTTTATCCTGCGCTATTCGGTGGAGCCGGTGCGGTTCCCCGCGGCGCTGCTTCAGTTGGCGACGGCGGTGGCCATGGTACGGGCCCGCGCCGACGAATGGCATGTGAACGCCGACAAAATCGCGGTCTGCGGCTTTTCGGCGGGGGGACATCTGGCGGCCAGCCTGGGCGTGTTCTGGAACCGGGAGTTCGTCAACGGGCCGCTGGGTCTGACGCCGGGAGACGCGAAGCCGAACGGGATGATTCTCGGCTATCCGGTCATCACCTCCGGCGAGTTCGCTCACCGGGGCTCCTTCATCAATCTGCTGGGAGACCGGTATGAGGAAGATCGCGCGCTGACATCCTTGGAAAACCAGGTTTCGGCAGACACGCCGCCCACCTTCCTCTGGCACACCTGGGACGACGCGTGTGTGCCGGTGGAGAATTCCCTGCTGCTGGCGACGGCGCTGCGTCAAAACGGGGTGCCGACCGAGCTGCACATCCTGCCCAGCGGGCCCCACGGGTTATCCTTGGCCACGGCGGAGACCGGCGTGGTGCAGGAGGCCTGCGCAGGCTGGCCGGACTGGGCCGCCCGATGGCTTTGGGATTTATAAGAGGCGGGCTTTCAACGTCCAGTATACCATGGCACCGGGCAAAACGCCAGACGAAAAGGCGGCGGCAGAAAATCTGCCGCCGTCTAATTTTTATGCGCAAACTTGTATGGATAGACTAAATCCCGGCGATCAGGAATTCGCAGTCATCCCGGTGAGCGGCGGCCTCCAGGGCGGGCGGCGGAGCGGCGTCGGTGAGCACGTAGGACACCTCCCCAAAGCCGGCCAGCCGGTATTTGAAGGGACGGCCGAATTTCGAGGCGTCGCATAAAGCCAGGGTAGAGCCGGCGTTGCGGATCATAGCCTGCTTGACGTAGGCCTGCTGGAGGCTGGCCTCATACAGGCCGTCCCCGTCCATGCCGCAGCAGGAGAGCAGGCAGAGATCCAGCCGCAGCCGGCGCACAAAATCGACCGCCGGTTCCCCAACGAAGGAGCCGGTGTCATCCCGCCAATAGCCGCCGGTGAAGAACAAGCCGATATGGGGCATGCGGGTGACGGCCTGGGCGGTTTCCAGGCCGTTGGTCACCACGGTCAGGTGCTGGAAGGGGCGGAGGAGGGGGCAAACCTGCCGCACGGTGGTGCTCGCGTCGAGGAACAGGGCCATGCCGTCGGAGACGAAGTCGGCGGCCAGGGCGGCGATGCGCCGCTTTTCCTCCACCCTCTCGCCGGCGCGCAGCAGGTGGTGCCGCTCCTTGCTGGAGGTGACGAGCAGTTCCACCCGGCCGCGGCCGCGCTGCACAAGGCCCATCTCCTCCAGCTCCAGCACGTCGCGGCGGATGGTGGATCGGCTGTAGTGCAGGGCGGCGCCCAGCTCGTCGAGGGAAGCGCTTTTATAGCGGGTGAGCCAGTCGAGGATTTGCTGCCGGCGATCGTTCGGCATGGGGACGCCTCCATTCGTTCAAAATATTTGAACAATTCACATTTAGTATAGCAAATATTTGAACGAATTTCAATAAATTGTTCACCTCTTGTTTTCCGGCGCGGCGCTGTCTATACTGAAAGCCGCAAGGGAGGGGACGGCGGATATGCGGCTGCGCGCGCTGCGGGAAACGCCCGCTTATATGCGGCTGTTTCTCATGGGATGGACCGTGTATTTTATCAATTATTTCGGCCGGTACAATTACGCGGCGGCCATGGTGGTCATCGGGCAAGCGGAGGGGCTTCGGACCGATCAGCTGGGGCTTATCGCCTCCACCTTGTTCGTCTCCTACGGGCTTGGACAGCTGTTCAGCGGGTGGCTGGGCGACCGGCTGAACCCCAAGGCGCTTATCGCGGCGGGCATGCTGGGGTCGGCGGGAAGCAACCTGCTGATGGGGCTGGCCGGCAGCGTGGGGCTGATGCAGGCGGCGTGGTGCCTCAACGGGCTGTTCTGCGCGCTGATTTGGGCGCCGATGATCCGGCTGATGACGCTGTGCATGCCGCCGGAACGGCTGCGCAAAGCGATACTGTCTTTCCATTACGCCACGTCGCTGGGAACCACGGGTACCTATCTGCTCATTCCCCTGCTGGTAACTCACTTCCCCTGGCGGGTATCTTTTCTGGTGCCGGCGGCGCTGACGCTGCTGACGGGGCTGGGATGGATCGCCGTGGGGGCGACCACACGGGGCTGTTACCAAACGCCGGAAAAGGTGGAAACGAAAAACACCGTCAAAGCAACCGAAAGCTTCCGGGCGTTGTATTTGGTCTCCGGTCTGCCTCTGCTGCTGGCTATCATCCTGTTCATGGGACTGCTCAAGGACGGCATCATGACCTGGGTGCCGCAGGAGATGACCGATACGTTCCAAATCGATGCGGCGCTGTCGATCTTTCTGACAGCCATCCTTCCGCTGGTGAATCTGGCGGGACTGTGGTTGATCCAAAAGCTGAGCAAGCGTCCGGGAAGCGACGACGTGCGCACCTCTTTCCTGCTGTTCGGCGCGGCGGGCACGGGCATGCTGCTGCTGGTGGCGGTCGGGAGGCTCCACCCGCTGCTGACCGTGCTGCTGTTCTCGGCGGTCAGCCTGTGCGTTTCCGGAATCAACACGGTGCTCATCAGCCTGGTGCCGCTGCAGTTCGCCAAGGCAGGACGTTCGTCCACGGTGGCGGGACTGACCAACGCGTTCACCTATCTGGGCAGCGCGCTGTCCGGCTGGGGGCTGGGACTGGCGGCCGGGCAGTGGGGCTGGAACGCGGTCAACTGGCTGCTGTTCGGGCTGTGCGCCGCCGGGATGGGGCTGTGCCTGGCGGTGCGGCCGCTGTGGCGGCGGTTTTTAGGACTGTAGAGAACCCCTCGGCGGAACCGCGGTTCCCGCCGAGGGGTTTCTTGTGTTTTTATTAAGAAGCGGACAAGGGGGTTGCGGCGGGAGGGGAAATCTGGTATTCTTACCCATACTATAGGGGATTTCTACGCGGCGGCCGCATAATGGGCGGGCGGACGCCGCACACTACCAGAAAAGACGGGGGGACGGATTATGAGCTTTTATCACGGACAGCATCGCGAGCGCTCCTATTTCGAGGGTTGGTATTTCAAGCAGCAGGCAAACGGGCGGACGCTGGCCGTCATCCCGGGAATCAGCATGGCGGCGGACGGGAGCAAAACGGCGTTCATTCAGGTGATCACGGAGTCCGCCTCCCATTTCGTCGCGTATCCCTTCTCCGCCTTCGAGGCGAGGCGGTCGCCGCTCGGGGTGCGTATCGGCCAATCGGTCTTCACCGCCGAGGGGCTGTTCCTGGACATTCGGGAGCCGGATCTGACACTGCGGGGCAAGCTGCATTACGGGGAGCTGACGCCGCTGGAATCGGACATCATGGGGCCGTTCCGCAGCATGCCGCTGATGGAATGCCGCCACCGGGTGATCAGCATGCGCCACACGGTGCAGGGGCGGCTGAACTATCAGGGGGAAACCCTCGTCTTCGACGGGGGCGTCGGCTACATGGAGATGGACTGGGGCATCTCCTTCCCCCGCTCGTATCTCTGGACCCAGTGCAGCGCGCCGGAGGAGGACTGCTCGGTGATGGTATCCATCGCGGACGTGCCCTTCCTGGGACGGAGCTTCCGGGGCTGCATCGCGGCGGTGCGGTACCAGGGGCGGGAAATCCGGCTGGCCACCTATCACGGGGTGAAAATCCGGCGATACAGCGGCAACGGGCTCATTCTCCAGCAGGGCAAGCACTGCCTCAAGGTGGAAGCGGATCCGGATAAGGCGCAGGATCTCAAGGCGCCGAGCGGCGGGCACATGTCCCGGGTGATCCGGGAAAGCGCGGCCTGCCCGGCCCGCTACCGCCTATATGAAGATTACCGGCTGCTCTTTGATCTGCGGGCACAGGACGCCAGCTTTGAAGCAGTCGATTACGACGAATAAGGGGACGAAACCGATGAGGGATATACCAGCCGCCGCCATGACCCATGGCGGCAAATTCCATGCCGACGACGTGTTTTCCGCCGCGCTGCTGCGCCTGCTGCGGCCGGATATCCGGATTCATCGGGGATTCCAGGTGCCGGAGGCGTTCGATGGGCTGGTGTTCGACATCGGGCTCGGCCCCTTCGACCATCATCAGCAGGACGCGCCGGTGCGGGAAAACGGCGTGCCCTACGCGGCCTTCGGGCTGCTGTGGCGGGAGTTTGGCGCCCGCCTTCTGCCGGCGGAGGAGGCGGCGCGGTTCGACGCCTCCTTTATCCAGCCGCTGGATGAGGACGACAACACCGGCTGCGGCAACACGCTGGCGGGGGTGATCGGCGCGTTCAACCCCACCTGGGATTCCCCAGCCGATCCTGACGACTGTTTTGAGGAGGCGGAAAGGGTGGCCCGGCTCCTCTTGCAGAAAAAGCTGGAGAGCATCCGGGGGATCGGGCGGGCCAGGGCACTGGTGGAAGAGGCGCTGACCCATATGGAGGACGGGGTGGTGATTCTGTCCCGGTTCGCCCCCTGGAAAAGCGTGCTCATCCCCTCCCCGGCCCGCTTCGTGGTCTATCCCTCCCAGCGGGGCGGCTACAGCGCCCAGGTGGTGCCGGCCGACGAGGAAACGGGGGCGGCCAAGCAGCCGTTTCCCGCCGCCTGGGCGGGACAGACGCCGGAGGCGCTGGCGGACATGACCGGCATCGCCGGGCTGCGTTTTTGCCACAACGGGCGGTTTCTCATTGCGGCGGACACCCGGGAGGAAGCGGTGCGGGCCTGCCGGCTGGCGGATGGAAAATAGCCAAAGGGGATGGCGCCTGGCGCCATCCCCTTTTTGTTTAAACCAGCGGCGGTTCAGCGGAATTTCTCCGCCAGCTCGCGGCCGTAGGCCTTATAGTCCTCCAGCATGGCCTCATCGGGCTCCCAGGAGGCGCGTTTGCCCTCGCTGACCACCTCGAAGCCGGAGGCCGCCAGCTCCTCGCTTATCAGCTTCACGGCCTCGCCGCTCCAGCCGTAGCTGCCGAAGGCGGCCGCCTTTTTCTTCTTGAACTTGGCGCCCTTCATCAACTCCAGAATGCCGGCGATGGCGTACAGATAGCCGTTGTTGACTGTGGGGGATCCCACCACCACCGCCTTGGACTGGAAGACCTCGGCGATGATGTCTGTCTTGTCCGACTTGGAGGCGTTGAACAGCTTGACCGTCACGCCCGGGTCGGCCTCCCGCAGGCCAGCGGCGATGGCCTGCGCCATGTGGCGGGTGGCCTCCCACATGGTGTCGTACACAATCGACACCTGGTTATCCTGGTAATCGGCCGCCCATTCCAGATATTTCTCCACAATCTGGGCGGGATCGTTGCGCCAGATGACGCCGTGGCTGGTGCAGAT
Organism: uncultured Oscillospiraceae bacterium; assembly: GCA_900546265.1. Taxonomy (GTDB): domain Bacteria; phylum Bacillota; class Clostridia; order Oscillospirales; family Acutalibacteraceae; genus UMGS856. The sequence goes on along the minus strand of URCA01000011.1, from coordinate 57,583 downwards.
CATATCCAGCGGCAGGTTCATGGCCTGAATCTCCCGGATTTTGCGCGCGACCATCATGCTGAAAGGGCAGAGGATATTGGCGTAGTATTTGCGGGCCTCCGCCATCAGCTCGCTCGGATCCACCATATCGTTGTACAGGGATTCGGTGGCGTAGTGCTGGCCGAAGCCGTCGTTGCTGAACAGGATGTTTTCCCCGCTCATGTAGGTGAACATGGTATCCGGCCAGTGCAGCATGGGGGCCTCGATAAAGGTCAGGGTGACCGTGCCCAGATCCAGGGTATCCCCCGTTTTCACCGGGATGAAGTTCCAGTTCTCGTGATACTGCCCGGTCAGGGACTTGACGCCGTTGGCGGTGCAGTAAATCGGGGTATCGGGGATCTCCTTCATCAGCAGGGGCAGGGCGCCGCTGTGATCCACTTCCCCGTGGTTGACGATGATCGCGTCGATTTGGCTGAGCTCCACCTCCTGCTTGAGGTTTTGGACAAATTCCTTGTCGTAGGGCTTCCAGACGGTATCCACCAGCACCGTCTTCTCGGTATCCCGAATCAGGTAGGAATTATAGGACGAACCATGATGGGTGGAATACTCGTCCCCATGGAACTTTTTCAGCTCCCAGTCCACCTTACCGACCCAGGTCACTTTCTCCGTCAATGTCTTTCCCATAGCGTATCTCTCCGTTTCGGCTGTAGTATGTCCTTGTTTGTGAATAGTATAACACATTTCTCAGGAAAAATCATCCCCTGAAGCTTAAATTATACCAATTCAGTATACTTTACAAGAGAGCCGCGTATCTTCGACATAAATTTTGTGATTTACCCGGTCGGCATAGACACCCGTAAGGCATAAAGAAAGGCCCGGCTTTTGCCGGGCCTTTCCTGGATAGACGGGACTATTTCTTTTCGCAGCAGCCGCCGCGGCCGTCCTCTGTGGGCGGGAAGAACTCGTTGACCGGGAAGCACATTTTCTTGAAGAGGTCGCAGGGATTGTCGGTGGTGGGGCAGCATTCCTTGCAGGGCATGCAGTAGTCGTACACCGGCACCAGCATCTGGACGTTGCGCACAAGCTGCACGATGGTGAAGATGCCCAGGGTCACGAGGACGATTTTGTTGTCCTCATCGTCGCAGAACCCGCCGCCGTACCGGTTGCAGATGCATTCCGGGATGTTGCAGCAGCAGCCGCAGCAGCAGCAATCGCACTTGCAGCGGTCGCAGGGCTCGATGAGGCGGGCGCTCAGGATGACGGGATCCGCCACCTGGACGGTGCAGCGGGGCGCGTTGCGTCCGGGCATATCCTGCGGGTCGCAGGAATTGTCGCGGAACTCGCTGCTGAATACCCGCACATTGCCCTCGCTGCCGTAGAGGATGACCTTTTTCTGGAACATGCCGACGCCGCAGACGGTGGAGCAGGGCATGCCGTGGCCGGCATACACCTCGACCTCCACCTCGAAGAAGAAGGTCAGGTCGCAGGAATAGTACCCGCGGTTGAAGGGCAGGGCCTCCACGTCTATGTAGGTGGTGATGACCTCCGCCCGACGGGCGCGGATGCTCGCCGCATGGTCGACGACCATCTGATCCCGCTCGGTGAAATAGACGCGCATATCTTCGATGCAGTCTTTATCCGAGCAGGAATCGTACACGCGGCCGGCGTCCACGCAGACGGCTTCTTTACAGCCGTTGTCATGGATGAACTTGTTGTCTGCCATGAAAAAATCCCCCTGTACTGTTATTAAAGAGATTCCGGCCTGGGCAGGGGCGCCGCTGTATGTATGTCCCCGCGCAGCGCAGAGCCGGTCAACACTTCAATACCATAGTATGTCAGAGGGATTTTTTGGTTACGGTTAAATCATTCGGCCAGGGGCTTCAAACGGGCGAAATTGGCCATAATTTTTTTAGTTCCCGCCTGTTCGAAGGCGATGGCCAGCAGGCAGTCGTTGCCCATGGGGGTCACAGAAAGAATCCGGCCCTTGCCAAAGGTGTTATGCAGCACCGAGTCCCCCGCCTTCCAGCGGGTTTTCATGTCGTCCGGGCCGGCGGGCGCGGCCTTGGCCGTGCCGGCGGCGGAGAAGCCGCCCCCCGACCAGGCGGCGGAACGGCCCGGCGCCGGGGAGGACGCGCCGCGGCCCGCCCCCTGCCAGGAGGACGCCGCCCCGCCCCACGCGCCCTGAGCGGCCGGCTTGGCCCCCCACTGCACGCTCTCATAAGCGGCCCGGCGCTGCCGGTCGCTGCCCGTGGTCAGTTCGGGCGGGATATCGCTCAGGAATTTGGAGGGCCGGTTGCGGCTGGTGGATCCGTACAGCATCCGGGAACGGGCGTTGGTGATGAACAGCTCTTCTTTGGCGCGGGTGATGGCCACGTAGCATAGGCGGCGATCCTCCTCGAGCTCCTCCGGATCGAACAAGGTCTGATAGCCGGGGAACACGCCGTCCTCGAAGCCGGGCAGAAACACCACCGGGAACTCCAGGCCCTTGGCGGCGTGCATGGTCATCATCACCACCGCGTCGGAGGACGCGTCGTAGTTGTCCACGTCGGTCATCAGAGCCATTTCCTCCAGAAAGCCGGCCAGCTCGGGAACCTCCTCCCCGCTTTCCTTCTCATAATTCAGGATGGAGGACGCCAATTCGTTGAGGTTGTCCACCCGGCCGGCCTCGGCCTCGCCCTGCTGCTCCCACATGGCAAGATAGCCGGTGGTTTCCAGCATGGTGCGGTAGAGCAGATGGATGGAGGTTTCGGGATCCTCGTTCAGTTCTCTGAGGTGATCCATCATGGAAACGAAGCCCTTTAGCTTGTTCGCCGCCCGGCCGATATCGGGATAATCCTCGGCGTGGGACAGCACCTCGTACAGGGAAAGCCCCAAATTTTCCGCGATGGCCGCCGCCTTGTCCACGGTGGCGTCCCCGATGCCGCGCTTGGGCTCGTTGATGATCCGCCGGAGGCTGACGCCGTCCTCCGGGTTGTTGATCACCCGCAGGTAAGCGGTGGCGTCCCGCACCTCCTTGGTGTCATTGAAGCGGTGACCGCCGATGATCCGGTAGGGCACGCCGCTTTTGACCAGGGCCTGCTCGATGGCGTTGGACTGGGCGTTGGCCCGGTAGAGCACGGCGAAATCGCCGTATCGCCGGCCGTCCCGGATGCCCTCCAGGATGGTGTCCGCGATGAAGCGGCTCTCCTCCTCCGCGTTTTCCAGGGTGACCAGCTGGATTTTGTCCCCCTCGCCGTTGGCCGTCCACAGGGTTTTGCCCTTCCGGTTCTGGTTGCGAGCGATCACCGCGTTGGCGGCGCTCAGTATGTTCTGGGTGGAGCGGTAATTCTGTTCCAGCCGGATGACGGTGCAGGCGGGGAATTCGTCCTCGAAATGCAGGATATTCTCAATGGTGGCGCCCCGGAACTTATAAATGCTCTGATCGTCGTCCCCCACCACGCACAGGTTGCCCGAATGGGCGGCCAGAAGGCTGATCAAGCGGTATTGGGCGTGGTTGGTGTCCTGATACTCGTCCACCATGATGTAGCGGTACCGCTTCTGGTACCGCTCCAGCACGTCGGGGCAGGCGGTGAACAGTTCCACCGTCTTACACAGCAGATCGTCAAAATCCATGGCGTCGGCCTCTTTGAGCCGGCGCTGGTACACGGCGTAGCACTGGGCCACCTTTTTCAGCCGGAAGTCGCTGCTGACCGCGGGCTGCGCCGCGTATTCCTCCGGGGCGAGCAGACTGTCCTTGGCCCGGCCGATTTCCGAGAGGATGACCTTGTGGCCCAGGGTCTTTTCATCGATGTTCAGGGCCTTCATGCAGTCCTTCATCAGGCGGCGGCTGTCGTCGGTGTCGTAGATGGTGAAATGAGAGGAGTAGCCGAGATTCTCCCCCTCCCGGCGCAGAATCCGGGCGCAGAAGGAGTGGAAGGTGCTGGCCATGACTTCGCTGCCCTCGTCACCCAGCATCCGGTTCAGCCGCTCCTTGAGTTCGCCGGCGGCCTTATTGGTGAAGGTGATGGCCAGGATCCGCCACGAGGGGCAGGGATCCACCTCCAACAGGCGGCTGAGCCCCGCGTCCAGCCGCCTGTTGCCCGCCGCGCAGGCGCGCAGCTCGTCCATATCCTCATCCCGCAGGGCGACCGGGACCTCACCGCTGCCGTAGGCCTTGCCGAACCGCACCAGATTGGCGATGCGGTTGACCAGCACGGTGGTCTTGCCGCTGCCCGCGCCCGCGAGGATGAGCAGCGGGCCGTCGGCGTGAAACACTGCCTGCCGCTGCCGGTCGTTCATGCGGGAAAACTCCCGGTTGAGAATCTGCCGGCGCAGATTGAGAAATTCCGTCGTATCTATCATAATATACCCTTTCACGTCTTGATGAAAACAACGCCGGCATGCCGCCTTGAGCGGTAGTGCCGGCGTTGTCGCGTATATAACGGAAGAAGCTTAGCCGAAAAGGGACAGCAGAATGCCGGCCGCCACGGCGGAGCCGATGACGCCCGCCACATTGGGGCCCATGGCGTGCATCAGCAGGAAGTTGCTGGGGTTCTCCTGCTGCCCCACCTTCTGCGCCACGCGGGCGGCCATGGGAACAGCGGACACGCCGGCCGAACCGATCAGCGGGTTGACCTTGCCCTTGGTGAGCACGTACATCAGCTTGCCGAACAGGACGCCGCCGGCGGTGCCGAAGCAGAAGGCCAGCAGGCCGAGCACGATAATCAGCAGGGTCTTGGGCTGCAGGAAGGTGGCGGCGTTGGCCGTCGCGCCCACCGTGACGCCCAGCAGGATGGTGATGATGTTCATCAGCTCGTTCTGAGCGGTTTTGCTGATCCGCTCCACCACGCCGCTCTCGCGGAAGAGGTTACCGAGCATCAGCATGCCGATGAGGGGCGCCGCACTGGGCAGCAGCAGCACGCAGATGACCGTGACGAAAATCGGGAACAGGATTTTTTCCAGCTTGGAAACGGGGCGCAGCTGGGTCATGACGACCGAGCGCTCCTTCTTAGTGGTCAGAGCCCGCATAATCGGCGGCTGGATGATGGGCACCAGCGCCATATACGAATAGGCGGCCACCGCGATGGCGCCGAGCAGATGGGGCGCCAGCTTAGAGGTCAGATAGATGGCGGTGGGGCCGTCGGCGCCGCCGATGATGGCGATGGAGGCCGCTTCCTGGTTCGTAAAGGCCAGTTCGGGGAAATTCAGCAGGCCGAGCGCCCGCGCGCCAATAAAGGTGGCGAAGATGCCGAGCTGCGCCGCCGCGCCCAGAAGGAAGCTGCGGGGATTGGCAATCAGGGGGCCGAAGTCCGTCATGGCGCCGATCCCCAGGAAAATCAGGGGCGGATAGATGCCGAATTTCACGCCCTGGTACAGGTACCACATCAGGCCGCCCTGGTCAAAGTGCTGCCAGGAAGCGGAGGTAACGGTCATGACGCCGTTGATTTCCTCTTGTGTGTGGATCATGACCTGATACATCTGATCGTATATGCCCTGATTGAAATGCTTGAGCTCCTCCGCCGTGAGCGGAACCAAGGAATTCTGCTGCGGATCCATGACACCCGACAGGGGCAGGTTCACCAACAGCATGCCGAAGGCGATCGGCAGCAGCAGCAGCGGTTCGAACTGCTTTTTGATCGCCAGATAAATCAGCACGCAGGCGATGCCGATCATGATCAGGTTTCTCCAGCCGCCGTTCTCAAAGTTGAACAGGCGGGCAAACCCGGATTCCTCCCATAGCTTTTGGATTGCCGTCCAAAGTTCTCCCATGTATTTCCGTCCCTTCTCCATCGCGGCTGAACGCCGCGGCCTCATTCGCTGTGCAATCCACGGAGGCGCCCGTCAGAACGGGCGGGTGCTCTCCGCCAGGCCGGCCGCCGCCCAGACCGGGCGGCCCTCCCGGACGCGGGAAACCTTGCGTACGGCGTACCGTTTCCCCTCGGGCGCCATGGAAGCCACCGCCGCCGCGATGACCGCCACCACCTCTTCCGGAATACCGTCCTGCACGGCGGGCGTGGGGGCAATCTTCGGTGCAGCCGCCGGTTTCGGCTTGGGCGCGGGAACGGCCGGGGCCTCCTTCTTCGGCCGGTGCATCACCTTGCCGAACAAAATGAAAATCAGAGTCAGCACCACCAGGGTGGCAAACACAACGACGACGCCGATGAGCGCAGTCATCAGGGAATCCCCCATGACTTTACCCGCCGATTCGGCCGCCGTCAGACTATAAAGCGCAGCCTGCATATTCCGTTCCTCCATCTTCCCGGCGGAAACGCGACGCGTCCCGCGCATTCTTGGCGAAAAGGAAGAAAACCCCATTCCCGCCCATTATAAAACTATGGGATATTATACCGCAAAGTCCGGCGATTTGCAATCGCCGGCGGACATTTTCCCCCACAGAATATTTGTGAATTCTTTCACACGTTTTGTCCAAAACGCAGAACCTGCGGTTTTTCACCGCCGGGGGACGGCAAGCCTTTTGTTTTTGTCGATTTTCTGCTATACTGAGCGGGGAGAAAACCCGGCGGGAGACGCCGGTTCATAAAGGAGACAGCTGTATGAAATCAGTAGTTTTGCTGTGCGACGGCATGGCGGACACCCCCTGCCCGGAGCTGGGGGGACGCACGCCTATGGAGGCGGCGCGCAAGCCGGCCATGGACGCGCTGGCCGCGGTCAGCGAGATAGGGCTGGTCCGCACCGTTCCCGATGGAATGGCGCCGGGCAGCGACGTGGCGAACCTGACGATGATGGGATACGACACCCGGGCCTGCTATACCGGGCGTTCTCCGCTGGAAGCCGCCAACATCGGCATCGATTTGGCCGACGACGACGTGGCCTTCCGCTGCAATCTGGTGACCCTGTCGGATGATCCGGTCTTTGCGGACAAGACCATCCTGGACTACTGCGCGGGCGATATTCACACGCGGGAAGCCGACGAACTGGTGCGGGCGGTGCAGGAGGCATTCGGCGGCGGGGATTTTGATTTCTACACCGGCACCGCTTACCGCCACTGCATGGTCTGGCACGGGGGCCAAACGGAGTTGGGGGCCGTCACCCCGCCCCACGATATCACCGGCCGGGTCATCGGCGGCTATCTGCCTCGGCATCCCGACGCCGCCCCGCTGCTGGACATGATGGAGCGCAGCTACGCCCTGCTGAGCGATCATCCCATCAACCGGGCGCGGGTGGCCAAGGGGCTTCCGGCGGCCAACGCCATCTGGCTGTGGGGGCAGGGCAAGCGCCCCCGGCTGGAGCGGTTCTCGGATCGGTTCGGGGTGACGGGGGCGGTGATTTCCGCCGTGGATCTTCTCAAGGGGATTGGCCGGCTGGCCGGCATGGAGGTCTGCGAGGTGGAAGGCGCCACCGGCTACATCGACACCAATTACGAGGGCAAACGGCAAGCCGCGCTGCGTGCACTGCAAAACGGCGCCGATTTCGCGTACATTCATGTGGAGGCCCCGGACGAATGCGGGCACCGGGGAGAAGCCGCCAACAAGGTAGGGGCTATTGAGGATATCGACAGCCGGATTCTGGCCCCGCTGCTGGAGGAACTGCCCAAGCTGGGCGCGTTCTCCTTGCTGGTGGCCCCTGACCATCCCACTCCGCTGGCCATCCGCACCCACGCGTCGGATCCGGTGCCTTATCTGCTGTATCGCTCCGAGGCGCCGGCGGCGGGCGGGCCGGCTCGGTTCACCGAAGCCGCGGCCCGGGAGACGGGACGTTTCATCGAGCCCGGATACGCGCTGCTGTCCCGGTTGCTGGGGCGCTGAACTGACGAAACAAGGAGGGGCGAAGCACCGCATGGTGCTTCGCCCCTCAGCTTGTCAAAGAAGTATCGGAGGGAAGGGGAGGTGTGGGGCACGACGTGCGCGTCGTGCTGGGAACCGTCTGGGAGCTTTAGCTCCCCGGTCCCCACTCCGCGTCGAGCGAAGCGGAGCACCCGCCCGCCAGTATTGGCGGGCGGGCTTTTTGTTGTCTCTACTCTATGGATGCGGGGGGCGTTTCTTCGCCTTGGGGCCGGGGGCCTTGCCGCTCCTTATATTGTTTGAACAGGCGAAAAAAACGAATTCCCTGGGACAGCATGAGGAGGAAAAAGGGGAGGAAAAGCAACACAAAGTAGCCGGCCGGGGATTTGAGATAGTCGAACAAAGCCCCGGCCTTGGGCAGCCGAAAGCGGTACTGGCCGATCACCTTCTCCTTGAGCGCCGGATAGCTGTCCGCCGATTCGTTGGCGGTGCCGTAGGTCACATAGGCGTCCTTTCCCTCGTAGCTCGTCAGCTCCTGCACCTTATGCGTCACCACCTCGCCGTAATTAGCGGGGTCGATGGAGCGGAAGGTGATGATGTCGCCCGGCTTCACCTCCATCCGGCTGTCGGCCTTGGTGACCACCACGTCGCCCGCGGCAAATTCGCTTTTCATGGAATCGGACCGCACGATGGAAAACTTATAGCCGAACAGCCCCTTCCCCTCGACCTTGTCGAAGGTGGCGACGGAAACGATCGTAAACAGCGTCGCCAGGATGGCGATCAACGCGATCAACACCGTGAGAACCCGGCCGGCGATGGCCAGGGCTCTGCGCGCGGGAAGCAGCGCTGCGGCCTGTGTTCTTTGGTTGTCGTCCATGTTGCGTACCAAACCTTTCCGGGTGATACGGCGTCAACGATGCTGTCCACGCCCGCTACCCTATCGCACGGGATGAGCCTTTGGTTCATTATAGAAAGGTTTTCGCCGTTTGTCAACGAAGGCGGGACGGGCTTTATTTCAGCGGGAGCCACACGGTGAAGGTGGTTCCCGTTTTTTCCTGGCTGTCCACCGTAATCCGGCCCCGGTGACGGCCCGTGATGCTGTGGGCGATGGCCAGCCCCAGGCCGTAACCGCCCTGATCCCGCGAACGGGAGGGATCGGCCCGGTAAAAGCGTTCAAACAGGCGGGGCAGATGCTCCGGCGGGATGGGCGCGCCGGTGTTATTGACCATAAGCCGGGCCTTGTCCCCTTCCCGCTCCAGGGTCAGGGTGACGACACCCTTCTCCCCCGCGTATTTGCAGGCGTTGTCCAGCAGAATCCGGACCAGCTGCTTGAGCTGCCCTTCATCGCCGGTGACCTGGATATCCGGCGCCACGTCGCTGCACAGGGTGATCCCCTGCTCATACGCCACCGACTCAAAGGGCAGCAGACAGCTCCAGACCGCGTCGCTGAGGCTCAGCGGCAGGGCGGGAAGCGGTTCCCGGGCCGCGTCCGCCTTGGCCAGGAACAGCATGTCGTCCACCAGGCCCTTCATCCGGCGGGCCTCGTCCCCGATGTAGGCCACCCATTTTTCCTGCCGGGCGATGGACTCCTCCTTATGGGCCAGGAGGATGTCGGTATTGGCCAGGATCACGGTCAGGGGTGTTTTCAATTCATGGGACGCGTCGGCCACAAACTGCCGCTGCTGCTCCCAGGCCCGTTTGACCGGCCGCAGCGCCCAGCTTGACAGAAACAGGCTGATGAAGAAAAACGCCGTCAGCCCGCCCAGGCCCACCAGCAGGGAGGTGATCACCAGGCTGAGCATCGACCGGATTTCCCCGCTGCGATCCGCAAAGGCGATTTTGGTCCCCGCGGCGGTTTCCCGCAGCAGATAGCGGAGGTTGAGGGCGTTCAGCACCCCCTCGTCCCTGTCCCCCTCCAGCGCCAAGGACACCGCCTGGGCGAGGGTTTCCTCCGACATATCCACCGCGGTGTCCTCGGTCACCGTGCGCACGGCGCCGTCCGCGCCGACCAACACGCAGAACACCGGTGTCAGAGCGCCGGGGGGCGAAAAGGGCTTACCGCCGATCTCGGATTTTGGCGGGGTCTTCCCCCCCTCCCGGTCCAGGGCGCGGCGCATGGCGTCGTGACTCTCGTTATACAATCGCTGGTAGGTGAACACACACAACGCGGTGAAGGCGATCAGCAGCACCGCCGAAACCAGCAGCATATTGATCAGGACAAATTTCCGGCGCAGCTTCTGCAGCATGGTCCTGCCTCCTTACCCTTCCAGCCGGTATCCCACCTTGCGCACCGTGCCGATGCCGACGCGGGATCCGAGATAAAAAAACTTCTTGCGCAGGAACGAAATATAGACCTCCACATTGTTGTCCTCCGCGTCGGATTCCATCCCCCAGACCTTGGTCAGCAGCTCCTCCTTGGGCACCACCGTATGGGGGCTGACCATCAAAATGCGGAGCACCTCGTACTCCTTAAAGCCCAGGTGAATGGATTTGGCGCCGCACTGGAGTGTATAGGTGGACAGATGCAGCGTGAGATCCCCATAGCGCATCTCCTCCAGCACCACCTCACCCTGCCGCCGGGAGAGAGCCCGCACCCTGGCCAGCAGCTCGTCCGGCACAAAGGGCTTGGTCATATAGTCATCCGCCCCGCAGTCCAGGCCGGTCACCTTATCGGCGGTTTCGTCCCGGGCGGTGAGCATGAGCACCGGGGTGCTCAGCTTATGGGCCCGCAGCTCCCGCACGATGTCGAAGCCGCTGCGCCCGGGCAGCATCACGTCCAGCACAATCACGTCGTACAGGCCGGACAGGGCGTAATCCAGGCCGTCCGTTCCGGTATACACTACGTCCACGGCGTATTTCTGCTCACTCATAATCTGGCCCAGCGCCTCGGCCAGACGCACCTCGTCCTCTACAATCAGCACACGCATCGTTCCGCCTCCCTTACATGACACCAGTTTCATTATACCACAAAGCGGCACGTGCAGCGTGCTGCCTACCTTAGTCCGGAACGGCTCCGACCGTTCCGGAGTGGTTCCATGTTCTCTCAGGCGTCCAAAGGCTTACGCTGCAAGGCTTTGGAGAACGCTGTGAGGTTATTATACCACAAGGCGGCGGGGAGCGCCGCCCTCCTTAGTCCGGAACGGCTTAGACCGTTCCGGAGTGGTTCCATGTTCTCTCAGGCGTCCAAAGGCTTGCGCTGCAAGGCTTTGGAGAACGCCGTGAGGTTATTATACCACCATTTGGGCAAAATAGCAACCCCGCCGATCTATCGGATCGGCGGGGCTGCTATTTTCTCAACGAGGCTGTGGTCTGGGCGGCCGGGGAGGTCTGGGCGGAGGAGGAGGGGGCGCCGGTGGACGCGGCGGCTGCGGCTTGGGCGGAGGGAAGGGAGGACGAGGCGGCCGGGGAGGCGGCGGAGGGGGAGGCGTTGGTCTTGGCGGCTGTGGCCCCGGACGGCAGAAGGGAAGACCGGGAAACAGACGACAAAGGCGCCTGCGGGACAGTTTCATGGAAAGGCTCCTTTCTGTATGTTGCAGGAGGATGGGCCGGGTTCGACAGGGGGAACAAGGCCGTCCACTACCAGCATATGCGCGCTTTCCATTCCGGTTCCCGCAGACAGAAAACTCCCCGTCCGGCGAAGCGGACGGGGAGGCCGATTATTCTTTATATCCCAGAGTGCCGTTGGCGGCGGCTTTCAGATAGGCATTGATGAAGCCGTCGATTTCCCCATCCATCACCGCCTGAATGTTGCCCATTTCAAAACCGGTGCGGTGATCTTTGGCCAAGGTGTACGGCATGAACACATACGAACGGATTTGACTGCCCCAGGCTATTTGGGACTGGCTGCCCTTGATGTCCTCGATGCGCTCGAGATGTTCGCGCTCTTTGATTTCCACCAGCTTGGATTTCAGCATGCTCATGGCCTTGTCGCGGTTCTGAAACTGGCTGCGTTCGTTCTGGCAGGCCACGACGATGCCGGTGGGAATATGGGTCAGCCGGACGGCGGAGGAGGTTTTGTTAATGTGCTGCCCGCCGGCGCCGGAAGAACGGAACACATCCATTTTGATGTCCTCCGGACGGATATCCACCTCCACGGTGTCGTCGATCTCCGGGATGACCTCCAGCGCGGCGAAGGAGGTGTGCCGACGGCCGGAGGAATCGAAGGGGGAGATGCGCACCAGCCGGTGCACGCCGGCTTCTCCCTTGAGATAGCCGTATACGTTGGTACCCAGGATTTCGATGGAGGCGCTTTTCAGGCCCGCCTCGTCGCCGTCCAGATAATCGAGAATCTTATACTGGAAGCCGTGGCTCTCCGCCCAGTGGGTATACATGCGGTAGAGCATCTCGGCCCAGTCCTGGGCTTCGGTACCGCCCGCCCCCGCGTGAAAGGTGAGTATCGCGTTTTTCGCGTCGTATTCCCCGGTCAGCAGGGTGGCCAGCCGCTGCTTGTCGATTTCAGCGGCGATGCGTTCCACGCTTTCGGTGCATTCGTCCACCAGCGAGGCATCCTCCTCCTCGTTGGCCAGCTCGATGAGGGTCATGGCGTCGTGGTAATCGGCCACCAGACGGTTATAGGATTCGATTTTTGCTTTGAGAATGGCGGTTTTCTGCACCACCTTTTGGGCGGCGTCCATATCGTCCCAAAAACCGTCCGCCGCGGCCCGGGCGTCCAGTTCTTCGGTTTCGGCGAGCATCTGCTTGATGCCCACGGCATGGGCCAGATCCTCGATGTCGGGGAGAAGACCCTCCAGCCGCAGCCGTAATTCTTCAAATTGCAGCATAGTATCCATCCTTCTGTGCTCTCAAAATACAGGCGATGCCAAACATGGCTTGGCGCCGGCGTCATTCCACTGTCAACAGGGATTTCTCCCTTGACGCAATCCATCGCTTATTATATAGGATAGACTGCCCAATGTAAAGAAAAAATTCCAGAAAAACCGGCCGGCAGCGGTTTTAGGGCTTGACGGTAGGGGACAAGACTGCTATAATACTTTGGTGCCTATTTTGGGGAAACCTGTAAACGGGCCGTTCGGCGGGAAGAGTTTTCGCCGTTATCCTTGCCTCCCTCGTTTTGAAGAGAGGCCATCAGACCATAAGGAGGTGCAACTTATGCCCACAGTCAAAGGTTCTTACGAGGCAGTCTTTATCTTCTCCCTGACGCTTGGAGAAGAGGGCGTTGCGGAAATCAAGGAGAAATTCAAGTCCTTGATCGAGCAGAATGCGGAAATTGGCGAAATCGATGAATGGGGAAAGCGCCGGCTGGCGTATCTCATCAACGACGAAGCCGATGGTTTCTACGTGCTGTACAATTTCGTGAGCGGCCCGGAATTCCCGGCTGAGCTCGACCGTGTCAGCAAGATCACCGACGGCGTGCTTCGCTCGATGATCATCCGCAAGGAAGAGACCAAGGAAGTCGTGAAAAAAGAAGAAGCGAAAGCGGAAGAGAAGTAAGGGAGGGCGTCACTATGAATGTGGTTTGCTTATTAGGCCGTCTCACGGCGGATCCCGAGCTTCGGCACACCCAGACGCAGACTCCCGTGACCAGCTTCAGTGTCGCTGTCGACCGGGCTTACCAGCCTAAGGGAGCGGAGCAGCGTCAGGCGGATTTCATCAACTGTGTCGCCTGGCGGCAGACTGCCGAGTTCATCTGCCGGTATTTCCACAAGGGACAGCGCATCGCGCTGCAGGGCTCGCTGCAGTCCAGGAACTACACCGATAAGGATGGCAACAAACGCACGGCCTTTGAGGTGGTTATCGACAACGCTTTCTTTGCTGAATCCAAAAATGCAGGCGGAGCGCCGTCCGGCGGCTCCCGGTATGATTCCCAGATTCCCCAGTACAGCGAAACGCCCCCTGCTTTTTCCACCGCCAATGCGGGCGATTTTGAGGAAATTGTCGGGGATGACGATTTGCCGTTCTGAACGCTTTAGAAAAGGAGGCCAATGCTCATGGCTTTTGAGAGATCCGAACGCCCGGGCGGCCGCGGAGGCCGGAAGGGCCGCCGTAAGGTTTGCCAGTTTTGCGTGGATAAAATCGATTCCATCGACTACAAAGACGTGGCCCGTCTGCGCCGTTTCATGTCCGAGCGGGCGAAGATCCTTCCCCGCCGCGTGACCGGCACCTGTGCCCGCCATCAGCGGGACCTGACCGTCGCCATCAAACGCGCCCGTCAGATTGCGCTCCTGCCCTTTGTGAGCGAATAATACGGTTTTAAAAATTCCACCGCGGTTTGGCCGCGGTGGAATTTTTCATGACAATGGAATTCCAGCTGTCCGCTATTGTGCAAACTCTATTAAATTCGTCAGGCTATCCGGCGCTTTTTCTTTTGTGAATTTTTCGTCAATTCCCGTGGGCGGGGCTTGCGCAGGCGGCGCAGTTTCGGTATAATAGAAAAAGCGTGACAAACATGCAGCGGGCCTGACCGGCATCCGGCGGCAGCGCGGCAGTATAAGCCGAAAGGAGTACAATTATGAACTATTCCCATGAAGTGGAACAAATGTGCATAGTGAAGAAGGGCCCTCACCACGGCCCCGCCCCCATTCCGGAAGAGGGCAAATGGGTGAAATCCACCCAGATTTCCGATATTTCCGGCCTCTCTCACGGTGTGGGCTGGTGCGCTCCTCAGCAGGGCACCTGCAAACTGACCCTGAACGTGAAGGAGGGCATTGTGGAGGAGGCTCTGGTGGAAACTGTCGGCTGCTCCGGCATGACCCACTCCGCCGCTATGGCCGCCGAAATCCTGCCGGGCAAAACCCTGCTGGAATGCCTGAACACCGACCTGGTCTGCGACGCCATCAATGTGGCGATGCGGGAGCTGTTCCAGCAGCTGGTTTACGGCCGCTCCCAGTCCGCGTTCTCTGAGGACGGTCTTCCCATCGGCGCCGGCCTGGAGGATCTGGGCAAGGGCCTGCGCTCTCAGGTGGGCACCATGTATTCCACCAAGGCCAAGGGCGTCCGGTATCTCGAAATGGCCGAGGGCTATGTGACCAAATTGGCGTTGGATGAAGAGGGCGAGGTTACCGGCTACCAGTTCGTTAAGCTGGGCAAAATGCTGGAGGATATCCGTCACGGCATGCAGCCGAACGACGCGTATGAGAAGAATATCGGGCAGTACGGCCGCTTCGACGGAGCTGCCAAGTACATCGATCCCCGTGAGGAATAAGAGTAGGAGGACGGACAAATGGCAAACGATGTGAAATTTGAGGGCAAAGAGCGCCGCATGGCCAAAATCGAAAAGTTTTTGGCCGACAATCAGCTTGGTTCCATGGAAGACGCCCGGGATCTCTGCCTGTCCAAGGGGATTGACGTGGAGTCGATCGTCAAGGGCGTGCAGCCCATTGCGTTTGAAAATGCCGTCTGGGCCTACACGCTCGGCGTGGCTCTGGCGCTGAAAAGAGGCGTCACTGACGCCGCAGAGGCTTCCGCTGTAATCGGCGAGGGGCTGCAGGCGTTCTGCGTGCCCGGTTCTGTCGCTGAACAGCGCAAGGTGGGCCTTGGCCATGGCAATCTGGGCAAAATGCTGCTCAGTGAGGAAACCTCCTGCTTCGCCTTCCTGGCGGGACACGAATCCTTTGCCGCCGCCGAAGGCGCCATCGGCATCGCCCGCACGGCCAATAAGGTGCGTAAGAACCCCCTGCGGGTTATTCTCAACGGCCTTGGCAAGGATGCGGCGTATATTATCAGCCGGATTAACGGGTTCACCTATGTGAATACCGAATACGATTTCTATACCGGCGATTTGAAGGTCGTCAGTGAGAAGGCGTTCTCCGACGGCGAACGCGCCAAAGTCAAATGCTACGGCGCCAACGATGTGCTGGAAGGCGTGGCCATTATGCAGCATGAGGGCGTGGAAGTGTCCATCACCGGCAACTCCACCAACCCGACGCGGTTCCAGCACTTGGTGGCGGGCACCTATAAGAAGTGGGCGCAGGAGAACGATAAGAAATATTTCTCCGTCGCTTCCGGCGGCGGTACGGGCCGCACCCTGCATCCGGACAACGTGGCGGCCGGCCCGGCTTCCTACGGCTTGACCGACTCCATGGGCCGCATGCATGGCGACGCCCAGTTTGCCGGCTCTTCCTCTGTGCCGGCCCACGTGGAAATGATGGGCCTCATCGGCATGGGCAACAATCCCATGGTCGGCGCAACCGTGGCCTGTGCCGTGGCGGTGTCTGAGGCGAAGTAATAGGGGACTTAACCCCGCATGAATACTGGATTTATTCCAAAGGAGAGCTGCCTACTGGGCGGCTCTCTTTTTGCTTTCAAAATCGCTCTCAACCGATAGGATTGCGCCCTTTGTACCCATTTTGTACCCCAAATTCAAATCCGGGGTACAAGCTTGTACCCTAAGCCCGGGTACAAGGGTCGCTGAACCAGCATGAATGCTCGGTTCTTGCGGGTTAATTTCGGGGCAAAGGTCTATCGAATTCATAATGGATTCGGGTGTTTCTTTACCCATCTGCATGAGGGCCGGGGCGCTGGTCTCAGTTCCGGTAAGAGGCATGGTATTCAATAGTTCGATGCTTTGGTTCTGCATTTTCTCGGTGAGGTGCGTATAGACTTTCAACGTGACTAAAATGTCCTTGTGGCCCAAGCGCATCTGCACGTCCTTGGGACAGGCACCCCTTTCGATCAGCATGGTGGTGTGGGTATGCCGAAGAGAATGATAGTCGAAGTTTTCAAAGCCCAAATCATAGTGAATGACCCGGCTGCAGTGCATCATTACGCGAGGCTGGATATATGTCCCGTTTTCCCGGACGCTGAGCATATGGATTTCTCGGCAACCTTCTCCTTTCTTCGTTACAAGCTGGCGCTGGGGATTTTCATACAGATGCGTGTAGTGTTCCGCATAGAAAGATTCTGCTTTTTCCTGCCGTTCGATTACTTTTTTCAGTTCGGCCAGCATATATCTATCCAGTTTAATAACTCGGAAGGAATCGTATTTCGGATCGGTAAACGTCCAATGTTTGTTGAGCCACTGAACCTGTTGGTTAACGGCCAGAGTGCCATTTTCCAGATCAATATCCCTCTTGCGGTCTAAGGCGAAAGCCTCACCAAGACGCAGGCCGCAGCGATAGGCTAAGAGCAGCGGGATATAGCAGGAATGTCCATACGGGAATCGCTGGATAATGGTTCTCCATTGGTCGGGCGTTACAATTTCCCGCACCTTTTTACGGGTGGGAACCTGCGCTTTTGCCCTGGGCGAAGGAATCTTGACACCATGTATCGGATTTGTTTTGATAAACTTCGCTGTATATACCATGTGCAGATATGCTGATGATTTTGTGATAATGTGTGCAAGCAAAAAAGAAGCAGAGGATTTGTACTCCATACTGGCAGATTATCTGACAGTGCGAGGACTTACCTTATCAGAAGAAAAGACCAAAATCACCCATGTAAAAGACGGTTTTGATTTTCTGGGCTTCAATATTAGAAGTTATTTATTCAATTAAAAAACTCCTGGAAAAGTAAAATAATTCCGTCCACCCTCACTCAACGGCTAAGAGAGTGAGGGGGTTATTCTTTACTGAATTTTATACCCGCCTCATAGCCACGAACGGCTCTTTGGCAACCAAATACTCAGTCATACGGATACGTTAACTCTTGTGGCCTTGATAAACGGCCAGCCAGTTGGACGGATGCGCCATGACGAAGGGAACAAGCGAACGGGAATGCACTTGGTGATGGTTCCGGATCCGCTGTTTCTTTTCGGAGCGATTCCATCTTATAGTCCAGACAGCAGGGTGATCACCTGGGTCTGGACCGTGAACGATGTGGCTCTAGGCAAGGAGTTGCTTGCCGGGGTCGTCACACATATTACCATAGATCGCGTGCAGGATTTTATGCCGGAAACCGAATCACTGGAAGCCGCCAAAGACGAGTACATCCTGAACGAAGGCGAGTCGGTGACGATGACGGCCAAGGCCAAAACTCTTGCGGGAGAAGCGGTGGAGCGGGGGGCATCTTATTCCCATCAGCGGTGCAGAGCATGTGACGGTGAGCGGCAGCAGTGTAACCGGACGGTCGCTCGAAACGGTTCAGGCCGTTCTGCGTATGTCTATGGACAGTCAGGGGGATATATAGTTAGCCGTGTCGTGACGATTCAGGTAAAAGCCTCAGCCTCCGAGCATGGTCAAGAGGAAACCCCGACTCCCGGAGAGGAACCCCCATCTAAACCGGGCGATGTTTCCAATTTACCCCCGGGCAGGATAGACCTTCCAGACCGGAGGAGGCGAATCTCTTAACACAGGCGTCAATTCGCCTTGAGCATCGCTGGCCGGAATCGGCGCGGCCGTTTCTATGCTGACCGACGGCTATATCTGGAAACGCAAAAGCATGAGCTGCCACTAATATGGTTTTTACACGTCCCGGAAGTCATAGGCTTCCGGGACGTGCCGCCTTTCGAAAAAACGGTAATACCATGACCCCAACGTGGAAAAACAGGAGCAACGCTCAGCTATGCAAGCTCGACAAAAAAATGGATATCCCATTTTAAATTGTTTATTTACAGCGCGTTTAGTATCGGTATACAATGAAATCAATACAGTGGCATATTTCAAGTTGGCGAAAAAGGGGAGTTGCGAAAATGGCAAAACCGAACGCTCTGGGACTGGTGGGCAAGAGACAGGTTATTTTGGGTTCCGCGATTCTGGGGATCGTGCTGGCAGCTGTTATAGCCATCGTATGTGTTTTTTCAGTGGAAGGGGTATCCCTGACTGGGGAAGAACCTTCAAGTCAGATAAAGGGGGGATCGACTATCCGAACCACGACATCCACCACTTCCTCAGGACCGACAGGGGAAGCGGCAAACGTGGACACGACCACGACAACCAGCCGGGGGCCGGTTACCAGCCGGACGACAATCACCTCTCCTACTGGTACCACCGTGCAAATGCCAGATACGGGGGATAACACGGGAGTGGTGCAAGACGCGAATATCATCGCTTATCTGGATACGTATCCTATTGAGCGGGAGGAATTCCAGTTCTACGCAGCACGTAACCGCGCGCTGGTGGCGCAAAATTTCAAAACGGTATACAACGCCAAAGTAACCGACGATTTTTGGACGACAAAATACGGCGACGACACCCCGGAGGAAATGCTCCGGGAGGAAGCGCTCGAGGAGCTTATTAACACCAAAGCGGAACTGATCCTGATGAAAGAGTATGGGATTATTAAGGATATAAGCTATTCGGCCTTTATAAAGGAGTGGATAGACACCAACACTGCCCGCTCGCAGGCGCTGCGGCGGGGAGCGAACCTGTACGGCCCGGTACAATTTACAAAAGAACAGTATTTCCGGTATTGGATCACCACGAACCGTATCAAGCTGGAAAAGGCTCTCGGAAAAACGCAGAATCCTTCCGCCTCCACCCTCCAGACCTATTATGGAACCATCAAGGGAAAATATCAGTTCTATTTGGCAGGAGACCGAATGGATCCCACCAACTTTAAGCCGTACAGCGAAGTGGTGGAGGATGTATATTATAAATATCTGCGCACCGCCCGTTCCAAGGCCGTGCGGGATAAGGCGAGAGAACTGGAAGGCAAGCTGGTGGAGGGCGTCTACAGAACCGTGGACATCCTGAACATCGGGACGCTGGACGTAATCATCACCGCTTCCTCGGAAGAAACATACATCACCTATTATGTGGACAGCATGGATGGCAACGATGCCAACGACGGTAAGACACCCCAAACAGCATGGCGCACGCTGAGCCGTGTCAATCATATGGAACTAAAGCCCGGGACCCGGATCCTGTTCAAAGCCGGAAGTATATTCAACGGGTATCTGGCGCCAGTTGGGAATGGCGAGGCGGGTCGTAAAATCGTGTTTGATCGTTACGGCAGCGGCCCGGCCCCCATTATCAACGGGGACGGCTCCAAATTCGCTGTTCAGCTGCGCAATATGAGTTATGTGGAATTGCGGAATGTGGAGATAACCAATTATTCCGCTGTTACCGCCCCGCGCTACGGCGTCCTGATACAGGGCGGCGGTAGCGTCTCCGACCGTGGCGGCGCGATCAAGGGCGTACGTCTGTTCAACGTCAATGTTCACGACGTGTCCAGTGAAACCAATCGTTCCTACGGTGGCATTGTCGTTACCTGCGCTTCGGCGGCCAGTCCCGTCTGGTTTGAGGATCTGACGATAGACGGCTGTTCTGTCACCAATTCTGGAGCCAACGGTATCTCGGTTAAATCCGACTGGTGCATCCGGGGCGCTATGGGGGAGGAGTGGTCGGTGGGCGACTGGACGCCTTCCACCAACCTCAAGCTGTGCAACACCTATGTGGAGGCCTGCGCGGGGGACGGCATCTGGGTTTCGGTTACCAAGAATGCGCTGCTGACCAACAACATTTGTAACAATACCTCCTATGGCAATAACACGGCTTACGCGGGCATTTGGCCACACAACAGCGACGGCTGTATCATGCAGAATAATGAGGCTTACGGTCAGATTCTAGCGGGCAATGACGCACAGGGCTTTGACGTCGACATCAATTGCCAGGACACCACGGTACAGTACAACTACAGCCACGACAACGACGGCGGTTTCCTGCTCATTTGTACGTACGGCGCCGAGGGATATTGGAACCGAAACGTAATCGTGCGTTACAACCTGAGCGAAAACGACAGGCAGTACATCTTCTCTCTGGGCGGTAAGCTTACCAATGTGAAGATTTACAACAACACCGTCTACATACCGGAAAACTCGGGCGCCAACTTAATGTCGGTCACTGAGTGGGGATATAATGTCAGCGCCACCGGACTGGATGTGTTCAACAACCTGTTTTATGTGGCTGGCAACGGATTTTCCTCTGGGTTTGTCCCCTCAGCAGAATACACTTTCCGCAACAATATGTACTTTGGAGCTGTCTCGCACCGCCCGATAGGAACCGACGATCTGCTGATGGATCCCAAAATTGTAAAGCCCGGCGGTGGTCCGGCGGGATACAAGCTGAAAAATGATTCTCCCTGTATCGACAAGGGCGTCAACACGGGCGTGACCGGTTTAAAAGATTTTTTTGGTCAAAGTATCGTGGACGCCTGTGACATCGGCATGGCCGAACATCATTGAATTTATTTTGTAATAGAGAAGGGATGGACAAAATGAAAAAAGCTAGCATAGTCGCCGCTCTCTGCGCGCTTCTGCTTTTTGTAGGGGCGGTGGGTTGCAACGGTAATGAGCCGGCCAATATCGGGGAGGTTTCCGGCGTTTCCGATGCCAGCAGAACAGCCGATTCCGAAGGCAGCACCACACAGGAAACGGAAGACGACCAAGCCGAGTCTAGCTCCGCCAATATGCCGGGAGAAAGCAACAACGATGAACATTCTAATCAGACACCACACAAAACCACCTCTAAAACAACGGCATCTAAAACGGACAGCACGCTACCGAGCAACAAAGACGCGGTATTCGGCAGCAGTAAGAGCCTGCCCGCCAAAATCGAAGGGGACACGATTCGTGTCCTGGCGTTCGAGGGATGGACTAGGGAACATGGAAAAATCATCAAGGAACTGGAAAAGCGCTATGGAGCCACAGTGGAATATACGGTGACCATCTGGAGCCAGGTGGCAAACAAACTGGCACTGGATACTGCCTCTGGAATCTCCTATGACATGACCGCGACCGACGACACGATGGTGTCCAAGGGGCTGATGCAGAAGGTCGATAAGTATTTTGATCTGAGCGAGGATGTGTTCTCCGCCAGCCGCAGTGTCATGCAGCAGACAAAGGATCGCGGCCGTTTTTATATGGTCAACTCGACCAACTATCCTTTTGTAATTCTCTATAATGAAGATATTTTTAACAACCTAGGTATCACGTCGCCTGGTGAATACTATGAAGAGGGCAGGTGGAGCTTCGATACGCTGAAAACGGTGCTTTCCGAGCTGGCGAATAAGACGACCAGCGACGGCGAGAAGATTACACCTTTCACCTCCTGGGATTTAACCAGCTTCTTGTCTTGCAACAACACCGACTTTGTCAAATTCAACTCTTCTACCAATCGTTATGAGCTGAATCTGGGAGATACCAAAGTACGTGAGGTGCTGCAGTTCTTCCAGGATATCAACTATAATATCAAAGGATTCTCCAGCTATCAGGGATGGAGCGAGGCGGATTTTAAGCTGGGAAATACCGCGATGTATATGGATCGGTTTGGAAATAAGACGCATTTCATGTCTACTGTTAAGAACTTCGACTGGGACTTTGTGCCTATGCCCACGGGACCGTCCGGTAACACCAATGTCACACCTGGTTCTGCCGGCTGGTTTGGCGTTCCGGCCAGTTCCAAGAATCCCTCCGGCGGCGCGGCGTATATCTATCTTTTCTTGCAGCAGGATTATCAGCTACGTCAGGAGTATCTGCGCAACTATCTGAAAGCGGATCAAATCAAGCGATATGAATCCCTGTATAACAAAGTCATTAGCTCTGATGTCTGGAGCGTAGGTATCTCCACATCCGACAATCTTTTCTGGGAAGTTGCCAGCGGGAAGGACATCACTAGCGTGCTGGAAAGCTACAAGACCAAGTGGAATTCAGATATCAAGACGTTCTATAATTCCGCTGTAGTCAAATAGAGCGGGTAGATAAAACACAGGTATTGGAAGAACGGGTCGGAACCGCCGTAAAAGGCGGCTCCGGCCCGTTCTGCATATACGTGGCTGCCTTACGCGGATAGGGAAAATATTCTCTTAACGGCACTTTAACCTTCCCGGAGACGGCGATAAAATGACTTCTGCGGCTACTTTCTCGCGTCAGACGACCGCGCGGAACATTTTGTATATCCTTCAAAAAATGAGCGATTTACATCCCGCTCTCCATTGGATAAACTGTGAATAGAACCGGGACGAAAAATAACGAAATACGGTTTGACAGGAGGTTATCCGCTCTATGATGCGATCGATCGTGTATAAAGCGCTGGCGTATTTCAGCGCCTTTTGTCTGGCGGCTCCCACGCTTTTGGCCGGGGCGGAAACGGTGCAACCCGCCGCCTCTCCGGCGGATACGGTGGCACAGAGCACCGGCGCCACTCCTTCCTATACGGAGTACAGCCGGAAATATACGGGCATTCCCGCGGCGGCGGAATCGGTGACTGTTCCGGCATCGTCCGCCGATTTCGTGGACAGCAGCCTGCAGCTTCTAGATAACTTTGAGGGCGTTTCACAGGTCCTACGGTGGGAGACGGGAGAGAATCCCGCGGCTGTCACTTGGGATTTTCAGGTGGAGCAAACCGGCTGCTACAGCATACAGGTCTTTTATTATCCGCTGGAGAGCAAATGCGACCGGATCGAGGTGGGCTTGCAACTGGACGGGCAGACGCCTTTTCGGCAAGCGGAGGCGCTGACGCTTCACCGCCTATGGAAAAACGAGACACAGACGTTCGCCGCTGATAAAACCGGGAATGAACAACGCCCCCGGCAGGTTCAGTTCTTTTACTGGACCCACTCCTTCTTCTACGACAACGAGGGGATTTCCAATGAGCCGTATCAGTTCTGCCTGAGCGAAGGGATGCATACGCTGCGGCTGGAAGGCAATCGCACCGATCTGGTTATTGAGAAAATCGTGCTGACGGCTTATAAGACACCGGCTTCCTATTACGAGGTCTCCTCATCCTATGCCGATGACCGCGCCACGCAGGCGGAGCCGATTTGGCTGGAAGGGGAAAAGGCGGACTTCAAGTCGGATATCTCACTCGTTCCCATGTACGATCGCTCAGATGCCAAAACCTCACCCTCTCACCCCACCCAGATCCGCTATAATACCATTGGCGACTACAATTGGCAGTCGCAGGGACAATGGCTTACCTGGAAATTCAATATCGCCACTGCCGGGTATTATCGGATAGGGATGCGGGTTCAGCAAAATTACCAGCGGGGATACGCCACTAACCGGCGGGTGTATATCGATGATAAGGTGCCGTTCAAGGAATTGGAGGCCGTGGAGTTCGCCTATAGCAACGACTGGTATTTTCAGACGCTGGGCGATGGAAAGCAGGAATTTGAATTCTATCTATCTTCAGGCGAACACACGATATCGATGGAGGTGGTTCCAGGGAATACCGCCGCGCTGACCAGCAAGCTGAGCGGACAGGTGCAGCGCCTGTATGCGCTTTACCGCGCCATCATCATGGTTACGGGTACGCAGCCGGACTCGCTGCGAGACTATTATCTGGCCAGCGAAATCCCCTCCCTGAAAGAAACGATCACCGGGCTGCGGGACGATATGCGGCAGACATACAGAGAGATGCAGAGCCATAAAAACAGTGGCCGCGACGGGGATACCGCATCGCTCGATCGGCTGATCCAGCAGATGAACAGCTTCCTCACGGAGCTGGATACCATACCGAAACGCCTGAACTCTTTCCGCGACAACATCAGCGCGCTTTCCTCCTGGATAGTGCGGCTGAAAGATCAGGCTCTGGAACTGGATTACATACAGATAATTCCCAGCGGGGTGGCCTCTTTTCAAGAGAACGAATCCAGCCTCTGGGACAACCTGCTCTTTCAGGTGCGCCAGTTTGTCGGCTCCTTTGTGGTGGACTATAACGTCATTGGAAACGCCTCGGAAAGCAAGGACAGCATTCAGGTTTGGGTGAATCTGGGGCGCGATCAGGTTCAGATTATCAAAAGCATGGTAGAGGACAGCTTTACGCCGGACACCGGGATCGCCGTCGATCTGCGTTTGACAACCGCCTCGGTTGTGCAGGCCACTTTCGCCGGAACCGGGCCGGATGTGGTGCTTTTTGCGGCCAACGATCAGCCGGTCAATCTGGCCGCCCGAAACGCTTTGATAGATTTGAAGCAGTTCCCGGATTACGAAGAGGTGGTTCGCCAGTATTCCAAAGAGACTTTGGTGCCGTATCAATATCAGGGAGGCGTGTACGGCTTGCCCACTACCGCCAGCTTTAACATGATGTTCTACCGTACCGATATTTTTGACGAGATGGGGCTGCAGGTTCCACAAACGTGGAAGGAACTGTACCAACTCATCCCTATGCTGCAACGGAAGAATCTGAGTGTGGGACTGCCTTGCGTAGCCATGTCCAGTACCGGCCTTCCTTCCTCGGCCAGCAGTATTTTTGATACTCTTTTGCTTCAGCAGGGACAAAATTATTACCGGAACGACGGCGCACAAACCAATATGGATACGGCGGAAGCGCTGCAGGCGTTTGAGCAGTGGACATCTTTTTACACCAAATACGATCTGCTCACCGATTATGATTTCTACAACCGGTTCCGTACGGGAGAAATGCCCATAGGTATTGAGAGCTACACGCTGTATAACAAGCTGGCCGCCGGAGCGCCGGAGATAAGCGGGCAGTGGGGGATGGCACCGATGCCGGGAACCGTCCGTTCAGACGGACATCTGGATCGTTCCTCTGCGATTTTCGGCTCCTGTTCAATCATTTTGGATACAGGAGCGAATAAGGCGGCCTGTTGGCGCTTTATTTCTTGGTTCAATTCTTCGGAGGCCCAGAGCGAATACGGCCGTTCGGTGGAGGCGTTGCTAGGTCCGGCCTCCCGCTATGACACGGCGAACCAGAAGGCGCTCGAAGATCTTCCGTGGACAGCCGGGGAGCTGAAGGCTTTGCAAATCCAGTGGGAGACAGCCAAAGGGATAGAGCAGATACCCGCCAGCTATTACATCTCCCGTAATCTTTATAACGCCTTCCGCAACGTTACGCTGAAAGATACGAATCCCCGAGAGGCGCTTGGTGACTATAACCGGCAAATGAATGAAGAGATCACGCGCAAGCGTACGGAGTTTGGACTTTCCTGAGAGAGGGGAAAAACCATGAAAGCGAGAGAGTCTCTACTGCACGGCGGGCTTTGGCATCGCATGCGCCGAAGCGGCGACTGCTATCTATTGGTGGCGCCATATCTGCTGTTTTTTACCGTGTTCACGGTGGTTCCAGTGCTGGTGGCCATGGGGTTCAGTTTCACGCAGTTCAACATGCTGGAAACGCCCAGCTTCATTGGGCTGAAAAATTACGCCCATATGTTTTTCACCGACGACAATTTCCCCAAATCGCTACGTAACACACTGGTGTTCGCCCTCTTAACCGGCCCACTGAGTTATGGTATCTGCCTGTTTTTCGCCTGGATGATCAACGAAATGCCCAGACAACTACGTTGGCTTATCACGCTTATCTTTTATGCACCCTCTATTTCCGGTGCGCTGTATGTGATATGGGGGTATATCTTCAGCAATGACAGCTATGGCCTCCTCAATGCGATGCTGATACAGATGGGCATCACCATGGAGCCTATTAAGTGGACCGTCGATAGCCGCTATATCATGCCAATCCTCATCATCGTGCAGCTCTGGCTCTCGCTGGGGACAAGTTTTCTCGCGCTGATCGCCGGCCTGCAAGGAGTGGATAAGAGCCTTTACGAGGCCGGCGCCATCGACGGCATCCGGAACCGCTTCCAGGAGCTGTTAAAAATCACGATCCCTTCCATCGGGCCGTCGCTCCTCTTTTCCGCTGTTATGCAGATCAGTTCTTCTTTCTCAGTGGGAGGGATCAGCATGGCGCTGGTGGGCTTTCCCAGCACGGACAACGCGGGCAGCACACTGATTACTCATATCAACGATGTAGGTAACATCCGGTATGAAATGGGCTATGCCTGCTCCATCGCCACGGTATTGTTCCTCATGATGCTGCTGGTGAACGCGGCCGTCAGAAAGCTCCTCAACCGCTATCTGGATTAATAAACGGGCTATGCTTTTCCCTCCTGTGATTCGAAACTCTGTCCAATTTTGGAGGCCGCCAATGAGTAAAGTATATGAACAGCGAAAGATAAATCGAAAACGCGGCGGGGATGTTGGAATCTTTTTAATCCTGCTCATTTTTGGAGCGTTTATGGCCTTGCCGTTTATTTATGCGATACTGCAGTCTTTCAAGCCGTTGGATGAGATTTTTATATTTCCGCCGAAATTTTTTGTGGTGAACCCGACGACGGAAAACTATACGCAACTGATACGGCTGGCAAGCAACTCCTGGGTCCCGTTCTTGCGCTATCTGTTCAACAGCGTGATGGTTTCCATCGTGGCGACGGTCGGTCATGTCCTCTTGGCCTCCATGGCGGCGTTCCCGTTGGCTAAGCTGCATTTTCCGGGCGATAAAATAGTATTTTCCATTATTGTTACCTCTCTGCTATTTACGGCGGATGTGCTAGCGCTACCCTCCTATCTGGTGATGGCGAAACTGCACCTCATCGACACCTATATGGCGCTGATTTTTCCGGCGTTCGGTTCTTCCCTGGGACTATTCCTTATGCGCCAATTCATGGTGGGGCTACCGGACAGCCTGATTGAAGCCTCCAAGGTAGACGGTGCCAAAACGATTGTGATCTACTGGCGCATCATTATGCCAAACATCAAGCCGGCGTGGCTGACCTGCGTGATTTTTGCGTTCCAGAGTATCTGGAACAACGGTGGAACCCAATTCCTGTACGACGAGGCGCTCAAGACGCTGCCGACCATGCTCAGCCAGATAAGTGCGGGGGGAATTGCCCGCGTCGGTGTAGGTGCGGCGGCCTCCGTGGTGCTGATGATCCCGCCCATTTTGGTGTTCGTGTTTAGCCAGAGTCAGGTTTTGGAAACCATGAGTCACTCAGGAATGAAGGAGTAGTCTATGAAGAAGCGTGCTGCGCCCCGTATCGCCGCTGGCGCTGCGGTTCTGTTGCTGGCGTTTTCCGGGATTCCGGCGTCGGCGCTGAGCCCGGGGCAGAGTTATGTTTACGACGCGTTTTACCAGCCGGTGTATTCGCCGGACGCCTATACGGCATCACGGGTTATCTCTGGCGCGACGCTCGGAACGGGCAATTTCAACGAGCCAAGCCGTGTCTATTGCGACAGTAGCGATCAAATTTACATTTCTGATACGAAAAACAACCGTTTAATCGTACTGCATCCGGATTTGAGCTTGAAAACCATTCTGACAAGCATGCGCATGGCCGACGGCACGCAAACGCAGTTCAACATGCCACGGGCGGTCTTTGAACGAGACGGAAAGCTGTATATCTGCGACACCGGCAACAACCGCATCCTCATCTGCGGGGAGGACGGCGTCGTACAGCGGCAGATTACTAAACCAGACAGCGAGATGTTTTCACAATCATTGGAATTCAGTCCCACGGATATCGTGGTGAATAGTAGTGGGCTGCTTTATGTTTCTCTGGACGGCATATACCAGGGGCTTGCTGTCTTTTCTCCGGAGGGAGAGTTCGACGGGTATTACGGTAGCAATCAGGTGCAGATGACGTTCTCTAATATGGCGACTTTACTGTGGAAAAAGATCGCGCCCAAAACCATGAAGGACAACATGCAGCGTTTCGTGCCGGTGCAGTATTCATCACTATGCATTGACGAAGAGGATTTTATTATTGCCTCCGTTTCCGATTCCTCCGGCCACGAACGGCTTCGCAAGCTCAATCCGCTGGGGCACAACATCCTAGCGGAAAACGCCTTTTTCGGTGATTATCAGTCATATACATACCGCGGCACGACATATAGCAGCAATCTTATTTCCGTCTCCGTGACACAGAAGAAATACTACACAGCTCTGGATCGGCGGGGGAAAAAACTTTTCCAATATAGCGAAGATGGGGACCTACTCACAGTGTTTGGGGGGGGGGGCAGCTATGCTGGTTGCTTCATCGATCCGGTTTCCGTCTGCAGTCAGGGAGACCGTCTGCTGGTGCTGGACAGCTCCAGCGGGGAAGTTACTGTGTTTACGCCCACCGCTTTCGGAGAAAAGCTGCATGAGGCCATCGACCGCTATGCCGATGGGTTGTATGCCGAGTCGCTGCCGTACTGGGATGATATTCTGAAAATGGATTCCGCCTACAAGCTGGCGCACATGGCCTATGGCAAGGTGAATTATCAGCTGGGAAATTTCGGGGAGGCAATGGAATACTTTAGAAAGGCGAACGATCGAGAACAGTATTCGAAAGCCAAGGAGCAATATCGCAAGGAATTCATCAGCCAGAATTTTACGATTATTTGTGTGTGCCTTGCCGTGACGTTCATCGGTCTGATGGCGCTTATACGCAGTGGGCTTCTCCGGCGCGGACTTCGCTGGTTATCCGGGATTATCACCCGTTTATTCCGTTAAAATGAAAACTTCCGAGAGGAGGAAATTAGTGCCATGCGTTTTGAAACAATGTCCCCACTGCGGTATTTATTCTATATTTTTATTCATCCGGTAACCGGCTTCGAGGAACTTAAGTACAACAAAAAGGGCTCGCTTGTACTGGCGAATTGTATTATGCTGCTGTTCTTTGTGGCCAATGTGATGAATAAGGTTGTTTGCGCCTATATTTTCAATCCCGTTCGACTGGAGGACGTCAATATCCTGTGGATATTGACGGGCTGTTTCGGAATAGTGGCGGTGTTCACGATAGCGAACTGGTTGGTGTGCACCCTGCTGGACGGCAAGGGATCCCTGCGGGAAATCTGGATTGCTGTGTGTTACGCGCTGGCACCGTATACCCTGTTCATTATTCCGCTGAATCTGGCCACCCACCTTCTGACGCAAAATGAAGCGGTGTTTTTCACGGCGGCCACTATGCTTCTTACCGCATGGAGTGGCCTGCTGCTGCTTGCCGGGATGATGGGGATTCACCAGTTTACCATGTCTAAGAATTTTTCCACGCTGTTGCTGACGGTGGTTGGTATGCTGATTATCCTGTTTCTGGTACTGCTTTTCTTTACCCTGATGCACAACGTGTATACGTTTGTGCGGCTCTTATATAATGAGATGATGTTCCGCCTGTAGACCTTCGCGGTTTACCGAGGGGAAGGAAGGGATCGGCCTTGAAAAAAATCATAGTTACATGTCTCGGCACAGCGTTTGTGCTCGCTTCGCTGGGCGTAGTGCCAATCGCGTCCGCCATGCCGGAAACGGCCGGCACCACGCCGCGGGACATAGTCTCCAATGTCGAAAAGCTGGACGCGATCAACGAGGCGGACGAGTGGACGGTGATGACGGAGAACGACACGCTGCGCCTGGAGGTTAACAAAAGCAACGGCCAGATTGCTCTATGCGATAAAAACGCGGCATATACCTGGTATTCTAATCCGCCTGATACCGAAAACGACGAAGAACTGAACAAGAGTAAACGCAACCTGATGAGCGAACAATTGGAGATTTCCTTTTACGATACACGCTATAAAATTCAGGATCGCAACAGCCAGCTGGCTTCAGTGAACCGTGATGGACTGCGGTATCGTATGGACGGCAATACCATTACGTTTTATTACGAGTTTGTCAAAGAGGGTTTTGAGATACCCGTGCGATATGAACTGCAGGATGAATACCTGTCCGTACAGATTCCGCTCGAAGAGATTCGACACACCAGCGAGAACGGTACGCTGGCCTCCGTTTCCCTGCTTCCTTACTTTGGCTGCGCGGATACCCAGGAGGAAGGGTATTTTCTGGTGCCGGATGGTTCGGGCGCGCTTGTCCGTTTCAACAACGGCAAGAGTAATACCGCAGAATACTCCCAACCCATTTATGGCAGCGATCGCCTGACCTCGCCCGAACTTTGCGACGACACCCCGCAAAAGGCGCATTTACCGGTGCTGGGCCTGTACAAGGAACAGCAGGGTCTGCTGATGGTGACGACGGACGGGGACGTGTTTGCAAGTGCCAACGCGTATGTAAGCGGGATGAAAAAAATCTACAATGCCGCCTACTTCTCCTTCTCCACCTGGCCGAGCGAAAAGCTCAGCATTGAAACCAATCAGGAGCGCTCGACCAATTTGGTGCAATATGCGAACGAACCGTATGCGGTCCGGCAATACGAGGTTAGGTACTATCCCCTGGGAGCGGACGCCGGTTACGTTGAGATGGCGACCCGGTACCGCCAGTATCTAGCGGAGGAAAAGGGGATGGGGCGTACGGACACGTCGGACGCGTTTCTTTCCGTCACCTCCTATGGCGCCGTTAACAAGACGGGCAGTTTTTGTTGGATCCCTTATCAGAAGACCATGCCGCTAACCACCTACGCGGATGCGCAGACTCTGATTCGTTCCCTGCGGGATGCCGGTGCAGATAAGGTGTCGTTGCAATACAAAGCTTGGACGAAAGGCGGCCTAACCGGAAAAATCGCAGTGAAGGGCAAGCTGGAATCCTGCTTGGGGAGTCGGAAGGATTTCCGGGAGCTGATGGGGTTGGCGGAGAAAGACCGTGCGGTGCGGTTGACTATGGACATCAACGCATCCCAGCTGTACACGGAAGGAAACGGCTTCACGAAGTCCCGCAACGCGGTACGCACCCTGTCCGGCGCTCCAAGCCTTCAGTTTACTTACGATGTGCAGAGCTTTCTGCGTTCGGAACGGCTGGGCGGCTGGTATCTGGTTTCTCCTTCCAGCTACGCCTCCATTGCTCAGGCGGCGATCACCTCTTATCAGCTTGGGAGCGTGGGACTTTCCCTAGGAGACGCCGGCTCCTTTCTGGTATCTGACTACGCGCAGGGCGTCCACGATCGTAGCGAGACGGCCGATATGACGATTCAGGCGCTGAAAAAGGTTCGGGAACTTGGGAAGGTTCCGATTCTGGATGGCGCGAACGCTTATCTGTTTCCCTATATTGACGAGGTTTTGGACGCGCCGATGACGGACAGCCACTTTTCCATCGAGGATGAGTCGGTTCCCTTCTATCCGATTGTGCTCTCCGGCTACAAACGATATACCAGTGACGCGCTGAATCTACGCTGGAGCACGGAAGCGCTGCTACAGACGCTCGAATATGGCGCCGCGCCTCATTTTATTCTGAACGGCCGCAACGAATCGCTCACGAAGGAAACCCATATCGAATGGGTATACAATTCCGCCTATACCTCCTGGACCAAGGAGGCTGCCGAGGCGTATCAGGCTTATGCACGCGTTCTTGCCGTCACGAAAGGCAGCGCCATTGTGGGCCACAGCCGGCCGCAAAACGGCGTGGCCATCACGCTTTACGAAAACGGCGCGCAGGTAGTGGTGAACTACAACGAACAGCCGATCACCGTCGATGGTATGCAGATAGAAGCGCAGTCCTTTGCGGTCAGGGGATGAACCGTCGGGTTTTGAAGCGGTATGGAATCGTACCGGCATATACGAGAGGATGAGGAATGCGGTGACAACAAATACGAAGAAATTATCCCAGATGCAAAGGAAAAGAATGCTCGTGGGGTATACCTTCATCCTGCCCTGGGTAATCGGACTGGTTTCCCTTTTTGTGATCCCCATTGTGGAGTCTTTCCTGTATTCCTTCCAGTCCGTATCGGTGCTGGCCGGTGGCGGTCTGGAGCGTCCGTGGGCGGGGCTGACACACTATCAGCGGGCGCTTTTGGAGGATCCGGACTTTATGCCCAAACTGCTGCAGGCTTTTCGCAATATGCTGACCGAGGTGCCGATTATTCTGGTGTTCAGTATCTTTGTGGCTATGCTGCTCAACCAGAAATTCCACGGTCGTGCGGTCGTGCGATGTATCTTTTTCCTGCCGCTGATGCTATCCTCCACGGTGCTGCTCGGCATCATTCAGGGAGAAACCAATGTCAGCTCTTTGGATACCGGTTCAGTCTACATGGTCAGCAGCGCTTCCATCGAGGATATCGTTTTGAAGATGGGAGTATCTCCCGAAATAGTCTCTTTTTTGACCGGAATCATCGATCGGATTTTTAATCTCACATGGCAATCGGGTGTCCAAATCCTGCTGTTCCTAACTGGACTGCAGACCATTCCCTCCTCGCTCAAAGAGGCTGCCAGCGTTGAGGGGGCGACATCGTGGGAGTATTTTTGCAAGATTATTCTGCCGATGATAAGTCCGGTTATTCTGGTCAATGTCATATACACCATCATCGACACCTTTACTAGTTACACCAATCCGGCCATGAAATACATATCGGATCAGGCCAACGGTCTAAACTATTCATACAGCTCCGCTCTGGCTTGGCTGTACTTTGTATGTATTATGGTGATTCTGGGCGTGGTCATGATGCTGCTTTCCCGGAAAATATTTTATTCGGACAGTGAATAAGAAGGGGGTGAGGGGGTGAAAATCAATATTATCGGCATACGTTCTGCCGTTCATGGAGTGAACGACATACGTACGAAGCGCCGGGTGCAGTCTCTGATATGGATTCTGTTCCGCTGGGCGTTTATCATTGGTATCGGATACGTTATCCTATACCCTATTCTGTATATGGCCAGTTCCGCATTCCGTGGAAACGCGGATGTGATGGATCCCAGCGTTATCTGGATCCCCAAGCACTATACATTGCTGAATATCCGACAGGCGTTCAACGCCATGCATTATCCTACCGCGCTGGCTAACACGGGGCGGATTATGATGGTAAGCGCCTGTATTCAAGTGCTTGTCACCGCTATGGTGGGCTATGGCTTCGCACGATTTGAGTTTTATGGGAAGAAGATTCTGTTTGCTATCGTTATCTTCACCATTCTGGTTCCGGCCCAGACGACGATCATGCCCTCCTTTATTCAGATGACCAATTTTAATATGTTCGGTGTTGCCGATATCCTATCCGTTCTGTCGGGGCACGACGTGAAAATTAATTTGACCAATACCCCCTGGGTTATGTATTTGCCTGCCATACTGGGGATGGGCCTGCGCTCCGGCCTGTTTATCTACATGTTCCGCCAGTTTTTCCGGAATATCCCCAAAGAATTGGAAGAGGCGGCGATTATCGATGGCTGCGGGCCGTACCGTACATTCCTGCGGGTTATGGTGCCCAACGCGGGCGCAATTTTTCTCACCGCTTTTCTGTTCAGTCTGGTCTGGTATTGGAACGAGTATTACCTGACTTCGCTGATGCTTAACGACACGCCCACCATTACGCTGGCGCTGGCGCAGCTCCAACAGAGCCTGTGGGATACCGTGTCGACAGACGAGTATTCCCTGCTGACCACCCGTATGCAGGCTGGATGTCTGCTCACTATTATTCCGCCGCTGGTTGTGTATCTCATCGTACAGCGAAAATTTACCGAAAGCATCGAGCGTTCCGGCATTGTGGGATAGTGGAATCGGAAAACATTGCCTGTCCCAAGAGCCGTGCGTTAGGTTGCTTTTTTCGACGGGGTTTGGTATCCTTATAGTGAAGCCGGATATGACCGTTCGCAGCTGCGTTCCAAGAGCGGTTTCCCAACTTTATGTACGCTTTTTATCATGGGAATCAGTGGCAAAAAGTATATGAAAAGAGCCGATTTCTTAGCAAATAAGCTATGAAATCGGCTTTTATAAAAAGTTATAGAATTGGATACGAGATTATCGATGGAGCCGCGTTCGGGCACATAAAGCTTGTTTGATCGAAAGGAGAACGCTTGGGGAAAATGGCTATAAAAAGATGGACGCGTTTCCGGATGGCGGTACTTATTTTTGTGGTATGGCTGTTTGCTTTTGGAGTTTTTATCGGCATTTTTTATCTCTCAAACAGACACAATACGCAGAAATATGCGGA
Source organism: uncultured Oscillospiraceae bacterium (assembly GCA_900546265.1). Lineage (GTDB taxonomy): Bacteria > Bacillota > Clostridia > Oscillospirales > Acutalibacteraceae > UMGS856. The sequence continues at coordinate 23,411 of URCA01000011.1, read as the reverse complement.
TGAAGGAAATATAAAGCTATTTTATACGATACATCATTCCGTAGAGGGAATGTTGAACGAAACCAGTCAGACCCTACTCGATTTGCTGATTAATCGGCAGGATAACCGTCTAATCAACGGATTCTGCGCCAATACCTCCGGCGATTTGCAAAGCGTGCAGGAACTGCTTTTCAGTGTCATGCAGAAAAAAAGTTATATTTTTGATATTTTTCTGTATGGTGAGGTGGGGGAGCGTTTTATCCGTGCCAACAGCAGCGATGACTCGCTGCGATCCTTGTCTTATTATCTGGAGGAAGAGGACATCGGCAAAGTCCGCAAGCCCTACTATACCGACGCCATATATACAATTATACCACTTAAAAGCGAGATCCGTACCGACAACGCCACGGTGGAACAGCTCGCCCTGATGATAAACGTCTATTCGCAAGAAAGCTTGGAACAGACGGGAAAACTGCTCGTTCTGTTCAATCGGAATATATTCCGGGAGCGTGCGGGGCTGCAGGCGCTCGAACCGGATAAGGAGTTCTATCTGATTGACGGCGACAGCCGGATGCTGTTTTCCACCCGACGGGCACTGATCCCCTCGAATCTGAAAGCCGATAATCTATTTTTGGGAAAGAATCCGCAATATCAGCGAACCGATCGGGGGGAATATATTGATGCCTATGCATACAATGCTGCCATAGGCGGAAATAAGTATGTGATGGTCGCACCGGGTACGCAAAATATACTCACGACGAACAGGGGAGTTACTGTGATTCTGGGTGGCTGCGGGATTTTGACGGTGGCCGCCGTAGCGGCGCTTGTGTTGATCCTACGCAAGCGTGAGAAATGGACCTCCGATGTTCTTTCTCTTGTGGACGAATCCTCCGATATCAATGTACAAAAGGAACTGCAAAACAAGGACAAAGATTATAACCGTGTCGCCCGGGCTATGATTGAAAAACGTGGCCTCGATTTGATGTTTAACAAGTATCGCCGTAATATCTATTCCGATGCGTTTTCCCGGCTGCTGATAGGGAAGAGCCAGTGTGCCGAGACGAAGGATTTGATGGAGCGCATGGGGATGGGACGGCTGTTCTTTCACACCCACTATGCGCTTCTGGTTTTTTCCGTGGTTGAAATCGGTGTGGATTCGGAAGAAGAGGGTGCCGATTGGGCGCTGTTGCAATTCGTTGTGGATAATATTCTGCATGATTTTTATCACACCAACACCGTAACCTATAACCATTGCGTGGTCAGCATGGTAGATTTCAAAGAGGTTGTCACCGAAGAGCATCTGAAAACAGCAGTGGAGACGGTCATCCGGGTCTGCGAAGAACAGCTGCAATGTCACCTTCAGGCGGGTATCAGCAGTATCCAAGCGATCGAGGAGACGATTTCGCCCCGCTTTATGGAAGCTATGCAGGCGCTGCGCCAGCTGCAACTGATGGAAAATCAAACCATTATGACCTATACTCAAGCCGAAGAGCAGCAGCGGTTTACCCGATCTGACTATGCCAATCTTATCAATACACAGTATTTTCTGATCAACAACCATAAAAATTGGGATAGCGACGAGTTGGCATCCCTGTTCGACCAGATGCTTTCCATCATTCAAGAGGGGAAATGCGTCACCTTTGAGATGGCTAGACTGTTAATTGAAGAGACGATCCACGCCATGCGCGGAAACATGCGGCAACTTTATGTTTGGGACGAGGATACGGACGGCCGCCTAAATGCGATTGAACAGGGCATACAAAGCTGCTTCAATATCACCCAGCTCAGGCAGACGATAGGCGGTTTCTTGAAAGTGGTGCAGAGCGTACTCTCCGCTCAGAAAGACAATACGCAGGATGTGCTGTTCAGAGAGGTGGAGGCTATCATCGAGGAAAAATACAGCGATCCAAATTTGAGTGTCGCCTATATTGCCGACATCATTGGCATCCATTTTTCCACGCTGTCGAGCACCTATAAGAGACAATCCGGCTGCGGCCTGCTGGAGCGAATTAACATTTTCCGTATGGAAAAAGCCAAGGAGTTTTTAATCCACACAAACGATACTGTAGGGGATATTTCTTTGAAAACAGGTTATGAAAACATCAACACATTTATCCGTATTTTCAAAAAGTACACCGGTATAACGCCGGGACGTTTCCGGGATATTCATCGGCCTGATGAAAACTAAGAACGGCGATTTGCCGGTTTGACGCGCCCGTTTGGAAACCGGTGTGCGAGTTTTTCGTCCCATCCGACGCCCAAAAAGCGTTAAAACGCAAGGGGAAGCGGCAGCATTTGGCTGAGAATGCGGCGTTTCAAAATTTTGAATATAGATATTGAAAATTAACGATATATATTTGCAGGCGGATCCGTTATGCTGAAGTTGACCTATCATCCTGATCGCCTGTTCAGGGCCGGATGAAGAAATGAAATTTTGGAGGGTGAAACGAAATGCGTAAACTCAGCAACAGGGTTCTTGGCGTCCTGAGCGCCGCGGCGATTTGTGTATCGCTTGGCGCGGGGGTGCCCCGCGTGTTGGAAGGGAAAGCGGAAAGCGCGAAAACATTCCAATTCTACGAGGGCTTTAATACTGTCGCGGAAATGAAAACCAACCCGTTTCTGGCTGCCTCCGAACTGTCGGACGGAACATTCAGCGAAACACAGAACGGCGGCGTTCTGGATAGCACCGGCTGGAAAACTAGCACGCTCATGAAGGACCCCAAAACCGACGCCTCTCTGACCTATGCCTTTGCGGGCGGGCTGCAGGACTTCACCTATGTCGGGTATATGGTCGGAACGGGGCTCGGCAAGAAGGTGGAAATTTCTGTCGCCGATACGCTTGATGGTGTCTATACCGTCGCGGAGGTGGAGCCGTCCGTTTCGGACGACAGCACCTATACCTACGCTCTTTCTGATATAGCGGATTCGGTACGCTATGTGAAGCTGACTTTTAAAGCCACCGGTTATGAAAGCTGGCAGTTTGTTCTCGGCTATGCGCAGGCGACGGTGATGGCGGACGAGTACACCAAAGGCGCCGGTCAGTTTGTCGAAAAATACGATCAGAACGACTCCAATCGATTCATCTCGGCCTATACCATCGCCGCAGCGGGGAAGAAGGCCGCCGATAAACAGGCACTAAGCACCGTGACGGACAACGAAGGGTGCTGTAGCGCCTGCAAAGATGGGCGCAGCCAGACTCTGATCAAGGCAGGGGATACGGGCGATCTGCCCATTGTGTATTACTTCCCCAACGGGTTTACCTCTTTCAATTTTGATACAAGCGTCTTCACGGATAATGTGACGTCGACAACGGAAGTGGCGGATACCCTGAACGGTACATATACGGCGGTTGCAAACGGCGCCGCCGTGCCGGAAAGCGCCCGTTTTCTAAAGATCACGATTAAGGGCGGAAGTTACGACAACTGGGAATGTGGGTTCAAAAAACTGACAGTGACATACAATCAATATGTCGCCATCAACTATACGGATGCCGACCTTTATTTTGTCGAGCAGTTCAAGTCGATGGATTTCCTGCAGGATCCGCATGTGGTTCGCTATGAAATCCGTGACTTTGCCAGCGGGCAACTTGCCAAAGATGTGTCGGTGAACGATGTGCTGTATTCGACCAGCAACACGGGCTGTCTGAATACCTGTAAGGAATACGATAACAACGGCGATCCGATTTCCGGAAAGACCATGACTCTTTTCAAAAAGGGTGGACATACGCTGTCGATCATATACGAATTCCCCAACGGTATGGATTCCATTGCATATACCGGCTTCGGCAATGGGAATTGGGGAGGGCCTTACGGCAACAATAAATTTTGGATGTATGTCTCCGCGTCCGAGGACGGCGAATGGGAGAGTCTTGCTAGCTTGAGCAATGGAAACAAGTGGGATAGGAATTACCCCTATTATGTCGGAGAATCGAACGCGGGCAATCGGGTGGACTACAGCATCGACGGCAGCAAGCTTCCGGCAAATATGCGGTATTTGAAGCTGGAGTTCGTGGGCTTCAATTCTGACGATTGGGACAAATATGACGATTGGAGTCTGGCTCTGGGCGAGTTGAGCGTCCAGGAAAGCAATCCTGGAAAAGCCGCTCTGGCGGGAACGGCCAATTTCACCGATACGTTTTCCGGTGAAAACTGCCGGTTTGTGTCTAATGCCTACCGCGTTCCCACGGCGAACAGTCCCGATGCCCTTCAAGGAAGTTTTACCGAATCGGATGAGACGGAGCATCTGAGCCTGTTTGGCGACGGCCGCCGCAAATGCATGTACAGGACGGACAATGCGAAAGCGGTCGAACTGGTTTACTATTTCCCCAACGGCTTCAGCAGCGCCAAATTCACCCTCCTTGGAGGGAAGAGTCCCACGATGGCGGTTTCCGATAAGCTGTACGGCACGTACGACTTGATAGCGGTTTCGAGCAGCCAGGTTCCGCACACGACGGAAAAATCGGTCTGGAACCAGAAGGCGATACCGGCCGGTATGAAGTATCTGAAAATAACCGTCCCCGCAGATGCCGAAGCGGGCGCAGCGTCCTACTTGCCGGTTTCCCTGGCGGTGGAATACAACACCTATATGACGCTGGGCGTGGACCCCGTACCCGGGCCGATTGTAACAACCACGACGACTGGGAGCGTCACCGAGCCAACCGCTCCCACGGAAACGGAGCCCACCTCCAAGACAACCGCTCCCACGGAAACGGAGCCCACCTCCAAGACAACCGATGAAACCTATGAGATCGTCGTACCGACAATCGTAACTGTGCAGGACAGCACGCGGACGACGGGAGAAGAGGAGAACGGCGAAACGCCGTCCACCGGCTCATCGCTGCCGATTGTCGCCGTGATGATTACGCTGGCCGCCGCGGGCGTACTGGTGCTCAACCGTAAGAAGTTCTTGTAATCCTTTGACTGCCTTTCATGAACACACCCAATCGTAAACAAGCCGGCATTGTGAAGGCGTCCATACGTCCTCTCCCCGTCATCCGAGGAGAGGACGTATGACGGCGACATGGCCTGTGGAATGAGGGAAACATATGAAAAAATTTTGCGGTCTTGCATTGACCCTGGCGCTGCTGATGCTGCTGTTTCCGGGGACGGCCTTTGCAGATTCCGCCGGGGAGACCACCTATACATTCCGAGAGACCTTTGATAATACCGCCTTTCCAAAAGCTGCGAAATTTCGATATACGATGCCGGAAGGCGTAGTCGTGAATGTCCCAGCCGACAAGATATTCGTTATGACCGGCGATAAGCCACTGCGCGCCGCCTGCGGCGACGGTCGTGCGCTGTGCATGATCAAGGAATATGTCAATATTGACGTAGAGATTATCTATTACTTTGAACATGGGATTCGCTCAATCGAATACATGGGCGTCTGCGGTGCCGGAGGCTGGGCGGGCGCCTACAACAAAGAGGGAACATTCAGCATCTCCACATCGGATCGCCTCGATGGGGAATACATATATTACGATAAAAATATGTATTGCAATATTGAGGACGAATCCTCGGTGCAAGCGCAGTATGCGATCCCTGAGGAGGATATCCCCGCAGATGCCCGCTACGTGAAGTTGTCCTTCCCCAACGCATCCAAGACGCCACAGGGAGAGTATCCGTTTTGGTCAATGGGGCTAGCGTTCCTGACTGTGGAGGCCTACAACACCGATCGCCCCGTGCCGTCCTCGACAACCCGACGCCCGACGACCACCACACAAATGCAGACCATGAAGCCGCTGACAAATATCACCACCGTACCGGTCACGACCTACAGGCCTGCGACACAGGCTCCGGCGGAGAATGAGAACACGGGCCCTTTATTGGGGGGGGAACCCAACGCTTCGGACAGCTCTGTCATCGAAACGGAAAACCAGGACGGGGAGACCACGCAAAGTGCCAACGTAACACAGACGCCGTCACAAACGGAACCTACCCGCCTAGTGGCTGTTCCACCTTCCATCAACAAAACCGGCTGGCTCATAGGGATCGTGGCCATGGCCATGGTTCTGATAGGCATTGCGGTGGGAGTGTATATTTGGTTCGAACGGAGAAAGCGTTCTCAATAGCCGGACGGCCAATGAAATCCGCCGGGAACGGGGATAGTATCAGTGGCGTGCTTTGAAAATGAGTGGGAGCCACGAGAATTGATACAGGCGAAACGGCTGAGTTCATTGGGAAAAAGTGTTTAGGGACAAAGCGCTGTCTACACCGAAATATAGGGTGAGCAGCGCCCTGCGGGGAAGAGCGCTTCTGGGTAAACAGCGGTGCGGGCGTGGAGACCATCAACCCCAACGGCGGACATTTGAGCGATGCTTCCAAGCTGTCCGTCAAGCACGCACACCTGATTAAAAACACAGGCACGGAGGAAAGCTCCGTCTGGACGGAGGACACGGCGGTGGAGGACATTGCCTTTGCGTCCGTTGTCAGTGCAGGGAAATGCGGGCTAACTATCGAATCCAGCCAGTATTCCAGCGATGACACGGCGGGGCTGTCCTATTGGGGGCACAGGGCGACCTATGACTACGCCGAGATTATACAGGCCGACACGCAGACGAGCATTGCCTTTACACATGCGGACGGCACGGAAATCGCCGCCGGTGAGACCGTGGATAAGGCCGACCGCCTGACCTATACGGGTTACGGTCACGCCCCACCACGGCAGCACGGAAACGGGCAGCGAGCACGCCGCAGAAGCCACCACCTGCGCCGCCCCCACCAGCACGGTGCAGCTCTATATCGCCCTTGCGGACGACAGAGATCCGAAGCTGCTGGGCGAGGCGCTGACGCTGCCAGCAAGCGAGACGGCGGACACGGACGGCTACGCTTACAGTACGGCCACGCTGACCACTGACCTATCGGCCTATTCCAAGGCCAGCGGCAGTGGACCGACTATAGGCCCAACTGCGACGTTATGGAATCCATCCTAGAACAGTGACTGGAATGGCATCTGTAAGCACGACCGGCAAGATGCCGGTGACCATGGTGCACCTGAACATGGTGGAGGGCATTGACCCGGTGCTGCAGGTGGCCGAGGGCTATACGGTGGATCTGCCGACCGAGGTGGATAAGACGCTGCTCGACCGCACCGATCCGACCTGGCCGTCCACCTGGTTCGCTCCTATCCTGACGTGTATTCGGTCATGGCCAACTGGAGCGCCCACCACGGAGCGTGGACCTACGGCCATATGGGGACGGACGTGCTCACCATGGCGAGCATGATGCGTATCCCGGTGTCCATGCACAACGTTTCGGACGAGAAGATTTACCGACTGCACAGCTGGACGGCGTTCGGCACAAACGATAAGGAGGGCACCGACTACCGCGCCTGCGCCGCGTACAGCCCGCTGTATCGCTGAGCGCTCTGAACGACGAGAGGACGCGATATGCTTAAAGAAATTCCGGCGATTCGGCCGCCCGATCTGCGCACGCTCTTTATGGAGAGGGGCTACAGCGGCTAAATTTTCATCGGAGACGATATTTTCCTGATCGCCGTCTGCGCGCAGTGGCTCGTGCGCTGCGCATAGGCGGCGGCCGGAGGATGAAGCTGCTCAGTGTCCTTTATATTTTTTAATCCAATATTTAGCCAACTTTTCTACTTCTCTATATATCATTGAACAGACAAAAGACCTTATGAATTTGGCAGGAAGTCTCTTGTCGAGGTGATCGAACCGAATGGTGAGATTACTGTGCACCGGAGCCGAGGACGTTGCGAAATCAAAAATCCGATCTATGTTTTTACGATAAACATATACGAATAGCTGTTAATTCAATTATACATACCGTTGGACGACGTTGCCGCTCCAGGCAATCTCGGTGCGGCGGCGTGGTTAGGAAGAACAGCGATGACGTTCTCCCCTGAACGCATGGCCACATTCACCCCTAGCAATGAGGATGAATGTGGACTTTTTTTCTATGAATGCATAGATGAACCTCATTGTCGATCACCACCGTTCCGATTTGTTTTTGACTCAAAAACAGATCGGAGTTAAAGGAAGGTGGTCGTTCAAAAGTATATCCGGCTTCATGGCAAACAAATCTAGGTGTCGGATGAAGTATATGAAATATATCATAAGGCAGCGAGAAAGGCACAGTATTTCACAAAAGAATTAATTATCGGAAGATCAAGAAAGAATCCAGAGAAATCCGCAAAGAACTGCGCCACATCGAAAAGCAGCTTGCCGCCGCCGGATACTCAGAGGGTGAATTGTCTTCCGATATCCTCAAGAGCATCGACTTTGCCCGTGTGAATATGAAGATGAACATCTATGACCAGGCTGTTCTGGAAGGGGTGACAACCTCCTTTCCACAGACGGAGGAGATCCTCGAAAACGGCAAGGTCAGCGGCATGACGGCAACGGATGTGCAGAAAATCCTGAATCTGAAACGCGCATGGGAATTTATCCTCGACCGTGATGTAGTTGCAAGCCGGTCTGATTACTATATGCTCAGCCATATCGCACGGCTTGTGAATGAAGGCTTTTTTGCAGAAGGCGGGCGAATTCGCGGCGTGCCGGTTACAATCGGAGGTTCATCCTACGTTCCGCCGCTCCCAAATGAACTGGATGTAAAAGACCATATTCGTGAAATCGCAGAGGAATCCGGCGAAGCAATCGATATAGCCATTAAGTTGTGTCTGTACGGCATGAAAACGCAGATTTTTCTGGACGGCAATAAACGGGTCTCCGTTATCTTTGCAAACCACTATCTGATTTCCCACGGCGGTGGATTTCTGGTTATTCCTGAAAAGGAAGTTCCGGAGTTCAAAAGGCTTCTGGTTAAATATTATGAGGGCGAGGACATTTCCATTATTGGTGACTTTATGAAGCAGCGATGCTGGAAGACCTTTGCCGAGACCTAAAAGCTGTAACAATATATGCTTTTGAAAGAGTCGAGAAATCGGCTCTTTTCTTTTTCCAAAAAGGTGAGTCATTAGAAAAACGAAAAAGTTTTTGAAAAAGTAAAATAATTCCGTCCAGCCCCCTCGCACGGCTAGATAAGGTAGGGACAAATATACAGCCGGAATCTGACAACGACGTCAGGGGACGTGACCCTGAATGTCCCAAAGCTAAAGGGCATACCGATCGAGACAGCTATCATCGAACGATATCGTCGCCGGAAAAGCAGTGTAGAAGAAGCGTTGATAGAAATGTACCTGGCGGGCATTCTTTGTGCTTTACGCACTTTTAACTTTATCACGCTTACAGCGTTAACGAAGAAAACTATAATTTAATAAAACAGGAATCAAAAAAGTGAGTTTGTTAAGGAGTGAAAGAAAAGCCGACAAGCACAAGCAATATTCCTATTCATCCCGGTTTTTCCTGGCGCAGAACCGGACAGAAACTCTTGGCCGGACTTCTGGCCGCACTGGTTGCCGGGAGCAGCATGCTCTCTTCCATGCCGGTGGTCATGGCCAAAAGCCTAGGTGTGGGAGAAGTCATCAAAGAGGTGATTTCCTCCGACCGTTTTACCGTGGCCGATGGCGTGACATATGAGGAGGCTCTGTTCAAAACCGAAGATGGTAAAACAGTGGCCGGCTTTATGCTGGATACCAATTATGGAACAGAGGGCTCCAACCTGCATATTGCCGTTGGTATGCCGAACAATGGCACAGAGTTTGCCATGCAGCGCGTATCCGATCAGATGCGCTATGCAGCTATTGACGGCCGCAATGTACTGGCAGGCGTAAATGCGGATTTTTACAATATGTCCACCGGCGAGCCAGAGGGGCTGGTTGTAAAGAATGGCATACAGGTTCATGCCTGGACGCCCAGCGCTGAGATTTCCAGCCGTCTTCCTTATCGGACATTTTTCGGTATCCTGAAGGATGGAACCGCGATCATTGGCGACGAAGAGGTTTATGAGGCCAACAAAGCCAACCTTGAGCAGGCAGTGGGCGGAGATTATATTCTGGTGGACAACGGCGTACCGATTTCCTTTGACGAGGGAACCGACACCTCCTCCATGCCGGATCGTCCCACTGCTCCCTATCCGCGCACCTGTGTGGGAATTCGCCAGGATGGTTCCGTTTTCTTTATCTGCATGGACGGCAAACGCCCGGATACCTATTCCGCGGGATTGACACTGGTAGAGATGGCGCAGCTCCTGGTGGAGAACGGCGCTGTATATGCGATGAATCTGGACGGCGGCGGTTCAACCACCATGGTGGTCAAAGACCCCGAGACCCAGCAGTATACGGTGCAGAATTCCCCCTCTGACGGAACCAGCGGGCCCACCGGCGGCACGGAACGCAGCGTGGCCAACTGTCTGTATATTTACAACGATGAGAAACCCGACATTCCTGAGGTTACTTTGGATCAGGATATCAATGGCTATTATCTGATCCGCGATATTAAGGACTTTGCGCAGATCAACCGCGATCCGCGCGCCGATTACCGTCTGGCAAACAACATAGACGCTGCGGGCAAGCCTGTGGAAGCCGTCATGACCTTTGATGGCACTCTGGATGGCGATGGACATACGATCAACAATCTGCTGTATGCCAGCCCGACATCGCGCGGCCTGATCGAACTGCTCGGTCCCGGCGGGGTGATCCAGGATCTTACCATTACCAACGCCGTGCTGGAGTCTACCGCTTCGGATGTCGGCATTCTTGCCGGACAGAGCAGCGGCATCATCCGAAATGTCAATGTATCCGGAGAGGTGAAGGGCACCGGTACGGTAGGCGGGCTGGTTGGCCGCATCAGCGGAAGCGGCGTTGCCATTGAAAACTGCCATGTTGTTGCCGATGTCACGGCTCAGGACTCTTATGCCGGTATACTCGCCGCACACAGCAATGCCGGTACGGCAGGAGAAATCAAAAGCTGCTCGGTCAAAGGCTCTGTTTCCGGCGGTGTAGGCGTCGGCGGCTTGATTGGCTATATTCTGGATACCAACGCCCTCTGGATTCGGGACTGCGCGGTCGTGGACACGACAGTCCACGGCGACGACCAGCATGTGGGCGGCCTGGCCGGTATGGCCAAATGCGGTGTGGAACACTGCTTTGTAAGCGATGTGACTGTTCAGCAGGATGCGCCGAATCAGAGCAGTAAACACAGCGCATCCCTGCTGACCGGCTGGCATAATTACGGTCAGTTGAGCATTTCCAACAACGTCATATATCGCGGCTCCATAACTACCAACAATACTGCCAACTCTCACCGTGTGGCTGAAGGAAATGGCACCCGGGAGAACAACTACGCCAGTGAAGAAATCACCATTAACGGCGAATACCGCAATGGCGGAGACGCCTATTACGAAGGCATATCCAAGCCGGAACGTGAACTCATGGTGCAGAGTTTCTACGAAGGTCTGGGCTTCCGGTTTGAGGAAGATGGAGCCTGGGAATGGGATGTCATGGACGACGAGGCGGCCCGGCCCCGCATCAAAGCGGTGGAGGCCCGGCAGATGACCACCGAGAAGGTGTTCCGGCTGAGCGCCCCTGTTTTTATCGACTGCACGGGAGACGGCACTTTGTCCGCCATGGCCGGGGCCGACTACCATGTGGGGCGGGAGGCGGCGGCGGAATACGGCGAGCCGGGGGCGGTGAAAAAGGCCGACCGGGTCACCATGGGCAATTCCATCCTGTTCCAGGCGAGGGACGCGGGGCGGCCCGTTCCCTTTATCAAGCCCGCGTGGGCGTATACGTTCACCGACGACGACTTGATGGGGCACGACAAGGAAATCACGTCGGGCTATTGGTGGGTCGAGGTGGGCGGCACGGTTTGGGACACGGTGGCCGACGCGGAGGAAATCCGCGACGAGCTGCTCAAAATCGTCTACGGCATCTGGGATCACATCAAGAATGGCGGGGATCACGGCGCGGACACGCTGGCGCTGGAATGGGTGGGCTTCCTGCCCGGCAAGCGGGAGAGCCGCCGGGTGCTGGGGGACTATGTCCTGAGGGAGCAGGATCTGCTGGCGGGCAGGGTGTTCCCCGACGCGGTGGGCTACGGCGGCTGGCATATCGATTCCCATCCGCCGGAGCGGTTTCGCTGCATCGCGGCCAAGACCGAGGAGAGCGAGGATCTGCCGGTGCATCTGCCCGGCCTGTACACGATACCATACCGGTCGCTGTATGCCCGGGGGGTGGAAAACCTGCTGCTGGGCGGGCGGATTATCAGCGCGACCCACCGCGCTTTCGCCTCCACCCGGGTGATGGGCACCTGCGCCGTGCTGGCGCAGGCGGCCGGGACGGCGGCGGCGTGGGCGGCCGAACGGGGCGTGACCCCCCGGGAACTCGGCGCGGATGTGGCGGCGCTGCAGCAGCGTCTGCTGCGGGACGACTGTTACATACCCGGCGTGCGCAACGAGGATCCGGACGATTTGGCGCGGGGAACTGCCGTAGTGTGTTCCTCCGGAGACGGCGCGGCGGTGATTGACGGGGTGTCTCGCATCACGGGCTGGGTTTCCGCCCCCTTGGAGGGGGAAGCGCCCTGGCTGGAGCTGCGGCTGCCCCAAGCCGGGCCGGTGGGCGAGATCCGCCTGACCTTTGATTCGGATTTGAGCGCGGAAATCATGCCCTCGCTGTCCGACTGGGCGCAGAACCGGCAGAGTCCGCTGCCGCCGGCGACCCTGGTGCAGGACTATGTCATCACCGCGTTCCTGGGGGATCGCGCGGTGCATACGCAGACGATATCCGGCAACTATCAGCGGCATCGGATCCACGCGCTGCTCGCCGGCACGGTGTGTGACCGGCTGCGGGTAACCGTTTTGGCCACCCAGGGGGACGAACGGGCCAGGATCCTGGAGGCGCGGCTGTATGCCGAAGCGCAGCAGAAAGGATAGAGCGTGCTATGGCCTATACGATTGAACACGGCGTTATCCGCAGCGATGACGGGCTGCCCTGCGGCCCGCGATGGTTTTGCGACAACCGGGTGGCGTTTCAGGCGGATGACGACGGCATCGCGGACATTCACTATTTCAGTCCGCAGGGCGCCGGCCACACCATGGTGTTTCACCGCGCCTTTTGGGGCGGGATCCGGCTGTATCTGTGCGACGAGACGCACAACTATCAGCTGCGGCCGCAGGGCTGCGACATTCTGCCGTTCGGCTATACCGCAACGGTGCGCCGGACATGGGACGCCGTGTTCGGCTGTGAGCTGTCCCTGTTCACGGCCGGGGACAGCGTGTACATCCAGCTGCGCACCGACGACGCGCTGCCGGAGGGGCTGCGCTTGAAACTGGAGTTTTACAAGGAGTATCAGTTCGTACCGTACGCCTCGGCCGATCCCCGGTACAAGCATCCCGTTCCCCGCGCATGGGAGGACTGGGATTTTGCGGACGGGCTGCTGGCGACCTCGTTCACCGAACAGGGGACGACGACGGGGATTGCCATCGGGGGCGATTTGGGCTTTACCTATCACCCCATGGAGAAGAACGGAAAAATCAAGCTGATCTCCCGCCTCCTTGTCCGGGGACACCGCTATGCAACGGTGGCGGCCTTTGCCGGCGGGCGCGGGGAAGCGGCGGAGAAGTGCCGGCGGGACAGCAGAAACGCCGACGCCGTGCGGCTCGCCATGGAGGAGCGTTACCGCCGGGCGGCGGACAAGGCGCCCGTGCTGGAAAGCGCCCACCCCGCCCTGAACGAGTTCTTTGCCCTGGCGCCCCTGTATCACGAGGCGCTGAAAGTGCCGGAAATCCCCGGGGCGATGCGGGCGCAGACCACCTGCTATTGGATTTGGGGCTGGGACAGCATGACCACGGGCGACGCGGCCTTTTACTGGGGCGACGGCGCGTTTATGGAGCGGATGCTGGGCTTCATGCGGGACTATTCCGACGGCACGGGCATTGCGCACGCGTTCGGACGGGACATGAGCAACATCGGCACGGCGGCGCCCTCGGCCCAAGGCATGTACATCACGCTGCTGCAGCTGGCCCAGATGAACGGCGTGGATATCCGGCCGTATTACCCGTTCGCCGTGCAGCTGTTCCGGATGATTCAGGACACCGAAAAGGAGGGGCGGGGACTTTGCGCGGGTACGTCTCTATATCCCGACCACCGCGCCTTGATAAACGAGACCGGCAACGACCTGAGCACCTTCAACAACGCCGTCGGGTACTGCGCGGCCCGTTCCATGACCGGGCTGGCGCTCCGCATGGGGGATGAGGCGACCGCGCGGGCCGCCGACGAATTTGCCCGGCGCATCGAGGCCGGGTTCCCGCAGCTTTTTGACGAGGCGGTTGGCTTCTACGATTCCTCCATTGAGGCGGATACCGGCGAGAAGCGCCGGGCCCCGTCCAACAACGCCGTCAAATGGGAAAACAATTATTGCGGCGAGCTTACCGACGCGGTGGCGGGACGGTGTCTGGCCTTTTATGAAAGGGAACTGGTGGCGCCCGCGGGGCTTCGGCCTTACCCGGTGTGGTCCTCTGTGTACGATCTGGATTCCAATCAGCTCCATTGCTGGTGGCCGGTCATGTCGGAGTTTTATACCCGGCTGGCCAACCGCTATGACAGGCCCGATCTTCTGCGCCAGTGGGGCGAGTGGGTCGAGGGATGGACGCGCCGGCTGATGTGTCCCGAGGGGATCTCCTGCTATGCCGACGAGGCGATGCCGCCCTTTGACAACTGGAACTGCCAGCCCGGCATCTGGCACGGGTATTCCATGCGCGGCTGGTACACGGCGGCGGTGCACAGCGTGGTGGGGGTCGATTTGGATGCAGGCGGCTTGACGGTTTACCCCTATTCGGGGGAGGAGATGACGCTCAGAGGGCTGCATTATGGGGAGAAGACGCTGGATATTGTCATGAGGGGCAGCGGGCCCTATGTGGAGAAGCTGACGGTGAATGGAACGGAGCTGCGGGCGCTGCATAAGGTGCCGGCGGATCTGCTGCGGGAGCACAACCGCATCGAGGTGCGGCGCTGCGCAGATCGGCCGACAGCGGTTTTGCTGCGCAGCGCCTATCAGATGGCGGTGTCCGACTGGCGGACGGACGGGCGGGGCCTGTCGTTCCGCCTGAGCGGCGTGGGACGGAGCACCCTGGTGCTGGACGCGTCCGGGCCGGTGCTTGTGAGGACCGAGGATAAGGAAGAGCGCCTCACACCGGACGGGGAGGGGCGGATAGCCCTGCCGGTCATCCTGAACGGCGGGCGGCGTGCGTATCGAATCGAGCCGGACGGCATGGCGTAGAGGGAAAGGAGCAGGGGTATGCACAATGTGTTTGATATTATGGACTACGGCGCGCGGGCGGACGGGATCACCGACTGCACGGCGGCCATCCAAAGGGCGATCGACGAGGCGGCCAAGGTGCGCGGCGGCGTCCTTGTTCCGCCGGGCGAGTATCTCACGGGACGGTTGTACGGCCGGCCGGGCGTGTCCATACAGGGGGCGCGCGGCTGGGGGTATAAGGATATAGGAGGCAGTGTGCTGCGGCTTCTCGATCCCGGCGCTCCGTGCATGCTGGACATGACCGATGGGTTTTCCGCCACCATCCGCGGGCTTCAGCTGATCGGCGCGGCGCAGGGGCGTTCCCATGGCATTGCCGTCAACAACCCGCTTTATAATGGAAACGGCGAGTCGGTCAGCCAAAGCGGGGAGAACAATTTTCATGAGGGCTCGCTGGTCGTCGAGGATTGCCAAGTTCGGGGCTTCGGCGGCAACGGCCTGCATTTTGACCACGCGTTTGTCTTTACGGTGCGCCATTCGTCCGTACACGGAAACCGCGGGCACGGCATCTACATCGACGGCTGGGACGGCTGGATCACCGACAATCTGCTATCCTTCAACGGTGGCTGCGGCGTGTACGGGGGCCGCTCCGAAGGGCATCCGGCCGATGTGGAGTGGAGCCGGAACGGCATCTGCGCCTCCGTTTCCATCCTTCAGAACCGGATCGAATGGAACCAGGCAGGCGGCGTTTCTCTGTCCGTCGGCGGCCAGATGATCATCAATGCCAACAGCTTCGATCGATCCTACGGCCCGGCGCTGCGCCTGCGGCGGGACAATGCCTATGTCCCGACCACCCTGACCGTCACCGGCAACCTGTTCAACCGCAGCGGCAAGCCGTGGGAGGGCGGGTTCACCGATCCCTATGAGAGCTCCCACATCTATTTGGAGAGCGGCGAGAATCTCACGCTTACCGGCAATGTGTTCGCCGTGGGGCGCGACGACGGCGAGGTGGGCGTCATGAGCCCGGCATACGGCGTGGTGTACAAGGGATTGAAGGGCGCTGTGATGACCGGGAACGCGCTGTACCACGGCTGCCTGTCGGAGGGGTTCGTGGATTTGGGCGGCAATGAGGCGGTAACTGTGCAGGCTAACGCGCTGTGACGAAACGAGAGAGGAATACACCGATGCTGGAGAAAGAGATACAAAGAGAAATCGACGAGTTAAACGCGCTGTTTCAGGAGCAGCCGGGCCTGGACGCGGAGCGCAATGAGGTCTGTCTCAGCCGCAATGAGCTGACCCCCTATCCGCTGTCGAGCGCCTTACAGGTGAAATACTGGTGGGTGACTTACGACTACCCGCAGGAGCTGCGCCGGTTGATGGCGATACCTGACGCGGACAAAACCGTGGAACAGAAAATTCTGCAGTCGCTGAAATACGCGCGGCTGCCGCTGCAGGCCCTGTCTCCCGTCTCACTGTGTCTAGGCACGGGCAAGGGGCCGGGGACGCTGGCGACCGCCTTCGGCATGGAGCTGGATCCCAACGCCTCCAATTCGCCCGTCGGGCATCTGACCGCGGACGAAATCCTGGACATGGGCATGCCGGATCCGCGAAAGGCGGGAATCCTGCCGGAGATTTTTGAGTTCATCGAGGCGGTGAAATCCCTGACTCCGGATTGTGTGAAAATTGGGGTGCCGGATACCCAGGGACCTTATAATCTCGCCCACATGATGATGGGGGATGAGATTTTCTATCTCCCCGCGGACGATCCGGAAAAGATGGACGCGGTCATGACGCGGATTACCGATTTCTATCTGGCCTTCCATCAGGAGCTGCGGGCTGCCATTGGGGAAAAGCGCTATCCGCTCGGCCCCAACGCGCGCTGCCGCCTGCGCCTGTGCTCCTGCAACCTGATATCCATGGACATGTATTTGGAGCATGTCTGCAAGCACGACCAGCGGCTGGCCGAGTTCTTCGGCGAGATTGGCGTGCATCCCTGCGGCGGCCGGCATGTCTTCCTGGAGGCGATCCGCCACATTCCAAACATCGGCTTTATCGAGGCTGTTCCGTTCGATCAGTCGCCGGTGCCGTGCATCACTGCCGACGAGGCGATGGAGGAGATCGGGGACAGGCCGATCCGTCTAGAAATGTCCAGGAAGGCCACCCTCGAGACCGTTCGTGACATGGCTCTCTCCGATTTTGCCATTACCCGCCGTCATCCGACTTTTACCTTCTATTACGACGTCGACGGCATGACGCTCGAGCAGGCTAGGGAGCTGCGCGTATGGATGATCGACCAATGGACCGCGCAGGGCCTCGGCCGGTAATCAACAGCCGCTACCGTATATGAGAAGGCGCCCAAAGCCTTGGCTTTGGGCGCCTTCTGCGTTTAGGGGGCAAAGTTTAGGGGGAACAGGATTTTGAGCATCACCCATGCCGCTGTCTGGCGGCCGTCCGCTCCAAAATAGAGGCGCCGCCCGGCACCGTCGTACAGCTGAAAGGTCTTTTCCTTGTTCACCAGACGGAAATGCAGCTGATCCATGGCCTCCCTGAGCGCCAGCTCCCACTCCATCCGGTTGGCGATCGTGCCGTCCTCGATTTCCTGCGCCAGCCATTCGAACTCCTCCGGCTCGAAGCCGTCCTGTAAAAAGGCGATCCATAGGGTGATTTTCTGCGAAAAATCCAAGGATAGCAGAC
Organism: uncultured Oscillospiraceae bacterium; assembly: GCA_900546265.1. Classification (GTDB taxonomy): domain Bacteria; phylum Bacillota; class Clostridia; order Oscillospirales; family Acutalibacteraceae; genus UMGS856. The sequence goes on along the minus strand of URCA01000011.1, from coordinate 5,629 downwards.
GATCGCGGGCCGAACCGGCCGGCTCTATACCCGCGTAGCAGAAGAAGCTTCGGCTTTCCGGGGCAAGAATCAGCTTGTGTTCCCGCAGGAAATCCGCGTCCTTCCAGTCCATAGCCGCCTGGCCAGCCGTCCAGTTCATCCTGGAAAGAACAGCCGTCAGCGCCGTCGCCGTCCGGTCGTCCGCACAGTCGATCTGAAAGCACAGCGTCTGCAGAACGTCGGCGCTGTTTCCCGACAGGCTTTGCTGCGTCAGGCGGACGCGCTCCCCTCGGATAACGGCCGACAAGCGGATCGTTTCCTGGTTTTCGGCCGTACCATAAGCGCAGATGGGCCAGGTGCTGTTGATACGAGCCATGCAGACGCCGAAAAATTCCCAGAAGTCCGCTGTCAGTATCGCCTCGTTTCTGTAAAGGACATAGAGAATAGGATTCTGAAGGGACAAAATGGCGGGGCCTGTGTCCAGCCGCTCGCCGACCCCGCTCAGCAGGAGAAGCAGCTCCTGCCCGGGGGTCAATGCCGACGGACAGGGGCCGACGGGCCTCTCCATGGCGGACGCTTCCTGATACGGATGCAGCATACTACCCGCCCTCCCGTTCAGGCTTCCGCTTTGATGAGGCCCATGGCCATACCGACGGCAATGTTGACCTCCACCACGTTCACCGTTTCCTCGCCGAAAACGCCGAACAATTTTCCGCTGGTGTGCTCGTCGATAATGGTCTGGATCGCCTCCTCGCTCAGACCGGAGGCTTGGGCCATGCGGGGAACCTGAATGGCCGCGGAAGCCGGGGAAATGTGAGGATCCAGGCCGGAACCGGAGGCGGTCAGCAGGTCGGTGGGAATGTCCTCCCGCTTGACGTCCGGATTCTTTTTCAGAAAATCCGCGATGGCCGCCTCCACCCGGGCGGTAAGGTCGGGATTGGTCGGCGCGTAGTTGTTGGAGCCGGAGCCAATGCCGGGGAAAGCCGATCCGTCGGGATAGGTTTTTTTGCCGTCCGCTCCCTCCACATAGACGTTGTAATGATAGGCGGAGGGGCGGCTCCACAAATAATAGTCCTGCAGAAATTCCTGCCCCACGTTTTTGGCGGCCACGGCCCTGCCGTTCACCTCAATCAGGCTGCCGCCGGCTTGGTGCGGAAAGAACAGGGCGGACAGGCCGGACAGCAGAGCCGGAAACAGCAGGCCGCAAATCAGCATGAGAACGAGCGAAACCGCCAAGGCCTGCCGGGTATGGCCTAGAAAACTCTTTACGCGTTCTTTCATCGATGTCCAACTCCTTTTATAATCCCATGAGAGAGAGCAGCGGATGGATGACCAGGTCAATGAGCTTGATGCCGATAAACGGGGTGATAATGCCGCCGCCGCCGAAAATCAGCAGGTTTCTGGCCAGGGTTTTCCCAGACGACATGGGCCGGTACCGGACCCCTTTCATGGCCAGCGGGATCAGGCACGGGATGATGAGGGCGTTAAAAATCAGGGCCGACAGAATCGCGCTGAACGGGGTGGCCAAATGCATAATGTTCAGAACGCCCAGCTGGGGAATGGCCAGCATGAACATGGCCGGAATGATAGCAAAATATTTGGCGATGTCGTTGGCGATGGAGAAGGTGGTCAGGCTGCCGCGGGTGATGAGCAGCTGCTTGCCGATTTCCACGACCTCCAGAATTTTGGTGGGGTCGGAGTCGAGATCCACCATGTTGGCGGCTTCTTTGGCGGCGGCGGTGCCGCTGTTCATGGCCAGGCCAACGTTGGCCTGGGCCAGCGCCGGCGCGTCGTTGGTGCCGTCGCCGGTCATGGCGACAATTTTGCCCTCCGCCTGTTCCTTTTTTATCACCGCGATTTTATCCTCCGGCCTGCATTCCGCAAGGAACCCGTCCACACCGGCCTCCTTGGCGATGGTGGCGGCGGTCAGCGGGTTGTCGCCGGTGCACATGATGGTTTTGATGCCGATGGCGCGCAGCCGCTCAAATCGCTCGGCCATGCCGGACTTGACCGTGTCTTTCAGGTAGATGACGCCGAGAATACGGTCGTTTTCGCAGACGGTCAGCGGGGTGCCGCCCAGGCTGGATACTTTATCCACCTGTTCGTGCAGATCCTTTGGAATTTGGCCGCCCTGTTCCCGCACGTACTGCTCGATTGCTTCGGCCGCGCCTTTGCGGACTTTCGTCCCGTCCGGCAGATCCACGCCGCTCATACGGGTCTGCGCCGTGAATTCGAAAAAGACGGAACCGGGGCTCTCCCGGCTGTCGCCGCCCAGACGGTGGGCCAGCTCCAGCGTGGATTTGCCTTCCGGTGTATCATCCCGCAGGCTGGCGAGGGCCGCGCAGCGGATCAGCTCGCCGCGCGCGGCGCCGCCCACCGGGATGAAATCCGCCGCCAGGCGGTTCCCATAGGTAATGGTGCCGGTTTTATCCAGGATCATGGTGTCGACGTCCCCGCAGGCTTCCACCGCTTTGCCAGACATGGCGATGACATTAAAGCGGGTCACGCGGTCCATGCCCGCGATCCCAATGGCGGACAGCAGCCCGCCGATGGTGGTCGGGATGAGGCAGACGGCCAGTGCGATCAGCGTGGAAATTTGCAGCTGGACGCCGGCATACAGGCCAATGGGATACAGGGTGACGATGACAATCAGAAAGATGATGGTCAGTGATACCAGCAGCGTGTTCAGCGCAATTTCATTCGGTGTCTTTTTCCGGGAAGCGCCTTCGACCAGCGCGATCATCCGATCTAGAAAACTGTTGCCGGGATCGGAGGTGACGCGGATTTTCAGCCAGTCCGAGACGACGGTGGTACCGCCGGTGACGGAGCAGAAGTCGCCGCCGGATTCCCGGACGACCGGCGCGGATTCGCCGGTGATGGCGGATTCGTCCACCGAGGCGATGCCTTCGATGACCTCCCCGTCGCCGGGGATGATTTCACCGGCGGATACCAGCACGATGTCGCCTTTTTTCAGTGCGCTGGACGGCACGTCTTCTTCGGTTCCGTCCGCTTGCAGCCGGCGGGCCCGGGTATCCTTCTGCGTCTTTTTTAGGCTGGCCGCCTGTGCCTTGCCGCGGCCCTCGGCCACCGATTCGGCAAAATTGGCGAACAGCACGGTGATGAACAGCACGACGGAAACGATGATGTTGTAGGCGCGCAGATTGCTGGTGGCCGCGTCCCCGAACAGGCCGGGGAAAAAGGAGAGAACCAGCGTGATCGCGAAGCCCACTTCCACCACAAACATGACGGGGTTTTTCATCATGTACCGGGGGTTCAGCTTGACAAAGGAACCGAGCACCGCCTGACGGAAAATTTCCGGGGTTAACAGCTTTTGCTTTTTACTCATGGCAATGGGGCCTCCTTAAGACCAGAGGGTTAAATGCTCCGCGATCGGGCCGAGCGCGAGTACCGGGAAGAAGGTGAGCGCCGCAAATATGTAGACGATGCATACGAGCACCACGGGAAAGACCGCCGTATCGGTGTGCAGCGTCCCGGCCGAATCGGGCACAAACCGTTTTTTCATCAGGGAGCCGGCGATGGCCAGCTGCAGCACAATGGAGATGTATCGGCCGAAAAACATGGCCAGACCGGTCGTGATGTTCCAGAACAGGGTGTTATCCGCCAGCCCCTCGAAGCCGGAGCCGTTGTTGGCGGCGGAGGAGGCGAACTCATACAGTACCTGGGTCAGCCCGTGGAAGCCCGGGTTGGTGATGGCCTCCCGCCCCGCGGCCGTGCCGACCGCCAAGGCGGAAAACGACAGGATCAGCAGCGGGTGGACGATGATGCACAGGGCGGTGAGCTTCATCTCGCGCCCTTCGATTTTTTTGCCCAGATATTCCGGCGTCCGCCCGATCATCAGCCCGCAGATGAACACGGCCAGGATGGCGTATAGGATCATGTTCATCAGGCCGACGCCCTTGCCGCCGAACACGACATTGAGCATCATATGCAACAGCGGAATCATGCCGCCAAGCGGCGTCAGGGTGTCGTGCATGTTGTTGACGGTGCCGGTGGTAAAGGACGTGGTGGTGGTCGTAAACATGACGGACTGGGCAATGCCGAACCGCACCTCCTTGCCCTCCATACTGCCCATCGACTGACTCAGCCCGGCCGCGGCCAGCGCCGGGTTGCCCTGGCTTTCCGCCCAGTAGCAGACGCTAAGGCCGATAACAAAAAGGATGGCCATGGCGGCAAAAATGGTCCGGCCCTCCCGGCCGTACAGCCGGGCCGTCAGGCTGCCTCGGATACGTCCGGCGCCCGCCAGCTCCGCCGCGTCCGTGCCCGCCTGCTCGCGCTTGCGATCCCGGACCATTTTGCCGAACGTGATGACGCAGGCGCCGGGCAGCAGCATCATGGAGTAAAGCTCGATGAGGTTGGTCAGTATCGTGGGGTTTTCCAAAGGCGTGGACGAATTGGCCCCGAGGAAGCCGCCGCCGTTAGTGCCCAGATGCTTGATGATTTCCAGCGCGGCCATCGGGCCCATGGCGATGACCTGCTTCGCCCCCTCGATGGTATCCACAACGACATTGCCGCTGAAATTCTGCGGGACGCCCTGCCACACCAGCAGCAGGCCGCCGACTATGGAGAAGGGAAGCAGCACCCGTGTGGTTATACGAACAAGATCGGCAAAGAAGTTGCCGACGTTATCCCTGGTTTTGCCAGCCAGGCCGCGGATAAAGGCGATACAGGCGGCGTAGCCGCTCGCGGCCGACACAAACATCATAAAGGTGATGACCAGCATCTGGGAAAGATAGGACAGCCCCGACTCTCCGGAATAATGCTGCAGATTGGTGTTGGTCATGAAGCTGATGATGGTGTTGAACGACAGGGACGGCTCCATGCCCTCTATCCCGTTGGGGTTGAACAGCGGGATGCTCTGGATACGCAGGACGATATAGCCCAGCAGAATCATGACCGCGTTGGTGCCTAAAAGGGCCAGGGCGTATGTTTTCCAGTTCATGCCCCTTTGCGGATGGACGCCGCCTATTTTGTAAATGACATTGTCCACCCGGTCAAAAACCGGATCGGCCAGGGTGTGCTTTCCGGCCGCGATATGGTACAGATACATGCCGGCTGGAATGACCATCACCAGAAAGAGGAGACTGGTCAGAGCGAGCTGCAGCATAGCGATTGCCTCCTGTTTGTGTCAGAATTTCTCCGGATGCACCAGAGCATACAATAGATAGCCGCCCAGCAGTAGGACGACGCCTGCGAGTACCAGCATACCGGTTGCCTCCTTCATTCGCTTGTCTCCACCTGCTTATGGCACCAATGAACGAGCAGGGCTATCGCGCCGCCGCACGCGGCCAAAGCCGCCAGCATGACGAAATCGAGCATATTTCCGTTTCCTCCTTTTCCCCTGGAATGTACTTTTATTATAGCAAGCCGCTCATGAAAGCGGTCTTAGCGTTTTGCGCCCGACATTAAGGTTGAATGAAGACGCGAAGACCAAACAAGAAGAAGGGGCTGTTGCACAATGCGGTCGCTCTCCCGACATTTGCCGGGAGAGCGACGATATACGCAGAAAAGGCGCGTTGCAAAATCTTACATTTTGCAACGCGCCCCAGGCTGTCAAAAAAGGGGAATCTGCCATTGGGAAAACGAAAAAAGCGGAGGCGGGTTACCGAGCCGTGTTTGCGAGGACATGTGC
>URCA01000010.1 GCA_900546265.1 uncultured Oscillospiraceae bacterium | reverse complement strand
TTGACGCTTTCGCTTTTTCTTACTCCACCGGCTTAGCCGGTGGTTGCCTGGCTAAGCCGAAACGGGGACGCCGCCTACCGCGGTGTCCCCGTTCGTCAAAGCATCGGCCGCCCCATATCCTCCACCAGCTGCTGCATCTCCTCAAAGGAGGCGACGTCCCGCTGGACGATCCGCCTCTGCACGTTTTCCGGCAGGCTGTGGAAATATTCGTAGCAGCTCAGATTCTGATCCAGCAAATCGCTCAGCCCCAGCTGATAACTACCCTCCAACATGGCGCACCTCAGGATTTGAGCATCAGCGTGCGCACATAGTCGCGCAGCTCGTCTTCCGAATGAAACGATCGCTCCATGGCCCTCCGGTTAACCTGTTCCTGAACCTCTTCAGGAAGCAGATAGAAGGCGTCCTCGTGGTACTGTCCCCGGTTCAGATAGGCATCGGTATCGATGGGCACCGTGGCGTAAAAGCTGTTCTCATACATGGTCGGTCCCGCCTTTCTGCGGCATGGCCTATGCTTCGCCTTCGACCTGCGCCGTCCGCCAAGCCTGTGTCATGCCGCTACCTCTAGTCTGAGAAAAGAAGGCCGCCGCATACGTGGAAATGGATGCCGTCCAATTTTTATCCAGTTTCGCTTATACGTTTTGTATTGCGTATCTTTCCACACTTTCAACCAAATATTCCACAATCCATCGGATTGTCAAAACTCAAACACAATATCTTGTGGTTTACCCGCTGTAATTTTTGCAGAAGCCTGCCGAATCCCGGCGAATCTCCGCGGCACTCCCTGACAAAGATGGGGCCGTTATGGTATACTTATACCATTAAGGAGGGATTCTCTTGGTAAAACACGTGCTGTTCGTCAAGCTGAAGGACAATTCCCCGGAGAGCTGCCGGGAGCTCAAGGACCTGTTCCTGTCCATGAAAGGACGGGTGGAGGCTATCCGGGATATCCAGGTGGGTGTGGACTATCTTCACAGTGATCGCTCTTACGACGTGGTGCTGGAGCTGCTGGTGGATTCTCCCGAGGCGCTGGAGGCCTATCAGCGCGATCCCTATCACACCGGCGTTGTCAAGCCGTTCGTGGCCGAACGCCGCAGCGCCAGCGCCGCGGTGGATTACATTCTAGACAAATGCGAATAAAAAAGGGCCGCCAAAGGGAGAGGCTGCATAAGGAAGCAGCGGTGGTTGCCTAGTTAAAAAAATATCCCCTGCGCGGAGAAAACTCCGGCAAGGGATATGTGCGCTGTCTTTTTCGAAAGCGCAAACACTAATGTATTCACATTTTCGTTTTCCAGCGGGCTGCAACAGACTGTCTTGGCCAGTGCTTCGGTTGTTTTGCCCACATGGCCTGGGGGCAGGCCATTTTTATACCCCCTTGAACAGTACAGTTTAACTGATAATTATATTATGAGATAAGAAATATTTCAGTGGAAATTAATTGTTGCTGTGGTATGCCACTATAATTGGTGAACAGTTACCAACTCAATAAATCTATATTCGTCATTTTACTATATTTAGAAAATATAGAGTAGGAACCAGACACCCAGTTATCACCAGACAAATTTGAAGCAGATTGCATTCCCAATACTTTACTTGGATTTCGGGGATAGCCAGTATATTCATCATAATAATATACGCAGCCCCCACTATCGCCTTTTATTGCAACATAATTTGCTTTAACGACATCAGTCATAGATACGCCACCATATGATTCGGAATAGCTAGCATTTAAAATATATCCCGTGGTTCGCCCAGAACGCTTTCCACGAAAATGGACCTTATCTCCAGAGACATACTTACCGACCGTACTGCCTATATTTTCCCCCTCTGGAGTAACATTTGAACCTTTATATACTATTTTACCCCATCCCATAAATCCGCCTGGTTTATCTTGCTTTTCTACAAAAGCAACATCTAGCCCATTACCAAAAGCACGATACCGTACAACGCCTAAAGTTTCGCCGTTATAAGTGATTGTTTGGCCATTAGAGACGGCATGACCGGGAACGGTATAACCCACCACCCCGTTATAACCACAGGCAAATCCGATTGAAAAAGTTCCTGAACTGTTGGCAGCTTCCGTTCCCGGCTTAACATCTACATCCTTTGTAAGGACGGTTTTTAATTCAGGTGCTTTTGCGTTTGAAACGGCAGGGTATTGAATAGTTACCACGTTTGAATCAACAAGCGAATCCATCTTTGTTTGTAAAGTTGGATCATTGTCAAACGGAGTTACTACTACTGTATTTAATTTTTCTTCAATGGCTACGCTTCGGATACCTAACTCTTGCATGTTATCTGATAAAACATTGAAAGCTTCTAAAAGTGATTGATACGAATAGGTCACGGTTTTTATCTCCACCCTCTGCTTACCATCAGTTGAACGGTATAATCTTGCCGTGGCTTTGATTGGCGTTTGAGCCTCTACAGCTTCTAAGATACTTTCATTTTTTTCACTGTTGGGCAAAACGTTGACTACCAATGTCCCAGACTCATCATAATAAAGACCTCCATATGATTCGGGAGAAAAATCTGACATTATTTGTTTTGCTAAATCACGATTATATTCAGGGCTTATTTGATGTTCTCCAGAAACAGATGCAGAAATTGAAAACGCAAATAAAATCGCCAAAGTGGATATTAACGATATTATTTTTTTGCTTTTCATGGGTGCTCCACCTTTCTACCTTTCTGTTCTACTATTATACCATTTAAACATAATTTTGTAACTAATTATGCACTGGAATCTCCTCCCATTTCTAATTGTTTCAAACACATTTTACTATATATGGGCTATTTTGTCAATGCACTATGCCAAATTAAGAGTTACGGCCAACTGAAGCACCCGTGAAGCTTCCGGAGAAACTAATTTCACACAGGGCTACAACAACCACATCCCAAGCTTTCCTTAAGCGACGGCGCGGCTCTCTTGAGCTTGAACATTTGGATCACCAGCCTCCCCATAGTGCGCAGAAAGCAGGAGTAAAAGTGTACCATACACCGCTTATATTTGTCCTCGTGGAACATTTCTTTCACCGCCACGCCGAGGCACTTATCTTCTACGATGAGTTAAATGCTTTCTAAGCCACGGCCTTTCAATATGTAAAGTCAGGGCCCGTGCTTTTTGGCACGGGCCCTGGTTTTTTCGGCGCCTCACAGGCGGCAGGCTGCCTCCGCAGCAGGGTACCCTTTTTGATGATCGGTTCCACCTCTATCGCGGCGATTTCTTCCCCTTATTTTCGGTAATCCGCCCGGATAAAGGGCGGGGCGATCCGCTCCTCCGTCAGCGCCCGGTACTTGGCGGGATGCCGGTAGGCGTTGCCGTGAATCTCCTGCTCGCGGTAGGCCCGGATGGTATCCATGGGAAAAGCCGCCGGGTAAATGCCCTCCAGCTCGCCGGCCTCCACCACGAGGGTATCCCGCGCCTCCACCACGCCGGGTTGAGTCTCCCCATACGCCACACCATCGAAGGCCGACGAATGCCCGTTGCAGTCGGGCTGGCCATAGGCATAGTTACACGTGGCGATTCCCACCATGTTTTCGAACGCCCTGGCCCGCAGCTGGGACAGACGATTCCCCTCCATCGGGCAGGCGTTGGGCACCAGAAGGATTTCCGCCCCCTGCAGCATCAGAATCCGGGCGCTCTCGGGGAACTCCCGGTCGTAGCAAATCATGGCCCCCACCTTGACCGGGCCCGCGGCGGTATCCAGCTCCGCCACCGGGAATTCGTCCCCCGGCGTCAGATGCTGCTCCACATCAAAATCGCAGGTGTGCACCTTGGCATAGGTCAGCACCGGCTTGCCGAACCGATCGAACAGCGTCACCGTGTTGCGGGGCAGCGGCTCGTACCGCTCAAGATAGGTGATCGCCACCGCCATGTCCAGCTCCTTCGCCGCCTCCTGGAACGCGCGGACAAAGCCGCTGTCCCTGCCGATCGCATTCTGCCGCAGCGCCTGCTCGTCCTCCGTCATCGCGTACCCGGTGTTCCACATCTCGGGGAACAGGGCGAGGTCCGCTCCCATAGCTTTGGCACGCCGGCACCAGTCCAGCCCTTTGCGCCGGTTTTCCTCCTGAGAGGATCCCGCCGTCATCTGCAGCAGCGCCACGCGGAAAATTTGCACAAAACCCCTTCTTTCTTCCTGTCGCCGTGTCTATTCCACCGCCGTCCCCTGCTCGTAAACCAGCAACGCCGACGGCAGGTCGTCAAAGCACAGAACACGTGTCACGCGGAACCCGTTTGCCTTCAGCGCCCGACGGGAAGCACGTTGAAAATGGCCGGCGGCCTGTGCCGCAGCCTTGCCGATTCCATCAGGCCCCATGCCCTCTTCGCCGGCTGTTCGGCGCATTTTTTTGTCTGCCGGCCTTCCAGGCCCGCACCACGGCCGCCGCCCGGCCGATGGCCCACGCGACCAAACTGTACAGCACCAGGCTGGCCGCCGCCAGAATGAGGAACAGCGGCAGGGAACGAAGCGTCAGCGTGCCGATTTGCAGCAGATCGCGGAACAGATACGCCGCCACGCCGAACAGCGCCACCATGGTGCCGAACAGCGCCGCCCGCAGCTTGTTGAGGGGCATGCAGACCCGCAGCAGCAGATACAGCCAGATAAACGCCGTCAGATAGACATTCAGCGTGGCCAAATCCAGCGCGGCCAACCCCAGCAGCGGCCCGATTTGATCCACCAAAATGATGTTTAGCACAATGATGAACGCGCAGGGAAAGGCCTGCCGCAGAACGGTGGATAAAAACCGGCCCTTGATACGATCCCGGTTGGGCTCGAAGGTCAGGAAGAAGGAGGGGATTCCCTCCACCACCATGCTGATGAGGCTGAGCTGTATCGGAATGAAGGGATAGGGCATGGAAAAGGCCAGGGCCATGAAGGACAGCAGAAAGGAGAAAATGGTCTTGACCAGGAACAGCACCGCCGTGCGGGTGATGTTGTTGATGACCCGCCGCCCCTCCATGACAACACTGGGCAGGGAGGAGAAGTTGGAGTCCAGCAGCACCAGCTGGGAAATCTGCCGCGCCGCGTCGCTGCCCGAAGCCATGGCGATACTGCAATCGGCATCCTTGAGGGCCAGTACGTCGTTGACCCCGTCCCCGGTCATGGCCACCGTGTGCCCCTCATCCTGCAGGGCGTGAACCAGCTGCCGTTTCTGCTGGGGCGAAACCCGTCCAAATATGGTATACCGCTCCGCCGCCTGCCGCAGGGCCTCCTCGTCGGCCAGAGTGGAGGCGTCGATGTACGAATCGGAATGGGGCAGCCCCGCCTGCCGGGCGATGCTGGACACCGTCACCGGGTTGTCCCCCGAAATGATTTTCAGCTGTACGTCCTCCCGGGTGAAAAAGGCCAAGGTCTCCCGGGCGTCGGGCCGGATGGGATCCTCCAGCACCAGAGCGGCCACCGGCCGCACCGTGCCGGGCAGCACACCCTCCACCCGCTCCTCGCTGTGGGCCACCAGCACCACCCGGCAGCCTGCGGCCTCCCGCTCGGCCACCGCCGGCGGCAGCAGCCCGCTGCGTCCCCGCAGCAGGATTTCCGGCGCGCCCACCAGCACGGTGCCCTGCCCCTCGAAGGTGACAGAGCTCCATTTGCGGGCGGAGGAAAAGGGGGTGCGGCAGACGGCCCGCCACCGCCCCCGGGCGGGAAACCGCTCCCCCAGGGCCAGGAAAGTGGCGTTGTTGTCGTCCAGCGCGCCGATGAAGCTGCCCACCGCCTCTTCCAGGTCAAAGGGCGGCTGGGCGGTCAGGGGCAGGATGTCGGAAACGGTCATTTTCCCCTGGGTGATGGTGCCCGTCTTATCCAGGCAGAGCATGTCCACCCGCGACAGGTTTTCAATGCAGAACAGCTCCTGCACCAGGGTCTTTTTCCGGGCCAGCTTGATGACCCCCACCGCCAGGGACACGCTCGTCAGCAGCACCAGCCCCTTAGGCATCATGCCGATCAAGGCGGCGGCGGTGGACACCACCGCTCCCTCCAGGGAATGATCCAGCACGAACCGGGCGTGCAGAAACAGCAGCGCGCCCAACGGCAGAATAAAGAAGCTGGTGAACTTCACGATTTTATTCAGGGCGTTCATCAGGTCGGAATGCACTTTTTTATATTTCTTGGCATCCAGGGCGATTTTAGTGGCGTAATTTTCGCTGCCGATATGTTCCACCCGGGCGCGGCAGGTGCCGCTGACCACAAAGCTGCCCGACAGCAGCATGTCCCCCCGGCTTTTTCGAATGGGCTCCGCCTCCCCGGTGAGCAGGGCCTCGTTGACCTCCACCTCGCCCGCCGCCACGATGGCGTCAGCGCAAATCTGCCCGCCCATGCGCAGCACCAGGATGTCGTCCAGCACCAGCTCCTCCACCGGCACCGCCTGCTCCCGTCCATCCCGCAGCGCCACCGCCTTGGGCATGGAAATGAGGGACAGCTTCTCCACCATCCGCTTAGAGCGGATCTCCTGCACGATGCCGACCCCGCTGTTGACAAAAATAATGATCAAAAACAGCAGGTTTTCATAAGCGCCCACCAGCGCGATGCAGGCGGCCAATGCGAAGTTGAACAGGTTGAACAGGGTCAGGGTATTGTCCCGTACAATCTGCCCCACGGTCTTGGTGTTGTGGCTGGGCTGTATGTTACTAAGCCCCCGCGCTTCCTGCTCCCTGACCTGCTGAGCGGTCAGCCCCACGTCCGGATCGGGGCGCAAGCGTGTGGGATTTTGTTCTGTCATGCTCGATCCGGCCTTTCCTATCATACTGTTATAGATTATAGCACAGCCCTGGACAAATATCCCTTAAGAGCGGCTTAATTTTTCCTGTGAAATCCGCTAAGCGCCCGCAGCCCCGGTTTTGCCTAAAAAACCCTGTCCGGCGAAATTTTGCTTCTGGACAGGGCCTTTTTCATCTTTTTTGTCACCCATTCTCTCCGCGCCGCTATACTGATAAGGAGCCGCAGCCTACAAGGATTGGAGGACAAACCCATGGAGAATCTACAGGCCATGATCGAGCGGTATAAGGCGGAAATGATGAAAACCGCCTCCCGCAGCGCCCTTCCCCCGCAGGAATCCGTCCAACCGGCGCCGCCGGAGCCGGCCCCTGTCCCCGCGCCCGCGCCCGCCCCGCCGCAGTCCGAACTGCCTCCCGCCCCCGCTCCGTCCCCCCAGCCCGCCGTGCCAGCCGTTCCGTCCCCGCCCCTGCCGCCGGACGAACCGGAAATCAATCCGCCCGAGGCGAATCCACAGGACGATCCCCTGCAGCCCATCGCCCCCGAGGCGGACACCTATGAGAACTTCCTGCGGGAGAATACCAAGACCGGCATCCTGCGCGTCCAGGCCTACGCCGGCCGTCAGGCGGTGCCCGTCCCCGGCGCCCAGGTAACCGTCAGCCGTACCTTCTCCGACGGCACGAAAGAATTTGCCTCCGGCGTCACCGACGAAAACGGAATATTTGACAACATCGTGCTGCCCGCGCCGGACAAAGCGCTAGCTGAAGCGCCCACCGGCGAGGCCCCCTACGCCACCTATGATATCCGCGTCACCCATCCCGGTTATCGGACGGAGGTTTATCAGCAGGTACCCATTTTCGACGGGATCAAATCCATTCAGCCGGTCCGCTTCCTGCCCGATCGATCGGTATCCTGAAAGGAGGGCGTTTCATGCAGCCGATATTAGACCTGCCGGTCATCCCCGAGTTTATTACCGTCCACCTGGGCCGGCCCGACCAGCCGGCGGAGAACATCCGCGTCTCTTTCGCGGACTACATCAAAAACGTGGCCTCCAGCGAAATTTATCCCACCTGGCCGGAATCCGCCATCCGTGCCAATATCCTGGCACAGATCAGCTACGCCCTCAACCGGATTTACACCGAATACTACCCCAGCCGCGGCTATGATTTCGATATCACCAGTTCCACCCAGTACGATCAGAAATTCATTCCCAACCGGGACATTTTCGAAAACATCTCCCAAATCGTGGACGATATTTTCAACGATTACGTCGTCCGGCAGGGGAGCGTGCAGCCCTATTTCACCCAATACTGCAGCGGCACCACCACCACCTGCGAGGGCCTGTCTCAGTGGGGCACCGTCGCCCTGGCCGAGGAGGGCCTGGTACCCTATGAAATCCTGCAGCGGTATTACGGCGACGATATCAACATCGTCTTCAACGCCCCGGTGGCGGGCATCGAACGATCCTATCCCGGCGCGCCTCTTCGCCTGGGCAGCGCGGGGGAGGATGTGCGCATCATCCAGCGGCAGCTCAACCGCATCGCCGATAACTACCCGGCCATCCCCCGTCTGTCGGTCATCGACGGTTTTTTTGGTGTGGAAACCGAGGCTGCCGTGCGGGAATTTCAGCGGATTTTCAACCTGACGGTGGACGGCATCGTGGGCAAGGCCACCTGGTACAAAATCAAATCCATCTACAACGGCATCAAGGGCCTCAACGAGCTGTATTCCGAAGGGCTGTCCCCCGAAGAGGTGGAGCGGCTGTACTCCCGGCAGCTTGAAGAGGGAGACACCGGCATGGGCGTACGGGTCGTGCAGTACATTCTGGCCGTTATCGCCTACTTCGACAATCAAATCCCCGTTCCTATCATAGACGGTGTATTCGATCAGAACACCAAGGACGCGGTGCTGGCTTTCCAGCGCCAGTACGGTCTCCCGGCCACCGGCATCGTCGACCGGGACACCTGGAACCGGATGAACACTGCTTACGCCGACACTATCGCCAACATCCCGCCGGATGTGGTCCCCGATTCCGCATTCGTGTATCCCGGTCGCTTCCTGACCCTGGGCATGACCGGGGACGATGTGGAAGATCTGCAGCGCCTGCTCGCCCAGGCCGCCGCCCTTCACGATTTTATCCCCGCCGTGACCGTCACCGGCGATTTTGACGACGCCACCGAAAACGCCGTGCGGGCCGTGCAGCAGCAGGCCGGCCTGGAAGCCAACGGCGCGGTCGGCCCCCTGACCTGGGCCCGCATCGTGGAACTGGCACAGGATGCGTAACCCGCGATTTTTTCTTGTCCGCCCGCGAAGCCGCAGAGAATCGATAAAGGACGGCCCTGCCGTAGCCGGCGGGGCCGCCCTTTGCTTAAGGTGAGGGGGAGCGAACAACCTCCGATTTTTGGGAATGAGCGAGCGCCCACAGCGGCGTTGGCCTCACTTGCCATGCGACAGCATGGCGCGCTCGGCCGCCTTGCTGTGAACCCCCGCTCCATCCCAAAAATTCTTTGACCTCAGCCTGCGTATTTTGTCATTCGGCAAGGCAGAGGACGACGGTGGGCTGGCGCCCACCTAGGACGATAACGCGGCAGAATGGCTAAATACACCGGCTGAGGCGGGGTAGGTTCGCTCCCCCTCACCTTATGTCGTCCTGTCTACCTATGATCTTGTTGTAACCGCCGTTTTTATTCTCCAGCAACCCCGAACTTCCGGAACCGTATTCCATAAAATAAGAAGCTATGCGGATGCCTGCGGGGTGCATCGACACCAAACAGGGTTCAAATCCCAGACTGGCCGGTTATAAAAAGAACACGCACGGCTGAACGCCGTACGTGTCTTTTTCATGGCTGCGGAACTAGGATTTGAACCCAGACAAGCAGAGTCAGAGACTGCCGTGCTACCATTACACAATTCCGCAATATCTTAGAGCGTTATTTATTATACCGGATTTTTCCCGTTTGTCAAGAGGTACAAGCGTTTTTCTTATAAAAATCGCCTGCGTTTTTCCGCTCCGGAAGGAGTTTACCCCGCGCCGGGCGGGTTTATTCGCGTCGCCGCCGATTTTTTCTTCACCATCGGGCATACTACCCGTATCGCCGGGCAAGAAACCGCCCGGAAGGCGATTGCCTTCCGGGCGGCTGTGCCTTGTTCGGCAGTTCTTACTTCAGGTTGTTCTGCTCGTAAGCCTGGATCATCTTTTTGACCATCTGGCCGCCCACGGAACCAGCCTGTTTGCTGGTCAGGTCGCCATTGTAGCCCTGCTTCAGGGTCACGCCAACCTCGCTGGCAGCTTCCATCTTGAACCGGTCGAGACCTTCGCGAGCTTCGGGAACGAGAGATTTGTTGTTAGACATCGTTTTTTACACTCCTCAAATAATGGCGGCGGTAAGGCCGCGTTGATGATATTTGCGTTTGCAATCCTAGTATCGTCCCGGACGCCATAAATATGAACGGTAATTTGTGTTAAAAACGTGTCTTTTTCCCATCCGTCGTTTTTGGGTTAGCCCCGGCGGGAAACCGGCGGCTTGCCCGGCCCGCGGCGGGCGGGATGGACGCCGCCCCGCTGCCCGTCCCTTTCCGGCGTGACCGCCTTGTCTCGGCGGGGCAGTCGCGGCTGGGGCTTGGGCGCCGGCTCGAATACCTGCATGGGGAAGGGATGATCCTCCACCACCGGTATGGCCTTTCTGGTCAGCTTCTCAATGTCCTTTAAATAGGCTTTTTCATCGAAATCGCAGAAGGATATGGCGTCGCCCGACGCGCCCGCCCGCCCCGTGCGCCCGATACGGTGCACATAGGTCTCCGGTATGTTGGGCAAATCGTAATTGATCACGTGGGACAGCTCGTCCACGTCGATCCCCCGCGCCGCGATGTCGGTGGCCACCAGGATTTTCAGGCTCCCGTCCTTCAGGCCGCGCAGCGCCGCCTGCCGGGCGTTCTGGGACTTGTTGCCATGGATGGCCATGGCGTGAATGCCGTCCCGCTCCAAATCCTTGACCACCCGATCCGCCCCGTGCTTGGTGCGGGTGAACACCAGGGCGGAGGAGATCCCCCCGTCCCGCAGCAGATATGTCAGCAGCCGCCGTTTGTTGGCCTTGTCCACAAAATACACCGACTGCCGGATGGCGTCCACGGTGGAAGACACCGGCGTCACCGCCACCTTCACCGGATCCACCAGCAGGGAATCCACCAGCTGCCGGATTTCCGGCGGCATGGTGGCGGAAAAGAGCAGGGTCTGCTTTTTGATCGGTAGCTTGGTGATCACCCGCTTGACGTCGTGGACAAACCCCATGTCCAGCATCCGGTCGGCCTCGTCCAGCACAAAGGTCTGCACATCGTCCAGGTGGACATAGCCCTGGCCGATCAAATCGTTGAGCCGCCCCGGCGTGGCGATGAGGATGTCCACCCCGCGGGCCAGCGCCTCCACCTGCGGGTTCTGGGACACACCGCCGAACAGCACGCTGCAGCGCAGCCGGGTGTGCCGGCCGTACGCCTGGAAGCTCTCCAGGATCTGAATGGCCAGCTCCCGTGTGGGGGTGAGCACCAGCGCCCGGATGGGCCGCTTGCCCAGTCCCAGCGGCTGGGCGCAGAGCCGCTGCAGTATCGGCAGGGCGAAGGCCGCCGTCTTTCCCGTCCCCGTCTGGGCGCAGCCCACCAGATCCCGGCCGGCCAGCACGGGCGGAATCGCCTTTTGCTGGATGGGGGAGGGCGTGGTATAGCCCTCCTCCGCCACCGCCTTAAGCAGCGGCGCGATCAATTGCAAATCCTGAAACGTCATAAATCTCCTGTCTTTCCTTCGGTTGTCTGTGTCGTCAGTCTCATGGGGCGGTTTGCCCGCCCGCCTGGGCCGCTAAAGCCTCGTAGGCGTCCGCGGGATCCCGGATGTCCCGCACCCGCTGCTCCATGGGGCACAGGCCGGTGTTCTCCCGGTTGATGATGTACGGCACGCAGCGGCCGTACGCCACCTGCACGCCGTTTTCCTCCAGCAGGGCCAGGGCGCCCTCGCTGATGACGGCCGCGTATACCGCCCGCACGCCGCCGTACAAGAACAGCAGCGCCGCCGCCCTTCCCACGATTTTATCCGCTGCCGCCCCGTCCCGCAGGGCGTCCCCATCCTCGCCCAGCCAGACGAGCAGCGGCCGTATCCCGGTCAGATGGGATACCCGCACCTGCCCGTTTCGGCAGACCGCGCAGGTGGCGTTTTCCGCCTCCCACCGGCTTCTGGCCAACTCCCAATCGCTCATGGCCGCCTCCCTTTTTCGCTTCGCCGGGCTTTCCAGCAGGTGGGATTTGCGCAGCGCCGTCAGCAACAGGGGAATGACCGCCCACTGAACGGCCAGCCCCGGCAGCCCCTCCAAGGCGGCGGTGAACACCGACAATGCCGGCGGCGCTTTCACGCCGAACACCCCCGCCATCACGAACAGCAGCAGCGCCTTGACCAGCCGGCCCGCCGCCTGGGCCAACACCAGGCTGACCAGCGCCGGCAGCCGGCATTGCTTATAAAATGCCCCGCCCGCCAGACCGTATACCAGCAGCTCCACCGCCATATAAGGCAGCACCGCCGCCGCGGGCATGCCGGTCAGCAGGCAGCTGACAAGGGGCGTCAGAAGCCCCACCGTCCCGCCGAACAGCGGCCCGAGCAGAAACCCGCCCAGCAGCACCGGCAGGTGCATGGGCAGGAACAGGGTGCCCATGGCGCTGCCTCCCGCCAGATGGAACACCTGGGGCAGCAGAATGCCCACCGCGATCAGCAGACCGCCCACCGCCATTTTTTTGGTTTCCGCCATGGGAAACCGATCCCGTTTCGTCATGTCAACCCCGTTCTTTCGCATTATCTAAAAATCACCCGGCGCACTGTCCCAGCGACCGAAAAGAAACGTCCCCTTGTGGCCGGCGAGCGGTTCTTTCCAATCTCACTGGTGGTTATCAACCCTATCTAGAGCCTGTCGCGCCTCGAGCAGCCGCTCGCTGATGACAATATGCTGCGGACAGACCTTTTCACATTTCCGGCAGGCCCGGCACAGCTCCGCCTTTCCCTCGAGGGCCGCGTACCGCGTTTCCCCCTCCTCCTGCGAAAAGGCGGACCGGTTGTAGGCGTCGAACACCCCGGGAATATCCACCCCGAAGGGGCAGGGCATACAGTAGGCGCATTTGGTGCAGGGCACCTTGGCCATGGTGTCGTAGGCTTCCTTGGCTCCCGCGAACAGCGCCCGCTCTTCCCCGGTCAGCATTCCCTTCCCGCTGCGGGAGGCGTAAACGAGGTTGTCCCGCACCTGCTGCGCGCTTCCCATGCCGCTGAGCAGCAGGCTGACCTCGGGCCGATCCCAGATGAAATCCAGCGCCCATTCCACCGGCGTTTTCTCTGCCGGCAACACCCGGCGCACCCCTTCGGGCGGCAGCGCCAGCTTGCCGCCCAGCAGCGGCTCCATCACGATGACGGCCAGCCCCTTGCCCGCGGCGTATTCCAGCCCCTCGGTGCCGGCCTGATTGTTCACGTCCACATAGTTGTACTGGATCTGGCAGAAGTCCCAAGCGTACCCGTCCACGATTTCGTGGAACGCGTCGTTATCGTCGTGGAAGGAAAAACCGATGTACCGGATTTTTCCCGCCGCCCGGGCCGCCTCTATCCGGGGGATCAGCCCGAACCCCAGCACCTTTTCCCGCCACTCCTGCCGGTTGATGGCGTGAAACATGTAAAAATCCACATAGGGGAGGCCGAGCCTCTCCAGCTGCTCGTCCAGAATCCGATCAAAATCCTCCGCCTGATGCAGAAGGCTCACCGGCGATTTGGTGGCCACATAGGTTTTTTCGCGGTATCCGTCCCGCAACGCCTTGCCCACCAGCCCCTCGCTCTTGCCGTCGTGGTAAAAGTAGGCGGTGTCCACATAATTGACGCCCCCGTCGATGGCCTGCCGGATAAGCCCGATGGCCGCCGGCTCGTCAATGGCCCCGTCCGCCGTCGTCGGCATCCGCATGGCGCCGAAGCCCAGCGGAGACACCATGGCCCCCGTGCGTCCAAAGGGCCGCAGCGGCAGCCGGGCGGCGTCCTTGTCTACGCCCACCACCGGCCTTTCCATGATGTAATCGTCCATGACGAAGCCGCCGCCGATGTCGGCCACTTGGGTGTCCACCGTCTCAAAGCCCCAGTGCTTGTACACCGCGATGGACGAGGCGTTGCCCTTGTTGACCGTCAGCCAGATGGCGTGCAGCCTCTCCCGGCGGCAGAGCCCCTCGAGGAACGCCAGCGCCTGAGAGGCCGCGCCCTGTCCCCTGGCGTCCTTTTCTATGTAGAGCTTGCTGAGGAACAGCCTTTTGCCCGTTGTTTGCACGGCGGTATAGCCCGCCGCCCGGCCGTCCAGCTCCAGCAGGAAATACCGGTAGCCCTCCTGCGCGATCTGGCGGGCGATGGCCCCCGCCGACTGGAACTTGTCCACCATATAGGCTATCTGCGCGGGGGCCAGCAGCCCCGCGTAATGCTCGTTCCACACCTTATCGGCCAGCGCCGCGGCAGCGGCAATCCGCTCCGGCGTCGCCGCCGGTACAAACCGAACCTGCATACAACCATTCCTTTCGTATTCATCGATACGCCGAAACCCAGTGGCCGCCTTGTAGGGGCGAGCATCGCTCGCCCGCGAAACAGCGCACCATCTCGCCCGCCCCGACTACCAGCGGCGAGCACAAGCCTTCCCCTTGAGGTGATTTCCCCGCCTGGCGGGGGAAATGTCGCGCAGCGGCAAAAGGGGGCCTCCGGCTCTGCCGGACGTCGGATGAGGTGGCCTCCAACAAGCTCCCATCCGCGTACACCCCGCGCGCCTGTCCAACCCCCGCAAACCTTATCCCATCCTACAAAAGCCACACTCTCATGGCCGGAAAATTCCCCGCCGATACACCAAGGGGTGATGCTGCGCCCGCGCCGCATCACCCCGCCTTTATTCCTCTTTGGCGCAAGCCTGAAGCCCCAGCTCCGTCAGCTGCTCCGCGTCCACCGGGGAGGGGCAGGCCGTCATGGGCTCGGTCATGTTCTGCACCTTGGGGAAGGCCACCACGTCCCGCAGGGTCGCGGCCCCCAGCATCTGCATCACCAGCCGGTCCAGCCCGATGCCCATGCCGCCGTGGGGCGGCGCACCGTACTGGAACGCGTCGGTCAGGAACCCGAATTTCTCGTGAGCCTCCTCGTCGGACAGGCCCAGCGCCCGGAACATGTGCCCCTGCAGCTCCGGATCGGTAATCCGGATGGAGCCGGAGGCCAGCTCGACCCCCGCCAGCACCAAATCGTAGGCCTTGGCGTATACCTTGTCCGGCTCGCTGTCGAGATAGGGGATGCACTCGTCCAGCGGCGCGGTGAAGGGATGGTGCATGGCGACATACTGCTGCGTCTCCTCGTCCCACTCGAAGAAGGGGAAGGCCGTGATCCATAGCAGGCCCAGCCCCTTTTTCTCGATGGACAGCTTGTTGGCCAGCTCCACCCGCAGCGCGCCCAGGGTGGTGAGCACGTGTTTCTTCACCGTGTCCGCCACGATGAGCACCACGTCGCCCTTTTCCGCCCCCGCGGCGGTCAGCAGCCGGGTCATTTCCTCCTCGGTGAGGAATTTGCCGAAGGAGGAGGCGATATTCTCCTCGGTCCAGCGCACCCAGGCCAACCCCTTGGCCCCGATGCCGCGGACAAATTCGGTGAGCTTATCCACTTCCTTGCGGGTCAGCACGCTCACGGCGTTCTTGGCCGTCAGGGCCCGCACCGTGCCGCCCCCCTCGAGGGCGGAGGCGAACACCCCGAAGCCGCAGCCTCTTACCGCCTCGGACAAATCCACAATCTCCATACCGTACCGGATGTCCGGCTTATCGGAGCCGTACCGCTCCATGGCCTCGTTGTAGGTCAGGCGGGGGAGAGGCAGAGGCACGTCCACATGCAGCACCGTGTCATATACATATTTCATGAAGCCCTCGCCGATGTCCAGCACGTCCTGAACGTCCACGAAGGACATTTCCAGGTCAATCTGGGTGAATTCCGGCTGCCGGTCGGCCCGCAGATCCTCGTCCCGGAAGCACCGGGCCAGCTGCATGTAGCGGTCGAAGCCCGCCACCATGGACAGCTGCTTGTACAGCTGAGGCGACTGGGGCAGGGCGTAGAAGGTGCCGGGATGCAGACGGCTGGGCACCAGGAAGTCCCTCGCCCCTTCGGGGGTGGAGCGGATGAGCATGGGGGTTTCCAGCTCGATGAACCCCTGGGCGTCGAAATAATCCCGGGCCGCCTTGGCGATCCGGTGGCGCAGCAGCAGGTTGCGCTGCAAATCCGGCCGCCGCAGGTCGAGGTACCGGTATTTCAGCCGGGTGGCCTCGGCGGTGGCGCAGTTCTCCACGATTTCGAAGGGGGGCGTTTCCGCCTTGCCCAGCACCCGCAGCTCGCTCACGGCGATTTCCACGTCGCCGGTGGGGATGTCGGGGTTCTTCGCGGTGCGAATGCGCACCACGCCCCTCGCCGCCAGCACGTACTCGCTGCGCGCGGCGAAGGCCTTGTCAAACGCCTCCCGGGGGGTGCCCTCGTCAAAGGCCAGCTGGATGATGCCGGTGCGATCCCGCAGATCGATGAATATCAGCTGTCCCAAATCCCGCTGCCGCTGTACCCAGCCGAACACCGTGACCTCCCGGCCCTCGTGTTCCGCCCGGAAGTCCCCGCAGTACGCGGTGCGTTTGAGTCCCTTGATGCTTTCTGCCATGGTTGACCATTCCTTTTTTCCAGGGCCGGAGCGCCGCCCGTCCCGTTATTCGCCGGTTTCCGCCAGTTCGGAGAACAAGTCCGTCATGTCCGCCAGCTGGCGGTCGAGCGACCGGTTGTACAGGGTGGTGTACAGGCTGTCGTCCAGCGCCACCTCGGTCTGCTCCCCGGTTTTCATGTCCTTGAGCCGGGCCTTTCCGGCGGCAAGCTCGTTGTCGCCCACCACCATGGAGTACCGGGCGCCCAGCTTGTCGGCGTATTTCATCTGGGCTTTGAGCCCCCGGCCGGCAATGTCGCATTCCACCGACACGCCCCCTTCCCGCAGGCGGGTGGCGATGGCGAAGCAGCGTCTGGCCGCCTCCGCGCCCATGGGGGCGAGATACAGCTCGCACACCGGCGGCTGAGGGAAGGCGCACTCCTTGGCCTTCATGATGAGCAGCAGCCGCTCCAGCCCCATGCCGAAGCCCAGGGACGGCAGGTGCGGCCCGCCCAGCTCCTCCACCAGCCCGTCGTACCGCCCGCCGCCGCAGACCACCGCCTGCGCGCCCAGCGCGTCGGACTCGAATTCAAACACCGTGCGGGTGTAGTAATCCAGCCCCCGCACAATGCGGGGGTTGATGTCGTAGGCGATCTCCGCCGCGTCCAGGCAGGCCTTCACCCCTTCGAAATGCTCCGCGCACTCCTCACACAGATAGTCGAGGATCACCGGCGCCCCCGCCGCCACGGCGGAGCAGACCGGCGACTTGCAGTCGAGAATCCGCATGGGGTTCTTTTCCAGCCGCCCGAGGCAGGTCTCACACAGCTCGCCCTTCCGGCTCTCAAAATAGGCCTTCAGCGCCGCGTGATACTTGGACCGGCAGGTCGGGCAGCCGATGGAATTGAGATACAGCTTGACTCCCGGCACCCCCAGGGTGGACAGCACCATATGCGCCAGGGAAATCACCTCGGCGTCCGCCTGAGGGGCCGCCGCGCCGAAGCATTCCACGCCGAACTGGTGGAATTCCCGCAGCCGCCCCGCCTGCGGGTTCTCGTACCGGTAGCAGGAGGTCAGATAGCTCACCTTGACCGGCAGAGCCCCGTTGTGCAGCCCGTTTTCCAGCAGGGCGCGTGCCGCGCCCGCCGTCCCCTCCGGCCGCAGGGAGATGGAACGCCCCCCCTTGTCAGAGAAAGTGTACATCTCCTTCTGCACCACGTCGGTGGTCTCTCCCACCGACCGCTGGAACAGCTCGGTGTGCTCGAACACCGGGGTGCGGATTTCCCGGAAACCGAAATCCCGGGCGATGGACAGGGCGGTCTGTTCGACGTGCTGCCACTTGTAGCTGTCCGCCGGCAGCACGTCCTGGGTGCCGCGGATGGCTCTGGTGATCAGTTCCATAATGAAAACTCCGTTTCTTTTGGTTTGAAAATGGGCACTACTATGCGGATTTGTGCGAGGGGGCGTGCGGTAAAATGCTCTTTGTATCGAAAAAAGACGCACTTTCGTGCGTCTTTTTCAGGGAGCCGCCCCGTTCCCCCGGTACAAATTACCGGTTGGCCGGATTGACAATGTTCCGCCAATCCAAATCCCCGCGCTCCAGGCCGTGAATCAGCACCTCCGCCGTGGCGATGTTGGTCGCCACCGGGATATTCCGCATGTCGCACAGACGGAACATGTCGTTCTCGTTCGGCTCATGGGATTTCACCGTCATGGGATCACGGAAAAACAGCAGCAGGTCGATTTCATCGCAGGCGATGCGGGCAGAAATCTGCTGATCACCGCCCTGAGAGCCGCTCAAATACCGCACAATATTGAGGCCGGTCGCCTCCGCCACCATCTTGCCGGTGGTGCCGGTAGCGCAGATATTATGTCGGCTGAGAATGCCGCAGTACGCAATGCAAAACTGGACCATCAGTTCCTTTTTGGCGTCGTGTGCAATCAACGCGATATTCATACAGTCACTCCTTCTTTCATATGGCAGAGGGGCGGGATGCGCCCCGTTTGCTTTTCCGAACAGCCTCTACATCTTTTCCAGCCGCGCCAGGGGCACGTCCTCGCCCAGATAGCGGCGGGCGATGTTGGAAAAGCAGGAGGAGGCGTTACAGGCATCGGGCAGGGGCCGGCCGTTGGCGTTGGCCACCGCCACCTGCTCGTCCTCCGGCAGAACGCCCATCAGCTGCAGTCCCGCGGTGTCGATGATTTCGTCCACGTCGGGCATGGCCCCCCGCATCACCAGGGAGGGCCGCAGCCGGTTGATGATCAGCCGGGCGGGCAGATCCCGGGCAAAGAGCAGATGGCCCACCACCTGGGCGTCCCGGGCGCAGACCATATCCGGCGTGGTGACCACCAGGGCCCGCTCCGCCGCCGCGACGGCGGTTTCAAACCCCCGGCCCAGGCCGGCGGGGCAGTCGATGATCACATGGTCGTAGTACCGGGCGAAGCCGCGGCACAGACGCTTCATATCCTGCGGCGTACACAGCTTTTCAAAGCTGACCGGCGCGGGCACCACGAAAACGTTGGGGCAGACGGGGGAGGGATAAATGGCCCGTATAGGTTCGCAGTTTCCCGCAAAAATATCCGCCATGTCGTACACCGTGCTGCCGCCCACGCCCAGCATCAAATCCAGGCTGCGCAGGCCCGCGTCGGTGTCCACCACCAGCACCCGATGGCCCAGCTTGGCCAGGGCGCAGCCCAGCCCAGCCGTCACGGTGGACTTGCCAGCGCCGCCTTTTCCCGATGTGACAACGCTTACCAGCCCCATAGGTCAACCGAATCCTTTCCGGGCGGCCCGTGGACGCACCTGTTCGCAAGCCCGTTCGGCGCTTGATATAACTGCATAACCATACAGCCAAAACCGTGTAAAAATTAGCCGCTCTTGTAGCCAGTATAGCACAGTTTTACCGTCAAGTAAACCATTTTGGCCCCGCCGGAACGAAAAAATTCCGGCAGGGCTTCTTGTGCAAAGTTACAGGCCGGGCGCTCAGGGCAGGAGCTGGGCGGGCGGGGTGGGCGCCAGGCCGGCCGTCTTGCCGGCAAAATAGGCGTCCAGCACCTGGCGGGC
Source organism: uncultured Oscillospiraceae bacterium (assembly GCA_900546265.1). Lineage (GTDB taxonomy): Bacteria > Bacillota > Clostridia > Oscillospirales > Acutalibacteraceae > UMGS856. Next base: position 79,359 of record URCA01000010.1, on the reverse strand, counting down.
CACCTCGCTGGAGGCGGCGGAGGTGCCCTGCTCCATCACCACGGCCACGGCCACCTCTGGCTTTTCCACCGGGCCGTAGGCGATGAAGATGCCGTTATCCGTTTTCCCCTCCACAATCTGGGCGGTGCCGGTTTTGGCCGCCAGGGTATACGGGAGATTGCCCTTGTTGAAGAACCGGGAAGCGGTGCCCGACTTGACCACCTCCACCATGCCCTTGCGCACGGTGTCGATGGCTTCCTTAGACAAGTCGGCCCGGGACACCACCTCGGGCTGCACCACGGTGTCGGTCAGGCCGTCGTAGCTGCGCACGCTGTGCACCAGGTGGGTCTTATACCGCACGCCGTCGTTGGCCAGGGTCATGGCGTAGGTAGCCAGCTGGATGGGCGTCACGTTACTGGTCTGGCCGATGGCGGCCCGGAGGGTATCGCCGCCGGTCCAGATGTCACCTCGGTTCTTTTTGGCCTCCGGGCTGTCCAGATAGCCCGGAGACTCCCCAATTTCCACACCGGTCTTTTGGCACAGGCCAAACAGGTTGAAAAACTTGTTAATCGTGTCAATACCGGTGCGTCGGCCGGTATCATAGAAAAAAACATTGCAGGATTTGGAAAGCGCCGTGGCCACGTCTATGGCTCCATGCCTTCCCATACAGGTAGGCTGATAATCCTCATAGTACCGGTACCGGCGATCGCAGGTAATGTGGGTAGAGGGGGTCAACTCATTTTTGGAGAAAGCCGCCAGGGCCACCGCGGGCTTGGCGGTGGAGCCGAAGGGGAACGCGCCGTTCAGGGCCCGGTTGAACAGGGGCTTGTCGGGATCCTTGACCAGCTCGGCGTAGTTCTCGCCATAGGTGGCCAGGTCGAAGCTGGGCCAGCTGGCGCAGACCAGGACGCCGCCGTCGGACACGTCCAGCATGACCACCGAGCCGCTCTTGACATCGTGGCCGTTGTCGGCAAACTTCCCGCCCTTGGTGGCGGGCTTGGCCCGCAGCTCCTCGAACTTGGCCTTGAGAATCTGCTGCACCTTGGCCTGCAGGTCGGTATCGATGGTGAGCACCACCGATTTGCCGGGGACGGGCGCCTTGGTTTCCTTTTCCTCCAGGACGTTGCCCTTGGCGTCCTTGACCAGGGTGCGGGTGCCGGTGGTGCCCCGCAGGCTGTCCTCCATGGCGGCCTCGATGCCGCCCTTGCCGACCTTGTCGTTAAGGGCGTAGCCCTTTTCCTTGAGTTCCTCGTATTCCTCGGCGTAAATGGGGCCGACCTGGCCGATCAGATGGGCGGCCACGTCCCCCTGCACGTATTTGCGCACCGGCGTGGCCTGCACGTCCACACCGGGATATTCCGTGTTGTTTTCCATGATTTTATACATGGTCTCCCGGGAGACGCCGGAGGAGAAAACATAGGCGTTCTGGGCGGTGAAGTCCCGGATGCTCATCTCATACCGCACGCCCGCGATAGCCCGCTGCTCCTCGGCGGTGTAACCGGCGAGGTGGTAGGCCTCCACCAGGGCCTTCATACAGTGTTCCGCCGTGGCGTAGTCGGCCATGTTCAGGTTTTTCTTCAGGGCGGCGATGCTGGCGTCCCGCTCCTCCTCAAAGGCATAGGGCGCCTTCCGGGTGATGGGCAGGGTGTCGTTCCAGGTCTCCTCCGCCTCCCCCAGCAGGGTGACGAGGCGCAGAATGATGTCGTTCTGCAGCTTCTGCTGCCCGTCGTCGGTGCCCCGGGGAAAATAGTTGTAATCGAACAGCACCGCGTTGCTGGTGTCATTGACCGCGATGGGCCGCAGATACCGATCCAGGATTTCGCCCCGGGAGGCGGCGATGCTGATTTTTGTCTCCATTTTGCGGGTGGCCAGCTCGTTGTAGGCTTCCCCCTCCACGATCTGAATTTGAAAAAGACGCAGCGCGTAGATGCCGAAGACCGTCATGACCAGCAGGGCTATAAAGAACGAACGGCGTTTGCTCATGCGATTGCCCTTGTTGTCCGCCATCATAGAGGGTGGCTCCTTTCTCCGGCCAAAGGGCCGGCGTCAGTCCCGCTTGCGCAGGGTTTTGGCGATTAAGAGGGTCAGCCCGTACAGCAGGGGCGACACCACCAGGGTATAGGCCATATCCGGCAGCAGCATCCGCCCGAGCATGTACAGCGGGTCCTCCTTCATCCACAGGACGTAATTGAAGAACCAGTCCATCAGCCCCTGCGTCAGCAAGGCGCCGCTGAACAGCAGCATGGCGGAGAGCAGGTTGTTGCGGATCAGCAGCCGCACCAGCAGGCCGCAGGCGCAGCAGATAGCCATCAGGAACAGGGCGCTGAAGCCAAAAAGGCGGTCGGCGTACAAATCCCACAGCAGGCCGCCGGCGATGCCGGCCGCTGCCCCGCCCACCGGCCCCTCGAACATGGCGATGCTCACCACGATGGGAATCAGCAGCAGGGGCCGGGCCCCGAACACGGCGGGAAAAACGCGGGGCGCCATCTGCAAAAGCCCGGCGCCCAGGATCAGCAGCCCGTAGGCCGTCCATTTCAGATACCGGCCGCTCAGCCGGTGCAGGGGGTTCTTTTCATTCAGCTTGGGTTGATTGTCCATGGTTCAGCTCCCCTCGCCCTGTCCGTCGAAGGAGGTGATGACCATGACGTTTTTCAGGGAGCGGACATCGACATACGGCTCGATGATCGCATACAGGGACAAGCCGTCCGACTCCGGGTTCACCTCGGTGATTTTCCCGATGAGCAGCCCCTCGGGGAAAACGCCGCCCCGCCCAGAGGTCACCACGATGTCCCCGATGGCGGCGCCGGACGATTTCTCCAGCGTGTTCAGCCGTAAGAGACCCTTTTCCGCCAGAGGCGGAGCCCCGCCGGTGATGGCGGTGTTGCCGTTGCGGCTGATCATGGCGCTGGCCTTGGTGTTGACATCGAGGATGGTGCGCACCTTGCAGGAGGTAAAGCTGACCTCGCTGACCAGGCCCACCAGGCCCTCGGCGGTAATGACCGGATCGCCCACGGCGATGCCGCTTTTGGTGCCGGCGTTGATGGTGAAGTTACCGAAGGGGCTGAGGGGATCCACCGCGATGACCTTGCCGGAGGCAAAGGTATAGTCGGAATGCTGCTCATGCAGGCCGAGAATCTTGGCGTACCACTCGTTTTCTTCCTTCATTTTGTCGTAGTCCACCACCTGCTCGCGCAGCTCCCGCAGCTCCTTTTGGGCTTGTTCCAGCTCCTCCCGGGTTTCTTTGGAGCTGCCAAACTGGCCGAAAAAGCCGCTGATCCCGTCCGAAACGCTGGTCACGGCGGACTGGAGCGGGGTGATGATGGCGCCGGCGATGGTGGCTGGTATGGTGGCCAGCCCCCCGGTCGACGCGCCGTAAATCATCACGCCCACCAGTATCAGGGCGATAACGCCCAGCACCTTAAAGGCGAAGCTTTTCAGAAAATCCTTCACGGCAGCCTCCCTGTGTTTGGATAATCCCGGCGGTTTCCCGCCATAAGGCGAGGGGGAGCAAACTCATCCCCTCTTAAGGTGAGGGGAGCGAACCCACCCCGCCTCAGCCGGTTGAGGTCAAAGAATTTTTGGGACGGAGCGGGGGTTCACAGCAAGGCGGCCGATCGCGCCATGCTGTCGCATGGCAAGTGAGGCCAACGCCGCTGTGGGCGCTCGCTCTCCCAAAAATCGGAGGTTGTTTGCTCCCCCTCACCTTAAGCATACCACACAAATCAAACCAACCCAAACAGAAATTTCTGTTTGGGTTGGTAATGTTCGTTCGATTAGCGGCCCTTCAGGGTGTCATCCAAATTTTTCTGCCAGATGGGCCGCATTTCCTCCATCAAGGCGCTGAAATCGCCATTTTTCCGCATGTAGTTGCCGAAGGACTGGCAGAAGCTGTCCTCCATGCCGTAGCCGTACAGCCAGGTGATGCGGTTTTCCAGCGAATCCATTATCTTCTGCTGGGCCTCGGTGAAAATTTTCTTGGAGGTGCCGGCCTCCGATTTCTTGGTGTAGTAATTGTACTGGTACTCGCCGAACGCGATGCCGCCGATGGCGTTCTTTGCGCCCGCCGGCACGCCGAAGCCATCGCTGGAGCTATAGCCGATGTAGCTCGCGTCCCCGCTGTTCGCCTTGGGGAAGGGCGCGATATCCCAGTTCTTCATGCCCTTGTTCAGCAGCTTTTCCGCTTCGCCCGCCGGGCCGTAATACATGGCCACGTTGCCGTTGGCGAATTCCTCCCACATCCCCCACCGGACGGGCGAGAACACCTTGTCTTTGTTGATACCGTCGTAGTAATACAGCAGGGAGCTGCGCCAGGTCTCGTCGTCGATGTTCAGGGAGGGGTTCCCGTTCTTGAACTTGACGATATCCGTGCCCTGCGCCAAGGGGAAAATGAACTCCAGCTCGGTGCCGAAGCCGTACACATCCGGCTTGCCGTCCTTGTTTTTGTCCACGGTCAGCCGGCGCGCCATGTCCTTGAGATCCTTCCAGGTCCACTTGTTTTCCTGGGCCAGCTGTGCCGGGGCCTTGGCCACGGCTGCGTTTTTCAACATGGTGGTGTTGTAGTACAGCACCCCGGGCGATCGCTTGCCGATGATGGCGTATTTCTTTCCCTGCCAGGTGGTGACGTTGTCCATCACATAGGTGTCGAGGGTGTCCGTCACCTGGATCATATCGTCGAGGGGCGTCAGCAGCCCCTTAATGGCACGGCGGGGGAAATCGAACACGCCGGTGGGCACATAGTCGGGCGAATCGCCGTTGCGGATGAACTGGGTCAGCTTGATGTCCCGGGTTCCCCATTCGCCGTTGATGACCTTAACGGTGGTACCGGGATATTCCTTTTCAAAGCCGGCCTTGATGGCCTTGAAATCCTCGTCGCCGGAGGTATCCCACGGGATGAACAGCTTGACCTCCCCCTTGACGCCGCTGCGCTTGTCGAACAGCTTCTTGCCGGTGGCGTCGCCGCCGCTCCAGCCTCCCTGCTTGGAGGTGGTCTGGGAAGCGGCCTTGCCGGTGGTTTTGCCGGCCGTGGTCTTCTTTCCTCCCTGCTGACTGCCCGCCGTGGTACTTCCGGAGGGGGATTCGGTTCCCTGTGTGGCGCTCGGATCGGTGATCGTATCCGTCCCCGCCGTTTCTCCCGGGGCGGTGCTCTGGGAAACACCGCTGACGCCGGAGGAAACCGGCGGCGTCTCCTGACGGCCGCAGCCCGCGGCCGTCAGCCCCATCAGCAGCGCGCAAAGCAGGGACACCGCGCGGATTTTCTGCTTCATCATATACCCTCATTCCTTTCACGTAGCCAGAAGGCGGCGGGGGGCCGGCTCTCCGTCTGTCCCGCCGGCGCGCCCCTTTCTGCTTTCATTATAGCGGCTCCCCGCCCGGTGGGAAATCCCAGGTTTCTTAGAATGGATAACCGATTTTTAAGCAAGGGCGCTTCCCGCCTCAGCCCACGATGCCGCTGCGCTCGATCCCCTCGGTGAAATACCGCTGGGCCACGATGAACAGCACCAGCATCGGCGCGATGGCCAACAGCGCGCCCGCCTGCACCTGCACCTGCACCATCAGCTGATCGCTCCCGTTCTGGGTGGCCAGCCGTTCCAGGGTCGAGCGCAGGGACGCGAGCGCCGTGGCCACCGTCTGGCGGGTCTCGCTGAACACCGCCGGCACGAAATAGTCGTTCCAGTGCCAGACCGTCGAGAAAATGAACACCGTGATCATGGAGGAACGGGCGTTGGGCAGCATCACCCGGAAATAGGTGCGCACCGCGCCGCAGCCGTCAATGAGGGCGGCCTCCTCCAGTTCACCCGGCATTCCCCGGTAGAACTGCCGGAAGATGAAGATGAACAGCCCCGAGCGGAACCCCATGCCGAACAGAGACTGCAGCCAGAAGGGCCAGGGGGAATCCACCAGCTTGAAGGTGCCGCTCCCCGCTGCGATGGCGTCCAGTATGGCGGACAGTCCCGGCAGCCGGAAAAACCGGAACATCATGTACAGGGGGGACAGATAGGTCTGCACCGGCACGATGATGGTCAGTATCACAACGGCGAACAGGATCCGCTTGAAGGGGAAATCGAACCGGGCGAAGCCGTAGCCCACCACGCCGCACACAAAGGTCTGCAAAAAGGCCGATACGAAGCTGATTTCCGCCGTGTAGCCCAGCAGGGCGGGATAATTCATGGTCTTGACCAGCAGGGCCATGTTGTCCAGCGTCCAGGTTCGGGTCAGCCAGACCACCGACGGATCCTCCATGTCCGCCCGGCCCCGGAAGGCCGTGATCACCATGTACAGGATAGGGTAAATCAGCACGAACTGGATACCCAGCAGCAGGATGAAGCGGGACAGCTTCCAGGTGCCCCGGCCCAGACGGGCCCCCCATATTTTCGCCCGCAGCCCGGGCGCCGACGATACGCGATTCAAAGCCGTCCCCCCTTATTTCTCGATGTAAAACACCCGGCGCGAGATGAACCAGGCCACCAGCCCCGTCACCGCCAGCACCATCAGGCAGTAGGCTACCGCCAGGGTGGTGCCCGAGGAGTTGTACATTTTGTTGAAGTATTCCTCGATGCGCTGCATCACCGGGTTGGAATAATAGGTGAAGGAATCGATGATGGAATACACGGCGTTCAGCAGGATGAACGGGGTCACCAGCGGGAAGGTCACCTTCCAGAAGGTCTGCCAGGCGTTGGCCCCCTCCACGCTGCACACCTCGTACAAATGCGCCGGCACCGCTTTGATGCCGCCGATGAACAGCAGGATCTGCACCCCGCATTTCCACAGCAGGTCGAGAATGCTGGACACCGCGCCGGTCAGCTGGCTGACCAGGGAGGGATCCAGCCCCAGCTTGAGCATGGACATCTCCAGCGCCGCGGACTGGAAAATCGTCACGTCGCTGGTCTGGGCCATGGAGGAGGCGAACAGGTCCTGCTTGAACACCGCGAGCAGTACGCCGGAGGACACGATAATAGGCAGGGCGAAAATCGCCCGCGCCACCGTCCGCCCCCGGAATTCCTGGCTGAGGATGATGGCGATGAACAGGCTGAACGCCACGATGAGCAGCACCTCCCCCAGGGTCTGGGCGATGGAGGTCAGCATCATCCGCACGTTCTGCGGATCGTCGAGCAGCACGTCCTGCAGAATTTCCCCGCCGACGTACACGGATTTCATCCCGCCCGGCTCCACGGTCACGTCGTTGAACATGTAAAACACCGACTGCCCCATGGGCACCAGGAAAAAAGCCAGCACCCCGACGATCCAGGGGGAAACGAACAGCAGTCCCGTCAGCCGGCGCCGCCGGGAGGCGGATGTCCGCCGCAGCGAGCGTGTCATGATCCATCCCTCCCGCCGATAAAGCCATAGGATTTTGCCGGCACCGTCAACCCGCTCCGCTCATAGGGCGCGGTGCCGTAGTTGACCACTACCACCGCGCCGTTTTCAAACGTCACCTGCCGGACGTCCCGGCTGAGGAACACGTACCCGGCCACCGCCGTGCCGCCGGTGCGCTCCCGGACAGCCGCCAGCTCGCAGTAGGTCTCCAGCATCGTGTCCTTCCACTGCGCATAGGTGGAGGCGTACAGGCGGTTCATGGACGTGCGGGCCACCGCTTCATAGTCCGCCTCCATCACGGAGAAGGTCAGAGCACTGTTGGACTCCACGGCGTGGAGCAGCATATCCCGCAAATCGCCCGCGTAGTTCACCGGCGGGGTAGCGTACCCCTTCAGCCCGTCGAGCACCAGCTGGAGAAAAGGCACGGCCCCATCGCTGATGAAATGACCACTGTCGGTGTGAGGCAGGCCGATAAAGTTTTCCGCATACGGCATGGCGTAGGCGTTGGGCGCCTCCAGCAGCAGCCGGCGCCCCTGGGCCAGATCCGCCAGCACCCGGGTGAAGCGCTCCTGCACCCTGCCCAACGGGTCGTCCCCCCCGCCGTAATTACTGTATAAATCCCGTCCCAAGGAGCTAGGCGCCAGCGTTTCCAGCCCCTTCTCCCGCACATCGTCCGCCAGCCGTCCCGCCGCCTTCTCCACCCCTTCGGGGCGCAGCAGATAGCGGGTGGGCCGGCTGTAGTCCCGCAGCCCGGTGGCGTAATGGTAATCGAACAGCTTCGCCGTCTTTTTGTTGACCGCTGTCACCGAGTCGAAGAAGGCGTGCGCGCCGTTGCCGCCGTCGGTGAACTGGGTCAACCGGACTTCCGGATACACATCCGTCCATGTCTCGATGAGATCCCGCAGCTCTTCGGCGCTTCCCAGCTTGCCGTCCACCTTGAGCTTCGCGTCAATTTTGCCGGTGTAGGCCCCGCTGGGGCTGAGCCCCCGCAGCAGCACCACGAACCGGCCGACCCCGCCATCCCGCAGTTCGGTCAGCATGGCGCCGGTCTGGCGCAGGGTGGTCAGCGGCGTCACCGCCTGATAGCCGAAGCCCAGGAACTGCTGCTTGGCCCGCACCCCGGCGGTCACGTCGAGATACAGCGCATCGTTGAGGCTGCCGCCCCGCTTCGCGCCGTCCAGCAGCCAATCGGCGCAGGCGTCGGCCGCCCCCTTGAGCGAGGCCGCCTCCCCCCGCAAAAACCGGTATTCCACCGTCGGATTTTCATCGGTGCAGGGGGTCTGCGCGGTCAGGATCCGCTTCATCTCCGCCCAGGTGCGGCTGAGGAAGGTGGTCTCCATGCTGGTGCGGTAGAGGAAGGTGAAGCCGGCGGTGTTATAGCCGGTGTCCATGCCCGCCACCGCGGCGGACAGGGCGCCTCCCGCCGCCCCGCGGCGGGCGATGGCCAGGAATCCCGCCTGCACGTCCCGCCCCGCCTCCTGGACGGGGCTGCCGTTCTCGTCGGTGCGCAGCGGCGGCGTTGCGTGGGTGTACACCGCGGCGAACGCCGGCAGCAGCACCGGCTTATAGTCGTTGGGCTTGCTTTCCGACACCTGGGTCAGATCGCCGCCGAAAATCTCCCGGCGGTACTCTCCCTGGGCATACCGGCCGTTGTTGAACGCGACATACGCGCCGGAGCCGTCGGGCAGGATGAAGAAGCCCTTGTCCCCCGATCGCGCCGCTCCGAAGAAGGGCAGCAGCGTGATGTCCAGGATCCGGCAGTCCCCCGTCTCCCGCACCTGCCCGTAATCGATGGAGGCCGACAACGCGTCTGCCGTCAGGCTGTACCGCACCGGGATGACGAAGCCCTGCTCGGCAAAGGTGTAGGTCGCCGTCAGGGTATCGCCGTCGCGGCTCAGCCGCAGCCCCCCCTCGGACACGCTGCCCACGTAGGAGTTGACCTCGTCCATGGCCTGGTTCCCGTTCAGGAAGGTCACCAGCAGTTGGGAGATCATCCGGGTGATGTTCACCCCTTGCGCCACCGTGTCCAGCTCGTAATCCGCCGGGTTGGAGGCGTAGGTCATGCCCGAGGCCCCGTCTGTCACCGTGAGAAAGCCGGTGGCCTCGTCCGCCGACAGGGTCAGCGGCCCCTTGGACAAGGAAGCGGTTCCCTGCGCCGGGGCGGTCTGACCGGCGGACGCGGGCGCGTCTGTCTCCTGGGCCGCGTAGCCCCCCGCCGCCAGGATGGGGAGCAGCGCCGCGGCCAGCAGCAGGGCGCCCGCCCGGATTCGTTTTTTCAGTTGCATGGCGGACGCCTCCTTACTTCAGCTTGAGGGACAGCTCGTCGTATAGGGATACGAGAAACATGGCCAGCTGCTGGAACAGGCTCCAGAGCAGCAGCGCCAGGAACAGGATAATCAGGATCCCGATGAGGGAATACAGCACGGCCAGCACCGTGCGCCCGAAGGAAAATTCGTGCACCACCTTGAGCCCCAGCACCATCAGCACGGCCGACCAGAGGATCGCGGCCGCCCCCAGCAGGGTGAGGAACGCCCCCTCCTCCCGGGTCAGCACGTTGGTCAGCAGCAGGGACAGCAGCTGGTAGCCCACATAGGGCAGCAGCCCCACCGCCAGCACATACACGATGTCCAGCAGCTTGCCGCTGCCGTCCATCATAGTGGAAACGAACCAGTTGGCCAGCACGAACAGGCCGAATACCAGCAGCGTCTGCCCCAGGATGATCCAGATGCTGAAATCCCCCGCCACATTCTGGTTGAACACGTACCCGTTGTACTGCCAGGTCAGGATGGTGGCGAAGAACCAGAGGGCCAGGCTCGCGCCGGTGATGGCCGCCCGGGAGCGCGCGCTCCCCGCCCGCACCCCGGCCTCGTAGCCGTCGGTGGGATGGAACAGGGTGTACCGCAGACGCCGCGCCGGCCCCAGGGCCCCCGCGTCCACATCCCGCGCCCGGCTGGTCCGGTCGCGGGAGTCGGAGACCACGATCCAGATCACCAGCACCGCCAACAGCGCGAAAATGGGATAAAACCAGCTGCGCAGGCCGACGCTGCGCTGCTGCCGGAACGCGTCGGAATACAGCTCGGGCGCATGTCCCCGGCGGAAGCAGTCCATCGCGGCGGTATAGTCCCCGCTGTTCAAGTAGGTCTTGCCCATGCTGATATACGCCGGGTCGTACCCGCCCGCGTACCGGATCACCTCCTGCCACAGGGACACCGACTCCTCGTATTTCCCCTCGTTATACAGCCGGATGGCCGAAAAGATGGTCCGCCCGAAGGCCGAGGGGGTGAACATGGTCACCGTGTCCCCCATGGTATCGAGGACGTAAATTCGCTCGCCGATGGTCTCGACGGCCGTTGGGATGCGAAAAGTACCCTCCAGCACGCCGATGCCGCCGAACACCGTGATCCATTGCCCGTTCTCGTCATAGAGGAACACCCGCCCCTGGGTGGCGTCCAGCGCCGCGACCAGCCCGCTGTCCATGACGTCGATGTCCACGAACGCGGTGTCCAGCAATCTTCCGTCGCTCCAGGCAACCTCCAGGTCGCCGTAGTTGGCGTCCCTGTATACGTTGACGCTCTTGGCGTTCATTTTTTTGATTTCGTTGGTGGAGACCACGCTGCCGCCCGCCACGGATTTCTGCGTCACCGTGTAGATGAAATTATCGGGCGTCAAATCGAAGTTGGCGTATTCCACCGGTATGTACCGGGCCATATTGTCCTTCTGCTTGTCGCTGAGCAGGCCCTTCCAGAAGTAATCCAGCAGCATCCGGGCCGACAGCTCCACCCGGTTGGAGCCGAAAAAGGTCAGGAACTCCCCCTCCTCCGAGAACACGCAGGCCCCCCGGTACAGCCCGGGCACCAGCACATAGAGAACGCCTTCCTTGTCCACCAGCACCTTGGAGGGCGCGAACGGCACGTTGCCGGGGAGCAGCGCGCTGTCCGGGCGCTCGATGACCTGCCGGATGTTCAGCCCGCTGTCCGCGATAATCACCCGCTTGTTCTGGGGATCCGCGGCGTAATAGGTGCGTTCCGCCCCGCTCCCCCGGATGAACACGCCGGCCAGCCCCGGGAGATCGCGCTCCTCCCCGTTCTCCCGGAAGGTCAGGGTCTTGACATACCGCAGCTCCTCGTCCAACACCAGGATCCGCCCGCTGTCAGTGTCCGCCACGTTCAGCAGCCCGTCCTCGTCCACGAACAGATCGGCCGCGTTGCCCAGGGTGCCGGGGGGCAGCTGCCGGCCGGAAACCACCTTCTGCGGCACGTAGCCCACCGGCGCCGCCACCGCGTTCCCCTTCTCGTTGTAGGCGTAGCCGTCGTACGGGGTGTCCACCGCCGCTGCTCCCGGCAGGCAGAGCGCACCGGCCAGCAGGAGGGCGCACAGGGCCCTGCACAGGATTTTCAAAGCGCACCCTCCCCTCACTCTTTGATACCGGAATGGCTCATGGTTGCCATGACCTGGCTCTGGGTGAACACGAACAGCAGGATGGGCGGGATAATCAGCACGATGCTTCCCGCCATCGCCACGCCGTAGCGGGCCGTCCCCCCCGCCATGATTTGCTTGACCGCCAGATTGACCAGCTTGAGCTCCTCGCTGAACACCATGTTGGCCTGGGTCTGGTTCCACACCCCCTGGAAGGAAAAGACCAGCAACGTCATCCAAGCTGGCTTGACCTGGGGCATCACGATGCTCCACAGGGTGCGGATCTGCCCCGCCCCGTCGATGGTGGCCGATTCGATAAGCGGGGTGGGCACCTGCTCCATGAACTGCTTCATCAAGAACAGTCCGAGCGGCGTGGCCAGCTGCGGCAGGATATACACGAGATAGGTGTCCAGCATCCCCGTCTTGGCCAGGATGACATACTGGGGCAGCCACAGGATGGTGGTGTTGAACAGCAGCGCCACCACCACGAAATTGAAAATCCATTTCACCCGCAGCTGGAACTTGGCCAGCGGATACGCCGCCATGGAAGCGATGAGCACGTTGCCCCCCGTGGCCACGACGCTGACGAACAGGCTGTTGAACAGGTACCGGCTGAACGGCACCCACATGTTGGTCGCCAGCTTGAACAGGAGAAAATAATTGGAGGAGGTGGGCCGCACCACAAAAAAGCGGGGTGGAAAGGCGAACAGTTCGTCCACCGGCTTGAAGGAGTTGATGACGGAGTAAATAAGCGGCAGGGCCATGAACAGCCCCAGCACCGTCAGCACCGCGAACAGCAGCACGGTCGCCCAGGCGCGCCGCCCAGAATGCCGGCGCTTCTTATGTACGCGCATCTGCCAGCGCAAACCGGAAACGGCCATACAAAATCACAGTCCTTTCGCCGTGCTCGAAGCACAAATATGGTTCTCACACAATCTCTCCTGGAAGCTCGGTTTTTTCCGATCCCCCCAGCGGTCACCACCCGATCACTCGCTCCCTGGCCCGCAGAAAGCTCGGATCGAATGGAAAGAAGCGTGTCCCCGCCTTGCGGGGCGCCGGCCCTTCGCGTGGCCGGCGAAGGGTTCTTTCCAATCCCTTCAGCGGTCACCACCCGATCACTCGTCACCAATGCGCCGCATCAGCAGGCTGACGCCCTTTTTGAACACGAACATGAGCACGAACAGCACCACCGCGATGGCGCAGGCGTAGCCCATTTCGTAGCGCAGGCTGCCATAATCCTGCATGTGCAGCAGGATGGTGTGGGCCGAATACTTGGTGGACGGGAAGCCGCACAGCTCCTGGGAGATGGTGCTCACCGAAAAGGAGGCGGAAATCTGCATCACCGCGCCGAACAGCAGCTGCGGCTTCATGGAAGGCAGCGTGATGTACAGCAGCTCCTGGTACCGGTTGCGCACCCCGTCGATGTCCCCCGCCTCGTACAGGCTCGCGTCGATGGACTGAAACCCCGCGATGAACGCTAAGAACGAGGTGCCCAGCGACATCCACAGCTGCACCACGATGAGAATCCCCAGATTGTAGCGGGGATCGGTCAGCCACTGCACCGGTTCGCTGACCAGCCCCAGGTTCATCAGCAGCCCGTTGACGATGCCGTAGCTGTCCCCGCTGAAAATCAGCTGCCAGACGAAATACACCGACGTGGTCAGGCTGGGCGCGTAAAAAATAAAGGTCAGGAACACCCGCAGCCCCTTGGGCATCTCGTTGATGAGCCAGGCGGCGAAAAAGCAGAGCAGATAGCTCAGCGGCCCGGTGATCACCGCGAACAGCAGGGTGTTTTTCAACGCGATGAAAAACACGTCGTCGTTGAGGAACAGGTTGATGTAGTTGGCCAGGCCGATGAACTTCGGCGTGTTGAACATGTTGTAATAGGTCAGGCTCAGCACCATGGAGGCCGCGATGGGGATGACGAACATCAGCAGGAACACCACGCAGAAGGGAAGCAGCAGCAGATACAGCTGCTTGTTGTCCCGCACGTCCCTCAGAAACGGCTTTTTCGGCTCGGCCGGCCGCCGAGAAGGCCGTATGCGTATCCTATTCAAGGCCGAACTCCTTTCTCTTGCGCTGGATCTCCCCATTGACCTGCTTGTCGTACAGCACCAGGGATTCCCGGGGGTTCTTCCCCTCGTACACCACGTCCCGGAACGCGTTGTCCAGCCCGCGGATGAGGTAGTACCCGCCCAGCACCTCCGGGATTTCCCGCACGTCCCGCCGCTGCTCCTCGATGGCCGCCAGCTGGTCTTTGGTCCAGGCCAGAGAGGCCAGCGCCTCGCTGTTGGCCACCGCCACCCGCGCCAGCAGCCCCATCTGTGCCTCCACATCCTTGGCGTAGCGGGTCTGCGCCTCCGCCGAGCAGTACCATTTCAGGAAATCCCAGGAGGCCTCCAGCTTCTCCGTCCGGCTCAGGATGACGCAGGCGGAGCCAGATCCCGCCTGCGCCCGGTCGATGGTGCCGTCGGAGCGGGCCGCTCCGGGTATGGGCGCCATTTCCCACAGCCCCCGGATCTCCGGTGCCGCGGATTCCAGCCGGGCAAATTCGGTGTAGGAGGCGATGGCCAGCGGGATTTCCCCCGTGCGGAACCGGTTGTAAAAGTCGTAGGACACCGGCAGCCCGTAATCCTTGTACAGGGAACACCACCGGGTGAAGGCCTCCACCGCCGCCGGGGTGCCCAAGGCCGTCCCGCTCCTGTCCGCGTTGTAAAAGCTCCCGCCCTGCTGGAGCAGCAGCGCCGGGAAAATGTTGCGCACCCCCAGCCCGGCGTCCGCCGCGCCGAAGGCATCCACGGTGGTGTACGGGATGCCCACCTCCATATTAGCCCGCTGAATGGCGGGGATGGCGGCGTAGAATTCCTCCCATGTCCGGGGCGGCGCCACCTCCAGCTCCTCCAGGATATCGGTGCGGTAAAACAGCATGTAAAAACTCTGGGTGTCGGGCAGCCCGAAGCAGCCGCTCTCGAAGTAATAGGGATCCAGCGCCCCGGGCAGGAACCAGTCCTTCACCTTCTCGAAATCCTCGAACTGAGTCAGGTCGGCCAGCGCGCCCCGCACCGCCAGGTTCAGCGGCTGGCCACGTCCGATGGTCAGCGCCACGTCCGGCGTCTGCCCCGACAGAAAAGCCTCCACCATCCCGGCATTCACCAGCTTGAGATTGACGCCGATGTGGTGGGAGGGGGTGTACAGGTCATTGACCATCATCCGGATGATCTGCGCCTGATCCCGGCCGGATCCCACCCACACGTCGATGCTCTCCTGCCCCCCGCTCCCGCCCATGGCGTTGTAATCCTCGGAGAACGAGGCTGCAAAGGAACGGATCTCATGCACCAGCGTGTCAAAAAAACCGGCCTTGGCCTTGGGCTGCGGCGCGTCCGCCTGGTACAGATACAGGTAGTCGAGGTCCATAGGCTGGCTTTTGAGATCCAGCACCCAGGCCGCCAGGGAGCCCACGTTGTTCTTGAACTCACTCAGCCGCAGAGGGATGCTCTCCGGCTTCTCCAGAAAGCTGCGCAGCTGCGCCGCGAAGACGTTGAGTATAGCGGCCTGGGCCCCCTCGGTGCCGGTGACGGCCTGTACCCGGGCGAACTCGGCCGCCAGGGTGTCGGCGGCCTGCCTCAGCGTGTCCGTCAGGCCGGGAATCTCCCGCTCGAGATAATAATCCTGGTATTTGTCCGGCGACACGCTGGTGATGACGATTACCTGCCGGTACAGGTCGTTGAGGGCCGCCACCGTCCCGTCCAGGCTATCCAGCAGCGACCCGTAATCCCCCAGCACCGCCTCCAGCCGCAGGGTGTGCCGCCCCTTGGTCAGATACACCTTCAGCGGGACGCCTTCGCCGTCGGTCAGGGTGACGTACCGCCAATCCAGGTTGTAGGCGAAGCGCAGCCGCGCCGCCTCCTCATAGGGCACCGCCCCGTCCAGCGACAAGCGGCGGGTGACGAAAAAGTTGATGTTGGTAAACTGCTGGTACCGGAACCCCAGCGCGTAATACCCGTCGCTGGGCGCGTCGAAATCCCATTCCAGCCATTGCCCCGGCTGGGACCAGCTGGAGGACAGAATGTTCATGCGCACCTTGCCGGGATCATACGGACTGGTCAGCGGGCTGGTGCGATCGGAGGCCGGCCGCAGGCTCTGGTCGGATTTGCGCGCCGCGCTCTCGGCCTCGATTTTGATGAAATCCGTCCCCCCGTCGTCCGGCCGCCCCGCCCGGTAGGCCGCGTAGCTCTCCGGGGCCTCCGGCGGGAGAAAGGCCACCGTGTCCAAAACATAGGGCTGGGACAGGGTGCGCAGGGTCAGGGTGTGCTCCCCTGCCTCCAGGTACAGCTCGGCCGGATCGTCCGCCGTGCCGTCGAGCAGCTTGAGCGGCTCCTCGAACCAGTCGAAATGCTCCACCTGCCGCGGGGCGTACTCGTTGCCCTGCGCGTCCTTCTGGATGGCGGTTTCCCCCGTGAACACCCGCCCGAGCGTGAAGCGCTCCGCCCCCGGGAAGGGGACGGCGCCGTCCACCTCCAGCCCCAGTTCCGCGGGCCGCTCGTTGCCCTTGATGGGGTAATACCGGAACACCACCCGGTACCGACCGGTGCGCGGCACCTGCAAGCGGTAGGTCAGGCTGTCCTCCTGATCCGCCACCATCAGCACGTCCCGCCCACCCTTGTATTCCGTCAGCCGGGAGGCCGAGCCGCCGGGGTTCTCGGTGAAAGCGGACGCCTTAAGGGTGAAGGCCTCCCCCGCCGGCTGTTCCGCGATGCCGGCCAGATACCGGCCGTAGCTTCCGGCCCGCAGCGCACTCTGCGCCGCACTGGGCGCCTCCGGCGAGGCCGCCCGCGCTCCTCCGGCTCCCGCCGCCGGCAACAGCAGGGCCAAAGCCGCCAGCAGGGCCGCGGCCCGTAACCTTTTTTTCAACGCGCCTCACCTCTCTTAGGAGTCCTCGCCCACCCGATATAGATACACGCAGGACATACGGTCCGCCACCCCGACCGCCAGCCATTCCCCGTCGGGCGACAGGGCGCAGCACACCGGCTCGGAGCTGAGGGCCATATACGGCTCCCCGGCGGTGTACACGTAATTCCGCCCCCGCCAGCGTAAGCCCCGCTCGTCGTCGTATTCGAAAATCATTCCCAGATCCAGCTCATGCCCCGCCACGCCGAACACCCGCCGGCCCTCCCGGTCGGTGGCCAGCTGATGGATCGGCCCGTTGAAGCAGGCCATTCCCAGGGCGAACACCCGCTCCCCCTGGATCCGGCACAGCATGCCGTCCTTCGTCCCCACCAGGAGGGAGCCGTCCCCCATCCGCACGGCGGCGGACGGTTCGGCCAGATACTGCCTCCCCGGCACGGCGGGCAGCCGCGTCCCTTCGGGCAGCGCAATCGTCTCCGCCGGCGGGAACCCGTCCGCCGGCCGGATGTCGGTCAGCGCGCCGTCCCGGATGGTGAAGGCGAGGGCCGTCTCCTGCCCGCACACGCCCGTCAGGCTGCCGTCCTCGGCAAAGGACAGCGCGCGCACCGGCATGCCGAAGCCCACCCGCTCCCACAGGCGCACCACCCGCGTGTCGGGCGCGCTCATGCTCTCGCTGTTCGCGGCGTAGAACTGCCAGTGATCCTTGATCCGGTTCATATAGCGAAGATACGCTCCGCCCCGTTCCTCAAAATCGTCATAAGGATACAACTCCCGCCCGCCCTTGACCGGCAGATAGGGGGCCGCGTCGTGGCACAGGGGGCCGGTCACGCCCGCCGCCTCTGCCTGGCGCAACGCCGCCAAATCCACGCACAGCATGCCGCATCGGTCAAACAGGTGGTTGCCGTCGCATATGTACAGGCGATCCCCTCGCCCCTCCACCTCGCTGAGGGTGTGCACTCCCCGCAGGTCGCTTGCGATAAACCCGTGATCCACCGGCTCCCCGCCCCGCAGAATGTCCCAGCTGCACAGCCGGCAGCCCGCGCTCTCCCCCAGGGCATTGAACAGGAACAGCCCGTACCACAGCACCTGCTCGGTGTCGAAATGCAGCCCCACCATCCAGTGTTTATGGGGCCATTTCAGCCCGGCGGGCGCGTAGCTGCCCAGATTGTCCAGCCGGTTTTGGGCGCAGTCGTAGGCGAACAGGCAATCCCCCCACACCACCTGCATGTACAGCCGCCCGTCCGGCCCGGTTTTCGCGCCGTTGAGCTGGTTGCGGGTCAGAGAATCCGGGAAGGAGGAACGGGGGAATGAGATTCCCAGCTCCTCCACCTGCCGGGTATCCGTCCGGATGCGGAACAGCCGCCCCGTCCGGCTGGAGGAATAGACGTGGCCGTCCGGCCCCGTAACCCAGCGGTAGGCGCCGAACTCCGTCACCTGCCCGAGATCCGTCACCCGGTTGTCGTCCAGGGAACAGGCGTAAGCGTGCCCCCGGATCATGCCGCCGCAGTAGTACACGCGGTGCAGCGGGTCATAGGTGCCGCCATACAGCGTCTCGTGAGGGGCCGGGATCCCCCGATTTTCCAGGATCCCCGTTTCCGGATCATACAGCAGCAGGTGCGAGCCGGGGAACCCCTCCCACAGATGCTGGTAATACCCCTCCGCCATCCAGGTGGGGTGCTGGGGCGCCTGGGAGGTGGTGTGGGTGGTCATGATCAGCCGCCCGTCCTCCATAAAAGCCATGGAGGTGTGAATTTTACTGGCCCGGATTTCCCTGTCCTGCACAATCACCCGATCCTCCAGGCGGAAGTGGAGCCGGAACGCGTTTTCGTCCGGCAGGTATTCGTACAGCCTCACATACCGGCTTTCCGCCAACTCGGCGCACAGGCTGAAAAACACCCGTCCCTCCCGGGAGATCGCCATGTCCCAGATAGCGTTGTGCCGCATATCCTCGTTCAACAGCCTGTGGCGCACCGCCTCCTCGGGCAGGGCGCGGAAAAACGCCGCGTCCCGGGACTCCATCGATACCAAATTGTCGTAGCCGAGCTCCGCCATATCCGTCCGCCATCCTTCCAGCCGCCCCGCGGCGTATGAGTTCCGCGGGCGTTATCCCGCGGCGATTTTGATAAGCTCCAGCCGGGCGTCCAGCAGCTTGCCGCTGTCCCGGGTGAAGGTGTCCCCGTTCTTAACCAATGCGTCGGTCAGCTGCTTTACCCTGGCCGCGTTCTTTTTCGAGGCCAGCGTCAGCAGTTCGTAGTCCTCCCAGCTGTCCCGCACCGAGGTGGAGCGGGGCCCCTCGAACACCGACCGGTTTTTCGCGTCGGGGTACACCAGGAAGGCGTCAGCCGCCGCATCCTCACAGAACATGTCGGTGAAGGGATCGTTGCGGGCGTACATGGCCTGGTTCCATAGGTTCCAACCCCAGTGTAGGTAGCCCTTGACCCCTTGTTGCCAGCCGTACCACCCGATGATCCGGGCGGACAGCAGCGGATAATCCGCGATGCGGGTCATGTAATTGCCCTGGGGATTGACGCAGGTGTAGAACCACACGTCGATGCCGTTATTCGCCTTGTTCAGCGCGTTGTAGCCGTCGCGGCTGCGCTCATAATCGTCCAGCTGGGGGCAGTTGATGCTCAAAGAGCGATCCGGAAAATTGGTCAGCTGATGGCTGCCCGCGTCCAGGGTGCGCACACCGGGCATTTCCTTGAGGATCCGCTTGTACATGGCGTCGATTTGCCGGGCCTGCAGGTCGGAGAGCGGCTCGTCGCAGACGTGCTGGAGCCACATATTCGCCCAGCCCTTGGCCTTCAGATGCTGGTACAGCGCCGGGATCAGCTTGTCGAAATGCCGGGAGACCTCCGCGCTTTCCACCGACACCCATTTGGTCGCCGCCCCGCTGCCCTTCTTGACGAAAATCGGCGCCACCAGGGAGCCCTCCGGCCAGGTGTTCGGCTGGGTGGGCGGATTGACGTACCAGTCCTTCTCGTAGAAGAAGCCGCCCTCCAGCGCCTTGACCGACCCGTTGCGGATAAAGGTCTCGATATACCGGTCGAAGTTTTTAAAGGTGAACTGGTAATTTCCCGCCCCGTCGATGGTCATGTCGGAGGTTAGCAGCGCCATGGTCGGTACATAAATCTCGTTCTGCCGCTGCTTTTTCATCACCTTGGCGTAGTTGGCCATGACGGTGAAGAAGTTGTCGTTGAAGCTCCCCGCGTCGTAATACGCGTCCATGAAGCTGGGGAACCCGGCCTCGTTCATGTTGGCGGAGGAGAACCAGTTGGTGTAGGAGAAGGTGGAATTCTTGGGATCCGGCAGCGCGGCGTTCCACACCTTGACGGTGATGGGTATGCTGCGCGTCCCCTGATCGCCGGCCAGCTCCACCGTCGTCGTGTATTCGCCCGCCGGCGTGGAGGCGGAGGCCGTCACCTCCACGACCACCCCCGCGCTGCTGTTCGCCGGCAGGGTGTACTGCACGCCCTTGGCCAATCCCACCACGTTGTTGTTGGTGTCGTAATACTCCGGGAAATCCCCCGGCGCGTCCCCCCGCTTGTATTTGGCGGAAAAGCCGCCCGCCGCCGTGAAGCCCCGGGACGTCTTGGAGGTGTAGACCAGCCGGATGGGCGCGGCCATCACCGTGGGCGCGTTTTTGCCGCTGAAGGGCTTGACCGTCACCCGCAGGTTGGTCAGCTCCTGCCCGCCGGCCCGCACGCCCAGCTGGATGGACTCGGTTTCATTTTTCAAGAGATCGATCCGCCCCGCGGACAGCGAGGAGGCGGATTTCTTGGTGGCGGGGAAAATGTCGGTCAGCGGCCCTTCGAACCAGGTCGCCACCTCGCCGGGCAGCGGCTTCGCCGGCACGGCGCTGGCGGTGGAGGCCGCCGTGGTCTTGCCGCCGGCCTTTCCCGTGGTCCGGTCTCCCGGTTTGCCGCCGCTCGCGGGGGCAGTGGGCGCGGCGCTGTCCGCCGACGCCGCGCCCTCGGGCGTGCTGGCGGTATCGGACGCGCCGGTTGTCTCCCCGCCGGAAACGGCGGCGGACGTATCCGGGTCCGCGGATGACGAACCCTCCGCCGGCTTGGTGCAGCCGGTCAGAAACCCTGCGAGAAACAGCATACTCAGAACACCTGCCCATACACGTTTTTTCATGCGCATGTCGTCCCTTTCTCCTCAAAGAGGGGGAGCCCCCCGTTTACTGCCGCCCCACGGCGGCGCCTCTGTTATTATGGTAGCAAACCCGCCTTCCCGCGCGCAATCCAAGATTTCTTGGATGCCATAACCGATTTCTAACACCGTGAAAATCCGGCATAAAAATCGGTTATATCCATCCGTCCCCCGCTCCTGTATACTAAGGGCATCCCCCACCGCCACAGCCCTCCTTTTTTAATTTTCCATCGAGCTTGGCGTCGATATGCGGGGCAGAACCCCGCATACCAACCCCCAAGCCCGATAGACCATAAACTAGTCCGCCCATCCACCTTCCTGCTGAAAGGAGCCCGTCGATGCGTATCGAAACCACCGGTCTGCTGTATCCCGCCCCCCTCGGGGCCCCCCTGACGCCCCAAACCCCGCCGCCCTCCACGGATGGCCCGGCGGCCATGGATGGCGATATCCACCCCGCCGTGGACGCCCTGCCCCTGCGCGGCAGGCGGGAATACGCCCAGCTCTGCCTGCTGCGGGACGACTTCGCGGCCTGCCTGGCCGTGGTGAACGGCATGGAGCTGGGCGTGTTCATCCGCCGCGCCCGGCTGTTCGCGTTTTACGGCCAGCGCGCACCTCGTCTGGAGGTGCGGCCCCTGCGGCTGGACGGCAGCGTCCGCCTGGCGGAGGCGATCCCCTCCGTCCTGCCGCATCAAAACACCGCCCTGCTGCTGAGCGCCGTCACCTTCCCCGACACCCCGCCCGGCATTTACCGCACCAATCTGGAAATGGAAGGGGAGGGCGGCGTGACCTACCTGCCGGTGGCGGTGGAGGTGGCCGGCGTCACAGCGCCGCCGGTGGAAACCCGGACAGGGCCCGCGCTGACCGACCCGCTGGACATTCTGTTTTCCGCCGCCGGGGACGGTCCCTTCCTCCTACCGGAGGCGGAGGGATACGCGGGCGTGCTGTACCGGGCCGCCCTGGCCGACCGCCGGCTGTTCGCCGCCGCCCGCGCCGCCGATCCTCTGCTGACGGATACGCTCCTCGCCTCCCTGCGGGCGGTGCGCACCCACTGCGAGGACGACGCCGATCTTCTGCGGAAAATCCGCCGCACGCTGGTTCACCGCCTGGACGGCCGCTTTGCCGCCGGCAACCGGGAACCGCTTTACGCGCCGGGAGACAAGCCGGCGTGAACCACCGTCAGCACAACCGGAACAGCCAACCGGTAAGCCGCCGCGCCAGACGAGGCCGCGCGCCTTTCCGATCTAACGATGCCGCCCGCGGGCGGCGGAATGGGGGATGAACATGACACAGCCGCAAGTCTTTACCATGAATCCGCTGGAGGACGTTTTCCCGGACACCCCGTCCAACGGACGGGCCTCCTACGCGCTGCATATGGCCCGGGGCGAGGGGGAGGGCTTCCTCGTCGCTGTCCGGGCGGGGGATGCCCCGCTGGCCGGCCTGTCCGCCTGGGTGCGGTGCGACGCCCCCGGTGTCGAATGGGCCGCCTGGCACGTGGGCCTGGTTCCCTTCTCGAAAAACACCATCCATATCGGCTCCCGCTCGATCCGGGCCGCCGCTCCCGGCGTCCTGCCCGAATACTTTCAGAAACAGCCGCGCGCCGACGTGCCCGCCGGCGAAACCCGGAGCCTGTATATC
The DNA here is from genome assembly GCA_900546265.1 of uncultured Oscillospiraceae bacterium. Classification (GTDB taxonomy): domain Bacteria; phylum Bacillota; class Clostridia; order Oscillospirales; family Acutalibacteraceae; genus UMGS856. The sequence goes on along the minus strand of URCA01000010.1, from coordinate 56,955 downwards.
GCGGCCCGCACCGCGCCCGATGCGCCTCCTGGCGTCTACGAGGGCACAGTGGAGCTGGAGGCGGAGGACTTCCGGGCGGCGGTGTCCTTCACCCTGACCATCTACGCCGTCACCCTGCCCGCCCCGCGGGAGTCCCGCCTGACCTACGTCTGCTGGACGCAGCTGCTGGTGCCGGAAAACGCCCGGGAGGTCTACGGCATCGAGCCCTGGTCGGAAGACTACTGGACGTATGTGAAAAACTGCGCCGTCCTGCTGCGCCGGCAGCGGCAGAACATGATAAACATCGAGCTGGAGCACACCCTGGACTACCGGCTCTCCGCCGACGAAAATGGCCGGCTGCGGTTTGATTTCACCCGCTTCGACCGGTTCGTGGACATTATGCTGGACGAGCGGTACATGGGCGCGAAGGCCCTATGCGGCATGCATCTGGCCGCCCGCGACTGGATGCTGGATCCCTCCCCCGGCACCGGCTGGAACCAGCGGCCGCTCATCGCCTGGGTGTTCGAGCGGCAGGAGGACGGCTCCTTTAGCCGCGTATGGAAGCCGGCCAGCGATCCCGCGGTGGAGGCCTTCCACCATCAGCTGTTTGCCGCCCTGGCCACCCACCTCCGGGAGAAGGGATGGAACCGGATTTGGGTACAGCATGTGGCGGACGAAATCGACAACGACATCCACTATCAGCAGACCCTGGCGATTTACCGCCTGTTTCACCACTACCTGCCGGAGGGGCGTACCATCGACGCCGTCCGCCGGGAATCCCCCTATGCCTTCGGGCGGGAACTGGACATTCACGTGCCGCTGCTGTGGCATCACGACATGGCCCCCGCCGCCTATGCCGCCCTGCAGGGCGAGGGCAGCGAGGTCTGGCAGTACACCTGCCTCCAGCCCCAGTTCGAGTATCTCTCCCGCCTGGGCGACTATCCCCTGTCCTCCACCCGGCTGCTCGGGTGGTACAACTTCCGCCACGGGCTGACCGGCTTCCTGCACTACGCCTGGAACAATTACGGCCCCTGCGTCAAGCGGTGGGATCCCTACGCCGATGCCTGCTGCTTCGGCTCCTTCCCCTGCGACGCCTTCATCGTCTATCCCGACCGGGAGGGCCTCACGGTGCTGGAGAGCGTGCGCAGCGAGGCGCAGCGGGACGGCTTTGAGGATTACGAGCTGCTGTGCCTGGCCGCGGAAAAGGCGCCCGATACCGTCCGCCGCCTGGCTCAGCTGATGGTCACGGCCGCGGACGACGCCGTGCGCAATCCCGAATTTCTGCTGGCGCTGCGAGTGCGGCTGCTACAAATCGCCGCCAGCTGATTTCCGCCGCCGCAAGCGGGCGAAATGGTGCAAAAAAACGCGTCCCAACCATATGGCGGCATAGCCATACGGTTGGGACGCGCTGTATTTGCGATTCATCGGCCGCGTCGAACGATGTACCGTTATCTTTGCCCGTAATACGCGTGTTCCCCGTGCTTGCGGAAATAATGGACGTCCAGCAAATAGGAATCCACCGGCGTTTTCTTGCCGAGCTGTTCCGTATGGAGCGACATCATGGCGATTTCCTCCATGACCACCGCGTTATGCACGGCTTCAAAGGCGTCGTTTCCCCAGCAGAACGGGCCGTGCCCTTTGACAAGCACGCCGGGGATCGCCTGATAATCCCGGTTCAAAAACGCTTCCGCTATCACGAGGCCGGTGTTTCTTTCGTACCCTTCCGCTGTCTCCTCCCGGCTCAGCGGGCGCGTACAGGGGATGGGGCCATAAAAATAATCGGCGTGCGTGGTGCCGTAGGCCGGTATGTCCCGCCCCGCCTGCGCCCAGACGGTGGCCCACCGGGAATGGGTATGGACCACCCCGCCGATTTGCGGGAACCGCCGGTACAGTTCCAGATGGGTGGGGGTATCCGAGGAGGGCTTATACGCCCCCTCGACGCGCTCGCCGCTGTCCAACGCGACGACAACCATGTCTTCCGGCCGCAGCTCCTCATAGCTCACGCCGGAGGGCTTGATAACCATCACGCCTTTTTCCCGGTCGATTTGCGACACGTTTCCCCAGGTAAACGTCACCAGACCATACTGCGGAAGCTGCTTATTCGCTTCATACACCTTCTGTTTCAGACTCTCCACCATGCCGCCTATCCTCCCTATTTGTCATCCATTCCCTGTACCGCGCGTATTTCTCCCGATAAATATTCGTGCGCCGCCGATCCGGGGGGACCGTATCCGCCAGATGAACCATGGCGGCCGCCGCCTGGCGGTAATCGCCATAGACGCCCGCGCAGACCGCCGCCGCCATGGCCGCGCCCAGTGCGCCCAGCTCCTTTGCCGACACCACCTCGATCGGGCTGTCCATCACGTCGGCAAACATCTGCACCCATACGGGCGATCGGGCGGCGCCCCCGGCCATGCGGATGGCCGACGGAGCCTCTCGATGCCTCAGCAGCTTTTCGATATGATACCAATGGGAATAGGCGACCCCTTCATAAACGGCCCGCAGCATATGCGCCTTGCCGTGCTCCGACGACAGGCCGGCAAACACCGCGCTTGCTTCCCCGCTGTGGCTGCCATACAGATACGGCAGAAACAAAACCGGGCTTTCTTCCGCCGGAAGGGTCCCCACCATGGCGTCCGCCGCTTTATACGCGCTCCCCTGACGCTGCTCCTCCTGCATAAAGCAGCGGATAAACCAATCCAGATTGCCCGCGGAGGTGGGGCTGCTTTCCTCGACAAGATACAGCCCCGGCAGGCAAAACAACGAGTTGCGCGTACTCAGGCCGGTCTGCACCGGCGTGAAGGACGGGTATTCGTTAATGCTCCAGGTGCCGGTAATGGTGCACAGCCGCTCCGGCTGCATGACGTCCATGGCCACGGCGCAGGCGTCGATGTCGAACATGCCGCCGCACACCGGGGTACCTTCCGCCAGACCGGTTTCTCCGGCCGCTTCCCGGCTGACGCCGCCGCCATACTCATCCGAACGGCACAGGGCGGGGAGACAGTCGTACATCTCCCCGATTTGATAAAGCTCCAGCAGACTTCTGTCAAAGACCTGGGTTTGCAGATTCATCAGGCCGGATCCGGAATAATCGGTTCGTTCGGCCCGTGCCTCCCCCGTGAGCCGGAAGCGGATATAATCCTTACAGGCCAGAACCCACCGGATGTTGGCGTACACCTCCGGCTGCTGTTCCTTCAGCCAGGCCAAGAGGGCCGCCGGCTGACAGGCTAGGGCGCTCTGCAGGGTGAAACGGGACGCTTTTTGCGCCGTGCCGTCCCGGAGCCACCGGCTGACCACCGCGGCGGCGCGCCGGTCGGTCGAGGCGATGCCGGGACACGCCGGACGGCCATCCTTCCCCCAGACGTACAGCCCTTTTCCGTGGCCGGTACAGCCTATGCCAGCAATGGCGCGCGGGGAAACGCCCGCCTTGCGGATAACCTCGCGGATGCAGGCGGCGTTCGTCTGCCAAAGAAGGGTCATATCCCGCTCGTAATACCCGGGGCGCGGCGTTATCAGCGGTGTGTTTTCCGCCGCTACGGCAATTTCACGCCCCTGTGCATCGAACAGGGACGCTTTGGTCATCGTGCCGCCGTTGTCAATCCCCATGAGATAGGTCATGCTTCCGCCTCCGTAAACCGCTCCTGTAAAAAGGTGCGCGCGCGGCGGAGCTCCCGCCGCCAGTCCGTCCCTTCCCGATACCAGAATTCGGCGGTATACAGCCGCACCCCCTGGTGCATGAGCTCCCGGATAGCCGCCGGGAAGTTCACTTCGCCTTCCCCGTAATACAAATCCCGATACACGCCGGGCCGGGTTTCCTTCAGATGCGCCGCCGCGATATGCCCCCGCCCGCTTTGCAGGTCGCGCACGGCGTCCGGAACCGCGTTGGTGATATTGCCTATATCCGGATATATTTGCAGGTAGGGCGACTTCACGCGGCGGATATGGGTCATGGCTTTTTTCGTCGTATTCATAAAGGGCGTTTCCATGGTTTCAAACCCCAGCGTCACGCCGTCAGCCGCGGCTATGGACACGGCGTGCTGCAAATTCTCCGCAAAGCGCGCGGCCGTGTCGGGCGCAGAGGGCTCGTAATACACGTCGTACCCCGCCAGCTGGATCAGCCGTATCCCCAAATCGCCGGCGAGCCGGACGGCCTTTTCTAAAATGGCCATACCGCGGCGGACGGTCTGCGGATCGCGGCTGCCCAGGGGATACCGGCGATGGCCGCTGAGGCAAAGGGAAGGAAGGCGCACGCCTGTTTCCCGCGAGGCCCGCAGCAAATCCTGCCTTTGCGCCGCGCTCCAATCCAGGCGCGACAAGCGTTCGTCGCTTTCATCCACGCTCAGCTCCACGCCGTCGTACCCCGCCTCTTTCGCGGCGGTTAATTTTTCCTTCCAGCCGATATGGCCCGGCATGGCCTTTTCATAAACCGACAGTTTGTACACGCTTGCTCACGTCCCTTAATCGTTCGGGCCGTTCCAGCCCAGGATGGTCTTCAGCTGTCCCGTCAGCTCCGCCGCCATGCGGATATGGGTCTTCATGGACGGATGATCGGCGCTGCCCAGCCCTTCGCCGTCAAGCGTGTTGGCAAAGGCCATATCGAATATACGAGAATCCCCGGCGCTTCTGCGGGATTCCACCAGCGCGCGGATGCGCTCGTACAGCCTGCGCGTTTCCGGCGTGCCAGGCCCCAGGGCGCATAATATTACCGCTTTCGGATGCTTTTCCCTCACGGTGGACAGCAGCGCGTCGTACGCCCGGCCGAAGGCCTCCCGCGCGCCGTCCCCCGCGCGGGAGGTATAGGCGCTGTCGTTCGTTCCCAGGTGAAGGATCACTGCGTCGGGCTGAAAGCGCGAAAAATCATAGGCCTCCTGCTCCAAAAAGAGCCGCCGGTGACCGGCGTAGTCGGTTTTGGGATACAAATCCTTCATCAAAAAGGCGGTGTTGGGCTGCGCCGTCTCGGTGTAGGAGGAGCATACGCCGATACCCGACCAGCAGACGCACTGTATATCCGCGCCCACAGCGCGGGCCGCCCGGGCGGCGTAGGTATCGCAGCCGTTTTCCGTGCGGGTTTGAAACGGTTGTTCCGGCGTTCCCTCGTTGCCGAAGCCGCAGGTAAACGAATCCCCCAAAAAGACCAGGCGGCGGCTGGGCGCCGCGGTGGGCGTCAGGGAAGATCCCACGTTCGCCGTCAGGCGGCGGACGCCGATCGAGCTGACGGAGGCTTCCGAGCGCTTCAAAACCCGGATGGTTACCGTCTGAACCGTCCGCGACTCGAAAAGCGTCAGGGTCGCTTCTTTCTGCGCCATCCCGTAAATCTGCGCGGGCGTTTCCATATCGTTTACATACACGGACAAATAGGGCCGATTCGCCTCGTCGCGGATCGATTCGATATCAGCGGTCAGCTCCGCCCGCAGAGCCGTGCCGGTAAAGATCAGCTCAAAGCCGGCGTTGGTAAAGCTGAACCAGGTCGCCCCCGTCCCCGCGTCGTAAAACTGGCGGCCAAGCAGCCGTACGTCGCTGGCCGATAGCCCGGGCGTGGACGGGGCGGCGGGAGCCGGGGCGGTGGTTGTACTCGTCCCTTTACTGCCCGCCGCCGTTTGCGAACGGCTTGTGCCGGAGGCGGCCGTACCCCGCGGCCCTTCCGTTGGCGGCGGGGCGGCGATGGTTGGCTTCCCGGAGGGTTCCTGCCCAATGGTGGTGAGGGCGGCGGACTGCGCACAGGATACGCTTGTACCGGTCGAGGCCGCTCCGGCGGCGGGGGCCGGGGGCCGCCCGCACCCGCCAAGAGCCGCCGTCAGGCCGATAAGCAGCGCCACAGCCGTCATCCGTATGCGCATATACACGGAAGACTCCTCCTTTACCCGTGACCCTTTCCGCCGGAACGGCGGCTTAAAGGGTCACTTTTTCAAGTCAATATCCACCTGGAATTCGTTGTCGAAATTGGCGTGGGTGACCTTGACGACCTCATAGCCGATATAGGGCTGCAGGCTGTCGGGCGAAAAGCCGCGCAGGCGGGTTTTATCGGCCGTCCAGGGCTGCCCGTTCAGCATGGAGTTGACTACTTTCAAATTGCGCAGATAGACGTCTTCATTGGTGCTGTACAGGATAATGCCCGCCCAGCCCTCATCGGAAATCGCGGAGTCGACCTCATAGATGTTGCCGTCCGGATCGCGCATGAGATCGTCCGGCATATCGATGGCAAAATCCTGATAAAAGCTGACGTTGCTCCCATCCTTTTTGGCGTACCGGGCCTGGAACGTGACACTGTCCGCTTCCCGGCCCTCGGTCAAATCGTAAGCAGACAGGGTGGTCCAGCCCTCCGACTTGGAGCAATCCAGGGAAATCCGGTAATCGTGGGTGGGATCCAGAGCCTTATGGGATTCATACCACTTCTGCTGATTGGCGGCGCTCACATCGTATATGAAGTGGAAGAGAACCCATTTGCCCGAGTTCCCGTCGTATTTGAGCCCCGCGTCCATACAATTGACCCAGTACCCGCCGGTGGGATGCCAGACGTCCATTCCCAGGAACGCGTAGCCTACCAATGTCTTTTTGTCCGAACGGCGGATCATGTTGATCTCCACGTCGCTGAGGGCCACGTCCATGCTGGCGCGGTTATAGCCCTTTTTGGAATATACGGTATAGGCGGGGCCGCCCCAGTCGCCGATGCGTTCCTTATTCTTATAGGTCAGGCTGTTTATCGACTGGGTCCCCTTGGGATCCGGCAGCGTCGGACGGGGGCCCGGTTTCGTTGTAGTCGTGGGCTTCGCCGTACTGGAGGCGGCGGTCGTTTTGGCCCGCGTTGTTTTGGCCGTGACGGCGGGAGCCGTGCTTGGGGAGGGAGAACCGGCGGTGGTGGCCGCCGCGGAAGACGGGGCGGTCGTTCCTTCCGTTTCCGCGGTCTGCTGCGTCTGAACGGCGGACGTGCTGGCCGCCGTGTCGCTCACAGGCGCGCTGGAGCTTACCGCGCCTTCGGAAGCGCAGCCGGTAAACAGGCATGCCGCCGCCAGCGGGAGCATACAAAAAAGCGGGATCCAATTTTTCCGTTTCAAATTCATCACCTCATTGTATAGATTTTCAGCGATTCATATCAAAATCCAGCTGCAATTCCGTATCAAAGCTCGCCCGGCTTAGCCGGACCACGGGATACTGGATTTTCTTCTGCGTGCAGTCGGGCCATACGGCCCGGTTGGCCGTGTGTTCCTGCGTCCAGGGGCGGCCGTTCAGGGTGGCGCCGACGATACGCAGGTTTTTCATGTAGATATTTTCATCCGTATTATACAGGGTAATCTCCGGCCAATCGTTCCCGGCGGGCTCCCCGCGGGTGTTGTACTTGACATTGTCGGGGAAATCCAGGGCGTAGTCCTGGAGATAGGCGGTATTGCTTCCGTCCTTGCGCGTATACAGGGTGCGGAAGGTGGCACGGTCGTATTCCACGCCGCCCTCGGTCAGATCGTAGACAATCAGCGCCGCCCAATCGCCCTTAAACGAGGTATCCAGTACGATGCGATAGTCGTGTGTATCGTTCAGATATTTACCCGACATATACCATTTGTCCTGGGTGGGCGGCACCTTCAGGATATTGTGAAACAGCGTCCACTTCTGCTTGCCGTTGTGAAAGCCCAAGCCGGCGTCAAAGCAGTTCACCCATTGGCCGTTCGCGTCGTAAATATCCACGCCCAGAAAGATGTACGCGGTCAGGGGGAGCATATCCGACTCGCGGTACAGGTTGTGCCGCAGCTCGCTGAGCAGGATATCGATAGAGGCCCGGTTATAGCCGATTTTGGAATACACGCAGTAAGCCGGGCCGTCGGCGTCCCCCATCTTTCCCCCGGCGTTGTTATAGGTCAGGTTGGTGAAGGCCTGACTGCCCTGCGGCCCGGCCAGGGTGGGGCGCGGGCGGGGCTTTTCCGCTGAGGTGGTCGGTTCCGGTGAATGCTGCGTCGCCGTGGTGTTGGTCATGGTTGTATCCTCCTTCGTGGTGCGGGCGGTTTGGCCGGTTGTGGTCGTTATCCGCTTGGCCGAGGCGGTCGTTTGCACGAGGGTGGCCGCCGACGTGCCGGCGGCCGATACGCTGCAGGCGGTAGCAGCCCCCGTGGAGGACAGCGGCGCGGAAGACGGCGTTCCTTCCCTCGCGCAGCCGGCGGTCAGGCTCAGGGCCAGGGAAACAGCCGCCAGCAGCGCCCGCACGGCGATCCTTTTTTTCATCATACAGGCAACTCCCTTTCGACGGTCATCCGACAAGGCCGGTGCGTTCGATGCTTTCCGTGAAATAGCGCTGGAAAATGATATAGAGAATCAGGGGCGGCAGGATCACCAGCAGGCAGCCGGCCGGAAGCAGCACCGAAAGCTGGTAGGGATCCAGCTGCTGCCCGGCGGCGCTGTTGAGTACCATTTTCAGATTGGACAGGCGCAGCGGCAGCGTCTGATTATCCACCAAGAACATGCCCGCGTACTGGTAATCGTTCCAATACCAGACCACGGAAAAGAGCAGGACGGTGATAAGCGCTGGAAGGGCGTTGGGCAGCATAATCCGCAGGAAGGTGCGCAGAGGCCCGCATCCGTCGATGTAGGCGGCGTCCTCCAGCTCCTTGGGCAGGCCGCGATAAAACTGAATAAAGATAAAAATCAGGATGCCGGAGCGCACGCCGAACCCGCAGATTGCCGGCAGGTAAAACGCCCATACCGAATCCAGGATATTCACCGTCAGGGGCGTGCCGGTAAACAGGCCGACCAGGCGACCGATAAAGAAAAAGTCAAAATAGCTGTTCTCCAGATACTGCGGGATCAGCAGCGCTTGGGGCGGCAGAATGATCGTGAAGATCAGGATGGCAAAGCACAGCTTTTTCAGCCGGAAGCTGAAGCGCGCAAAGCCGTAGCCCACCAAGCTGTAAACGGCCACCGACAGCAGGGAGCTGACAAGGCTTATCCGCACGGACTGCCACAGGGATTCCATGTACTGCATCCCCGAAAACGCCTGACGAATATTGGCCATGGTAAAGCTCTGCGGTATCCACACCACCAGGGGATCCAGCACCTGATCGCTTGGCCGGAACGCCATGGAAAAAATATAGAGAATGGGATACAGCAGGACAAAGTAGAGGCCTGCCAGAACGGCGGCGCGGCACAGAGAGTAGACGGCTCCCCGCGCCCTTTTGCGGCGCTTGAGGACGGCGGCCTGGCGGGCGGCCGGTGCGATGGATGCTTTCATATGGGTTGACCTCCCTTCAGTTATCCCGATCGTCCGCATAAAACACCAACCGGCGCGTGCATAAAAACACCAGGCCGACAATGGCGAATATCACCAGCGAATACATAAAGACCATGGTGGAGCTGTACTCGATGTCCAGCTGCTTCATATACGATTGAATGTAGTTCATCAGCACATTGTCGTAATCGACGAAGCTGTCGATGACGCTGTAGACCAGGCACAGGAGAATCATGGGGGAAATGGAGGGGATGGTCAGCTTCCAGAAGGTATCCCAGGCGTTGGCCCCCTCTACCCGCGCCGCTTCAAAGAGGGAAGGGCTGATGGTCTGAAGGGCCGCCAGGAAAATCAAAATCTGCACGCCGGATTTCCAGGACAGGTTAAAAATATTATTGGCCGTGTCCACCAGCAGGGTGACGATTTGCTGGGGCAGCCCCAGCTCATACAGCACGTCGCTGCTCCCCCGTATGGAAAACATATTGCTGCTTTGCGCCTGCAGCAGCGTGTTCTCCCCCGAGGTGCCGCTGCCGTTGAGCACACTGAGCACCACGCCGCTGGTCACGATGACGGGGATAAAGAAGACGGCCCGCGCCACCGTGCGGCCGCGGAAGGGCTTGTTGAGCAGCACGGCCACCGCCAGGCTGAAGAACACCACCACCGGCACCTGATACAGCATGGCCCCCAAGCTGCCAGCGAGGTTCTGAATGAACTTATTGTCGGTGCGCAGGGCGCGGTCAAACTCCTTGAGGCCTACAAAATCCAGATGATAGCCGGTATCGGTCAGCACAATATCGCTCAGGGAATAGGCGACCATCTGAACCAGGGGGCGGAAGAAGTAAAAAATCACGCCGACCAGCCACAGGGCGATAAAGCCGTAGGCATAATATTGCTTTTTGCGTTCATACGACAGCGGACTGCGCCGAATTTTCGTTTGCTTCACGCGGCTTGTCTCCTCTCCTTCAGATCACGGCGTAGCCCTGGGCGGAAATCGCGATCCCTTCAAAATCCATGGGTTCGTCCGCATAGTTGACCAATACCCGCACCCCGTTGGTATAGCGGGTTTCATAGGCGTCGGCCCCGATCCGGCGATGGCTGTCAATCCGCGCGCCCGCCGTCTTATCCGCCACGGCGGCATAGGCGGCGTACAGCGCGGCGACCTCCTCCTTCCACTGGGCGAACGCGCCGTAATACAGCCCGTCCTGCGCGGTATAGGTCAGCGTTTCCGGATCGCCGCAGATAAAGCGGAAGTACAGATTGCTGCCGGTTTCCAGCGCCTTGAGCAGCGCGCGCCGGCTGTCGCCGTCCTGATTGGCGGCCGGGATGGTTTTGTTTACCAGGCCGTCCAAAACCAAGGAGTAAAAGGGAACGTCCCGGGTAAAGAGATCGAAGCCGGAGGAGGCCGTCGGCACCTCGGCGGCGGTATCCGTATAGGGGATCGCGTACGCGTTCGGCTCCTTGAGCGTCCAGCGCCGTCCCCCCTCCTTCAGCCGGGCGGCGGCCTGTTCGGCCACCTGCGTGCGGGTGACAAACTGCTTTTTGTCAAAGTCGGTGAAGGTGACGCCGCCGAGCGTCGCGCTGTACATATCCGCCGAGGGATACCGCTTGTCAAACGACGCGGTGAAGGGGCGGAAGGTTTTATCCCAGCGGCCCGGCTTGAGCAGATAGGACACCGGTTTGTCCCGGTCGATATACAGGGTGCTGGGCTTATAGGCGTACACCTTATTCAGCTCGCCGCCGATACGCTTTGCGGCGTCAAAATACCGGATAAAGCTTAGCGAGCTCTTTTGCACAAGCAGCGGCTCATAGGACAAGCGCAGCCGCCCCTCCCCCAGCGATTCCGCCAGCGTCCGCAGCTCCTTGGCTTTCCCCAGCTTGCCGGAGGGAACGGCCTTGGTCTGCAGGCCGCCGTGTATCTGCTGACTTGTCCAGGAGGAGTAAATCACGGTGGCGGCGGCTATATCCAGCTCCCGCACGGCCTGTTCCATATCCTCTACCGTGGTCAAGGCCTTTTCCCGGTTGACATAAAAGCCGAAAACGCTCTCCCGGCGCATCACGCCGCCCACAAATTCACAATACAGGGCCGTCGGATCCAGAGCGGAGGCCCCGCTCCCCCGCTCCCGCAGAATCGAGCGGTACTGCGCCGCCATGGCGGTATAGCCCCCACCCTCCGGCAGGAAATGATAGTCCACCTGCGCGTCGTCGATCAGGCGGTTGCCCGTCTGATACACCTGGGATTCCTTGACGGCCCCCTGGCTGCTCTCCCCAATGGTCACCAGCCCGGAGCCGATATAGGTAAAGGACGCATAGACCGTCCCCTGCCCGTTGATCATGCCCGGGGCGCTGGCCTCCAGGCTGGCGCTTTCCGCGCCGCGGGCAATCTCCGCCAGGAAGGCGCTGCCGTTGCGCTGGATACCGAACACCGGCAGGCGGATCGGCTGCTTGTGGCTGGTATCCATATCGCCCGCATAGGCGGGATCGCTGCCGTATACCGGCTGACTGTAGGTCTTGAACGCGCTCTTATCCGTTCCAAACTCCACCAAAGCGCCGCTGCCGTCCGGGATGAGGAGATAGCCGTCATCCTTGGCCGTGCCGCTTCCAAAGTAAGGGAGAACCGCGAGACCGGCCACCAGGTAGTCTCCATCCTGCTGAATGGCGGCGCTGTCCACCCGGGCGGAAAGCACCGGCCCGTCCAGCACCAGATCCAGCGGAACCGTCACCTCATTTTCCGGGAAGGTAAAGGCGAGACGCACGCCGCCCTCGATGGATTCCACGGTCAGACCCTCCCGCATGACCGAGCCGGTATAGGACACCTTCTGGGAGGTTTCATGGGTCGCGCGATCCAGCATGGTGACCAGCAGCTGCGAGTACATGACAAACCGGTTGATCCCCTTGACCGCCGGATCGTTCTTCTCTTCCGGATTGCTGCGGTAAACCTTGCCGCTTGGCCGATGGGTCAGCTGAAATTCGCCGGTCGCCGTGTCCAGCGACACCGACAGATGGTCGTTCTCAAAGGAGAGAGTTCCCTCTTCCTCCCGATAGGACACCGGCTCGGCGGCGGAGTGCTTGCCGGGCGCCGCCGCCTGCGCGGAAGTCAAGGGGATAGCGGCCATGACGGCCGCCGCTAAAATTACCGCTATACGCCGCGCGGAAATGCGATATGACATGAATATCCCCCTTATCAGACAGAGCGCAGAATGAGCTCGTTGAAAATCGTCGCAAAGAAGGCGACGAGCTGTTGAAGCAGCCCATACACCAATACCAGAATGAGGCCGCAGAACAGCATCCCCAGTACCGTCATCAGGATCGCCAGCACCGTACGGGAAACCGAAAACTGATGCGCCTCCTTGACGCCGTAAAAGAGGAGCCAGCCGCTCCACAGATACCCGATTAGCAGCAGGGCCTTGAGCAGCGCCCCCTCGTCGTAAATCGCCACATTGGAAAGCAGGACATAGGTAAACTGCGCCATCACCATGGGAACCAGCGCGTAGGCGGAGACGACGGCAATCCGGCGCAAGCCCCCCTCGCCGTCCAGCATGGAGCTGACGCCCGTGGCCGCCAGGCACCAAAGCAGGAAAATCCCCGCCGTACGGGCCACAATGAACAGAATATTGAGTTCCTGCGGGTTTTCCAGATTAAAGGTAAAGCCGGTATACTGCCGCATAAACAGCGAGGAGAAGAACCACAGCGTCACCAGGACGGCGGAAACCACCAGAGCGGAGCGGCCCGTTGAACGGCGCAGCCCGTCAAAGCCCGTGATCAGGTGGCGCATGGGATAGGTCGGGCGCTCTTCCACGGGCAGAAGAACCGGCAGCGTTTTCCCGCGCGTGACGGCGCGCCAGATTCGGCGGCGCAGAACCACCGCCGCCAGCAGCAGGGCGGCGCCCGCCAGAATGGGATAAAACCAGGCCTGCATAAAGCCGCCGCGCACCACCTTGAAGGCCTTGGAATAGTTTTCCCGATCGCCGCCGCGCCGCAGGTAAGGCATGGCCTCTTCATAGCGGCCCGCTGACATATAGGCCTTGCCGATTCCCCGGTAGGCGTTTTCATAGCTGGCGTCCAGCCGCAGCGCCTCCTGCCATGGCTCCAGGGCCAGATCGTACCGGCCCGCGGCATTCTGCCGGGTGGCCTCCAGCACCAGCCGCCCAAACCGGGTGGGCTGAAAAGCCGTCAGCGCCCCCTTATCCCCATCCAGCACCAGCAGCGAATCCCCCAGGTAGTCGATGGCGGCGGCCTGGCGGAACAGCCCCTTCTGCTCCCCGCTGCCGCCGAAGGCAAAGAGGAGGTTAGAATCCTGATCGTAGACGAAAACACGGCCGCGCTGCTGATCGAGAGCGGCGAACACCCCGTCATCCGACGCGGCCACGTCAATCAGCTTGGAATCGTAGGACTTCTGGCGGTAAACCAGCTTATCCCGATCCCCGTAATCCCCGCGCCCCAGGGTGTCGTACTGCATATCGGTGCGCAGAATGTTCTTGCCCACGGTGTTGAGCTTGCGGATCTCGTCCAGCGTGGAGTTGCTGCGGCTGGTGGTGGTATAAATAAACCCTTCGCCGTCTATGTCGAAGGACGAATAATCCACAGGCACATAGTTGGCTATGTAGGAGCGCTGCTGCTTGGTCAGCAGCTTCTTCCAGAGCTTGTCAATCATCTGGCTCAGCGACGCTTCGACCTGATTGGCGGCGAAAAAGCCGTGAAACGTGCCGTCCGCGCTGTAGCGGAGGATACCGAGATAGCAGTTTTCCACCAGGACGTAAATGTCCTCCCTCCCGGCGTACAGCACCTTGATCGGGCGGAAATCCAGCTTTTCCAGATAGCCTTTGTTTTCTTCGCCCACTCTTGCGGGCTTTTCCAAAATACGGGAAACCGCGCCGGTCTCGTCGCATTCCAGCACCCGGCGGTTTTCCGTGTCGGCGATGAGAATGTGCGCGTTGTCCAGGACGAACAGGCCCCGGGGCCTGTTGAGGGTGAGCGTTTGTCCCTGATAGGTAAAGGCGTCTAAGAGGCGTATCGGGCGGAGCTGTTTGTCCAGCACCGCCACGCCGTTCTCCGCCAGCACATACACCCGGTCGGCCGTGCAGTGGAGATCGGCCGCCGCGCCCGTCAGGCCCAGTTCGGCCACGGCCACCGTCGTCTCGGCCTCGTAGCCGTTGGCGGAGGGGGTGCTGTGTCCGTAGGAATCGTAGGTATACGGCGTATAGGGCGTAAAGGCCGCCGCGGGCATCGCCAGCGCGAGGGAGACGGCGGCCAGCAACAGGCCGCGAAATACGTTTTTTTTCAAAGCGTCCCCCTCCTTATTCTTTAATGCCCGAGCTGGCCATGGTCTCGATAACATTGGACTGGGAGAGCAAAAAGACCACAATCGGCGGGATCATCAGGATGACGGCGGCCGCCGCGGCCGCGCCGGCCCGGGCCACGCCGGAGGAGGCCACTTGCTTGAGGATGGTGGGGAACATTTTGAGCTCCTCGCTGAAGATAAATTCCAGTCCCTCCCGGTTCCACAGCGACTGAAAGCTGAAGATCACCAGCGTCAGCCAGGCGGGCTTGACCTGCGGCATAACGATCCGCCAGTAAAGGGTCAGTGTCCCCGCCCCGTCCACCCGGGCGGATTCCACCACCGAGTCGGGTATCTGCTCCATGAATTGCTTCATCAAAAACAGGCCCATGGGGGTGGCGACGGCCGGCAGGAGAAGCGCCCAGAAGGTGTCCAGCATCTGCAGCTTGGACAGGATGACATAGTTCGGGATAAAGGTAACCTCATAGGTAAACAAAAGGGAAACCACCACCAGATTGAACAGCAGCTTCCGGCCGTGAAATTTCAGCTTGGCCAAGGGATACGCCGCCATGGAGCAGACGACGACGTTCCCCACCGTGCCGCAAACGGTCAGCAGCAGGCTGTTGAACAGATACCGGGAGACCGGCACCCAGGTGGAGCTTGTCAGATGGAACAGCACGGCGAAATTATCCAGCGTGGGCCGCGACACCGTGAGGCGGGGCGGATACACAAACAATTCATCCACCGGCTTGATAGACTGGACAATGGAAAAGAGAAAGGGAATCGCGGTAAAAACGCCCATGGCCGTCAAAAGGACGAGCACCACCAAATTGCCCAGCCGCGAACGGCTCAGCTTGTTGCGGGTATGAAGTTTCATCAGCATGACCTCCCGATGCTTTCGCTTACGCCTGGGTATATCCCCGCAGGATTCGGCGGATAAGCTGGTTGCACAGCAGCATGGCGGCGAACAGTACCGTCGCAATGGCGGATGCGTAACCCATTTCATAGCGCTGCGTTCCATAGTCGATAATGTGGGTGATGAGCGTGCTGGCGGAATAATCGGTGCTGGGATTGCCCGCGAGCTCTATACAGATACGGCCGGCCGAAAAGGAGGCGCTGATTTGCATCACCGCGCCGAAAAGCAGCTGCGGCCCCATGGTCGGGATGGTCACATAGATGAATTCCTGCCACCGGTTGCGAATGCCGTCGATGGCCGCCGCCTCGTACAGCGAACGGTTGACCCCCTGCAGACCGGCGATAAAGGTGAGGAAGCCCGCCCCCATGCTCATCCAAAGCTGCACGATCATAATAATGGTCAGATTGGTGCCGGGCTCGGACAGCCACTGCACCGGCTCGTTTATCAGCCCCAGGTTCGTCAGGAAACCGTTGGCCCAGCCGTACATGTCGCCGCTGAAGATCATGCTCCATACCACATAGAGGTTACCCGCGATGTTCGGCGCGTAAAAGAGAAAGGTCATGGCGGCGCGCGGAATGGGCGACAGCTCGTTGACCAGCCAGGCCACGATCAGGCAGAGAAAATAGCTCAACGGCCCGGTGATCAGCGCGAACAGCAGCGTATTCTTCACCACCGTGGGGAAAACGCTGTCCTCCAGCAGCAGCTTGCGATAATTGTCCAGCCAGACGAAATGCGGGGTGGACAGCATATTGAAATCCGTCAGGCTCAGCAGGATGGAACAAAGGATTGGGGCCAGGGTAAAGAGACCGTACAGGACAAAAAAGGGCAGGAGCATGGCGTATTTGTCCCGATCCCGCACGCACTCCCGCAGGAAGCTGCCGACCCGGCGCCGGCCTTTTGGCCGGTCAGGGCCTTCTATTCTGCGCATACTCCTCAAACTCCTTCAATTCGACAGGTTGGCAAGCCGTGGTCGTTCAGTCCAGGCCGAACTCGCGGCGCTTACGCGTAATTTCCAATTGGATTTCCCGGTTGTATTCCAGCAGGGCCTCCCGGTAATTCCGGTTGTAGAACACCGTGCGGCGGAACGCGTTGGTCAGGTTGCGATCCACGTAATAGCCGCCGGGCACCTGCGGCAGAAACGTCACGGTTTGCCACTGGGCGCGGATGGCCGCGGCCTCGGTTTTATTCCAGGGCAGATTGTCGAAAGCCGCGCGGTTGGCGGGATTAAAGCGGCCCGAGGGGCCAAGCAGCGCCTCCAGCTCAATGCCGACGGCCGCCTGAGCCTCCTCGCTGGAGAGCCATTTTATCAGCTGCCAGCCCGCCGCCTTGTCTTTGGCGCTGCGGAGCATGATGGTGCTCATGCCGCCCGCGATAGCGGTATTGCACACGGTGCCGTCCGACCGCGTTATGCCCGGCAGGGGCGCCATTTCCCAAAGACCGTCGATTTCCGGTGCCGCGACCTGCAGCATGGTGGCCATCGTATAGTTTTCGATGCCCATGGGCATATCGCCCAGCCGGAAGCGCTGATAAAAGCTGTACTGCACCGGCAGGCTGTAGTTTTTGTATAAATCCGTCCATTGGCGGAAGGCGTCCAGCGCCGCCTCGCTGTCAAACGCGGTGGCGTCCCGGGCTTCGGTGTAATACTGGCCGCCCCGCTGGTAAAGCAGCATGGCGAATATGGAATTGTTGGTGCTCATCTGCGTACCCTGCACGTTGGGAATGCCGACGGTCATGTTGTTCTTCTGTATCACCGACAGCACGTCGTAGAAGTCGTCCCAGGTTTTGGGCGGCTGAATGTCCAGCTGCTCAAAAATATCGGTTCTCCAGAAAAGAACCGGGAAATCCTCGGTGAATGGGACGCCGTATACGCCGCCGTTATAGGTATGCGGCAGAAAGGCGTCCGGGCTGAACGCTTTTGTAAACTCCGCAAAGCCCTCCATGCCGCTGAGATCCTGCAGCCCGCCCCGGGCCGCCAGATTGACCGAATCGCCGGTGGGAATATACGCGGCCACGTCGGGGCCGCGTCCGGAGAATATGGCGGGGGCCAGCGCCTGCTGCACCAGCTTGAGATTCACTGTCACGCCTGTTTTGGGGGTAAACTGGCTGTCCAGCACCTGCTTGAGTATCTGCGCCTGATCGCGCCCCACCGCGCCGCTGATGCTGTTCACCCAAAGCTCCACCGAGGCGCCGCCCGCCTCGACGCTGCCGATGCTGGCATAATCCCCCGTAAAGGAGCCAAGGAACGCCCGCACCCCATAGGAAACCCGCGCCGTCCAGCCGGGCCGGACCAGGATGTCCGCCGCGTCCGGCGAGGCGACGGCAAAGCAGTCCAGCTCCAGCGGCTGCTTTTTCAGCCCCGCGGCAAAATCGCTGAAGGAGCTGATATTGGTCTGAAAGCTGCTCATACGCAGCGGAATCGTCTCGGTATCCTTTAAAAAGCCCTGGATCTGCACATAGAGCGTGCGCACCGTGGCCGCATCATCCGACAGCGCGCGCGAATCGATGGCAAGCAGCAGGGATTCCACCTCATGTAGGGCGGCATTCAGCGTCTCGAGCTGCGCGGGCAGATCGGGGATTTCCTGGGCCAGCATATAATCGCGGTTGGCGTCGGGATTCTGCCCGGTAATCAGGACGATTTCCCGATACAAGGTTCCCAGGGCCCGCGCCGTCTCGTCCGCCTTGGCGATCACCTGCGTATAGCCGCCCAGGCTGGTTTCCAAACGAATGGAATTGTCCCCTTCCTTCAAATAGAACCAATAGGGCTCATCGCCGCCCAGATAGGCGGTCTGCCATTCGTCGCTGAAGCGGAAGGGCAGCGCCTCCGCCTCCCGGAAGGGGATCTCGCCGTTGATATACAGGCGGCGATAGACCGCCCGGCCACGGGCGCTGTTCTGCCGGTAGCGCATTTGCAGAGTGTACCAGCCGCTGCGCGGGACGGTTACCGTCCAGGAAGCGTACTGGCCGGGCTGCGCCCAGCCGCTGCCCCCGAGCGTGTTAACCTTGAGGAGAACGGGATCGCTGGGAGACACCTCCGGCCCGCTGCGATCCATATTGAGGCTGATGACCGAGCTGGAGCGTACGTCGGCGTCCTCCGCCTCTATCTGTCTGGCGAAGCCGCCGGTTTCCGCCGCACCGGCGTATTTCTCCCGGTAAGCGGTATAGGGGACCGGGTCGGGAACGTTATAAAACCGGAGAGCGCTCACCGCCACCGTGCCGGTGGAGAAGGTCAGCGTCAGCCGGTTCTCCCCGGCGGACAGAGGAAAGAGGAGCGCCCCGTACATACCGGTGGAATCCGCCACCGTGTGCGTCGTCCAGTCCTGCCGGACCACCGAGGAGGGACGAATATCGTTGCCGCGGTTATCCTTGGCGGCCACAGTCTTCTCATACTGCTTGGGCAGCAGCAGGCTGTCCGCCTGCGCGAAGGGGAGCCCCCCGCCAAGCCGCAGGGCGCATTCCACCTCGCGGATAACCCCGTCCAGCGGCCGGTAAGAAACCTCCAGACGATAAAGGCCCGCCCGCCGCGCCGTCGCCGAAAAGGTGATCGCGCTCCCGTCCGTAAAGCATACCGCCGGTTTGCCGGCGCAGTCGGACTCATAGGAGACATTCCCCGTTCGCTCCAGCGCAGCGGGGTAAAAGTCGGCGGCGGACAGGAGAATCTCCTCGATCGGCTGCTCCGTACCGGCCTGCTCGGCCAGGTAGGCGGCGTAATCGTCCGGCCGGGCCGCTGCTGAATTTTGGACGGAGCCTTCCGCCGCGGCCGGGAAACCGGCGGGAATCGCCAGCGCCAGAGCCGCGCCCAGCGCGCCCAAGCGGCGTACCCAGGCTCCTTTTTTCAACGTATTCATGGCATTTTCACGCCCTTTCCGCGCTAACCTGCCGTTCCTCAAAGCGGACGGCCAGCCCGATTTCAAAAGCCCGCTCCCAGGGGAACCAGCAATCCTCCACCACGATCCGTCCATCCTCGCCGTCCACGAGCGAGTCGGCGTACGCCTCCAGGCCTTTCCGGGCAAAATCAGCGGCCTCGCCGCGCGGCAGAATATGTCCGCCGATTTCCCCCACGGGGGGGCGCAAAGCCGTCGATCACCTTATCCCGTACGACGGCGTCATACCCGACGTCCTCGATATACCGCAGCGCCAGGAAATTCCGGTGGGCCGGTCTGTCGCCGAAATACCGGTACAGCATTCCCATGGACACGGCGGTCCCCAGGGTGTTGTCGGAGGTATTCCACCCGGCGTAGCCCGCCAGCCGGAAAAGCAGCCCCTTCTGCCGGAGCAAATCCACCAGCTCCTCGTCGCCGGAGTTCACCGTGGCGCAGTCGCCGACGGCGACCGGGATCCCCCGGCCGATGCAGTAGGCGGCGTATTCCGCCAGCTCCACCGGGGTGCGGTTTACGCCGTATTGCCGGTTTGTCACGATCCGGTACTCCATGCGATCCGCCGGACAGTTTACCAGCAGAACCATGTCCGCGTCGGCCAGGGCGTACACCGGCAGACCGCCCGCCGCCAGCACCATATACTTGACCGATTCGCCTATGTAGCGATCCTCATACAGGGGCTGCACCTGCTCGGCCGCGCAGCTGTTGAAGCGGATATACACCCGCGGCTGCTCCCCCCTGTCCTCGTTGACGGCGCGGGCCAGCATGGTGCACCCGGCCTCGTCCGCGCCCGGATACAAATAGCAGCGGGTGCCGATGCGGTATTCCGCGATACGGCGGCGGATTTCTCTTTGTTCCACGCACATGTACCCGTATTCCGCCGCGTCATCCTGCGGGATGACCAAGAAATCAAACAGGCCGTCCCGCAGGGCTTTCAGGCACAGCAAATTTACCCGATGATTCACGCGGCGGCGCTCCTGATAATCTCGCAGCAGCGCCTCCGGCACCTCGCCGCGCAGGCCGGACAGCTCCGCGTCCTCTTCCGGGGTCAGCCCGGCCTGCTCCGCCTTATCGGCGAGATACCCGAGGCGGAAGAGGCGATACCCCCACGGCGCCCAGTAATCTGGCTCTTCCTCGTTGTTATTGGCGCGATTGCAGCGCATAATCAGCGTATAGGCGTACACCCTCACCTGCGGATACCGCCGCCGGAGCTCGCAAAACCGCTCCAGCCGGGCGGCAACGGTTTCATAGCTGTCCGTATGGACGCGCGAAGGCACCAGCCCGCCGTACAGCAGGGTGTTAAGCGAGAGGATCACCGCCTTGGCGGTCGCCATCTGCTCCTCGAGAAACGCCAGCAATCGGGCGCAGTCCCCCGCCTGTTTTTTATGCGGCATAATTTCCAGCGGCGGACGAACCACCTCATACTCAGAATCCAGTGCCAGCAAATAGGGAAAGCGATAATTACACGGGCGTTCGTCTATGGGGAGAAGCACCAATTTTTTCATGCAGGTAACTGCCTTTCCGTTTGAGGATTTAGCCTTTTTTCACCATGGCGTTAAGCTCGTCGATGGATTTTTTCAGGTCGGGACCATACTTTTCCACCGTCAGGGACCAGGAGTTTCCGTAGGCCACCATCATGGCCATCAGATAGCTCGGGCTGTTGGGAATCCCCAGCCAGGAGCCAACCACCGCCTTGTCGGCGGCCGCCTCCTGATAATCCAACTCCTTATCGGTCATGGAATATTTGGTTTTCTGCGTTTCCCGGCTCTTTTTAAGCTGAGCCGTGTCGATGGCGATATACCGCTGGAAATTGATGAAGGCCATCCCCTTGTCGGTATTTTTGACGCCGCGCGGAATGCCCGTGCAGGTCACCTCGCCGGACTGATGCTCCGCCTGTCCCTCCCATTTGGGGAAGGGAACCATGCCGATGGAGCCCTTATCCTTCAGGGCCTTGATCGAACGCTGCTGAGGCAGCCAGCTGCCCTCCACCAGCATGGCGCAGCGGCCCTTGGCAAACATGTTGTTGTGCTGATCGATGGGAGTCATGCACTTGTCCGCCGCATACAAATCGTAGAGCATATTGAAGGCGTCCGCCAGGGCGGGATCGTTGATGTTGCTGGAGAAGGTGTTGCCGCTGCGTTTGACCTGCGTGGCCCCCCGCGCTACCTCGAGGCAGTTGGCCAGCGTGCCGTAGTCGGAGCCCAAGCCATACTGGGTGATTTTTTCCCCATCGCGCACGGTCAGCTCCTTAGCCAGGCTGCGCATGGCGGAAACCGTCCATTTTCCCTGATCATACAGCTTATCCGGCGTATCCATAATGCCGTTGTCCAGCATGATGGACTTGTTGTACCAGATATACCAGCCCACCCAGCGGTTGATCGCGGCATAATACTGCTTGTCGCTCACCTTCATGCTGTCGTTGATGTCCTTGACGTCCTTCCACAGCGGCGTGCTGTAGTCGATTTTGCCGCTGATGTCCTGCAGGATGCCGCTGAGCTGATAGGTGTAATAGTCGGCGTTGCGCACCACCGTCACATCCGGCGGGTTGTTGGCCATGACGCGGGAATTGAGCACCGTCTGCATCGAGGCCCAGTCGCAGTTGGTCATTTTCAGCGTCGCGCCATAGGCTTCCTTGAAGCGGGCGATGAGCTCCTTGGAGGCATCCGTTTCCGGGCTATCGTGGGTGAGCAACTCCACGGTCTGCCCCTTGATGTTATAGGAGGGAAGCGACACGCTCACCACCGGCTTGGAGGTCGGCTTGGAGGAGGTGGCTTTTGTCGGCGTTTTCCCCGCCGTGGTGGTTTGGGCCGGGGAATTGGATTCCGTATTCTGCGTGGTGTCGGCGGTTTCCGTGCCGCCGGTGGTAGCGCTGTCCCCCGAAACGTCGGAGCTGGAGAGCGCGGAACCGGCGCTCTCTGTCGAGGAGGGGGTGACGGGATTCCTGCCGCAGGCCGCCATGGAGGCGCACAGAATCGCCGCCAGCAGACAGGCCAATGTTCTTTTCATATTGCTTCGCCCTTTCTATATACTGTCAATGATCGATGGCTTCCGGTTATGGAATCGCCTCTTGCGCCGTTTCATACACGCCCTCTTCCCGCACCTTGTCGTACATAACGCGTATATTCTCAAGCGGAGTACCCGGGGAGACGTTATTGGCGTCCCGCAGGACAAAGCGCCGGGTCACGTCCTTAACGGCGCGTATGATTCTGACGGTTTCCCCGGCCACCTCCTCCCGGCTGCCGCTCAAGAGGAGCGCGGCGGTGGGGCCGCCCTGTATCTGGACGGCGGGCCCCAGCTCCCGCGCCACCTTCCGGTGGTCGATGGGGTATCCCGTGTCAAAGGAAACGACGTGCAGGCGCGCCGCCATTTCCCCGAACAGGTGCGAGGCGTTCCCGCACAGATGCACCGCATGATCCCCATCCGGATGGGCCAGCGCGTCGATGAGCCGTTTGTGGCACGGCATGACCTACTCCCGGTACATGGCGGGGGACAGCATGGCGATGCTGTCGTCGGCAAAGGCCAGGGACGGCTGTATCTCCGCCTGACCCAAATACCGGCGCCACGCCTTCAGCCTTTGAATGGTCGCCTGCGTCACAAAATCCAGGAGCTGACGGGCAAAATCGGGATCCTCATACATATCCAGGCAAAAGCGATCCGCCCCCCGCAGGTTGCAGGCCAGGGTAAAGGGGCCGTCGGTGTACAGCACCGAGGGAACCACCGGCGCAAGGGGCGCGCCCTTATAGACAAAGCCTTTTTCCCTTATGGCGTTAAACCGTTCCGTGTATTCCCGCGCTTTCGCCATCAGCCCGGAGAAGGGATCCGGCACGCCTTTTTCAAAAAGCAGATGCTTGCGGTCGTCGTCCAGAAGCGGCGCGCAGGCGGGGCAATTCCCGTCTCGAAATACGACAGGCGCGCCCAGCCAGGCGCTTTCATACACATTTTGAAAATCCACCGTAATGGACCAGCCCTCTTCCGGGACGCCCATCTCATGATCCGCCCACATATGGTGGCGGACAAAATCCTGAAATTCCAGCTGTACGTGAAACATGATTTCCGGATCGGTAAAATACTGTTCAAAGGTAATCCCCTTGGGATTATAGCGGGGATCCAGCAGCAGATACCGCGGATTGACGCCGAGGATCATGGGCATCCGCTCCGGGCGGCCGCTATAGAACGTCCGCCATATCCGCTTTACCTCTTCGTTGTGCGCGCGGAAATTTTCCTCCACACAGTCCCCTCCCTTCCACTAAAAAATCGGGGATCCAAGGGGGTGCAAAATGGTACATTTTGCACCCCCTGCCGAACCAGATCAGCCGCGCCGTTTTTGCCGCCGGCGGTACAGCAGCGGCAGCAGCAGGCTGGCCCCCGCCGCGGCGGTCAGGGCCAGCGGCTGTACGCCGACGCCGGTGTCAGGAGCCGGGCCGTCGTCGGAGGAGACGTTCGAGGAGGGATCCGACGGCTCCTTCGAGGTGTCGGAATCCGGCTGGCGGGCGGGCGCTTCGGCCAGCACGTCGTAGAGCTTCACTTCCCACGGGTTCCTGTATTGACCCGGGAATTCAAAGATGACATACCGGGCGTCGGCGGGCAGCTTATCGACATAGAAATAGGCGAAATCATAGCGGTGTTCCGACAAGTCGCCGCTTCCCAGGTAATAGGCCGGAGCAAACTCCCATTGAAAATCGGTGATCTCGTCCCAGACCACATTGTCCGCCGAGCTGTAAATCTTCGGCATGACCTCGTCGCCGGCCTCCTCTCTCTCGGCGTTGAGTACCGAGGCCTTCGGCATCCCGTGGCTGTCCAGAGCCCACATGAGAGACATATAGTGCAGCTTGAAGGTCACACGGGAGCCCGGCGCCACCTCCCAGACAATGGCGTTATCCATGGACGCGCGGGTCGGGAACACCCGATCCAAGTCCCCATCCGGGAAGACGGTCCCGTCGTTGGCGAAAACGCCGTCCCGGGGGATTTCTTCATACACGAACTCGGCCAGGCCCTCGAAATCGTATACCAGCGAATCATCCTCGCAGGTGTCGTGGAAGCCGGGCTTCCAGGCCGGATCGGATTCCTTGCTTCCGGCCGTGCCGCGCAGGGTGGTGACGGCGATGTCCGTCCCTTTGGCGCACACCGGGAACACAGCGCGCAGCAGGGTGTCATACCGGCGGGTTTCCTCGATGACGTACGCAACCTTATAATAGTCGCTGTCTCCCACGCGGCCCAGTACCTTCACCTGTGCCTGGGCTTCGTCCAGCTCGAACCGGTTTTGCCCGGTCAGCAGCTGCAGGCGGCTGTCTTCCTTGACGGTGGACGCGTCTCCTCCCGTCAGTGTATCCTTATGCTGATAGGCGATCAGCGCCACCTTGGAACGGGAGCCGATGGCCCAGCTCAGGCTGGACGGTACGTCGCCATACTGCCGGACAAGAACCGCGTCGCCGGGATCCGTCGTGCCGACGGACACCCCGTTGGGCGCCTGTACCCGGAAGTTCTCCAGCAGGGAAGGCTCCGCCTTGCTCAGATCACCGCAGTCATCAATGACCGGCAGATCAGCCAGATCGCCTTCCGCCACCGGCTCGGCATCCGCCAGGCCCGAAACGGGCAGCTCCGCCCGAATGGCCTTGATAGAGGGAATCCAGGTCCACGTGAACCCCTCTTCCGGCGCCACCTCGACCCCATTCACCGTACCCGCGTTGATATAGTTGGGGAAGCAGATGCGTACCATGCCATGACCCTCCGGCATTTTATCGATACCGTAGACCACTTTGTCGAAGGTTCGGTCGGTGTAGGCGCCGTCCACATATCCAAAGCCGGGATAGACGGCCATTTTCGCCTCCGCCTGCGTCCAGGTCTTGCCGTCGGCGGAGGTGTATACCTTAAACGCGCCCTGGGACTGGCAGGCTTCGTCCAGCGTGCCGGGCAGGATAACCCCGTCCTCATTGCGTTTCCATATGATGTCCACCAGGTAGGTTTCAATGGTGACGCGGGAGTTCAGCGGTACCTGATAGTCAACCCACAGCTCCTTCTGATCGTCCTCCGGCCAATAGGTGCGCATCACGCCCATCAGATCGTCGTCCCGGCGGAAATCCTTCAGTTCCCCCTGGCCGGGCGAGAAAATGCCCCATTCGTCGTTGAAGAAAACCACGTCGCAGCGCCCGTTGGGCCGAATAGAGGTATCCATGGGATCCGAGAACACCTCGGCGTAATCCGAAGAGTGATCGGCGGTACCCTGGCTTTTCAGTTCGGACAAATAGACGGTTTCACCGGTTTTAAAGGCTACCTTCAGATATTTGGTATAGGCGGGCGCGCTCTTGCCCCAGAAGCTGACCAGCTTCTGGCTGCCGTAGGCTCCCAGCGGCAGAACCTCATCCATTTCCAGCGGCGTCCAGTTGAACCGATCGGTGCTGGTGTAAAACGCCGGGGCCTTGTCCTGGGGCACGCCGCCGTTTTCATCCAGCAGGGTTTTGGGGTAATACAGGGCCAGCACCGGCTGCTGCCCGGCGGAGAACTCCCAGGTGAGCTCGTTGGTCAGCTTGTAAACCGCGCTGGAAAAGGACAGCACGTCGTCGTTGTCCCGGAACATCGCCTCGCCCTCGCCGCCAGGGCGAAGGGTGTATCCCGTCTTGTGCAGCACGCTGCTCAACCGGCTGACGTCCTTGAAGGAATCCACCGTGTCCAACGCGTCGAAGCGGGCGAGATTGGCCGTCTCCTCCTGCGCGGACTTGAGCTGCTGCGCCCGCATGGAGGTGAGGAACATCATCCAGGCGGAGGCTTCGTAGCCCGCCACATCCTTATAATTGGGCATTTCGATGCGTAGATAGGTGTGGCCGGCCGGCATCTCGTCCAGGCACAGGATCACCTTGTCCCAGCCGCGGATGGGATAGTTGCCGCTCGCATCCGCCGCCCCGGACGGGCCCGCATAGGCGGCGATCTTGGTGTTCTCCGCCACCGTCCAGGTCTGATTATCCGCGGAAGTAGACAGGCGGAAGAACCGATCGCCGAATTTTTCGTCCAGCGTCCCCACCTCGGGAAGGCCCTTGTCGTTCTTTTTCCATACCTCTGTGAAAATATAGCCTTCGGCCAGCACCTTGCTGCCCGCCGGAATCTGATAGGTGACATAGGAGTGGGAGTTTTCTACCGGCCAGTAGGTGGCGATGGCGTTCGTCCTGCCCTGGGCGTCGATGTCGGCTTTCTCCACCTGGCCAACGTAATCGTTATCCTTGGGGTACACGTCTTCGCTTGTCGCGATGGCCTTGCTCATCATGCTGGCGTCCGTCCCGTCGGAGAACACGTCGCCGTAAAGGGTATCGGTGCTGCCGCCGCTCTGCCGCAGCTCAGCCACGCACACGTTGCCCTCCAGGGGGAAGCGCACCTTCAGATACCGGGAGCCTTCCGGCGTTTCGTCAATCCAATGGGCGGTCAGGATCATAAAGTTGTTGTAGCAGCCCAGCCGCTGAGAGCGGCTGAGGGCGACGGGCGTCCAGTTCACCCTATCCTCACTGACAAAAAACTCCGGCATATTCTCCGGCTTCGGCACGGCCCAGTCGGTCATACCCCAGGGATAATACATGGTCAGCGCGATCTTGGCCTTGGCGCGTATTTCCCAGGTCATCTCATTTTTCAAGCCATAGACCGTGTCGTCGCTGAAAAACAGGCAGGCGTCTCTCTCGGCGAAATAGGGACTGTCATCGTCGCGGAAGGTCAGGCCCTGGCTATACTTAATGCTAAGGAATTGGCTGGCATCGTGGAGATCGTCTGCGACCTCCAGCTTGTTGAATTCTGTCCAATCGTCGGTTTCGTAGCTGGGAGGCGGATCTTCCGCCAGGGTAATCAGCGGCGCCATGACGCTTACCAGCAGCGTCAGGATCAGCAGGGGAATACCAACTCGTTTGCAGTAGGACTTCATGCCTTTTTCCTCCTTAAAGTATGATGTGAGCAACGCAATATTGCACAGCCCATTCGCTGTCTACTCCATTCGTCTTCCAGGTGAGTTTCGGCGGCGCACCCATACCAGCGCGCCCGTCCCGGCCCCGGCGGCGGCCACGACGCCCGCCAGAACCCACCAAATCACAGCGGAGCTCGTATGTTGAGCGGCGGCGGTTGTGGCGTTACTGCCGGTGGTGGTGGGCAAACCGGTGACCGCAGAGGCGGTGGTGGGCGGCGCTTCGCTCGCCGTCGCCGCTTGCGTTGGGGAGGTGGGCGCGGTGGTAACGGCCGCGCCGCTTGTAGTCGTGGGTTGGGAGGCGGCTGTGGGCTGCGTGGTCGTGACGCGGGGCGCAGCCGTCGTTCTCTTCACCGCTTCTTCCATGGCGGCCAACCGCTTTTTCTGCTGGTCGGTGACAAGCGCGGCCTGCTGCTCGCTGAATTGGCCCAGCGTAAAGCGCAGCGCTTCCACCTCGGAGGCATAGCCGGCGTCGGGATTTGACGGCAGCGCGTCGAGGCGCGCGCTCCACTGCCGGACAATGCCGGGGTCGTATCGTTGGGAGAGGACGTCGGCAAAGGCCGCGGCCAGCTGCGCATACCCGTCATTGTTCGGGTGGACGCCGTCGCAGTACCAGTCGGCGTGTCCCTTGGTCAGCTGATTGACGTCGATGACCTCGCAGCCGGTTTGGCGGGCGGCCTCCTTTTGCAGCGGAACCACCTCGTCCGTGACCACCTCGTCGGTAATGCCGTCCAGCGCCTGCGGAACCGTGGCCGACGTGGCGACATACACCCGCGGCTTGGATTCCAACTTCTGGTAGACCTGAATAAGCTCCACCAAGTCCGGAACATACTGCTCCTTTTTGGCCCAGTTCTGCGGCTTGGAGTCGTTGGTGCCCAGCATGATGATCACGATGTGCGGATTGCAGGTGCGGCTTTCCCGGTAGCGGCTCTGTTTCCTATAGGAAAAGTCGCCGGACTTGAGCAGCGTCGTGCCGCCGGAGCCGCAATTGTGCACCTCGTAGCGTTCGCCCAGCAGCTTCTGCAGCTGCGCAGGATAGCTGTACAGAACCGGCGACGTCGCGCCGATCCCCTCGGTGATACTGTCCCCCACACAGGCCACCACATAGCGTTCCGGCACCGCTTCGGCCGCCTGTCCGTGCCACCCGATGGTCAGTGCCACAGCGCTTATCCCGGCGGCGAACCGTTTCCACAGACCTTTCATGTCTGTTCTCCTTTCCCCGCGCCTGGCCAGGCGCTATTCGACATATCCTTCCATCCGCCGCGCGGCGGATTCCATGGCAGGCAGCTCCGAACACGGCGCGCTTAGATAAAAATAGGCGATGCTGCTGAAATCGTCGCCAACCCGTTCGTACAGGCCTATATCGTTTTCCAGATCGAAGAAGGCGCCGCCGCCGGGCTTGTATACCTGGATGCCCCGTTCCCCAAACGTCTGCCGGAGCTCCGGCGTCATAAACCCCAGCTGCTGAATGGTCAGCCGGATGTCCTTTTCAAAATACAGCGGATCGGGGATGTGGAAGCGGTAAAAGCTGGCCATCCCCTCCCGGCAGTGCAAGCACCCCTGATACCATCCGGAAAACTCCCCCATCGCCCAGGAGGTGCCGATATAGTCCTCGGATCCCGTTCCGCATAGGGTGGGATAGGTATCGTCGCCGTCGATGTAAGCCTTTACCTCGCCCTCGCCCCACCAGCCCGGTAAATCCGGGTTGGCACGTACGGTCATCGCCGTGCCGAGGTATCTGCCGTTTCCCCGCACGAGCGGGAGAATGGTGTAGTCCTCCAGCAGCTTAGTGGCGTGCTCCCGGTTATAAAAGGCATGGAAATAGAGGGTGCCCTCCGTGAACGGATCGCCCAGTGTGTAATCCACTTCATAGAACACATTCGCTATATCGTGCGTCGACTCGTTGGTGATAACCACCCGCATACCGCTTTGAAAGGGCATGGGGATAGTGCAGACGAAGCTGCGCCCTTCTGTTGTGGTAAAGGCGGCGCAGTCCACCGGAATCAGGCGGCCGGGGACATGAAGGAAAAAATCCCCCAGCGGCACCGAAACCGCCGGTTTTTCACAGCCGTCCCAAAAAATCTCGAACTTCAGTCCCTTCAGGCAATGGGGTTTGTCATAGTCCTGCACCGCCATCCATATCCGCCGCAGCACGCCGCTGCGCCCTTCCGTCTCCGCCATAACAAAGGAGCCGCCCGCGCCGAGGCCGGTGCAGGGACAGCCCTTACGGCCCTGGCCGCGCATGGCCGCGCGGCCCTTTTCCCCCCGGGGATTTTCACAGGTGGCCCAGCGGGTTTCGACCCCCGCCGGTTTTTGATACCAGGCGTCAATCATGTGTCTTCCTCCTGTCTGCTGGTAAGGCTTCGGACAACGCCCGGGCGAAAGCCCCGGCCAGATGCGCATAGCCCTCGTCGTTTGGGTGAATGCCGTCGACCGTCCACGCCTCATGTCCCCTGGTCAGGGCGTTAATATCTATCACGCGGCAGCCTGTACGCCGGGCAGCCTCTTTCTGCAAAGGGACGATCTCCCCGCTGACCACGCCGTCGGTGATGCCGTCAATGCTTTGGAACACGACGGGCGAAGTCGCCACATAAACCTGGGGACGGGACGGCAGGTTCTGATACATCCGAATCATCTCGGTCAATTCGGAGAGATACCGCTCCCTGAACCGCCAATTCTGCGGCTTGGAATCGTTGGTGCCCAGCATAAGGATCACCGCGTCGCATGGGCAGGCAAGGCTGGCCGCATACCGCTCCTGCCGTATGTAGGGATAATCGCCTTCCGCGAGCAGGGTCATACCGCTGGCCCCATAGTTATGGACGGCGTATCCTTCGCCCAGCAGCCTTTGCAGCTGTGCCGGATAGCTGTATTGATCGGCGCGGGTTGCGCCGATTCCTTCGGTGATGCTGTCACCCACGCAGGCCACCACAACCGGATCCGCGCCGTCTTTTATCGATTGTTCCATATCGGATTTCCTCCGTGCTCCGCGGGAATAGCCGCCGGTGCATCCCGCACATTCAACCAGGAAATATACCAGGATCCATCCCGACCACAGCTGGCAAAATCCAGCAGGCGGACGGTTTCCCCGGCGGTATTTTTAACCGCAGCGGTCAGCCAATGGTCTTTATCGCCGCTTTCCACGACTCGATTATCCAGAGCCTGCCGCTCAAAAACGCAGGCGTCGACATCCGTACCGGAAGCCCCCGTATCCAGCGCCAGCAATAGCGGCCCATGATACACGGAGGTACGGCCGCTGACTGCCCCGCCGCCCGTCCAATAGTGCGGCGACATATCCAATGAAAGCGACAGGACGTCCCCGCTTTTCCAGGCGCGTTCCATGGTATAGTACAGGCCGGAACGCACCCCGGTCAGCACCACGCCGTTGACCGAAAGCGCCGTCGCCGCCGACCAGCAGGGGATGCGGATATGCAGCGGGAACGTTTCGGGTTCGTCCAATTCCAAGGTGATAGTCACCGCGCCGTCCCGGGGATAGGCGGTCTCCTCGGTCAGACGGATGCGCCGGCCGGCCGGCGTACGGGCCGCTATAGCGCAGGGACCGTAAAAGTTCAGGTACAAGCCGGTTTCATCCGAAAAAGCCGCCCATTCCACCACCTGGGACAACCCGCGGCTGCTGTTGGCCTGGCAGCAGTTCATATCACGGGCCCCCTCGATGGTCTGCCATCTTAAGGTGACGTCGGCGCCGATGCGCTGGCCGTTCATGGGCACATCGTATGTAAAAATATAGTCGTTCTGCGTCAGGCTTCCCAACGCGGCGTTAAAAAACGACAGCTCCAGCTCATCGGCTGCGCAGGACATATGGCTCAATTTGAGATAGTCGGTGCTCAGGGCCATCCAGGCCACGGTACAACATGTCTCGATGGGCTCCAGGCGATAGGGATCCCCGACGGCCCCCTCGCTGGAGGAAAAGCCGCCGTCGTTATGTCGATCCGTGCGCACGATGCTCCGCCATATGTTTTCCAGCGCCGTGTAATACTCCGTTCTGCCGGTGGCCCGGTACAGCTCCGCCAGCGTCATGACGCCGTGCAGCGCCTCCCAGCGTTTCTTTTCCATAGCGTAAAAGTCCTTGCCGGCCAGCGCATCCTGGAACCAGTTGCCGCAGCCTTCCTTGGACCACTCGGCCACCACGCTTTCCGCCGCGGTCAGATACGCCTGCCGCCCCGTCTCCCGGTATAAAAGGGCGAACGCATGCCCTATCGTCAGGTTCATCTCGGTCTCACCGGCGGAGGAAAAGGGGCGATCGCCCGCAATAAAGTAAGCGTATACGCTGTCCGCCGCTTTTATCGCTATATCCAGCGCCGCGGTATCCCCTGTGGCGGCATACCATTGATGCAGGCCATAGATACAGTGGTAGTGGCCCCACACATCCCAAAGCATCGCGTGCTCCCACTGAAACACGGCCATCGTGTCCTCGTGCATGGGGCCGTTAAACCGGCGTTCCTTCGGATGCGGGCCCAAATACCCGTCGTCTCCCTGCAGGGCTTTCAAACGTTCTATCAGCTCCCGTCCGGCTCTGAGAGTCTCCGAATCCCCGCTCATGCGATAGGTCAGCGCCATACCGGTCAGGATTTTCCCCGGATATTCCCCGAACCACGGGACAATGCAGCGGGGATGGGCATCTCTTTCACGAAACACCTCAAACAGAGCCGGATTGTTCTCCCACACATGATGCAGCCATACTGCCTCATTATTTTTCAGGCGATCTCCTAAATATCCAACTATTTTAAATGAGTCGATCTGACTAATATTGGGCAATCTTTCAGTATGACCGCCGTGCGCCGCCGTTGTATACACCCTCATTCCCCCAAATCGTTTTATAGCTCTTCCTTCGCTTTTTCCGCCCAGTTCTTATATTCCGACGGGGTCATCCCCATCTGATGCCGGAAGGCCCGGCTGAACGCATGAATAGACTGATAGCCCGTCTGCTCCGACACCTCCGTAACACTCAAGCCCTGGCGGAGGCGATCGGCGGCCTGTTCAAATTTTCGCCGCATGAAATACGCCTGCAGCGATTCCCCCATGACCGCGGTAAACCGTTTGGCAATATGCGAATAACTGTAGCCGAACATATCGCATAGGTCGCCGAGTTTATGAATAGAAGCAGCTTCTAGATCAATATAATTGATCACGTCGTAAACCAGCTTTTCACTGTTGTTGCGCTCGTTTTCGGCAGAATAGGCAACAAATTTTTGCTGGCTGAAGGCCCGAAAAGTATGCGTCAAAATATCGTTGATGTAGCTCTCCAACAGCAGATCCGTAAAAGCGTCGTTAATAATAACCTCATTAAACAGCCGGAGGAACGCCTCCTGTACGCCCGGCGCATTTTCCACCATAACATTCGCGTCGTTATCAAAAAGGGCTTTCAACTTACTATAAGCCGGCAATGTCAGATCCTTAAAATCAAAACCGAGATAAAAATATCGAAAGCCGGAGGCCTTATCTCCCTGCATCTCGTGGATGTCGTTGATGCGATGGATAAAGACGTTTCCTGGCTTTCCCTCATACCATTTATCCCGAACGCGAATATGGCCAAGACCGGAAGCAATAAAAGTAACTTCATAGACAAACTGACGGTGCCGCTCCACATAGTAATCGCCGATACAGCTCAAATCTCCAATCTGATACAGCCAATATGGCCCAATCTGCTTCTGCAAATTTTTGTTATCAAAATGAAATCGTTTTTGGCTGGTAAGCATGCTTTTACCTCCTTGACAATTTTATTATAGACTTAACAAAGTCTAATGTATTTGATAAAACACGGACAAAAAAGTAACTATATTGACGGTCTTTCCCACTGGAAATTCTTTTGTTATAGTAAAATTGTAAAAGCCATCCCATTCAAGTTTTTCCGTGAAGAAGCTCTGTTTTCACGTCTTTTTGAACCAAAAAGCATCCCTTTGCCCTATTGCAGGAGCGGCTCTCGTATACCCCGCTGTAAGAGTTTATCCCATCGCCAACTTCGTATCTCTTTCACAAGCGCTTCGATGAGACGGTCATTCCCGTCGGAATCAATCTGCCCATAATCATTTTAGCAGCGAACCCAAGCAAATGGACAAAAAACTACTGCAACACCAACGCGAGGAAAGGTAGACAAAACGCAAAAAAGCAAGGTTCCGCCTGAGAAATCAGGTAGAACCTTGCTTTTTGTGCTCTTTAAGCGAGCTCCGAAAGAATGAAATTGACGAGACCACATTCAGAAAGGAGAAAGCTCAAATACAGACTCAATGGATTTGATGAAAGAACTTACACATATTTTCCTCTTGTCTCGTCTTAACACGCATTTTTTTACAGCTCCTTTAATAGAGCATAAAATTGACTTCACTTATTAAAATAGTTATAATATATAATGAAACATCCTTGCATGGGGCGTTTTTTCATAAATTCTCCTTCATCTGCAAAAAAGTGCCGTGCGTAATCTGCCTTGTATATCGAGAGCCGTAAATATAAGAAAATTCAAGAAGGGATGCTGGACAGCAATGAAGGAAATTATCCGCACCTTTTATTCACCCGATAAAAATGATATTCCTCCTTTTTATTTGGAAATGGCCGGGATATCCTATTGCGATGGTAGCTATTGGATGCAGCGGAAATGCAGCACCGAAACCGTTTTCGAATACGTAACTGCGGGCAGAGGCAATTTAATCGTCAATGGAGAAAGCTATGAAGCTTCCGCCGGAAATATCTGGCTGCTTCGGCAAAAAACCGAGCATTACTACCGTTCCTCCGCGGATGATCCGTGGATTAAAATTTTCTTCAATATTCGTGGCCCGTTGGCGGAACAAATCATTAACGAATACCCGATCAAAGATAAGGTCATTTTTGATGGCGTCGGATTCGAAGATGAGTTTCATGAAATGCTCCAGAATTTGAAGGATGAGTATACCCCTCAAACCGAACTTTTTAACCAGACGGCTATCTGGTTTCTCCGGATGGTTATCCGCCTGTCGGACAATCTTAATTCCCAAAAGAATTCCTCGGAAATGAATCGGCTGAAGGAGTACATTTCTCTCCATCTCGACCGAATCGTTAGCAATGATGAATTGGCTAAAGTTATTTTCCGCTCAAAAGATTACTGCATCAAAAATTTTCGAAAAGCTTTCGGCGTCACTCCTTATGAATATCAAATTTCAAAAAAGATAACGACGGCCAAGAATCTGCTGCGTAACACCTATCTGTCCATCGGGGAAATCGCCTTGCGGCTTGGCTACGACGATCAACATTATTTTTCTCATTTGTTTAAAAAACGATACGGGGTTTCTCCCTCCGAATACCGCCAGTTTCATCACTAATTCTGTGCTTCTGCCTTCAGGGCATAAAACCGGAACGGAGCCTGTCCGTCCCGGTTTTTCTGCACCCTTTATTCTTCTGTAAAAAGGATTCCTGACATGGGCACAACGATTTCCTGCAGCGGCGCGGAAATAATCCCATTCTCTATCTCTTCGCCCAAACAGTTCACCACCCGATAACGACGGCCAGCCGCGCCCTTCACATACAGGGCCTTTTTGGGCGAAACGTTCACCGCTACCGTTTCCGCCGCGGTACACGCTACCACCGGATCGGTATAGACGGAAACCACCTCCCGGCGTCCAAGCCGGGCGCGGGCCTGGCTGTAATACTCCTCCGGGCTATCGGCGGAAATAGCGCCGTCCAGCAGGGTTTCCCGGTACCGCATCCAAAAATTCATATAAAATTGAAGCATCTGCTTGTGAGCCGGCGGCAGTGTTTTTATCCTGACGGATATTTGCGGAACGCCATACAGCACACTAGCGAACTGGAGGGCCGCCGCTTCCGGGCTTTCTTCCGGGCTCCACATCAGCATATCCGAATGGACGGCCGTCCTGCCGGAGGTGAGCCGCAGGTTGAGGATATCTTGGCGATTGCGCAGGGCGTCGGCGGGGCAATCGCTCACCCGTAGCATATTACCGTATTGCCGTATGGCCGGCCCTACATAGGCCTGGCGGAACTCAATGAGAATATCCGGGCGAATGGCGGTAAGTTCCCGCTTCACCTCCTGCATCAGCGTATCAACGGCCTCCTCCAGCGAGAGATAATCCCGCCGAGCGTCCGGCTTCAGGGCCTCCTCGCCAAGGGTGAAGGCGTCGATAAAATCCAGCTTCAGGCCATCCAAATCCCAATCCGCCACGGCCCTTTTATAAGTATCCGTCAGGAACTCCCGCACCTCTTTATACCGGGGATCCAGCACGCCCTCGTGTAGCATTTTATCCCGGAACTTATGGTAATTTTGCGAACGTTCACCCATAAAAGGGACGGAATACCACAGCATCACGGCCATATCCATTTCATGCAGCCTGTGGACGAGAGCCTGCATATCGGGGATTTTGGCGCGGCACAGCTGCCAGTCGCCGCAATAGTCATAACCCCGGCTGTTATCGGCAGTCTGCCAGCCGTCGTCAATAATCACCGTACGCATCCCCATGGCGCGTGACAAGGCGCACTCCTCCAGGATTTCCTCAGCGGACAGCTCCTGATGGAAGCTGTACCACAGGGAGTCCATGGGCATCCTGGCCCGCTCCGGCGACAGGGCGGGCGTATAGCCACAGGCGGTTTCCCACCAGCGAACGCTGTCCGCAACGGACTGGTCATAGGGCAGCTGACGGAAATCCAGGCGGATGATCGTCTGATATTCCGTAATCGGCGTGGTAGGCTGGGTGAAAAATTCCACCGTGCATTCCAGCTCGCCGGTTTCCTCCCGGATACCTGTGTAAATACCGACGGGGAGCCGTACCTCAGACAGGGTGACGTTCAGGCGATTTCTCCCGTCACGGGAGAGCAGGCAATGCAAAGGCATCCATTCCGCCAGGCGGGAATGGGTTTCCTGCCGACGCCAATTAACGCCGGGGCCGCGAAAGTCCCGGACAGAAGGGCTGAATACCGAATAGCAGCCGCAGCCCTGCACCATAAAATCCACCCGGATTTTTTCCGGGACAGCTTCCTCCGCCAGAACGACATGAAGGGCGGCGTACAGGATCTCCCCTTCCCATTTTTCTGAGAGGGTGCAGCTGGCGTTTCGATTTCCGCCAGACAGCTTAAATTTCATCGATTTATCTCCCCTCTACTCGCCGGTGATCCCCGAGGCTTCAATACCCTTGACAAAAAAGTTCTGCAGCAGAGCATACACTAGAACCAGCGGCGCAATCACCATAATGGTGGCCGTCATCTGATACCGCTCATTAAGACGGTTGGACGCATCGCCGAAGGTGGAGCTGAACATCTGGCTGAACTGCGCGTCAAAGGCTTTCAGCTCCAGCGGCAGGGTTTGGAAATCGTCTCCGATCAGCAGGCCGCACTGCGCCACATCGTTCCAGTACCACACCAGCGAAAACACCAGTGACAAAACGATTACAGGAACGGTCATTGGTAGGGCGATACGAAAGAAAATCCGCATATTGCCCGCTCCGTCCAGCTGCGCCGCCTCATCAAAGGCGCGGGGGTAGGC
Organism: uncultured Oscillospiraceae bacterium; assembly: GCA_900546265.1. Taxonomy (GTDB): domain Bacteria; phylum Bacillota; class Clostridia; order Oscillospirales; family Acutalibacteraceae; genus UMGS856. Next base: position 20,297 of record URCA01000010.1, on the reverse strand, counting down.
GGAAAACGCGCTCATGAAAATGAACACGAAAATTGAGCTTTTCAGCCCCTGGCCGGTCAGCGCCGGCAGGATCGTCGCCAGCGGCGAACCGACCAGCTGATAATTGTTAAACAGCACATAACGCGGGATGGTCACCACGTTGGCGGGAATGATGAAGATAATAATCAGCATCACAATCCAAAATTTCTTGGCCGGAACCGAAAAACGTGCCAGCGCATACCCGGCCAGTGCACAAGAAAATGTCTGCGCCAGCGAGCAAATCAGCGAATACCAGGCGGAGTTAAACAGGCTGATCGGATAATCCAGCACCTGCCACACCTGCTTGAAGTTGGTCAAGTCCAGATGCGTCGGCAGCCATTTGATGGTGGGATTAATCAAATCCTCCGTGGTCATCAGGGAGGTAATTATCATATAAAGAAGCGGGTACAAAAAGACAAACCCGATACCGATCAGCAGAAAATATACCGCCAGATTCGTCAGGATGTTTTTGGAATGCGCCTGCGTCCTGGCCTTCAGCCGTTTGGCGTTCATGGCTGTTTTTCCCCCTTCTCACGCAGGATCCTGTAGACGATCCCCAGAATGACCAGCACCACCAGCGCGTACAGCCAGGAAAGCGCCGCGGAATACGAATATGGCCGTTCGACATTCGTCACGTTGTTTTGAATAAGGGTGTACATGGGCGTACTGGTCATGGCGGCCAAATCCACCACCGTATACACCGCGGCGATTAAAATCATCGGGCGGAGATAGGGCAGCGTGATTTTCCAGAAGCTCTGCCAGGCGCTTGCGCCGTCGATGGAGGCGGCTTCATAGAGCGAATCGCCAATCTTCTGCAGACCGGCCAGCACAATCAGCATCTGCACGCCGGCATACCACAGGATCAGTACGATGTTGTCGAAGATATACATCAGCGGCGTGGACAGGATGGCGGGCAGATTTTCAATCACCTGATACACATAATAGGTATCGGCGCTGATGATGGCGGTCGCCTGGTTGCTGATCAGCTTTTCCATAACCGGACCGCTGATAACAACCACCGGGAAGAAGAACAGGATGCGGAAAAAGGTGCGGCCGTGAAGCGCCTTGTTGAGCAGAAGCGCGCAGATAATGGCCACCACGAGTATCATCGGCATAAACAGCACAATGAATTGCAGGGTATCCTTCAGCGCCTGCAGAAAATAGGCGTCCGCCGAGAAGATTTCCTTATACCAGCGGCCGCCGACGAAGGCGGTCTGCATGCCGTCCGGCCCGAATTCCACCGAGCAGAGGCTCAGCCAAACGGAGTAGATAAACGGAATCAACGTGAACACCAGCAGACCGATCAGCCAGGGCGACATAAACAGCGTCCCCACGAGAGAGTCCCTTGTCTTCAACGAAATCGATCGTTTCTTTTTCATGCTACTCCCCCCTCGTTCTCTGCTCAGCCGAAAACGGTACGAACCGGCCGCTTTCCGCCGGCACCGTCTCACCGCTGCCGGTGGTATAGGCCTCGCTGCCATAGTTGACATACACCGTGCCGCTCTCGTAGGTGATGGCATACACCAGCGGCGCAATCGCCGTATGGCGAACCATACGCTCCCCCTGCACCGGCTCCAGCACCTCGCAGACGGCGCCTGTCAGCTCCCGGATGATCTCCTCCCATTGCTCAAACTGCGATGAGCTCGTCGTCCATAAGGTGGTTTTGCTCAGCGCGCCGTTCGGTTCCTCCGTGAGCAGGAAGGACGGATACACGTTGTACTCCATGCATTTGAGCAAATCGGTGCGGGAATAAAAATTTTCGTTGGCATACGGCGCTATCAGACGCATATGGCCGGACAGCACCAGCTGCAGGAACGGTACCGAATCGGTTTCAAAAATGTCCTGATTGCCGGCCATCGGCGTGTCACGATACACGCCGGTATAGGGGAATAAATAGTCGTTGGGCCCATACAGCGTCAGCGGGCCGCTCTTTTCGGCCAGCGCCCGGTAGACTTCCTGCTGACGCAGAAGCATATCCGCCCGGGTGACAAACGCGTCCGCCAGATACTCGCCGTACAACAGCCCGGCGCCGTCGATCGCCGTAGAATAGCCGGCCTCCGACAGCACTGCCGACTGCCTGCGCAGATAGTCCAGCCCGGCCGTCCCCTTCACATACCAGGTATCGCCCAAGAAGCGGTTCTTGTCGAGGCTCTCCACCTTGACGGGGTTTTGCGACATGCCGATGGCGGAATCCCGGCGGGGATTGATTTGAATATCCTTGGCGCGCAGCGGATCCATATAGAAAAGCAGCTGGCCGCCGTTCTGGTCAAGCGCCGCAGACAGCGCCTGCAGCGACGAGAAGGATCCCCAGGCGGTTTTATCGTATAGGCGGGATTTGGTGTAGCCGCTCAGGCCGCCCTTCTGCCACCCCAAAAGGGAAACCGCCATCCGCCTCAACCCGTTCCCATGCAGGCGTTCCACCGCCTTCGTCACATACTCCAACGAGCTAACGCGCTTGGTATTGTGTCCGATCAGGGCCTTTTCCGCATCGGCCACTATCACATCCAGCGCCACCTGCGGGGCGAGCCCGTTCTGGTTGCGCCCGAGCATACCTTCCCGGAGCAGAATATCGGCATACAGCGAAGCCATGCCGTTGTAGTCGGCGTTTTGCCCGTTCAGGAAATACAGCTCCAGCGACGGGTTAACCGGATTGCGCTCCTTTTGCAGGATCGGCACGCCGTCGCCCTTTTTCGAGGTCGGCTGCAGATAGGTCTGGCGGTAGAGGAACGAGGCCGTCGCCCAGTTATAATCCGTTACAAATCCGGCCGGCGTCGCCTCGATATAGGCATACGCGGCGCCCGCCTTCACACGGCCGAACAGCGCCTGCTTGCGCACACCGTGCGTTAGTCCAAAGACCGGCATGGTCACAGTGTTCGATTCGGTCAAAAACTCCTTCGGGCGGTTGACCTCCAGATCGTTGAGTTCGGAGAGGTTGTCAATGGCCTGATCGAGTCCATACACACGGGCGGAATAGGGCCGCAGCACCTGCATCGGCTCCTGATACCGCATCAGCGCGCCGCTGCCGTCGGGAATCAGCATATAGCCGTCGGTGTCCGCCGCACGTGTGCAGCCGAGGAACGGCGCAAAGTACAGCTTATGGATGAAATACGCGCCCTCCTCTCGGATGGAAGCGTCGTCAACGGAAAAGAGCAGCCGGTTCTCCCCCAACCGGACCGATACCGTCACCGCGATGTTGATTTCCTCGCCGAAATCGACCGCGCAGGTAAACCCGTCGTCCAGCCAGGTGTACCGACGGGAGGCCTCGTCCTGGCCGGCGGCGGCCTTTTTGGTCATGCCGGTCGAATCGATGCATTCCAGGCTGACCACAGAATTGCCGAACCGCGCCCAGGTCTCGTTCAAGTCCTCGGGCTCATCCTCCCGGAACGATCCCCACACATAGCCGGTCGCCTTATCCAGCACGCGGATGCAGGCGTATTGTTCCCGCAGATACAAACCCAGCGTATCGTTTTCAGCCACCAGGGAAAACCCGTCCAGCGCCAGCTGCGGCAGCGCCTTGCCGCCGTCGCCTTCCATATGGGTGAACCGGTTGGACTGCAGCGATTCCTGATCGACATGGCCAATCATGGCCGTCGCGTCATTACGCCCGGCGGTCCAGCCGGAGGCGGAGCAGCCACTCAGGCACAGCGTTCCGACCAGCAGGAAAGTCCACCACCGGCGCGGACGCTTCCGCTCATCAAGCCCCTTTCCCATGATAGCCCACCTCCTTGATAATGGACAAAACGAAGTCGGTCAGCTGATCCCAGAACATATAAATCATCGACAGGGCCAGCACAATCACGCACATCAAAAACACCGTAATCAGCAGATGCCGGATAGCCGGCCAAAGGTCATACGCGTGCATTTCACGCGTGGCAATCAGCAGATTGACCACCATCCAGAGGATCAGCCCCACCATCGCCAGCTGGAATAACCGCAGCTCGCTGGTGGTCAGGACGTGAGAAATCAGGATCAGGATGGGGGCGGCCACCACAAACGGCGCCAGGATATAGGCGGTGGAGACCAGGATGTCCCGGAAGCGGGCATTGCTTTCCTTAACCTCGCCCACCAGAAAGTTGCTGAGGATAAACAGAATAAGCGGCGCCAGAAAGATCAGCGACAGAAAGAGCAGGGAGGCCTTTTGCCCGCTGTTCCCAATCAAAACAAAGCCGGAAACCGTCTGATAAGCGATAAACAGCAGATAGGCCAACGCGTAGATGACCAGAGCGGTCGAAATATGACCGGCCCCCTCGTGGCGAATCGAATAAAAGCTGTCGATCGGATGCCGCACCGTCCGCCACAGCAGCTTGGCGTCGTCCCGGAGAATATGGGGGCCGGAAGCCGCCGCCTGCCGCCTGCGCAGCAGACGGCGGCACACCATCACCGCGGCCGCCGCGACCGCCAGCCCAAGCAGCAGATACGGCAGCGCCTTGCTGAGCCATTGGTTGCGGATATGCCAGAAGGACTGCGAGTACCCCTCGCGATCGCCGGAAGCGCGGTACAGCGCCGCCGCTTCGTCGTACTGCTTCTCCTGGAACAGGCATTGCGCCATATTGTTGGTGGCAAAATAGCTGGCGCCGCCGATGGAGATGATGTCGTTCCACAGCTCGTAGCTGACCGCATAGTGCCCCAGGCTATATTCCCGCATGGCCGTGTGCACGGCTTTGGCGTAATTGCTGGGGGCCATCACATGTACCAGCCCCCGCTCCCCATCCAATACATACAGACGGCCCTGCGAATCGCTGGCAATGGCGGAGGCCGTCGCAAACACGCCGTTTTGTTCCACGGCGATGGCGCGGCCGCCGAAGGTGAACAGCAGGTGCCCGTCCATGTCGTATTCAAAGATCAGGCCGGTGGCGGTTACCGCATATATTTGCCCGTCCGTTCCGATACAGACATCCACAAAATCCTGCTCGTCCTCCATGTTGGGCGTCAACAGGTTCAGCCCGGCAACGTCATGCTTCTTTATGGCGTTCCCCTCTGCCGATTGCGTGACACTGTATAGGATTCCTTTCGTATCGATGTCCACGTTGCCGAAGGAATAGGGTACCCGGCTGAACAGCTGCGCTTTCATCTCATCGGTAAACAGTAAATCCTGCAAGTATTCCCACGCCGTTATAGGGTTGTTGTTGTATCCGAAATAGCCGAGGAACTCCCCGTTCTGATCCAATTGGATCATGCCGTCATAGGACCCGTCGGAAACCACATACAGCGTCCCGCTGCTGTTCACGGCCACCTTTGAAGGGGAATACGTCGTCTCCGTGCCAAAGGCCGCCGAATCGGGACGGTCATAGCGATGGAGCACCTCCCCTTCCGGCGAGAACTTCACAACGGCGCCAAGGCCGTTATCGGCCACATAAAGCTCGTTGTTCTGATCCACGAAAAGGCCGACCGGGGAAGACAGCGTCTCTCCCCCTATTTCCCGGCAGTCGCCGGTATCCAGCTGATAGATGAGCACCCGGGAAGCGCCGGTATCCGCCAGATACAGCCGGTTTTCCTTCACGAATAAATCCCGCGGGGATGTCATGGCGTGCTCCCTCATCAGCACACGGCTGACCAGATAGGCGTCCTGGGTGACCATCCATTCCTCGTCCTGGGATATGGTATAGGTATACGCAGTCGCGTTTCCGGCCGAAACCGGCAGCAGTGAACCCGGCAGCCACATCATCACGCCAATGGCGACAGCCGCCCGCAGCAAGATACGGCGCACTCGTCCTGTTTTCACACACCCACACTTCCTTTCCTGCGCAGCCGCATCATTTCAGACCGGAATACGCCATCGTACTCATCACACGGGATTGCATCAACGTAAAAAGAATCACATTCGGAAGAAACATTAGAAGAGCCGCGGCCGCCGCCATTCCCATACCGGCCACTCCGTTTCCGGAGTTGGACAGGGAATTCATATAGAAAGCAAAGGTTTTCAGCGATTCGGTATTAATAAACAGGCTGGAGGCCTCCATGCTGTTCCAGGCATTCTGAAACAGCAGAATCGCCACCGTGGCCAGCGAGGGCTTTACCAGAGGAACGACGATTTTGAATAAAATGCCGTAGTCCGTCGCGCCGTCAATACGGGCGGATTCGACCAGCTCCTCCGGCAACTGATCCACAAACTGCTTGACCAGAAATATGCCGACCGGCATGGCCAGCATGGGGACGACGTTCGCCCAGAAGGTATCCAAGAGACCGACCTGCTTGATGACCAGATAGCGGGGGATGCTGACCGCCGTGGGCACAAACATCATCGACAGTGTGTTCAGCTTGAATATCAGACTCCGCCCGTGAAACCGCTTTTTGGACAGTACGTAGGCCGCCGCCACTGAAATGAAAATGCCGGCCACCACCACGATCCCCGTGGAGACGATGCTGTTGAACAAATAAATGGACAGCGGAAACAGCGTGTTTTCCGTGGCCTCAAACAGCCTCCGGAAGTTATCCGGGGTCGGATGCGTGGTGATGAATCGCGGAGGATAGGCAAACAATTCGCCAATCGGCTTGAACGCGGTAAACACAATGTAAAGTATCGGCAAAAGCATCAACGCCAGCAGCGGCAGCAGCACCAGGTAAACCACAAGCTGCGCGGCGTCGAATTTCGACGGGTTGATCGCCATGAGGTTTTTTCTCTTTTTTGTTTTTGCCAATCCAATCACTCACCTTTCGGCATGAGGCATTCCATCGGCGCACGGGCCGATCAGTTATCTCCGAACAGCTTATAGGCCAGCTTGCTGCATAGCGAGATGATCAGAAGCAACACCACCGACAGCGCAGCCGCGTATCCCATTTCGTAGCGGATAAAGCCAAAGTCGTCCACATGATTCACGATCAATGAGCCCGCATACTGCGGCGTGGGGTTGGAGCCGGACAGCTGAACCCCCAGGCCGGCCGAGTTGAATGTGCCGACCAGGGCCATCACCGCGCCAAACAGCATCTGCGGACGAATGGACGGTATGGTCACATAGATGATTTCCTGAATCCGGTTGCGGATGCCATCCAGATGCGCCGCTTCATAAATTTCTTTGTTTACGTTTAGCATACCGGACAGCATCGACAAAAAGCCCACGTCAAAGCTGGACCACAGGGCCACCAGAATCATCACCGGCATAAGCGTTTCCGGCGATTGCAGCCAGGTGATGGGGGTCTGAATAATGCCCAGCTGCAGCAGCAGGCTGTTCAGATAGCCCGTCCGATCGCCGGAAAACAGCACGGCCCATACCGTCGAGATGGTCACGCCCGCCGTCATCGACGGCAGATAAAAGGTCACCGCCAGGATGGTGCGGGGCCCTTTGGTCAGCTGTGCGAGCAGCCACGCCATGATAAACGACAGAATGTACCGGCCGGGCCCTACAATGGCCGCATACAGGATGGTGTTGGGGAAAATCTTCTGCATAAAAACGGAGTCCTTCGTAAATATCCGAATATAGTTGCTGAGAAACACAAAATTCGGCGATTCCACTCCGTTGAAATTCGTAAACGACAGCCCAATGGCCAGAAGAATCGGCAGGATGATAAACGTGATGAACAGAATCAGGAACGGAGCCAGCAAAACCCAGTGCGAATAACGGATAAAGACATTACCTCTCCGGCCCCGCGGCGTATCCGTCCGTATCAAGGCTTTTGATACCATATGCAACCCCTTCTTTGATCAAAGTCTCCAGGAGCCAAGCCTCGTCCAAAGAGTCCCGAGAAATCGTCCTCCTGCACCGAGAAAAAGCCTTTATCCCTTACTCTCGGAAAAGTTCCTGCCGGATAACGGCCCACTGCCGCATGTCATAGGGCTTTATCGGCTCCTCCGCGTCATTCAGATAGCCGAATTCCTGCAGCTTGAGGATCAACTCCTGCTCCACACTGACGGCGGCCTCGTTCAGCGCAATCCGCACCGGCTGCTGCCCCTGCGTCACCTTATACCATGCATCGCTCAGGCTGCGTTCCATCATGTAGGTCGCGGGCAGATATCGAAGGTTGACGGCGTTCTCCCATTGCTGGAGAATCACCTCGCGGTCGGCGGACGGAATCGCCAGCTGGGCGAACGCCTCCAGATTCGCACTGTTCCAGACAAATTCCGAGCCGAACTTAGCCTGCAGGGTCTGTGCGAATTCCGCCTGCGTCTCGGTCGACATCCACCATTTGATGAAATCCCAGCCGGCTTCCTTTTTGAGGCTGCTGTCCATGATAATCGCCGAACGATCGAAGGACGGCATTTGATTGCAGAGGTTCCCCTTTTCATCGGAGAAGCCCAGCGCGGGCGCCACGCCCCACTGACCGGCAATTTCCGGCGCGGCGTACAGCAGCTGCACATAATTGGCAAACGAGCCGATGCCGAGCGGCGTTACGCCGTATCGGAAGTTGTTGTAAAAACTGGGCATGTTGTTCTGCAGGCCGTACAGCAGATACAAATCGGTCAATTCCTGGAAGGCTCGAATGCCGGTCTCGTTGTTGAAATTGACGCTTGTGCCATCCTCCGACCACAAGCTGTAATCCGGGTTCTCGCCGCTGGCAATGGCCGCCTGGAAGTAAAACGGCGCGATATAGGACAGGGATTTGGTGCCGGTCTGCGAGGACAGCGGCATATAGAAGTTCATGCCGCTGCGGCGCAGCGCCGGCATCAGCTCGGCCAGATCGCTCCACGTTCGCGGAACCTGGAGCTTCAGCTTTTCTAAAATATCCCTGCGGTACAGCAGCACGTAAAAATCCTGCGTTTCCGGCAGGCCGTAAACCCGGCCGTCGTGCAGATACGGCTCAAACGCGGAATCCAAAAACTTGCCGGTAATATACCCCGTGAAATCCGGGAAATCCGACAGCGGCGCCACGGCGTGGCGCAGCCCCAGCTGGTAGGCGCGGTCGCCCGTCACGCTCAGCGCCACATCGGGACAGGTATTCGAGGCGTTGGCCAGCAGCAGCTTCCCCTCATCCGGCATGATGGAAAACTGCACAGAGAGGGGGTTGCCATCCGCATCGACGCCCTTGTAGCGGGAATCCGCCAGCATCTGCATGGTTTCCACATAGGGAACCGAGCGGTTAACCCATACGCTCAGCGTCTGCCGATCGCCCGTCGCCGACGCGCTGTAGTTGGCCTCCCGCGACGTCAGCGCGTTGAAAAACCGCTTGACGCCGTTAATCAGATTGCTCCAGAAGCTGCCATTGGCGGCCGGAAGCTCCGTCCCCTTTTCCATCAGATAAATCCGATCGAGCGACAGGCCCTGGTTTTTCCATTTATTAATCAGCTCGACAAGCAGGTTGGTGATCGAGCCGGAGCCGACGCTGATTTCCTCGATGCGGGTCGGCATTTTCTCCGGCTTTTTGAGAATTTGCTCGATCATATCGTCCGCCAGCCGCAGATTCAGGCAGTTGGCCGGTACCTCGCCATACTGCTTCTCAAGCGTGTCGTACAGCGTCCGCAGACGGGACTGAATGTCCCGCATATGGCCGATGACGCCCGGTATGTACGTCTCAATGTCCCAAGAGCGGTTCTTATCGGCGCTGCTGCCCGCCACCTGCTGCAGACTCAGGCCAATATCCGACAGCTCCTCCATCAGCGTCTGCACATCGTCCACCAGCGTGGCCGTCTGTGAGGATTCCGCCATCATTCCCAGCGTATGCCTGCCTTTTGTCAGCCACAAGGCGTCCTCCGGAATGTTGTACGCATAAGGCGAACCTGTATAGGAAAACGGCATTTCCCGGAAGCTGTCCGCGGGGATTTGCCCGTCGATTTCCAAGGTGCGATAAATCTCCTGCCCCTCCTGGCTGGACTGGGAGTAGTGGAACGCCACCTGATACCAGCCGTCCTGCGGAACCGTTATATTCCACAGCACACGCTGCCCGACCGCATTCCACGAGACCCCGTCCACCGTCGCCATCCATTTATAATACGGGCTATAGGGATACACACCGGAATTGGATTCGGCCTTGCTGCGGATAAAGGAATCCGACTTGACGGCATAATCCTCCCCTTCGACGATAACCGGCGCGCCGGTATACGCCGGGCCGTCATGCCGCGCGCGGTATTCCCCGGCGGTGAGAATTTCCGGATGCCGCACCACGCGGAACCGATATAGATGCATCGGCTGGTTATCGCTGCACACCTGCACCGTCTGCCTGCCCGCCTTGAGGGAGAACAGAACCGGCGCTGCGTCCATGCTTGTGCTGTCTCGCACATAGTCCTCCACCGGCGTATTCAGCGTCGTCTGCAGCGAGGTCACCTCATTGCCGTAGCGATCCAGCGCGTACTCCTTCGTCTCATCCTGCCACAGACTGTACACCGCCGTTTTAACGGCCGGAAGCCCTGCCCAGACCACCGTCATTGTACTGTCCAGCACAACGTTCTGATCCGCATGGTAGGAAACGGCGACGGCGTATTCGCCGGCCTGCGGAATGTCCAGTGTCAGCGAGACGGTCTGTCCTTCCGTAAGGGCCAGTCCCTGCTCCGGCAGCTCCGCCCGCGCCACGGTATCCTCTTCCGGAACAGTCAGCCATCCGTAATAGGATGTATCCGCCTGCGTCCGTTCCGGCCGCTCCACTTCCATAGCGGCGGCATTCTGCACCGTCGGAAGCAGGAAAAACAGCGCCAGCGCTCCCGCCAGCATGCTGCGGCAGGCCGCATGTAAGCGGGAACGGCAGGACTGTCTGCTCATTGGGCATTCTCCTCTCTACATATGGACGGCCGAACGGCGTGCTCAAAACCCGCCGCGCGTCATGGTCACCGGGAATATCCGTCCGTCTTTCAAAACCATTTTATCCATGCATAAACGGCGGGCATGGGCACCGGCATCCGGTATTTCCCGCCGATGATAGACGATATAATAGCTATCGCTGTCCGGCAAATACAAGTAGCTGTTATGGCCGGGCGAGCGGGCGATTGCTTCGTCCGTTTCCAGCACAGTCCCCATGCAGGGAAACGGCCCCAGCGGCGAACGGGAAACGCCATACAGCACCGCATAGTCGTCTCCCGCCCACTGGCCGGTGGACCAGAGGAAATAATACAGCCCATCCCGCTTGATCATACAGGGGCCCTCGACATACCGCTCCGGGGTGATCTCCCGCAAATACTGGCCGTCGCCGAGCGGCTGGAAGCCATCCATCCGATCGTTCAGTATGGCTGCGTTGCAATGACCCCAGCCCCCGTAATACAGGTAAACGGTTCCGTCGTCGTCCTGGAACAGATGGGCGTCAATCGGCTGCGCGCCGTTGAGGATTTCCCCTATCAGCGGCCGTCCCAGCCACCCGCGGAACGGACCGGCAGGAGAATCCGATACGGCGATTTCAAGGCCGCCCGGCTCCTCGTCGCTGTGTATGTCGTTGGAAGCAAAAACCAAATAATACTTATCCTTATGTTGAATAACCGTGGGGGCCCAGACGGCCCGCTCAACCCATGGGAAATCCCGCATCTCCACAAGATTTTCATGCGCTGTCCAATGAATCCGATCCGTCGAGGAAAACGCGGTCAGATTTTTCTGCAATTCAAAAGGCTGCGAACAGGTTGCATAAATCCAGTACCGGCCCTCATAAAACCGGGCCTCCGGATCGGCATAATGTCCGCCCACAATCGGATTGAACCGACAACTTTTGGCCATAGTCAGATAAACTCCTTTGGAAAATCGTATCTCTCCCGCCGTATTTCCCCATCGGTGTGTGGCCGGTGGAAAATGTGGCGGGTGGGCCCAATCACGGCACACCCGCCACACGACGCCTATTGCTTTGTCTTTCTTCGGCTCATTCGACGGCAGAATAGTATCGCAGCCGCCAAAGCGCCGCAGCCGGCGGCCAGCGCATACACGGTGCCGGACGCAACCCCGGTATCCGGGGCGCCGGGATCGACGGGCGCGGTCGAATCATCCGGAGGTATCGGCCGCTGTGGTTTGACGTTCAGCTGCGAATCGCCCGTATTGTCCTCGCCCGAGACGAAACTGTCGCCTACCGACAGGCCGCCTCCCAGGTACAGGCAGTCAATGTCCGCCCACATGTCGACGCGGCCATCCTCCACCGGACGGAATTCGCATAGCGGGGAGGTCGCCAGCAAGGTGTTTTCCCCCTCTTGCAATTCCACCACGAACGCGAGGGTATACATATTAAATTCTCCGGGAATAAACTTCAGCTTCTGCTTTTTGCCAAAATCGTCATTCGTCACGACGGCAAGCCACGCCTCCTCCGGCAGAACCTCATCCGCACAGCCTGACCGAAAACGAAGCGCCACGCTATACAAACCAGCCTTCTTCGCGTTCAGAGTGAAGCGGACATGAGGAATCTCTTCCATAACCTCCTGCGTGAGGGTATCAAAGGTTACCCGGCTCTCATCCAGCCTATTATAATCGGCGCCGCCCAGATATTTGCCGCCGGACATGCTCTCGTCATATTGCAGAGAGTAGTTGTAATTTTCCGAATTTTCCGCTTCGACGGTTCCGCCGAAAGGCTCCGCCGCCAATTCCTTTGGCAGCTCGATGTAGTCGAAATCCGTCCAAACATCGCCAGTCTCGAACTTGGAATCGGCGGTAAAGCCGGAAATCCGCAGGACGTTGCCGCCCGCCGTGAAGGGAACCTGCACCGTGAACACACGGTTTTGAACGCCCGCTACCGGCGCTTCGATCACCTGGCGGAAATCGCCGCATTCCACGACCATATAGGCTTTGTCGATCGGCGCCGTATCTCCCGAGGACGACCAGACGCCATACCTCATGCCGATGTAGACCGCATAGGTCCCTGCTTGCTCCGCGACTATCTGATAATCGGCAAATGCCGTGCGCATACCGTCGATGCCGTTTGCCTGAATATCGGCCAGCGTCTGGACGTAGGCGTTGTTGGCAGCGCCAAGGCAGCCGCCACCCGAATAGTCTTCCCGGCCGGTTTGGATGGCGATTTGGTTGGGCATGGCATAAAGCTCGCTCTCATAGCGCGCCGGCTTTTCATAGGGAACCGGGGTCAGCTGGGAATCTAAATCCAGGTAATCCTGGTTGGCATAGGCCCAGGCCGCGCCCGCGTCCACCATATCCTTCAGAACGCTGGTACAGGCGATCCGGTTGAGCCCCTTCTGTAGGCTGACACGCACAACACACGCGGCGGTATTGACAAAGCTCACAGCCGGATCAAACACAAAGTCCGCTTTGTAGACGTTTCCCTGGCCGCCGCCGTTGACCACCACCGCTGCCGGATAGAGGGAAAAGTTCTTGTCCGCGCCCAGTCGTACGCCGACGATCACCTCATATTCACCGGCTTCCGGCGCGTCCACCGTGTACTCCGCATAGGAGGTATAAACGCTGTCCAGGCCGTTGGCCGCGATATCCGCATAGGTCTGCACATTGTGAATATCCGCGCTGCCGCCCACGGTAACGCCAGTGCCGCTGGGGTTCTCCTCGGTCCCCTCGGGGTTGCCGTAGAGGTTCAGATAGGCGTCCGTTTCGGCTTCCATGCGGATCGGCTTTTCATAAGATACCGGCTCCAGGCGATCCTCCACGTCCAGGTAATCCTGGTTGATATAGGCCCAGCACGAGTCGCCGCTTACCGCATCCTTGAGCACGTTGGTGCAGGCAATACGGTTCAGTCCCTCCCGCAGTGTAATCCGCACCCGGCAGGCTGCCGTATTGGCGAACTCCGTCGCCGGATCGAACCGGAAATTGGCCGGATAGACATTTCCTTGTCCACCGCCGTTGACCACGATGGCCGCCGGATAAACAGCCAGCGCCTGGCCGGCTCCCAGCCGGACGCCCATAACGACGTCATACTCCCCAGCCTCCGGCGCGTTTACGGTATACTCCACATAAGAAGCGCTGCTGCTCAGGCCGTTGGCCGCCACATCGGCATAGGTGGGCATACTCTTGACATCCACGCCACCGCCCACGGTGATACCGGTACCGCTGGGGTTCTCCGCAGAGCCCTCCAGCGTTCCATAGGCGTTCAGGCGGGCGTCCGTTTCCGCTTCCATGCGGACAAAGTCTACATCTTCCCACACCTCTTCGGCCAGGGTCAGGCCGTCCCAGAGAAGGAAGTAGTACAGATCGGCCCAGCCGTTCCCCCAATCATAGCCCGCCAGGCTGGCGGCGTCCTTGGGCAGGGGCATGGTGAAAATCAGTTTGTTGTCCCCTTTTTTTAAGGGAAGCCGGATTTCCGCGTTTCCGCCCCAATTTCCTTGGAGCGTTCCCTTGATCAGGGTATTGTCCGCCGTCACCACGCCCAAAGCCGCCTTGGCCGGATCGGCGCCGGTATTGTAGTACACGTGGATAGGATACTCGCCGTCCTCCGGCGCCGTTACCACCATCTGGACATAGGGCGTGTTTTCCAGATTCCCGTCTTCCATCAGGTTGTCCAGGGAAACCTTGTTTTTCAGTTCCTCAAAATTGCCGTAACCAACGCCGCTGTCCGTGCGGCTGTAGTTGTTCAGCACCAGCTTTTCCGCGTTGGCGTCCACACGGTTGGCGTGAAGATGGGTCAGCCGTCCCTCCACATCGTCCAAATAGTCCAGGTTCATCCATCCCCCGGATCCGCCGATAAGAGCGGTGGTGATGATGCTGTTGACCCCTTTCTTCAGGTTCACCTTAAGGGAAACCGAAGCCGCCGGTACCCAATTTCTTCCCGGATTGAAGCGGAAGTCCGCCGCGTACACATCGGTTCCCTTGCCGTTATTGACTATAACCGCGGTGGGATACTGCTCGCTGCCGCCGCCCATCATGGCGCCGACACGGATCTCGTAGGTTCCATCCGCCGGGGCGCTAACCTTATACTCCACATAGGAGGCCGCCGTCCGATCCCATCCGTTGGCCTTGATGTCCTCCAGGGTTTGGCTGCTGGTAGTGCTGCCGCCCAGCACGCGGCCAGTGCCGCCGCCCTCCCCGGCGTTGAGCTTGTTGTTGTAGTTGCCATTTTCCGCCTGCAGGCGGTTCACCGGCTTGGGCGTCAGACGGCCGTCCATCTCCAAATAATCCTGATTGCAATAGGCCCATTCCGCCCCCGCGTCCAGAACATCCTGGAGCATGCTGGTGCAGGCGATGCGGTTGGTCCCTTGAACCAGCTGGACGGTAACCGTCGCTTCGCCGTGCGCGTAAGCTGTCGCTTCATCGAAATGGAACACCGCGTCATAGGCGTTGCTGCCGTTGACCACCACCACGGCGGGATAGTCGCTCTGCGGCGCATTTGCGCCCACTACCGCTCCTACACGGAGCGTATAGGCGCCGGCAGCGGGGGCCTCTACCCGGTATTCCACATAGGAGGTTTTGGCGTCGTCCAGGCCGTTGGCCTTAATGTCCGCCGCTGTCTGGATGCTGGTGATGCTATCGCCCACGGTAGTGCCGTCGTTGTCCAGCTTGCCGTACATATTCAGCGCGGCGTCCCGCTCCGCCTCCATGCGGATCGGCGCGGGAACCGTGGCCAGGCGGTTGTCCAGATCCAAATAGTTCATGTTGCAATAGGCCCACGCCACGCCGGTATTCAGCACGTCCTTGGTGACGGTGGTGCAGCGAATGACGTTGCGGCCTTCCACCAGGCTGACCCGTACCGTACAGGCCGCGCCGTTACCCGTATAGCCGGTGGCCGGATTAAAACGAAAGTCTGCCCGATAGACACGGCCCGGACCGCCGTCGTTGACCACTACGGCTGTGGTATAGGTATCCAGCGCACTCGCCGCCCCCAGGATAGCGCCTACCGTAATCGAATACTCGCCGTCCTCCGGCGCATACACGCTGTATTCTGCATAGGAGGTGGCCGCTTGGTTGATGCCGTCTTTTTCTATGTCCGCAATGGTCTGGGTGGCGTCCCTGCCGCCGCCCAGCTTACTGCCATCCACGCTGTACAGGTTGGCCACGGCGTCGTTGACCGCCCACATACGCGTGATGGGAGCGGCCGTCAGGCGGCCGTCAATCTCCAGATAATCCTGATTGCAATAGGCCCATCCTGCGCCGGCATCCAGAATGTCTTTGAGTATTCCGGTGCAGGCGATCCGGTTCTCTCCTTCCTGAAGCCGGATGGTCACAGTGGTTTCCCCCACGGCCCAGGTATTGGCTTCATCGTAATGGAATGTAGCCGGATACACGTCGCCGCCTTTGCCGTTATTGACCACCACCGCCGCGGGATAGTCGGCAACCGCGTTTCCGGCTCCCATGACGGCCCCGATACGCACGGCGTATTCCCCGGCGGCCGGGGCGCTGACTGTATACTCCGCATAGGAGGTCTTGCTCTTGTCCAGGCCACCGGCCTGAATCTCCGCCAGGGTCTGGCTCACATCCACCCCCACGCTGCCGCCGACCACTTTTCCCGAACCGCCGTCTTCAAGGTTGCAGTACAGATTCAGCGAGGCGTTGGTTTCCGCTTCCATGCGTTTCATGGCCGGGGCGGTATCCGCCTGCAGCCAGAGCAAAGGCGTGGAAGCCAGGAGAACCGAAACCGTTGAGAGAATAGCCAGTAGATTTCTCCGTTTCATGAGTTAACATAACCCCCTTTTCCCTTTTGCTTGGTTTTCACGCATTGGCGTCCCACGTGACAGTGATAACGCTTCTGCCCGCGATCGGCACTTCCATGACCTGATCGCCCATGACAAGCTTGAATACCTTCTCGGTCTTTTCATTGTTGACCAGAACCGCGGTCATGGATCCATTGGGGTTACGGGTCACCAGATTGACCTGGTTGTACTTGGTCGCGGCGCCGGTATCGGTGGAGGTAACCACTTTAGCGCCCACGTGGATGAACTTGCTGAAGTGCGCAAACCCGAAATACTCCGCCGTATACTGGATGTTTTCTCCCGTCTCGTCGAACCGGATGATGCCGGAGCAGCCGTTGTTGATGTTGTTATAGGTGGGGCCGCCCTTTAGGTCTAAAGCTAGGTTCCAGGTGATGTAGTTGCGCGCGCCGCCGCGAAGAGCGCGGACGCAGCCGCTGGCCATTTCCCGCAGCTGATTGTCAAAGGTGCCAATCGCCGTGCCGTTCTCGGTAATGTACATCGGCACATCTTCGTAATAATCGCTGACTTCCTTCATCTGCTCCGGGGTGCCGTCGTACCAATGCCAGGCGATACCGTCAATATCGTCCTTGCACTGGGCCAGGATGGTTAAGGGAAACAAGTAATCGGCATAATTATGATCCCAGGCCCACAGCTTGCTGGTAATCCCGTTGGCGTTCATGGCGGGGCGCAGGGAAAGGGAAATGAAATCGGCCATCTGATCGCCGTCCCAGATGCAGCCCGGCCAGCCGACCCGGCCCTGCGGCTCGTTCTGGATGGTCAGGGCGTAAATCGGGATGCCTGCCGCCTCATAGCCCTGGATGGTCTTAACCAGATATTGGGCGTAAACGTCGTAGCAATCCACACGCAGCATGGCGCCGGAAGAACCCTGCCACTTGTAATTGGTCTTCATCCACAGCGGAGGCGTCCAGGGGGAGAGCAGGAACTTTATGTTCTTGTTGATCGCCATGGCGTCCTTCATCAGGGGGATGATCTGCTTGTGGTCGTAGGACATGTCAAAGTGTTTCAGATCCCAGTCCTCTTCCCCTTCCGGCATGTCGTCGTACGTATAGTATTCGGTGGCAAAGTCGCTGGAGCCAACGCAGCCGCGGATCATCGACAGGCCGATACCCTTCTCCGCGTCAAAAAGCTTCTCCATGAGCATTTCACGGGTCTTCTCCGGCAGGGCGGACAGCATCTGCGCGGAGGTGTCGGTCATAGCGCCGCCGAAGCCCTCGATCTCGTGCTCGGTCACATTGGCGTCAAACTCCACAATCAGACCGGTGGAAGCGTCCAGGTTTTTCTTGCTGTAGATCTTGAACGCGTCATTCTGGCGCACAAAGGTCGACTTGCTATTGGACAGATAAACGCGGGCAGCATCGCTGAACTGGTACATATACTTCACCGGCTTTTTTATCGTCGTGGTGGTGGTCGTCGTGGCTGTCGATGGATTCTTAATAGGACTGCGCGATGGCTTCGATTCGGATTCCGTCGGGCTGGTTTCCTCTGAAGAAGGCTCCGTCTCTCCCGTTTCTCCACTGGTGGTTTCCGTTGTCGAGGCGGCTGTCGAGGTAGCCGCCTCCGACGTGGGGCGCTGTTCGCTGCTCGGTGATGCTGGTCCGCCATTACAGGCGGTTACGGTCGTCAGCAGCAGCACCGAGAGAACAGCCGCCAGGCATTGTCTCGCTTTCATCAGCACGAACACTCCTTTTTTGGTATGGAAAATCGGCGTTTACCCAAGGATTTACTTTTCATACGGATGGCTTTCGTAAAACTTGTCCGTGGCGCTTTTCACCTTTTTTTCAAAATTTGCCCAGGTCTTTGCTGACGCGGCATTGACCTTGGTTTCCAGCGTTTTAGCTAGAGAGGCGGGCGCGGTGCCGGAAGCGATCTGCTCGTCGACCTGCGTCTGATACTGGGTCACATTGTTCCAGAAGTTCGGGACGATTTTATTGACGTCGGCCACAAACACGTTGCTCTTATCGGCCATGACCTGCTTATACATATATTTCATACCATTGGGGTAAACCTTCGATTTGCTGTAATACGCGATAACGTCGGGATGGGCCGAGGCGGGGGTCAGGAGGGTGCGCTTTTTGGTGCTGGCGTATTGCGACTCACAGTACTTGACGTATTCGATCGCGGCGTCCTTATCGTAGCTGAGGGTCTTGAGTAGCGCGTAGGCTGCGTCGCGGTTGGCCTGCGTCACCGCCGTGGTCATACAGACAAAGTCCACGTGAGTCTGGATGCGCTGGTTGGTTTTGTCATCCTTGCGCGGGTAGGGATAGAAATCCCAGTTGTGCTTCACCTCGTCATACCAGCTGGCCTGCCAGGAGTGGGTGTTCGTGAACAGCACCTTGCCGGCCTTCATCGCGTCGCCGCCGCTGCCGAATTTCTGCTCATAGGCGGTTTTCCCACCGCTGCTGGTTTTCTTCAAATCGTCGGCGACCAGGCCGGGGGTGTTTGTCAAATTTTTGCAAACCTCTTTGGCTTTTACCCACGCTCCATTTGTAAAATTGAAGGTATTGTTTTTCATGTTGTAGCCATACAGTCCAAATCCATCGGGGAGAAGGCTGTTCATTAAGCCAATATCCAAGCCGTGAGTAGGGTCGCCGCTGTCAAAAATGTAATTGATGCCGGAATACGTGGTAGTGGTCGCCTTTTTAGCCATATCCACAAACTGAGCAATCGTCCAGTTGTAGCCCGGATCCTTCAAATTGAGCGTTTCAAATAGATCGGTATTGACGCCGATGGTATTGAACTGTAGCCGGAAGGGCAACGCATATAGGTGATTAAAATAGGTGTAGTTTTCAATGCCCGCCTGGAACGCATACTTCTTGTCCGGATCGGCCGCATACAGCTTATCCAGCGGATAGGCCAACCCCTGGCTCATGATATACGCAAAGTTTTCTGTCCCAAACAGCACGACGTCCGGCAGCTTTTTGGCCGCCGACAGCTTGCTCAAATCCTGACCGATCGTGTTGGTGGCGCCTTCAACCTGTGTTTTCAAGGTCACCTGCGGATATTTCTTTTTGAACACGTTCAGCATAGCGGCCGTTTCTTTTTCCGCGTCGGCGGCGATCATCAGCGTAACGGTACCCTTTACCGTGTTGCTTCCCGGGGTGTTGTTGCCCCCGTTGTTGCTCGTGGTTCCGTTCGGTTTGTTTGTCCGGCCGCTTGAAGTGCTCGAAGTGCCCGGCGCATTGGACCCCGGTGTCTGTTCCGGCGAGGTCGTATCGCCGCCGGAGGGAGCCGCCGCGTCGCTGCTGGCACTGAAAGAACCCGGATTTGAACCGGATGAGCTCGGATCATCAATCGGATCCGGATTGCCCTTACAGCCCGTAAGCCCGCCTGTGAGCAACAGCATCGTCATCAGAAAAGCGATAACGCGGGAGGTCTTTTTTCTCAACATATTTGCTTCATCCTTTCTTTCACCCTTTTGTCGATTTTCGATGCTTTCAACAAATTTTGCCGTCGTTGTACGAAAATTATTGCGCTTATAGAATATCACGTTGCTCTTGGTTTTTACCATAGGAAATAGACGTTGCCATGTGCGAAATAGAATTCGAATTTTAGTTTCTGCCATCGTTTTCCTGCCTGAAAACGCTTTATCATATGAATATAAAATTTCTTTATGAACCCAGCATTTACCGTCGTATCGTTTAATCACTGCGGATGGCCGTCCCGGTTTGGAACATATCCTTGAAGCGGCAGAGTCGGCTCTCAGCGCAAATCAAAAGCAACCGGCAACGATTATGAGCAGTTTACTCACCGTAGAATAGTCATGACCACGCCCAAAGGACGTGGTCATGGATGATGGCCCTAAAAGGGCATGATACCAGCAGCGCCTAAAGGCGCGTCATGAGTAACG
>URCA01000009.1 GCA_900546265.1 uncultured Oscillospiraceae bacterium | reverse complement strand
AGATCATCATTGCCGATTTCCCTTTCAAGTACCCCATAAAGCTGGAGACGCAATATTTCGGCGGTATCGACAACAGCAGATGCACATGGTCGGGCATCATATGCCCCTCCAATATCTCCACACCCTTCCATTTGCACAAATCCCGAATATACTGCTGTATATCCACTCGTAATTGGTTGTAGATGATCTTTCTTCGATACTTCGGACTGAACACGATGTGGTACTTGCATACCCATTTTGAATGTGCTAAACTTTGTGCCATAGAGCAACACCTTTCCTTCTTTTTTGACGGCTTGAACATCGTCATTATACCAGGAAAGGTGTTGCTCTTGCTTAAGCCCACAATCCCACCCGCCTAGCGGGCGGCTTTTTGTAGGGGCCACCGCTTCGCGCTGTCCCCTACATGCTTAAGCATAGCAAAAACCGGCGGGTCCCTCATAAAGGGGCCCGCCGGTTTTTATATCAGCGGTTTTCTTTCCTTTTTTTCGTCAGGTTGGTCGCGCCCAGCACCGCGCAGAGAATCGCCAGCGCCCCGGCCACACCAATTGTCACCAACACCCAGACCGGCTGCTTAGGGGCGGGAATGTCGTCCCGGATCACGCTGGGGGTCGCCTGCACATCCCAGTCCACCACGCAGGGAACCGGCTCGCCGGTATAGGCGAAATCGCAGTACAGCGCCACCCGGTATTCCTTTTGGGAACCTCTGGCCAGGGCGTTCTGCCGCAGCCGGATCCCCCCTTCGTCCGCCGCCCGGGTGTAAGGCCCGTCGTACAAGACCGTCTCCCCGTCGGTGATCCGCAGGCGAAGCGCGCTCAGATAGGCCAGCGCCTCCTCGTCGTCATAAGGCAGCTCCACCGCCCGGATCCAGACGTCCACCGCCGCCTTGTCCTCGTTGACAAAACGGAGGATGCCGTCCTCCCGAGCCTCCCCAGCCCGCAGCACAGGGGACTCCCAGAAGGTGCTCTCCTGTGGCTCCTTGAAAATCTGCCCGCTGTTGCCCTGGCTGACTACGGTGTAAATCCGCTGCGCCTGCGCCGTCTCGGCCGAGACAGCAAAACTCGCGGGGAGCAGCAGCGCCATCAGCGCCGCAGCGAGGCGGACGCCCTTGGAAATGTGCCTCATGCCCGTCCGCCCCCTTTCGGCCCGCCGTTATTTTTGGAAGCCCGCACGCTCAGCAGGATGGACAGGCCCGCGAACACGACCACCACCCCGCCCATGATCACCAGCCCCGCCACCGGGAAGCCGAATACGGTGGCCGGCCGATCATCCTCATCGCCCGTCCCGCTCACCTCGGAGGAGACCGGCGCCGGCGCGGTGGGAATATACGGCGCGGTGGACGGCGGCATGGACGCCCCGTCCGCAAAGGGATCCACGCCCCCCGCCATCATGCCGATCTGATCCGCCGTCAGCGCGACCTCATACAGGGCCGTGTCGTCCAGCTCGGCATGCAGGCAGCGGCCGCCGTCGTATGCCGCCCCTATCTTCATGGTCAGCGCCTGCAGTTCCACCATGCTCATCAGCAGCGGATCATCAAACCACAAGGTCCCGTCAATGTACACCTTCATGCTGTGCTCGTCGGAAACCACCGCCACATGGTGCCAGGAGCCCTCGGGCAGCCCGTAGGACACCCCGTCCGCCGCAGGGTTGAACTGCTCGAAATGCATTCCCTCCTGGGGCTTGGTCTTGTTGAAGCCCAGATCGAGATAAATGCCGTTCAGGCTCCCGCCCTCCTTCTGCTTGGAGGCGTCCCGGGTAAAGGGGCTGAAAGCCAGCCATCGCTCTTCCCGCCGGGAATAGGTGAACAGCCGCTGGTTGTATCGGGCGTCCTCCTCCGCCCCGTCCGGGGCCCCCAGCCATTTGATCCAGGTAGAAAAGCTGAACCGGTTGGTCTTCAGCTGCGCGTAGCCCAGCTGAAGATATTCCGTCTTGCCGTCCAGCAGCAGCGCCTTGCCGTCGCGCCCATCCACCCAGGTCATCGCGGACGCCCCCTGCTCCTTGCCGTCCTTGTAAAAGCTCACCTTGTCGGAGACCGCCCCCGGCTCGGTGATGATGGAAAGCCGTCCCTTGGAAAAGCCGTCCAGCGCCGCAGCCGGCAGACCGGGCAGCATCCCCGCCAGCAGCAGCGCGCCGCACACCGCCAGCGCCGCCAACCGTCTTCCTCGTTTTGCTGTATGCATGGCTCTAAGCCCTCATTTCCTGCTTATTGGTATCCTCTCTATTCTCTTATTTTTTCCCCCTCTTGTCAATCCTATTAAATAAAAAAGAGACGCCGATCGCATTCCCTATCCATTTTTCAGTGTATTCTGCAATCGGCTGCCGATGCGCTCCACACCTCTCGCCGCATGGTGATGCCACGGTCATGAAAATCCGGCGGCCGGCTATGGCAAAAAAATTCCCGCCGGCCTATCGCCCGCGGGAATTTTTTTAAAACCGACAGAGCCCCTTCTGCTCAAGCAACTTGATGAACAGGCCTCCCTGCACCGTCCGGTTCTGAAAGCCGATCTGCTGCGAGGTGACGGTGGAATACCAATCGGTCATGGGCACCCGGGAAGGAGACACATGGTAAGCCAGCCACAGCGGATGGATGAACGCCATGAACTGCTCCTTATCGGGCGCCAATGTCGCCGTCCAGACCAGCCAGTCCGATTTGGTGTAATCCGCCCGGTTGTCCAGCGGCATCCCGTAGGGGTTCAGCCGGGCGGCGTAAGAGGCGAATTCCCGCTCCATGGCCGCCGCCGGGAACAGCCCGGTGCCGAACAGCTTATCCCACACCGCATTGTACTTCATGCTGAAGGTACCCGGCTGATCGAAGGCCAGGCGGAAGCTGCCGTCTCCCTCGGCGGCGCGATCCAACCAAGAGGCAGCCATTTCCCGGGCGGCGGCGTCGAACCGGGCCGCCTCTTGCCGGTCTCCCCACATCCCGCACAACCGGGCGTAGCCCGCCAGCCCCATAATCGCCTTGAGGGACAGGTTACAGTTGTGGGCCAGATGCCCCGCGAAATCGTCGGTACACAGCTGATTTTCCGGATCCACCCCGTGACGCAGCAGATACCCGGCCCATTTGGCCAGCAACTCTCGGTGCTCCCCGGCAAAATCCGCATCCCCGTCGGCCGCCGACACCGCCGCGGCCATCACCAGCATGTTGCCGCATTCCTCCACCGGCATCTGCCAGCGGGGATCCGTCCCCCCGCCGTATACCTGCCCGTTAAGGATAGGATAGGTTCCCACATCGTGGGGCGCAAAATCAAAGGGCCACCGCTCCTGCGCCGCATAGCGGAAAATCGGCCGCATCATTCCCTTGACCAGCTCGGTGTTGTACAGCAAAAACAGCGGAATAGACGGATAGCTCACGTCCACCGTGGCGGCGCACCCGTTGCTGAAGCACTCCTTGGAGACGAACAGCAGCTTTCCTTCCGGATCCACCGCCGCCTTGTGGGCCGCGACGCTCTGCCGCAGGGCAAGCAGCAGCAGTTCGGCATATTCCTCGCCCCCCGCCTGGGCGGCCTCCCTGGTCAGCGCCTCCCCGAACGCCCGGCACCGCGCCGCCACGTCCGCATACTCCGCGTACGCCCGCGCGATCGCCGCGCCGATCGTCATCCCATCCTGGTTCCACACCGACTTGAGCGGCTGCCCGAAATAGGTCAGGGAATACACATCGTCGTAGGCGAAGGTGAACAGCGCCTGCGCCTCCCCCGCCGTGTCCAGCTCGGCCGTTACATAGACATACTGCGTGTCCCCGCCGGCCGGATCGGCCATCTGCCCGGCCTCCCGCTCCCCGTCCGCCGACAGATAGAAATAGCCCCAGTCGATCCGCCGGTCATCCCCGGCCTTGCCTAGAACCGCCTGCTCCTGGCCGTACAGTCGCATGGTGGTGACGCCCGGCGCGGCGTTCGTCCGCTCGGCGAAGACCGGGCATTGCCCCGGCTCGTTGAGGCAGAAGGCCTCCGATGCCCGGACGGTGACCGCCACCCGGTGCGCCCCGCCGTCCGTCGTCCGCACCGCTGTGCGCAGATAAGACACCGGCCGGCTCAGCAGCTGCAAATCATCAGGCAGAACGGGGGACAGAAACTCCGCCGTCAGCTCCACCCCGCCGGCCTCGAAGCGGTACCGGGTGGCGAAGGCCTCCACCTCCACGCTCGTCTGCTCCATGCCCGGCAGCCCCAGCCGCCCGGCGTCCCCCATGAACACATAGGTCTCTCCGTCGATGTCCGCCAGCCCGTCCAGCGGCATGTCCCGCCCTGTCCAATGCCGGACGGTCCCGGCGTTCAGCCGGTCCCCCATGGACCAAACACTCATATAGGGGTCGATGGTGATCAGCGGATACGCGGGCGCTCGCAGCTTCATACTCGTCATCCTTTCCGTTGGGATTGCTTTTCCCCTTCAGTTGTAATATACTATTTTTATCCCCCGCTTACCAGGGGAAAAACCGGTGCAAAGGTGTGAAAAACAAGTGAGAGAGGATATTCACTACTTTCTCCCCTCCTCCCCTCTGCCCTTTGTGGTGGAGATGTGCGGCATTTCCTACTGCGATGGCACCTACCGCCAGGAACGGGTGAATTCCCCCATCTGCGTGCTGGAATACGTGGCCGAGGGCACCGGTACCGTCATCGTGGAGGGAGTGGCCCACACCGCCTCGGCCGGCGACGTCTATCTGCTGCCCATGGGCAGCTCACACCGCTACTTCAGCGACGGGGAGCACCCCTGGACCAAGCTGTTCATCAACGCCTGGGGCCCCGTTATCCCCCCGCTGCTGACCGCCTATGGGCTGGACGGACAGGTGGTCTTCCCCTCCTGCCCGTTGGAAGGGCTGTTCCGGGATCTGTTCGCCCTGTCGGGCGGGGCGGGGCCGGGCGGCCTGCCGCAGGAGACGGTGATGGAGCGGTGCGCCCTGAAATTTCACGAAATCCTCATGGGCCTGTCCGCCTGTCTCAAGGGCCGGGCCGCGCCCCCCGACGAGGCCGCACGCCTGAAAAACCTCATCGACAGCCGTCTCAATCAGACGGTCACCATCCGGGAGCTGGCGGAGGAAATCTACCGTTCGGAGGACTATACCATCAAGCTCTTCAAACGCCATTTCGGCCGCACGCCCCACGCCTATGCCGCCGAGCGGAAAGCCGCCTTGGCCGTCAAGCTGCTGACCGAAACCCGCCTGCCGGTGGCTCAAATCGCCGCCGGCCTGGGGTACGAGGATCCGCAGTATTTCTCCCACGCCTTCCGGCGGCAGACCGGCCTGTCCCCCTCCGCCTGCCGCAAGAACGCCGCCGCCCCGAAAGGAGAGCCTCCCCATGACTGAACTGCAAGCCCGCCTGCGGGCCCTGGCCGAGCCGGATTACCAGGCCTTCGCCTCCCGCCTGCTCCCTGGGGTGGATAACCTCCTAGGGGTACGCATCCCCCATCTGCGCAAGCTCGCCCGGCAGCTCGCCCGGGAGGACTGGCGCGCCGCCCTGACCGCCATGGGGGACGGCAGCTTTGAGGAAGTCCTGCTGCAGGGCCTCCTCATCGGCTGTGCCAAGGGCACCCCGGCGGAAATCCTCCCCCACGTGGCCGCCTTTGTGCCCAAAATCGATAACTGGTCGATCTGCGACAGCTTTTGCAGCAGCCTGAAGCTGGCCGCTGCCTATCCGGAGCCGGTCTGGGACTTTCTCCTGCCCTATCTGGGCAGCGGCCGCGAGTTCTCCGTGCGCTTCGCCGTGGTAATGCTGCTGTTCTATTACCTGGACGATGCCCATATCGACCGGGTGCTGTCCCTGCTGGACGGCGTCAGGCAGCCGGACTACTACGCCCGCATGGCCGTGGCCTGGGCGGTGTCCATCGCCTATGTCCGGTTTCCGGAAAAAACGTTGGCCTATCTGAAGACCTGCTCTCTGGACGATTTCACCTATAACAAGGCCCTGCAAAAGGCCGTGGAATCCCGCTGCGTCGGGGAACCCGCCCGCTCCGTCCTGCGCGCCATGAAGCGCTGATACGGTTGCGCCCACGCCCCCGTTTATGCTATACTTACCCGGAATCCAACCGAAAGGAGGCGGCCGCTTGCAGTCGCTGTCAACACCGCGTATCCCTCCCCGCGCCCGGGAAGCCGGCCGCTATGCCGCCGCTTTTTTGCTGCCCGCGGCGGTCATGCTGGCCGTCTACGCCCTTATCGGCGTCGCCCCCTTTGGTGAGAAAAGCCTGCTGGTCACCGATATGGACGGCCAATACGTCAGCTTTTTTTCCTATTTAAAGGATATGGCCCGCAACGGTAACGACTTTTTCTATACCTTCAGCAAGAATCTGGGCGGCGATATGGCCGGCTTCGCCGCCTATTACCTGCTCAGCCCCTTCAATCTCGTGCTGCTCCCCTTTTCCACCGTCCATCTGCCCGCCGGCATCCTTCTGCTCACCCTCCTCAAGGTGGGCAGCGCCGGGCTGACCTGTGCGCTGTTTCTCTCCCGGGCAGAGCGGGCCGGTTCCGGCACCCTGCTCTTTTCCTGCTCCTACGCCCTGATGGGCTTCGTCTTCGTCTATCAGCAGAATATTCTTTGGCTGGACGGCATCATTTTCCTGCCTCTGGTGCTCTGGGGCGTCCAGCGGCTGATGAGCCGCCGTCGTCCCCTCCTGTTTATCCTCAGCCTGGCCGCCTGCCTGATCACCAATTATTACATAGCGTATATGATATGTATCTTCTCCGCTTTGTATTTTCTCTTCCAACTGGCAGTGATCCATCCCCAATCCCCCCGGCTGCACGGGCGGGCCGTGCTTATCTCCTGCGGGCGGCTGCTGGGCGCGTATCTGGCCGCGGCGGGCCTGGCCGCCTTCGTCCTGGTGCCCACCGCCTTTTCCCTGATGGGCGGGGACAAGAATCTAGGGCTCCTCTCCCGCCTCGGCCTGGGGGTCCGGTTCGAGGCCGGGGATCTGTTTTCCAAGCTGTTCACCGGCTCCTTTGAAAGCCGGGATATGTGGACAAGTCCCCTGCCCGTGATGTTCTGCGGCCTGCTGATAACCCTGCTGCTCTTTCTCTACTTTTTCAACCGGCGCATCCGCTTTCGGGAAAAAGTGGCCGCCGGGATTTGGCTGGCCGTGATGTTCTGCGGCTTTCAGGTGGAGGCTCTTTATCTCGTCTGGCATGCCTTTAATTTTCCCATCGGCTTCCCCTCCCGGCAGGCGTTCCTGTTCAGCTTCACCATGATTTACCTGGCCTGCCGGGGCTTTGTCCGCCTGCGGGGCGGCGTGAAGCGGCGGCACCTGGCCATAGCCCTCACGCTGTTCATGCTGATAGCCGCGATGGTCGCCCGGCAACAGTATGGGTACCTGACCCTGGCCGGGATCGGCTTCGACGTCCTGGTGGCCGCCGTCCTCACCGTGCTGCTCGGCGCGCGGGCGCGGCTGTCCCGCGCCGGCCGCCGGCGGTTCGGCTCCCTGGTTCTGGCCGCTCTTCTGCTGGTCAACAGCGGCAATCTGCTGCTGTACGGCCGGCATGTGCTGTCCCAGATGAATTACATCCCCGTGAAGACCTACGCCCGTTATGTCAGCGACGTGCAGCCGGTGGTGGAGCGGGTCAAGCATGAGGACAAAGGCTTTTACCGGATGGAACAGACCTTCCACCGGGGCCGCAACGATCCCATGCTGTTCTCCTACCGGGGCCTGTCCCACTTCAGTTCCACCGAAAAGACCGCCACCAAGGATTTTATGGGCCGGATGGGCTTCCGCAACGCTGGCCTGTGGGCCAACTACTGGGAAGGATCCACTGTTTTCGCTGACTGCCTGCTAGGCGTGAAATACCGGCTGTCCCGCAGCGAGGCGGATCCCGTGTATCCCCGGCTGTACACCATGGGCAGCGTCTCCGTCTTCCGCAACACCGCCGCCCTGCCCATCGGCTTCGCCGCCGCCGACGATGTTCTCCGCGCCGATATGGGCGGGGACGATCCCTTCCTGCGTCAGAACCGGATGGCCAGCGCCCTCACCGGCCGGGAGGAATGCCTCTTCTACCGGGTGGACGGGGCGGAGGAGTCCCTGACCGGTCTGTCCGCCGGCTTGTCCGATACGGCGACCGTCTATGTTCGGGAAGAGGACGCGGAACAAGCGGAAATCGTCTATACCTTCTCCGCGCCTACCGCCGATCCTCTCTACGCCTACTTCCCCGGCGCCGCTCTGAAGGGGGCGGATATCTCGGTCAACGGCGTCAGCCTGGGCCAAACCTTCACCTCGTATCGGTACGGCGTTATCCCCCTAGGCCGGTTCCAGCCTGGAGAACTCGTCTCCTTCCGGATGACGCCCCACGGAGACTCCTTGGAGTATAAAGAAGCGCTTTTTTACTATGAGGATTTGTCAGCCACCCGCACCCTGTCCAAAACCCTCGCCGCCCATCCCTATGCGCTCGAATCCTTCACCAGCTCCCGCCTAAACGGAGTCATCGACGTGCCGGAGGATCGCACCCGCCTGCTGCTGACCATCCCGGCGGACGAGGGCTGGACGATTCTGGTGGACGGGAAGAAAACCGCGCCCGACGCCGCCTTCGGCGCGCTGCTGTCGGTGTCCCTGACTCCCGGTCAGCATCGGATCGCCCTGCGGTACGTCCCGCCCGGCTTCGCGGCGGGGACAGCCGTCACCGCGGGGACTATCCTGCTGCTGGCCGCTCTCTTCCTGGGGAGATGGAGCCGCCGCCGGCGCAAAAACCGACAGAATTCGCCGCCTCTCCCCGCGCCGGCGTGCTATACTGAACCACTGTGTCCGGGCGATACGGACACACAGCGTTAGAAAGGAAGGGGAACTCCCATGGTATACAGCTGCGGCAAATGTAGATTTGCTTTTGAACGGGTGTCGGAGCCGGAGCGGTGCCCCGACTGCGGCTCCCTGGCCATCCATCCGGCCGACGAGGCGGAGCGCCGGGACTACGAGGCCGTCCGCCGCTCCCTCGAAGCGGAAGCCGCTGGCCGGGAAACGGCCTGATCGCCGCCGAAGCCGCGCCCAAACAAACAGCCGCCGGGCGGAACAGACAGTCTGTTCCACCCGGCGGCTGCTTTTATTTGCCGATCCCCATATTCATTTAAAACGCCGCCTTGATGGGCGCGCGGCGGATGAACAGCCAGGCGAACACGCCGAACGCCGCTGCCACCGTCAGCAGCCCCGCGCCCAGATGGAGGGGCGAGAGCAGCAGGAAATCCGCGGCGGCCGTTATCGCGCCGAAAATCCCCTTTTGGGCCGCCGCCGGGAGCAGCATCACCAGGATGGGCAGGACGACGAACAGGAAGGCCGGCACCCCGATGGACACCCCCAGGCGCAGGTACTTGCCCATGCGGTAATACGCGCCCCCAATGAAATACCCGATCATGCCGAAGGCCAGATGCGCCGCCAGCAGGCAGCCCATCAAGGACAGCCGGGTGGTGAGCTGGAGGCTGTGCTCGTGGCCGAACAGCAACAGCAACACATCGGTGCTGTTATCCGTGAACAGCGAAACCAGAAGCTGCAGCAGCACATCCCCCACCGTCATGCACACCGAAAAGATGCCAAAAAACGCTAAAAAACTGAGGAACACCGTCCGACGGGACACCTCGTTGCCCAGGCCGAAGCGCAGGCTTTGGGAGAACAGCACGATCCCGTACACCAGCATCATCACCACCGAGCCGGTGGACATGCCGTTGACGTTGACCGTCTCCCCGCCCGCCGAAACGTTGACGGCAAAGGCGAACAGGTACAGCAGGATAAACACCCCATACAGCACGATAAGCCCCATATAGCTGTTCTGCCAGTTCCATTTGATCATTTGCTTGATTTTCATGGCCAGTTCTCCTCTTTCAAACGTTGGTCAGCCGGATGAACAGCTTTTGCATGTCCAGGCCGGACACGTCCAGCCCCGGGGCCTCCTCCGCCTTGCCCAAAATGCAGGCGGTTTTCAGCCCGCCCAGCGTGTCGACACTCAGCACGTCCCTCCCGGTGCAGTAGGCGTCCACCGCCTCCGCCCTGCCAGATACGGTATACCCCATCCGCTTGACCTCCTCGGCCGGCCGATCCAGCAGGATTTTCCCCGCTTTGATGATGACCACCTGCTCGATGATGTCCGCCACCTCCTCGATGAGGTGGGTGGAAATGAGAATGGTCCGGGGCTGCCGGCTGTAGCTCTCGATCAGCTGCCGGTAAAACACCTCCCGGTGGTTGGCATCCAGCCCCAGCACCGGCTCGTCGAACAGGGTGTAGGGCGCGTTGCTGGCCAGCGCGGCGATGAGCTTGGCGATGGTCAGGTAGCCGGTGGACAGGTTTTTCAGCTTCTTCTTCTCCGGCAGCCCGAAGGTATCCGCCAGCTGTCCGGCATACTCGCCATCGAACCCGGGATAAAAATCCCCTGTCCAGCGGAACAGCTGGGCCACCGTGGCGGTGTCGGGCAGCAGGGTCTTCTCCCCCATATAATACACCCGGCCCAGCACCCGGTCGTTCTCCCGTGCCGGCTCCCCGTCGATGAACACCTCTCCCGCCGTGGGCAGCAGCCGGTTGGTCACCACGCTCAGCAGGGTGGATTTGCCCGCCCCGTTGCGCCCGAGCAGCCCATAGATTTTATTGTCTCCAAAGCACACGTCCACCCCGTCCAGGGCCGTGTTGTTCCCAAACCGCATGGTCAGGCCTTTACCTTCGATCATGGCTCAATCCCGTCCTTCCGTCCGCTGCGAATCATCTGCAGAATCTCCTCTTGGCTGATGTCCAGCTTCTCCGCTTCGTTGATAAGCTTGACAATATACGTCTCGTAAAATTGCCGGCGCCTTTTCTGCCGGATCTGTCCGGCGGCGCCTGGGCTGACAAACATCCCGACTCCCCGCTTCTTGTACAGAACCCCTTCCTCGGTCAACAGGGTCATCCCCTTGAGCACCGTGGCGGGGTTGATTTTGTAGGTGACCGAAATCTCCGTGGTGGACGGCACCTGGGTGTCCTCTGGGAACGCCCCGCACAGGATGGCGTCCTGTATTTCCTCCGCAACCTGGAGATAAATCGGCACCTCGCTGTCAAAGTCGAATGTCACCCGCTCACCGTCCCTTCCAAGTCAATTGGTTAATTACTTGTGTAACTAACCATACAGCATTTTAAGCCCTATGTCAAGAGCAAAATGGTAATTTTCAAGCGGCTTCTCAAAAAGAGGCCGGTTCGACTTTCCCGGCCGGTTATGCTACAATGGATTCAGAAAACACCGACAGGAGGGGATTCGGATGATCGACCTGCACATCCATCTGGACGGTTCGCTAACGGCGGAGGAACTGCTGGTTCTGGCCCGGACGGAAGGGATCCGTCTGCCGGCGGAGACGCCGGAAGGACTGCGGCCCTTCCTGACCGTGCCGTCCGGCTGCGGAAGCCTGAACGACTATCTGCGGTGCTTTGAGACGCCCCTCGCCGTGCTGCAAAGCCCCGAGGCCGTGGAATACGCCGCCGCCTCGCTGGCGGGACGCCTGCGGGAACAGGGGCTGCTGTACGCGGAAATCCGCTTCGCTCCCCAGCTCCACCAGAAAAACGGTCACAGCCAGGAGGCCATTGTGGAGGCCGCGATACGGGGGCTTCGCCGCTCCGGGCTGCCCGGGCAGCTCATTCTCTGCTGCATGCGGGGAGCGGACGAAGCGGCCAATATGGACACCCTGCGGGCGTCGCGCGCCTTTCTGGGCCAAGGAGTGGCGGCGCTGGATCTGGCGGGGGCGGAGGGGCTGTACCCCACCCGGGACTATCTCCCCCTGTTCTCCCGCGCGCGGCAGGAGGGCCTCCCCTTCACCATCCACGCGGGAGAAGC
Source organism: uncultured Oscillospiraceae bacterium (assembly GCA_900546265.1). Taxonomy (GTDB): domain Bacteria; phylum Bacillota; class Clostridia; order Oscillospirales; family Acutalibacteraceae; genus UMGS856. Next base: position 96,878 of record URCA01000009.1, on the reverse strand, counting down.
GGCGGGGCCGGACAGCGTCTGGGCCGCCCTGGAGGCCGGGGCGGCACGCATCGGCCACGGGGTGCGAGCGGCGGAGGATCCCGCCCTGACGGCGGCGCTGGCCCGGCGGGGGATCCCGCTGGAGATGTGCCCCACCAGCAATTTCCAGACCGGGGCGGCGGCGCCCGGCAGCTATCCGCTGAAGGCCTATCTCGATCAGGGGATCCCCGTCACCCTGAACACCGACAACACTACCGTCTCCGGCACCACCCTGGCCGGGGAATACGCCCTGGCCAGGGAACGGCTGGGGATGACAGAGGCGGACGAGAGGACGCTGCTGGAAAACGCGGCGCGGGCGGCGTTCCTCCCGGAAGCCGAAAAGGCGGCACTGCTGGCCCGGATGCGGGACAAACGGACGTTTTTTCATAATGCCTGATAGATACCCCCGCTGTGTGATCACACAGCGGGGGCCGCAGTATTTTGAGCATAATTTTTGAAAGAACCAGACGACAAATAGGACAAGGAGGACAAGCCGCGGGAGGTCATCAGTCTCCCAACCGGGCTAGGGTTTCCAGTTCTTTATGTACATTCTGTATAAACTCATTGTTGTAATCCACCGCATTAAGAGAGATGGAAACAGTGCCGGATTGCACCCGGGCGATTACCAATGAATTTTCTCCTGTGATGATCTTTTCCCAGGAATCGTTACATGTGGTCGTTCGTTTGTGCGCTTCCTTATCCGTAAAGCGGAGAATAACGTACAGGTCTTCCCCGCCTAACCGATTTTTGATAAACCGCCCCTCTCCCTCCTCTCCGGCCTCTCTTGCATAGCCGAGTTTTTCCAGCTCATGGGCGTTTTCCCGGATGGCGGCGTCATCCAGCTGATTGACCAGACGCTTGGGAAGGATGGTGTTCACGGCGGCGCGGTTGTAGGCGACGGGAACCCACACCCATATCTGGAGCACCAGCAGAAGACAGGACACGATGACGATTCTCTTCTTTTTCATAAAGCCCTCCCCATGCATACTCAGTGTGTGAAATAATAAAAATTCAGCCGTCTGAGCCTGTCAATATCGTAGTGCTCGAAGTCCGGATACCACGGTCCGGAATCCAAAGAATACTGCGGCATCGGCAGTCCCATATACATACCGATGCCATATTTAGGCAGCAGATTGATCATGGCGGCGCTGAGGAAACCGAGGCTAGCGCTTGGATATGCGACAATAAACTGGTTGTGGGTCGTCAGATTGCGCACGGCGAATTGATCGCCGGTCACGGTACGGGCAAACCAGACATCGATGTTGTCATTCGCGGCAACACGCATTCTTTTTGATTGTATGCCAATTTCATAATAAGCGGACACATTTTTCCTGCTGAATTTCTCAACGCTAGAAAGCACCGCCTCCAAAGCGGACTGTACCCCAGCAACTACCACGCCGACCGCTCCCGCGCTTCCTATTGTCAGGATGGCCAGTGGAACAGACGCAATCGTATTGAGAGTACTCCCGCTATTGGCCAATTTGCCGATAGAAATTTTACGATCGTATGCCTCTGCCACTTCGAAATATAAATCGTATAGCGTTTTACTAAACGTTTCAAAGGCGCTGCCGCTCATGCGCAGGCGGATGATATAGAAATAGTAATCCGGATAAGTGAAATCCTCTGGCGCCGAGGTCTTGTTTTTCATTTCTTCATACATAGCCTGGTGCTCTAGGACATTGACGCAGGGATTGTACAGGGTATACTGCCGCCCCTTCTGGGACTCGACGCGCCAGCCGTATTTTCCGATCATATACAGCGGCACGCCCTCCATGTATTCCCCATAAACCACCTTGGTCTCCGGCTTGGAAGGCTGTCCATAGCAATGCCCGGAGGGATCCGCGTATTTCAGCGGATTGGCGCCGCAATAATTGTACCGGTTTCCCTGGCCATGGTAGGTGTCCTCCTGCGTAAAGCGGCCCAGAACCGGAGAATAGTACCGTCCGCGCAGGTATTGTAGGCCGGTTTCGCTGTCGGCGTATTCCCCGCTGTACGAATACGGATTTGATACCGTTTCGGTAGGGGCGTTCAGTCCGAAAGCGTTATACCGATAGCTACCGGTAATACTTTCCGTTCCTAGATTATAGGTAGTCACCACATCGTTGTGATGGTTAATCTCATTAACATACATGGTATCGCCGTGAAAAAAGCCCTCCATAAACTGCCCATGCACAAAGCTGTAGGTGGCGGATCCATTGACAATGTCCATGGCGATGTTGCCACGATCCCACAGATGCCTGGTCACATTGCCTTTGTACGTTTTGGAGAAGCGGTTGTCCAGTCCATCGTATTGAAAGGTAACCGTCGGCTGATAAGGGTACTGATAACTGGACAGGCGATCGAAAGCGTCGTATTGATAAGTGCTTCCATCCGCGACCAACAGATTGCCCGCGTCGTCGTATTCAAACGTGCCGGTGGTTCCCTGAACCGTAAACGACTGCAGTCGGTCAGCCTTGTCATAAGTATACCGAGTGGATACTGGATAATCTGGAAAAGACAAGTCGCGTTCCACAATCCGGTTGTCCCGGCTGTCGTATTCATACTGTATGGTATATTGCGTATACTTACCCGGCTCCCTTTGCTCGGAGGCCAAGCGGCCCAGGGAATCGTATGTATACCGAGTATAGGTATCGCCGCGATGTTTTTCGGTCAGGTTGCCGTCCAGACGATAGGTATACGTCTCGACAGGCGTATTTCCCTCATAATACCGATGAAAATAGGTGGATTTCATCAGGTTGGCCGCATTATAGGTGAAGTTTTGGCTCATCTCCGTGCCAATATTGGCTATTTCCCGCCGGATTATATTATCGTTGGCATCGTATTTATAATCCACAATACTGCTACTGGACTGCGGCCCGGTTCCGGAGCGATCCTCCCCATTGATAATCCGTGACAAACGGCCCTTGGCATCGTAGGTATAGGCTTCCTTTTTAATGATGCCGCCGCTGTTCCGGACGGTAAACGACGTACAACCCTTTCCGCTGTAGGTATAGGTTTTCTCGTAACCGCCCGTTACCTCTTCCTTCAACAGGCGGCCCAGGGAATCATAGGTGAAGCGGTTGGTGGAAACCCCATTGGACACATAGCTGAGCAGACCGTCCTTGTTGTACTCGTACAGGACGGTGGCAGCCGGCACAAAAGCCGACCCGGACAGGGCGCCCGCCTGCTTTTTGACGACATGCCCCTGTTCATCGTATTCGTATTGAATCGCTTTGCCATTGCGCAGGACTTGGAGAATCAGCCGGTTATGATTGTCATACCGATAGGTTTCCCGTTTGCCCAGAGGATCCACCATGGCGGTGAGATTCCCGCGAATATCGTATTCATATTTTGTGACGGCATAGTCGCCGTTATCAATATAGGCGGGGATGCTGACGCTGCCGTCGGCATTATAGGTATAGGGGATGCTTATCTTGGATGTCAGGCCCCTGTATTCCCGCACCAGCTGTCCCAAAGCGTCATAGACGTATTGGGTCACGCTGTCCGGCGGCCCTTTGCGCCGAACCACCACGGGATTCCCCTGATAATTGTATTCGGTTTCCGTGACAGTCCACGAGCTATACCCGTCAATGTCGTTGTTTCTAGTTCTCGTCTTGACAACATTCCCCATAGCGTCATAATAGGTTTCCGTTTCCGCCTTATGCAGAACCATCCCCACCAGCTCGAAGGGTGTTTTCGCCTGGATCTCGCGGCCCAAATTGTCGTAGTAATACTCGGACAGGCTGCCCATTGGATCCTGTTTTTTCTGCACGGTTCCCAAGCCGTTATAGGTGACGGTTCCATAGCTCATATCCTCGGTCCTGGTCTCATACAAGCGCCCGCGGATATCATACGTAAACGTTTTGTCGACGATGGAATCGCCCTCCTGGCTCTTTACAACGCCGTAGTCATCGTACAGGGTGGTATTGGTATAGTCAGGAGTGGAGGCGTCCGGATTTACCCACGTCTCGGTATACACCACCCCAAAGGCATTGCTGTAGGAAGCCGATTTGCTGACAATGGCGTTGTTTTTGTCCTTTTGAACCACCGTTTGCTTATCATATCGGGCTGTCGATGAATGAAACGGGACGTCTGTTTCATACGTATACGCATTTTGAAGCTGTAGCTCTTGGGTATAGCCGTCCGCCTGCTTCTTAAACAAATACCGGGTTTCGGACAAGGTGCGATCCAAATCGTCGAAGACGTAGCGGGTCTCCAGATAATTTCCGTCCGCCGTATAAGTTCTCTCGCGGTTTTTACGATCGAACGCGTCATAGAATTCCTCGCTCTTAAGGATATAGGTCTGTCCGCCGTCGGCAGATTCCTCCACCTTGGCGTTGCCGTACGCATCGGAGCTGAACCGAATCCAAGGCCGCCCCATATTCTTTTGAATATACGTTTTATTGGCATGATCGTATTCAACCGTCCCGGTTGTTCTCAACACATGGGAGGATCCGTTCCATTCATACAGCCGGGTGCTGACAACATTGCCCGACGCGTCGTATTCATAGGTGACTTTATGATTGTTCGCGTCATACTCGGCCGTCTTTTGCCCTAAAAAATTGTATTCCGTTTTGGTCTCCACAGCATAGGTGGAGCCGTTCGCAGACAGAACCTGCGGAATCTTCTCTGAGCATACGTAGGTGTGGTATCGGCTGTCGTAGGTGTTTTCCTGTACGGTGGACTGGTTGGCCACTTTGTCATCGGTGGTTACGACGAGGGTGTTCCCATAGCTGTCATAGGTATACGCTGTACGGGACTGTTCCTGTGCTTCCTCGCCGCTGTCGATGCGATTGTTGTTATTAGTATCCACAAAGGACTGCACGACTTTGGCAATAATCCTTTGATTGTCCATGTTGTTTTGCGTCATGGTCTTTTTAATCCCGCCATGTTCCATGCGTTCGTTATACTGGATAGTGGAGGAAGGGGTATGCACAAAACGTCCATTGTAGGTATACACCGTCTGGCTTAACGGCGTTCCGTTCTGCGTTTCCTTCACGGAGAGCAGCCGGCCGTCGCTGTCATAGGAATAGGCTATATCCTTTTTGGTGCTGAGAATGGTCTGGATTTGCCCTGTATAATGTCTGTCCGGTATGCTGTACGCCTCCTGGACCTGTGTTCCAAGCATAGTGCGTCCGCCGGTGTTATACTTCCAGATATCGAACTTTTTTTCATCCCGGAACGAATTCCTGCTCATGGTGGTATAGCCATACAACGCCGTGGGCACCGGCGACAGGCTGTTGCTCTGATAGTTCCAAAAGGTGGTTCCCGCATTCGACCGGCCGACGTCAACCCCCACCTGATAGGTAAAGGAAACGACGTTCCGGTTGGTATGCTTGGCGATTTGAGAAGCCCTCGCGTACTGCCGGCAGCTTGCCGGACCATAAAGCGTCTGGCAGGTATCGTATGTGACGGTATAGGGGATTTGATTGTCCACAACGCGGACAAGGCGGACGGATTCATTATACAGAGTGGTCGTATCCGCGGACGAGCGGCCGTTAATAAATATGCCGGATTCTATGAGATCAAATTGGTATTGGATTTCCGTACCGGCGCCATCGGTTATTCTGGACAGGCAATACGCCTCGCCCGAGGCCGTTTTGACAGAGGTGATGGTGTACAGCAAGCGGGATTGTGTCTCATCACTGTCAAAAAAGGTTATCTGTATATCCCGCTGACTGCCGTTCTGCTGATATGTAAACTGAATATATCGGCCGGCCGGTTCGGTAATCCGATCGATTTTACCTTGCGCATTATACCGAACCGTCACACGGTTGCCATCCTGGTCTTCCTCCCCTAAATACCGGCCGACCGCGTCAAAATACTGCGTAACGCCCGTGTCGATGGAAAACTGATAGGCGGCCTGCACACCATGAGACGAGAACGCAGCCGTGCCGACGACGGCGAATACGCAGTCGCCCTTTGCGTATCCCTCCAATCGATAGGCGCCGCCATCGGAGAGGATTTTGTATTTATCGCCATCGGACAGGTGCAGGTAGGAGGCTTTCGCTCCCACTTCCATACTGGGCAGGCTGAGGCCGATGCCTGTACCGGCCCCATATAGCCGGTCATAATAATTGTCTGTATCCTCCCGCAGATAATCGCCGCCTGCCTGCGCGTGGACCTGGACGATCCGCTGATATTTCAGAACGCCGGGCGTTACGATAATTTCCTCCGGAGCTGCTTCTATCCAGGACGGATCGAATTCCGCGTCGGTATAGGAGGACTGCGTGATTTCGTCCAAATCAGGCTGATACACCCAGTTCCCTCCAACATACCGATAATATTTATTGGTAACCACGCGGGTATAGGTATGGGACAGCTCATCGGCGTTCTTGGCCCGAACGACCGCATCCGCCATTTCAGGATCGTAACGTACCCCCAGCGCCAGGCTTACACCGCCCCGAACGGGTATGTCAAACAGCTCTCTCTGATAACTTACCATGCCGTCGATCTGAGCCACAGAGAAATCCCCGTATGTCCACTGGTTATCATCGGGCACTTTATATTTATTAAATTCATTTTTGTATAAGGCCGGCAGCGCGTACGGCCTCAGGTGGTTGTCAGACACGTCCAAGTTGTTTGCAGCGCGCCAGCGATGAACCTGCAATTCCACCAAAAAGGCATCGCTATCATAGCGCTTCAGAACACTCTCAGCCGTTTGATAATTGATCCGATAGGTTTGCATCAATTCGCCTATCGCACGCCAATGCGGTTCGTCTGGCTCTCCGGTGTTCTGCAGAATATACTCACCCAGTACGTCCCGCAGGGGAAGAGCCATGGCCTGTGAAAACATGTAGCTGCGAAGCAAATCACTTACGGTATAACGAGGGGAGAGGGTTTTCAGCATCAGCGCCTGATCGTTAACGGAAACCTTCCCTGTCTCTTTTACGCGAAAAAACGCGGACAACTCCCGATAAAAGGCATGGTAATCCTCAAAGGCTTCAAAGACAGCATAGGCTTGATTCTGCGCAATATTGAACCGGTTTGCCGTACAGGCGATAATAAGAGAGCCGATCACATCCACCGGCAGGTCAAAGGCCGCCTCGTCCAGTGAAAGGACGGACAAGACTTCGCTTTTTTGAGCGCCAGTCAACTCCCCGGCCTTCGCCCATAGTTTCAGCACAGAGGGCGGTAGCGGCGCTCCATAAATCCCTGTCAGCAAAGACAGGCGGCCATCGGCATCCTCTAGCCCCGCATAGGGGAGAGCGGCCTCCAAAAACGCGGCGGGATTTAAAAGCGGTAACCCATTCGGCGTCACGCAAGCGCATTTGAGGAGGACGGACAGTGTTTCCATTCCCAATCCTGGAGCCAACTCCTGGGCCGCGGCCACAGTACCCGTCACAAGAGCGGCGGCATAGGATGTGCCGTTTACAGTCACTGGAAGCCCCTGGGCGTTGATTGCAGACAGATTCTCTCCAAGGGCGTACACCTGATGCGTCAAACCGTTTTTGTTGAACGCAGAAGCCTTACCAGATTCATTCACCGACCCAACGGATACGACGTTGGGGAGGCCGAAGGCAGCCGGATAGGACACATTAGACGTGTGCTTATCGTCCATGTTTCCGCCTGCACAAATGAAGAGCAGCCGGCTATCGGACATCGCCTCTCTCAAGGCGAGATTATCGCTGTCGGTTCCCCAACTGCAATTAAAAAGGCGGATTCCCATGGCCTTGGCATATTCAATGGCACGAATGGCATCCGAAACATAGCCTTTCGTTCCCTTGAATATTTTTAGAGGGACAAGAGCGGCATCCGGAGCCACCGCCGAAAGAATTCCGGCAATCTGTGTGCCATGATCATCCTCCTGTGCGGACTGGTAAATCTGAGGAGTGTCATCTACAAAGTTCCATCCGGTGATATCGTCCGCATAGCCATTCCCGTCCTCGTCTTCACCATTCGCAGCCGTTTCCTTAGAATTTCTGTAAATGCTGTCCTTTATGAAGGACAGTTGCGTATTCATGCCGGTATCCAGTACGGCGATTGCCGCCCCCTTCCCTGTATATGGGGAGCCATCTTCCCGGAACTGACTTAAAGAAGCCTGTATTTCGGCAGGTGTCAATTCCTGCAGCGTCAACAAATCGTCTACCACAGCATAATCGACATCGGGGGAAGCATTCAGTTCATATAAAATGTTATCCATGTCATCGATGGAGGCCACCTCGATATATTCATAAGGGGACTGCCGCGAGGACGCGGCTCGAATGGCAACGCCTTTCATATTCGCACGTCTTTTACGTACATGCCCTTCTTTGTACTTGACAATGATTTGGTTCGTCTCATATACCGATTCGCTCAATACGGGCAAGGCACGCCGCTCCGCCTGTGCCACACTGGCTATACCCAATACGTTGGCAAGAACTAATACCCAACAGACAATCTTTTTCATAAAAAACGTCCACCCTTCCCTCAATTATGTATTTATTCCTGTTATTTCCTCCCCTCTTACAGAAGTTTACAATAGTTTATAATATTTATCTACATCTATTTTGATATTTATTTATTATATCTTATTAATTGGAGCAAATTATGTAGAAATAAAAATTCGTATGGCGCTTAAAAACCCGGCAGCGATGCTGCCGGGCTTTCGTGTGGAGAAATTATGCAGTCGCTTCCACGCCGCCCAGCTCGCGGAACAGGCGGTGATACCAGGCGGGGAAGACGCTGTTTTTCCGCCAGAGGAAGGTGAAATCGTGGCGGTAGCGGAAATCCTCCAGTTCGATTTCCCGCAGGCGGCCGGAGGCCAGCTCGTCCCGCACCGCGGCCTGATACAGGAAGGTCACGCCGCAGCCCTCCATGGCCAGGGCCTTGACGGCCTCCAGGCTGGAGATCTCCATCACCTGCCAAAAATCCCCCAGCGTCAGATTCTGCAGCTCCAGGTGCTTTTCCAGAATCGTGCGCGTGCCCGAGCCCGGCTCCCGGGTGATCAGCCGCTCCCCCAGCAGATCGGACAGGCGCCTCGCCTGCGGGGACAGGGGGTAGCCGGGGGCGCACACCGCCACGAACGGCTCCGATGCATAGCGCAGATGGTCATAAGACGTTTTGTCGAAGAAGCCCTCCACCACGGCGAAATCCAGCTTGCCGGCGTCCAGACGGCCCAGCAGCTCCCTGGTGTTGGCCACCTCCATCTGCACCCTCGCGTCGGGATGCCGCCTGAGATACGCCCCCACGGCGGCCGGCATGACATACGCGCCCACGGTGAGCGTCGCGCCAAAGTGCAGCCGCCGGTGCCCGTCCTCCAGGCGGGCCAGCTGTTCCCGCAGGAAGGCGTCGTCGTGCTTGACCGTCTGCGCGGCCTCCAGCAGCAGGCGGCCCGCCTCGGTCAGCACCGCCTTTTTCCCCTCGTAGGCAAACAACCGGACGCCGTATGCTTCCTCAAGCTGATGGATATGGCGGGAGACGCCGGGCTGGGTGATGTGCAGCTCCTCCGCCGCCCGGGTGAAATTCATATGGCGGCACACCGCGAGAAAGGTATGGATACGAAAATCCAGCATAGACGCGGCCCCCTTTCCTCTTAATGATAACACACCATCATGGAAAGATAAAGAATCATCATTTTACATAATCTTCCTTCCGCGCTATACTGGAGGACGCATCATGCAGAAAGGCGTGGAAAACATGAATGTTGTCAAGCAAAACGTGCGAGGGATCCTGCTGTGCCTCCTCCTGGCGGTGCCGGCGTGGCTGCTGGGAAAATGGATTCCCGTGGTGGGCGGGCCGGTATTCGCCATCCTGGCGGGCATGCTGCTGACCCTGTTTCTCAAGGACAAAACCCGCTGGCAGCCGGGCGTCAACTTCACCTCCAAAAAGCTGCTGCAGGCGGCTGTGGTGCTGCTCGGCTTCGGCCTCAACCTCAAGGTGGTGCTGGAAACTGGGCGGAAATCGCTGCCCATCATCTTGTCCACCATTACCACCTCGCTGGTCATCGCCTTTCTGCTCAAAAAGCTGCTGAAGGTGCCGAGCAAAAGCGCCACCCTCATCGGGGTGGGCTCCTCCATCTGCGGCGGCTCCGCCATCGCGGCCACCGCACCGGTCATCGACGCGGACGACGAGGAAATCGCCCAGTCCATATCGGTCATTTTCCTGTTCAACATCGCCGCCGCCCTGATTTTCCCGTCGCTCGGCGGGCTGCTGGGGCTGTCCGACGCGGGGTTCGGCCTGTTTGCGGGCACCGCCGTCAACGACACCTCCTCGGTCACCGCCGCCGCGGCCGCCTGGGACGGCATCCACCACAGCAACACCCTGGAGGCGGCCACCATCGTCAAGCTCACCCGGACGCTGGCCATCATCCCCATCACACTGGTGCTGGCCTTCGTGCGCGCCCGGAAGGAAAAGAACACGGCGGGGGCCGGTAAAGTGAGCCTGAAGAAGATTTTCCCGTTTTTTGTGCTGTTTTTTGTGCTGGCGTCGGTGGTCACCACCCTGTTCCAGCTCCCGGCCGCAGTGACCGCGCCGCTTAAGGAGCTGAGCAAATTCTTCATCATCATGGCCATGGCGGCCATCGGCCTGAACACCAACATCGTGCATCTGGTGCGCACGGGCGGCAAGCCCATCCTGCTGGGCTTCTGCTGCTGGGTGGGTATCGCCTGCGTCAGCCTGGGCGCGCAGAAGCTGCTCGGGCTCTGGTAAACCAAGCCCTTCGAAATAAAAACCGGGAGCCAGCGGCTCCCGGTTTTTATTTCGAAAGAATTTCGTGGCGCCTTTCATTGCATCCGGGGGGCAGACGGGCTATAATGAAGGCGTTCGAACAAACCCGCACAAAAGGAGAAGACCATGACGCTGAAAAAACTGGCAGAGCTGGCCCATGTGTCCCCCTCGACCGCCTCCAAGGCCTTGGCCAACAGCCGGGAGGTCAGCGAGGAAACCGTCCGGCATGTCCGGCAGGTGGCCAGGGAATCCGGCTATCTGCGGCAATGCAAGGAGAGGCGGCTTTCCTACCGCAAGCCGTCCGCCCCCACCATCGCCGTGGTCTGCCCCGAAATCATCAGCGTGTATTATTCCGCCATCGCCACCTGCCTGAGCCGTCTGGCCGAGAGTCACGGGGGCACCAGCGCCGTGTATCTGTCCGGCTTCGAGCCGGAACGGCAGAGCGCGCTGCTCGAGGATTTGGCGGTCAAGCCGGGGGTAGACGCGGCGGTGCTGATTCCAGGCGCGGCGGGGGCGCTTATGCGGGAGGATTTCTGTATCCCGGTGGTGCAGCTGGGCGGGACGAGCTACTCCCCCGCCTTCGACTGCATCGATTTCGATTTAGAGGCCGGGCTGCTGGAGGCCGTCCGCCACCTGCAGGGGCTGGGCCATCGGCGCATTGGCTATCTGGGCGAACGGCTGGCCTCCCCCAAGGAGGCCCGTGTCCGCGCTGCCATGGCGCGGGCCGGGCTGACGGCGCGGGAGGAGGATTTCTTCATCGCGGCCGGCCGCTTCGAGCAGGCCGGCTACGCCGCGGCCAAGGAGGCCCTCGGCCGCGGGGATCGCCCCACCGCCTTCATCGCCGCTTATGACGAGGTGGCGTTCGGCGCCATCCGGGCCTTTGCGGAAAGCGGCCTGCGGGTGCCGGAGGATCTCTCCATCATAGGCATCAACGACGTGCCCACCGCGTCCTTCGCCCCAGCGGCGCTGACCACCATCCACGCCTATGTCGAGGAAGCCTGCGGGCAGGCGGTGGACATCCTGCTGCGGAAAACGGCGGATCCCGACTACCGGATGGTGCAGCGTATTCTCGTCCAGTGCCGCCTGATTCCGCGGGAAACCACGGGGCCGGCCAGGACGCTATAAGGAGGTTTCATGGGAACCCTATTCATCGGGATCCTGCTGCTGATGAAAGCGGCGCAGGGATATTTCAACAAGAAAGCCAGCGTCCTGCTGGGATCCCGTCATCAATTTTTGAGCTTCTCTCTGTTCAATTACGCTGTCTGCGCGGCCCTCAGCCTTTTGTACCTGCTGGCGGCGCCGGCCGGGCAGGCGCCCGGAGCGGGGGCACTGGCGGTCTCGGCCCTGGGAGGGCTGTCCATGGCGGTTTGTTCCATCAGCGGCCTGGCGGCCCTGCGCAGCGGCACGGTGGCGCTGGGAAGTCTGGCGGCGGCGGCCGGCCTGCTCATCCCCTGCGCGGCCGGCCCGCTGCTGTTTGGGGAGCACCTGTCCCCATGGCAGGGGGGCGGCGTTCTGATGCTGTTGGGGGCGGCCTGGCTGTTGGGCGGGTGTTCCAAGAAGCAATACGGCCATCTGTCGGCAAAAACCGTGGGGATACTTCTCGTCAGCCTGCTGTCCAACGGCACCACCATGCTGGCGCAGAAGCTGTTCAGCTTTTACTACCCGCAGACGAGCACCGGCGTCTTTTCCCTGACGGCCTTTCTGTTTGCCAGCGCAGCGCTGCTCCTCTGCGTCCTGCCGCAGGGCCGCAAAGCGGGAATGGGCAGTCTGCGCCTTGATCGGCCTTTATGGATATACGGGCTGATTCTCGCCGGCGCGCTGTTCGTGGTCAACCTGCTGTCCACCATCGCCTCCGCCCTGGTGCCCTCGGTCGTCCTGTTCACCCTGGTCAACGGGGGCGGCATGCTGCTGGCGGCGGGCATCGGCGCCGTCTTCTTCCGGGAAAGGCTGACGGCGAAAAGCCTGGCCGGCGTGGCGCTGGGCGCCGCGGCGCTGATTATCATCAATACACTATAGAAAGGAGCGGGCCGTATGACGCGCATTTCGGGCGATTTTCGCCGCACGGACGGCATGGTCAAGCCCATGCACGGGGTGGGCAACGCGCCGCTGCTGGGCACTGACGACAAGCTGTTTCACTTCCTCGGGGAGGCGGGCATCCCGTTTTCCCGCCTGCACGATACCGGCGGCCGGTACGGCGGGGGCTGCTTCGTGGACATTCCCAACGTGTTCCGGAACTGGGACGCGGATCCGGACCGGGAGGACTCTTACGATTTCGCCTTCACCGACTGGCTGCTGACCGCCCTGCACCGGCAGGGGGTCGAACCCTTCTACCGGCTGGGCGTGACCATTGAAAACAGCTGGTCCATCAAGGCCTACCACATCTTTCCCCCGGCGGATCCGCTGAAATGGGCGCGCGTGTGCGCGGGCGTCATCCGGCACTACAACGAGGGGTGGGCGAACGGCTATCATTTTGGCATCCGCTACTGGGAAATTTGGAACGAGCCGGACAACGAGCCGGATCCCGCCCGCAACCCCATGTGGCAGGGGACGAAGGAGGACTATTTCCGTCTGTACGAGACGACGTCCAACTATCTGAAAAGCCGGTTTCCCTCCCTGCGCATCGGCGGGTACGCCGGGTGCGGCTTCTACGCCCTGTCGGAGGCGGACTATGCCGCCGTGGCCAAGTCCAGCACCCGGACGGGTTATTTTGTGGAATTCTTTCACGAGTTTCTGCGGTATATCTCCTCCCCTGCCCACAAGAGCCCTCTGGACTTCTTCTCCTGGCACAGCTATGCCGGGGTGCCGGAAACCGCGTCCTATGCCCGCTACGCCCGGGACACCCTGGACAGCTACGGCTTCACCCATACGGAGAACATTCTCAACGAGTGGAACCGGGGGCTGGAGCTGCGGGGTACCGCGCGGGACGCGGCCGAAATCGCCGCCATGTTCTGCGCCATGCAGGCGGGGCCGGTCGATCTCTGCGTCTACTACGACGGGCAGGTGAACACCACCTACGGAGGGCTTTTCAATCCGCTGACCGAGGATGTGTTCCCGGCCTATTACGCCTTCCGCGCGTTCAACGAGCTGTATAAACGGCGCGAATATGTACATCTAGCATCTGAGAATGGGGTGTATGCCGCCGGGGCAACCGACGGACGCACGGCGGCAGCGCTTCTGGCCAACAGCGGCGACACGCCGGCGACGGTGTCTCTGGAATGGCGCGGCCTGCCGGGAGAGTGCGCTCGGTGGCGCGCGGTGGACGAGAGATATGCGCAGCCGAGGGAAGCGTTCCCCCTGCAGGCGGGCGGGCTGTCCCGCGCCGTCACCCTGCAGCCGGGCGCCGCGGTGCTGCTGGAAACCTTATGAGAAGAAACCCGGCTCAGCCTGTCGACAGGCTGAGCCGGGTTTCTTTTCAGCGGACGGTTACTTGGTCGCCGGCGCCGATTTCCATGTTGGTCTTACTGACGCCGCAGTTCTGGAACACCACATTTTTGATGTGGTAGGCGGAGACGGCGGTGTTGTTGTTATAGCTGCTGATATGAAAATACTTGCCGGTGGGAGAATCCAGCGAGATGGGGGAATCCTTGAACAGGATGTTCTGGGGCACCGGGCCTTCGGTGCTGCCGAACACATCGATCCACATCCGGCGGTTGTAAATCTTGGTTTTGGTCACGGTCAGCGGGCCGCGGAACCGGAAGGTGCCGTCGAGATCGCAGTTCTTAATCTCCGAACCGGGGGCCACCATGGAGTCGAAGAACACCAGAATGTTCTCCCCCGCCTTCAGGCCGGGCAGCTTGTCGGTCAGCTTCACCCGGTTGTCGGATCCGCTCTGCTTCATCACCCGGCTGACGGTGGTGGTGCCGATCAGCTGGCCGGTGGAGGTGTCGATGATGGTCAGCTTGTCGCCCTTTTTCAGAGGGGAATAGGTGCCCTTGGTTTCCGGCCAAAACATATTGATTTCATCTTGACCTTTGGCCTCCTTGACGTACATGGTGGAGGCGGATATGTTGAACACGTCGTCGTACAGGCCCTCCATTTTGCAGCCGTCCCAGATGATCTTCGCGCGGTTTTCCTTGCAGTGGAAGCCGTCCCGCCAGCCGACGAAGTTCAGGTTTTTATCCAGGGAGTTGGGCGCGCGGGTGAGGTTGACGTTGGTAAAGCGGATGGTGCCCTCCGAGTTGAAAACGGCGAAGCCGAACCGGGCCATGGCGTAGACGTTGCAGTTTTTCATGGTAAAATCGGTGTTGCCGCTCAGCGAAAAGGCCCGCTCGATGATGTGGCCGACGTAGGGCATGGGGGCGGTGAGGGCCACACTGTTCAGCTGGGACAGCCAGCCCTTGGTGTTGGCGTTGGAGGTATCGAAGGTCACCTTGAATTTCCGGGCGGCCTTGTCGATCATGGTGTATTTCTTGATGTACATGTGATACCGGCCCGCAGGCTTATCCAGCACGCCGAACCAGCCGCCGCCCGCGTTGACAGTGGGGATGTACTCCTCGCCGTTTTCCAGGCCGATGTCCCGGTCGGCGGTCATGACCGCCTCGCCGGCGGCAGCGTTCAGGCTTACCAGGGTGGCGCGGAAGGCGGGCTTGGTTTTATAGTCGAAATTGAAGCCCTCCAGGGTGACGCCGGTGGTGTCCTGGAAATCCACATAGTATTTCGGCGCGTCGATGAGCAGGGTGGTGTTGCTGCCCTTGATGGTCACGTTTTTCGCCCCGCTGAGGGTGAAAATGGACTTTAGGGAGGTACCGTTGTTTTTGGCATAGTAGGTCTTGCCGCTCTCGAACACCAGGGTGCTGCCGCCGCCCGCGTCCTGCAGGGCGCCAAGGGCGGTGAAAATGGCCGATGCGTCGTCGGTTTTGCCGTCTCCCTTGGCCCCGAAGTCCTTGACATACAGGGTTTTGGAGGCGGGGACATTCTGCTTGGTGGTGGCGGCCGTGGTGGTTTTTTTGGTGGCGCCGCCGCTGTTCGTCTTGGGGGAGGTGGCGTTTCCGGAGGCGGCGGAGGCCGTCGCGTCGGTGGCGCCGGTGGCGGCGGACTCCTCCGTGCCGGTGGTCTGGACGGAGGAGGAAGCGGGCTGCGAGGAGGGGGACGAGGCCGGCGGCTCCGTGTTCCGGCAGGAGGTCAGCAGCGCCGCGGTCAACAGCGCCGCGGCGGCCATCGCCGCCCATTTTGTACCCTGTTTCATCCGATTTCTTCCTTTCTGTTCGCGGTTTGGAGCCGGGGATGGTTCCCCGTGCATCCGGCCTTCGTTCATTATACCGGCACCACCGGCATTTGCCAATGGATCGGTTTTTCCATCGGGGGACGCGCGCGGGATTCCAGCCGCTTGGTGCGCTCTACCAGGGGTTCGCCCTTGAGCCCGTCGGGCAGGCGGATGACCAGCTCCACGTCCTCGGGGGCGGAAATCCGCAGATCAATTTTATCCCCCTCAACGGTAAAGGATACCTCGATGACTCCGCCCGCCGGGTGGGGCACGGCGCCCCGGGCCCAGGCAAGACCGCAGGGAACGGGGGCGATTTCCACCGACGTCCAGAAGGGGGCCAGCGGCTTGACGCCCAGGACGCTGCGGGACAGGAAATAGGCCGGTGCCGCGCTCCAGGCGTGGCAGTGGCTGCGGCTGAGCATCCCCTCCACCGCCTTGTTAAGGGGGGATTCAGGGTACTGCTCCCAACAGGTGGTGGCGCCGCAGCGCACCATTTCGCCGTAATGGATCCGCATATCCTCCAGCATGGCGGCCACGTCCCCCGCCTTTTCCAGCACCTCGTACTGAAAAAAGGCCATGAAGGGGCTGCACACCTGGACAAAGTCGGCCGGGGGCCGCAGAACCAGCCGGTGGACGGCGGCGGCGCGCTCCCGCTCCCGGGGGATATCGCAGAGCAGGGCGACGATTTGGGTCTGGATGCTGGTAATCGTGGAAGAACGGCCGTCGGCGTGGATGCAGTCCAGGTAGGCCTGGCGGCCGCCGTCCCACAAATGGACGTTGATGGCGGCGCGCAGGGCGTCGGCCCGGGCCGTCCAGGGGCTCGGATCCTCTCCGGCGGCCTGGGACAGGCGGGCCAGCTCCCGCAGGGCCTTGACCATGAACATATTCTGGTGGGTGACCACCCCGGCGTTGGGCTGATCGGAGGGGGCCCAGTCCAGCAGGTTCCAGGCCTCGATGTTCAGCAGGCCCCGCCCGTCCAGATGCCCGAGATATGCCTCCATGGCGGCCCGGACGGCGGGCAGGATGCCCTTAACAAAGGAAACGTCGCCGGTATAGGTATACTGCTCGCCGCAGGCGATCATCCAGGCGAAGGTCCAGTTGGGGATTACACTGTCCCACATGCTGGGCACCTGATCGCACAGCAGCGGGGTCTGAGAGGCCGACTGGGGGACCAGCTCCAAGCAGCGGCGGATGTTGGCGGTGTTTCCGTAGACGTACCGGCTGACCAGGGCCTCGTTGCGGCTGTCCCCCACCCAGAACACCTGCTCATAGGCGGGACAGTCGACGAAGGTGTCCTCCGAGCACATCCGCACGGTATGGGCGCTCAGCTCCCAGATGTCGGTCAGCAGCCGGTCGGCGCAGGAGAAGTTCCCTACCTGGGCCAGCGGATAGGTGGACTGGATGGCCGAAACCGACCGGAATTTCACCGGCCGGGATGCGCCCCGCACCGCCACCGCGCAGTAGCGGAAGCCCCGGCGCAAGAAAGAGGTGAAGCGCTGCCGCCCCTCCCGGCAGACGACCCGCCAGACCGGATCCATCCCCCAAGTATGCTGAATCACCCGGCCGTCGGTGTACTCGTAGGGGTAAAAATCGAGAATGGTGCCCGCCGGTGCGTCGGCCTCGAAGGCGAGATAGCCCACCGTCTCCCGGCCGAAATCCACGGTGAATTCCGTATCCCGCTCCGGCTGGAGCGGCAGAACCGCCCAGCCGCCTCCGGGCAGGACGATTTCCTGCAGCGCCTGGGGTACGGCATAGTCGGCCGCGCAGGCGGAATCCGCCTCGCGGGCGTTGGCAAACAGGAGGAAGGGATCGCAAGGCGCCACCAGGTCGGGCGGCACCGGGCGGGCATAATGCTCCAGCCCCTGCAGGCCGTCGGGATACGCCATGCGATCCACCGCCCGGCGATAGTCCGGATGGAGGGGATCCACCCCGATGCCCGGCACGTCGTCCACGTTGTACAGTGTCGGTGAAAAGGGGCCCAGCAGCAGGAAGGGCGAAGCCGCGGGCCCGGCCTCCTCCGGCGGGCGCAGACGGAAGGGCGCCTCGCTGTGCAGGGCGAAATGCACGCCCATCCAGTGTTCCCGGGCGGTGATGTCGAAGGCCAGCCGGTTGTCCCCGGCCCCAAGACGGGCGGCGATATGCAGATGGGGGCTGGCGGCGGCCTTGAGCTCCTCGGGCGTATGCCACCGGCCGCCGAAAAAGACCGGATAACACCGGGAAATATCCAGATAGAGGACGACATCCCCCGGCTGCTCCATATGGATCACAGTCACCACCAGGCCCTGCATGGTGGCGGGATTGCAATTCTTATACCCTTCGGCGTCCAGCATCATGGAGCGGGTATCCACCACGAAGCTGACCTCCGGTGGACTGACCAAGCGCAGGCGGGACACCCGGGCGGGCAGCAGCGGCTCCTCCGTCAGGGGCGGGATATCCCGGGCAAACAGCACGGCCGTGTCCCGGGGGGTGGGGACGGCGGGCGTCCAGCGGACGGGATCGGGGCGGTAGCCGGGGGCGGAGAAATCCTCCCAGCGGGACATGTCCAGGTGCTCGGTAAAAGCCTGCTGCACGCAGATGCGGGGGGAACGGCTGTCCAGCGCCGCACAAGGGGCTGTGAGGAATTCCGGGCCGGTGCCGATTTCCAGGCGGCGCTCCCCGCCCTGCACGATAGCCTGAAGCCACAAGCCCGGCTCCCCGAACTGATGCTGCATGGTGCCCACGCCCCAGTAATGCACCAGCACGCCGATGACGTTTTTGCCACATCGCAGGCAGGGGGCGATGTCGTAGGTGTCGTAGGGGATATGGGCCTGGAAATACTTCATCGGCCCGCTGCCCAGGCGGACACCATTGACAAACAGGGTGTAGCGGGTATCGGCGGTGATATGCAAAGACGCCGTTTCCGGCGGAAAATCCAGCGTGAATTCCCGGCGGAACATCTGCCAGACATTGCGCCGGGCAAAGGGAGGGGCCGCCCAGATGAAGGGGGCCGGCTGTGTGATACGCATACCGTTCTAGTCCTTTCTTGCAGAGGCGACGTCCCTCGCACGGGCGGCCGCCGGCTATATTCCCATCTTACAAGAAAGCCGAAGGCATCTCAACAGGCTATCTTGCCATTCGCAGTGCACTTTTTGCAGTGTTTGGATATGTCCTCCGTATTTATTGGATACAGCTCGGCATTTTTTGAACAATACCACCACGATCTTGCCAAGTGGCAGAAAATGCATTGAGTTTGATAAGAACGGTCTGCTATACTGAGAGCATGACGGGAGGGATCCGATCGGCCGGGACGCCGGGCGGCGGATTTCTTCCTCCAAAAAAATCGATCCGGCATATTTTGTTCTGAGAACCGACGTTCTCGACAGAGAAAGGAAGGATTGCAATGACAAGGCTCAAAAAGGCACTGTCGGTCGTGGCCGCGGCCTCCCTGATGGCCAGCGCCCTGCTGATAGCGCCGCCCTTCGGCTCGGCGGCGGACATCACCGGCGAGGACGGCTACACCTGGAAGGTGGAAGCGGATAACCCGGAGGGCCGGGTGACCGGCTCGGCCGCCGACGGATACACCGTCACGCTGGACAAGGAAAAACAATCGGCTCAGCTGCAGGTTGTGTTCCCGAATCTGCTGGAACAGGCGTTTTCGCTGAACACGAAAATATCCTATTTTGGTGGACAGCTATGGACAGGGATTGAATTCACTTCCGCAGACGGAACGCTCACGAAAAAGCTGGAACTGGTTTCCGAGCCCGGAGCCGGGCAGCCCAATCAGGTCATCTTTTATGCGGAAGGTACGGAAGTGCAGGAACGGGTAAATTATGCCCACATTTTCCAGACGGATGACACCCCCCGCCCTGTGGGGTTGTCCTTTGTCCAGAAAAATGGCCACTGGTATTTGAAGCTTACCTGCGCGTCGGGTATGGAGATCGTGCTGGACGGTGCGGGCGGAAAATTCAACTTTGACGACTTTGTCGGCAAAGGCGCCCGGATCACCCTGTTGGGGCGGGCCAACGCCACCGTGGTTTATACCTTTACCAGCCAATTTCTGCAAAACCTGAATAAGACCGGCGAATGGAAGGTCACCGCGCCGGGCAAGGCCCCGGAGGTCACGGGCAGCGCGGCGGAGGGGTACCGCTTCACCCTATCCTCCAACGCTTCCATGGCGCAATTCAATTACGGCTTTACGGACATCACCAAGGAAGAGCTGGTTTATGCGCCGGTTCTCAGTAAGGAATTTATGGAAGCGCGCACCTCCAACTTTACTTCGGTGCTGTCCTTCTCCACCAACCCGGACGCGGCGATGAATCCTGCCGGACAGGACGACGTGATTCAAATCCGGCCCACATACGTAGCCGGCTCGAAAAATGTCCACCGCGTAGCCAACATGCCCAGCGGCCCCTCCCCCACGCTGGAGGCCTGGGGCTGCGGATATTTCGGTATCGATGATAACTTCAATCCGATTTACGATCCCAAAAAAGGCGGCAACGTCATCAGCTTTGTCAACGAACCCGGTATCGACGGGCAGAATCACTGGTATTTAAAAATTTTTGTTCCCCGCGTGGGAGGCTGGACGGCGAAAATCAAGGCCAGCGGCACCCCCACCGCCGAACAGCTGGCGCAGGACGCGCATCTGCAGTTTGACCGCTTTGTCGGCAAACCGGTTTACGTCTCCTTCGGCGCCGATTCCTCCGCCACCTCCATTTCCTACTGGATGAAAAGCGAGACGGCGGCCAAGGCGGCAGCCGACAACGCGGCGGCTATCGGCGAAGCCGGTACAGCCATCGATAGCCTGCCCGAGACGGACGCCCTCGCCCTGACGGATAAGGCGGCGCTGACGGCCGCCGCCGGCAAAGTCGACGCCCTGGGAGCCAGCCGGGTGTTCCTGAAAAACGCGCAGCTGGTCAAACTCGCGGCGCTGGAAAGCCGGATGGCGGAACTGGAAATCCAGAAGCAGGTCGACGATGTGCAAGCCCTCATTGACGCCATTCCCGTCACCGCCGACGAATTGACCGCCGAGAACTACGCCACGTATAAGCAGGTCATTGTCGACGCCCAGACGGCCTACAGCGCGCTTGGCGATCTGGCCGCCCGGGTGGATGAGGCCAAAGCCGCCAAGCTGGCGGCTCTGTCCCAGAAGCTGAGCGATTTGGACGCGGCCTATCAGGCCAACAAGCAGGCGGCCGAGGCCTTTGACGCCACAGTGACCGCCTTGGGTAAGCCAGAGGATATTACCGTAGCCAATTACACCGCCAAGAAGGCCGCCGCCGAGGCCGCCCGCGCCGCTTACAGCGCGCTGACCCCCGAGGTGTCCGCGCTGGTGAATCCTCTGAGCCTGACCGCTTTGAAGGCCGTGGAGGACCGGCTGCCCGCCGTCAAAAAGGCAGTGGACGCCGACGCGGCCATCAAGGCGCTGCCCGCCGCTGACGCCGTCACCCTGCAGAACGAGGAAGCCATCCAGGCCGCCCGCGCCGCTTACGACGCCTTGGAGGCGGACAAGAGCCTGATCGCCGCCGAGACCCTTCAGCGCCTCACAGACGCTGAAGCGCGGATTCCGCAGCTGAAGGCCGACGCGGCCGCGGCGCTGATTGGCGCGCTGCCGGCCCCCGGCGCCATCACCCTGCAGGACGAAGCGGCGGTCAAGGCCGCCCGCGCCGCCTATAACGCGCTGCCGGATAAAGCCTTGGTGGCCGCCGAGACCCTGAAAAAGCTGACCGACGCCGAGGCGAAAATTGCCGAGCTGAAGCTGGACGCGGCGGGCGACTGGTATGTCAACGACGACGACAAGGTCAAATACACCGGCAGCGAGGCCGAGGGCTGGCAGTTCGAGGACTGCCGCGGAAAAGGCTCGCTCTGGGCCACCACCACCAAGGACTACGACATGACCAAGGACGTCATCACCTGGGCGGGGGCCACCGCCGGAGACAGCGGATGGTTCACCCTGTCCCTAACCACCGATCCGAACACCGGCCTATATCCGGCGCCGGGCGCGAAGAACGGCCTGTTCTTTATCTTAACGCCCCAGGCGGGCAACACCCTAATCGTCCAGTGCTGGACGCAGGTGGGCGACAAGATGGAGGCGGTGACCATCGCCAGCGACGACCCCGCCAGCCTGGAAAACGGCAAGCTGACCAACTTCAATCTCGACGGCACCCACACCTATTCGTTCGTCAAGCAGGACGGCCACTGGTATCTGAAAATCGACAGCCATCTGTTTACCGGCCGCGCTTTCGACAACTTCGACGCGTATATGGAGGCCAACGCCGCGAAAACCAAGGTGCGCATCGGCGGCAGCAACGGCTTCCGCACCAATGGCATCCAGATCGCCAACATGGAGCAGAGCGGCGACTGGTGGTTCTCGGTGCTTATGGGCTCCGCCACCGAGGGCAGCGCGGAGGACGGCTACAAGCTGAGTGTGCCGGCCGGCGCGTATGCGCAGTACAACCTGCCCATCAAGAACCTGGAAGACAATCCGGTCTACATCAACTTCAACGCCAATTTGGAGGGCAAAACCAACTGGGCGCCGGAATTCGCCTTTGTCACCGGCCCCAACGTCGATCGCAAGCCGACACCCGGCCAGGGCGTGGCCATCCGGCTGGTGGATAAGCCCGAAGCCGATCCCGGTAACACCCACATTCTGGCCTGGGCCGGAACGGAATGGAAAACGCTGACGGCGGTGCCCGCCTGCGGCGGCAAGGATCTGACCATCTCGGTCATCGAAGACGGGGTACAGGGCCACTGGTATCTCCAGGTGGCGGGCAAGATCCTTTCCTCCTCCGACCCCGAAATCGACAAATACCTGCAGATGGACAACATGGTGAAGGGCAAGGACGCCTACTTCCGGGTGGCCTCCGCCTCCGAGAACGGCATCAATCCCACCGTCGCCTTTGCCGAGAAAAAGGCTGAAGAACCTGAGGAAACCGCCACCGATAAGTTCCTGGCGCTGCTCAACGAGCATTACGACGCCGCTTCGGCGGGCGACAAGGACGCCCTGAACCTGTTGGCCAAGGCCTGGAACGCGCTGGACTACTTCACCCAGATGGATGTGGAGGCCCGGCTGCTGGACACTGACGAGGGCGCTTACGAGCTGCTGCAAATCATCAAGGCCTACACGGTGGACGACGAGACCAGCTCCGGCGGGAACGACGACGAAACCAGTATCCCCGACACCGGTTCGGCCCTGCCCGCGGCGGTGCTGCTGCTCACGGCCCTGTCGGCCGGGACGCTGCTCCTGCTGCGGAAACGGAAATAAACAAAAAATCACCCGGCCCCGGAGGACATCCTCCGGGGCCGGGTGATTTTTGCGTAAAAAAGGGCCGCCGTTTTGAAGGAACGGCGACCCCTACGAAAGGTTTAGGCTTCCTCCGCGCTGCCGAAGAACTGGGCGCGGAACTGGTTGGGCGAGATACCCGTGTGCTTTTTGAAGATGCGGGAGAAGTTATTGGCGTTGCCAAAGCCGCATTCCTGGGCAATCTCCTTGACCGCCCGCCCCTGGGCAAGCATGTTCTTGGACTTATTCAGCCGGTATTTCACCAGGTAATCATACGGAGAGGTGCCGTAATAATCCTTGAACAGCCGGGTGAAGTAGAACACCGATACAAACTCGTTTTTCGCCAGGTCGTTGATATTGATTTTCTCCATGTAATGGCCGCGCATGTATTTGGCGGCTTTTTCGATAAGCTCCATGTGAGGCCGGATGATGGCCGCCTGGGAGCGGAGCTGGATCATTTCGGTCAGCATGTTGGACACGTGATTGGACAAAATGTAGGGGGAATTGGCGCTGAAATGCCGCATCTCCCAGAAAATCTCATCAATGCGCCGCTCGATATCGCTTTCGGGGAAGGCGATGAAGCCCAAGGCCTTGTCCGCTACCCGGCGGGATTTCTCGTCCACCTCGAAATGGATATGCTTATAGTCCCAGCATTCCCCTTTGGGCACCCGATAGACGTGGGGCGCCCGGCAGTCCATCAGCAGCACGGTACCCTTGGTGCAGTCATACCGGTGGCTGCCGGTCTCCACCTGGCAGTGGCCCGAGCAGGTCAGGATCAGCTGGTAGCTGTCCAGCTGGCTGCGGCGGGTAAAATACTTATCCCCCACCTCATAATGGGCGCCGCCGGTGACGGAGAAGGGCATCGCCATTTCTTCCTCGCCCGGCGTATGGAACAGCACCGGATTCTCACCGCCGGTCCCCTGCAGCTGGCGCACCTGCTCCATAATGTTATAGGTGTCCCCGTCGTCGCAGAACAGAAAATCAATCCGCTTGTAATCCATACAGAATGCAGTCGTTACCGTCTCCGGCATCAGGCTCACCCCTCGGCGTTGTTCCATGGTCTACCCCCATTATACGCCATACGGCACATTTTGCAAGTGCAAAACCGGCCGGTTTGGTTTATATTTCCGTAAAAGGCCCGTTAAATTCTGGATATTTGCTCTCATTCAAAATACACATAGGGCCGATCTTGCTCGGCAATTTGGAAATTGGCCGGGCAGAGGCGGCAGTTGTTGAACCGGATATCCTCCAGATGATAGGGCCGGGCGCCGCCGTCCCCCCGCCGTTGGCTTTCCAAATGGAAGTACAGCGCCTCCTCGTCGTCGCAGACAAAGCGGCAGCCGGTGAAATGCACCCCCTGCGGCACCGGGCCCTCATAGGGGGAAAACAGGTCGATCCACATCCGGGCCACGTAGAAATAGCTGTTCCGGATTTCGATGGGACCCCGAAAGCGGAAGGTGCCCCGGAAGTCGCAGCCCTCGATGACCGATCCGGGCGCCACCATGGAATCGAAGCAGGCCTTCACGTGCTTGCCCGCCCGCACGCCGGGCAGCGGCTCGGTTAGCAGGATCCGGTTGTGCTCCCCCTCCTGCCGGATGACCCGGCGCACGGCGGTGGAGCCGATGAGCGCGCCGGTATCCTCGTTGATAACGGTCAGGGTATCGCCGGGCTTCAGTGGGACGTAGGGGCCGTGGGTCTCCCCCCACAGAAGGTCGATGTCGTCGTCGGCATACACATCCTGCACGTTCAGCATGGAGGCGGAGATGTTGAAAATATCATCAAACAAGCCGCTGGCCCGGCAGTCTTCCCAGATATACCGGCCTCGGTTTTCCTTGACATGAAACCCGTCCCGCCAGCCCACGATGGGCAGATCCGAGCCCGGCCGGGGTTCGATATGCACCCGCTGGAAGCGGATCTCCCCCTCGTTACGGAACAGGGCGAACATAAAGCGGGCGGCGCTCCAGATCCGGCAGTCCCGCATCTGAAAATCGGTGTTGCCCACAATGGAGAAGGCCCGTTCGATCCGGTGACCGATGCCCGGCATGGGCAGGATGATCCGCGTGGATTCCAGCAGTTCCAGACGCGACATGGTGGCCGCGTCCTCTTTTTTGAACCGCACCCGGTACCGGTTGGCGGCCGCGTCCAGCGTGTCGTAGCCGTCCAGGAACATGTGCCACCGGCCGTCGGGCCGATCCAGCACCCCGAACAGGCCGAAGGGCCGCCCGTCATGGGATCCCTCGATGCCGAGGCTCCGGTCGGTCACCACCTCCGCGCAGCCCGCTTCCCGGTCGACAGCCAGGGTGCGCGCGCCGGCGAAGGGCTGGACGCGGTAGTCGAAATTCAGCCCCTCCAGCGTCACCCGCTCGGTATTGTTGATGTTGCAATAGAACAGGGGCGCCTCCAGCAGCAGGGTGGTGTTATCCCCCCGGATAGTGAGGCCCCGCGCCCCGTCCAGGGCGATGGCCGCCGTCTTATCCTCTCCGGCGCCGCTTTCCATGGCGCCGGAGGCGCCGCAGTCCGCCGCCACGGCGGTTCCCCGCCGCGCGAGATAGTACACGCCGTCCTTTTTCAGCTCCAGGATGCTGTCCGGCACGGCGGCGGCCGCGTCCAGGGCCCGCCAGAAGGCCGCCGCATCGTTGGTGCTCCCGTCGGCCAGCGCGCCGAACGCCTCCGGCCGGAAAATCTGTCTGTCCATACCTCTCCCCGTCTCTTTCTCCCCATGCGCATAAACGCTCCCGCCCCTGCCCGTTCAGGGGTTCAGGGACGGGAGCGTTTTGTCCCGCATGGTTATTTCCCGTTATTCTTCATCCACACGCGATAGCGGTTGTAGGCCTGATTCTCCACCTCGAGCAGCTTATCGACGCCCAGCTTCTTGATGTTGGCGACGTAGCTGGACCAGGCGGAATCGATGTTCTCGCCGCTGATGAACTTGAAGCGCATCTCCGCCGCGTAGGAGGCGTAGCCGCCCAAATCCGCCGCGGTCGCCGCCTCCTGCGCCGTATAGGACAGCTTGGGCAGGACCAATTTGGGCTTCATATTCTTGAACATGGCGGTGCCGGCGGCGGTATACTGGGCGTTCGCCTTCTCCTCCGCGGTGGGTTTGCTGCTGGTGTGAGTGGTAAACTTATAGAAATCCTTGCTGTTGTAGTGGGGGATCGGATACCCCGGCGTCATGGTATACGCCCATTCGCCGAAGCTTTTGCCCGCGGGCATTTTGGAATAGTTGGGGACATATTTCCCGTTCTTGTCATAATTCCAGCAGTTGTTGGCGCCGGGAGGGCCGTAAAGCGCCACGGTGGTGCCTTCGGTGGAATAGAAGTAATCGGCCAGACGCACGGCGATTTCAGGATATTGGCAGTTCTTGGTGACCACAAACCACTCGGGCCAGATTTTCTCGGTGTCCACATAGGACCAGGTGCTGTCCGCCCCGGCCGGCCCCTTGAGGGGCGGCATGACGGTGTAATGGGCCAGGTAGTTGTCGGCGCTGACGCCCTCGGCCCAGCCGGTGGCCGCGAACACGCCCACGGTGGGGATCTTGGCGCTGGTCAGCTGCTTGACGTCCTTAAACTGCTTGCCGCGGAAGTTGTTGTCGAGCAGCTTCTCCTTATACAGATCGGCAAAGTATTTGAGGCCGTTTTTATACCCATCGGTAATGGGGGCGTACTCAATCTTGTTGGTTTTCTGGTTGATGTTCAGCCAGTTGAGATAGGTAGACACGCCGAAGGGGCCAAACAGGGAGGGCGGGATGTCGCCGTACGGCACGCCGCAACCGCCGAAGGTCAGGGGGATTTCGTCGTTCTTGTCCCCGTTCTTGTTAGCGTCCTGATCCCGGAAGGCGATCAGCACGTCCCGCAGCTGATCGGTGGTGGTGGGCATGCTTTTGCCCACGTTGGTCAGCCAGGTTTTGTTGATGAACAGCTTGAAGGAGTAATTACTGGGCGAACTCTCGTCGGGATCGTTCACCATGGGGAACATGTAGGTCTTGCCGTCGTCGAAGGTGGTCAGGTATTTGGCGGCCGGCACGTCCTCGAACATTTTCTTGACATTGGGGGCGAATTTGTCGACGTACTGCCCGATTTCGATCACCTTCCCCTGCTTGATGAAGGGGCTGTGCAGGGTGGAGGCGGGCGCCATGCCCCAGAACATGTCGGGCATGTTGTTGCTGGCATAGGCGGTGGTCATCTTCTGCCCCACCATATCGGTGGGAGGCACCGACTCAAAGCTCAGCGTGATGTTCATCTTGTCCTTGATGTACTTCACCAGGGGCGAATCGTTGTATTTCGCCAGTCCATTGGCGTGGTCGCGGATCATGATCTTGAAGGTGACCGGATCCTTGGCAATGGGATAGCCGGTGGTGTAACAGTTGTTCACCACCTGGCGGGGACCGGCGGACTGGGAGCTGGTGCCTGGCTTTTGGGTGGCGTTGCCGCCGCCGTTGCTGGGGGTGCCGGAATCCGAGGGGGTGGTGCCGTCGGCGGACACGTCGCTGCCCGGTTCCCCCGAGACGGTATCGTCGCCGCTGGTGGCGGCATCCGCGTCACTGGACACAGCGACGGAGGCGTCGGCGCCCGAGCCTTCCGGCGTGGATCCGGCCGGTTCCCGGCTGCAGGCGGCCAGGGACAGGAGCATGGCCGCACAAAGCAGCATGGTCGTGATTCTCTTCATGTCTTCCTCCTTATTTTGCTCTGACGGCGGCGGCGGACAAAACCGGCTCGACGCCCCCGCGGCGGGAATGCGTTGGATAAATCCTCCAACTTCGCGCGGTTACCTGATGATTTCCTTATCATTTTAACACAGAATCGCCGGAATAGGAATCGCCTAACTTGCTCAGCACCCGCACAATCTTGCAGGAAGGATTATTCGCCGGTGATGCCGCTGCGCTCCACGCCCTGGATGAACTGCTTTTGCAGGAACATGTAGGCAAGAAAGACCGGCAGCACCACCAGAACGGTGGCCGCCATGCCCACGGCCTCGGTATATACGTCCCCGAGGCCCCCGGCGCCGGACATGTCCAGGCTGCCGCCGCCGTTCATAATGGTGTAAATGCCGGGCAGCATCATGGGCAGGAGCTTCTTGTCCGGATGGATGAACAGAGTGGGCTCGAAATAGTCGTTCCAATGCCAGACCAGGCTGAGCACCAGACAGACCATGACGGAGGAGCGGGAGGCCGGCAGGGCGATGCGGAAATAGGTGCTGAAAAAGCCGCAGCCGTCGATGTTGGCCGCCTCCTCCAGGGAGCGGGGCAGGGAGAGATAAAACTGCCGGAACAGGAAGATGAACAGCCCGCCCTTGAGCCCCAAGCCCAGCCAGGTGGGCAGGATGAGGGGCAGCATGGTGTTGGTGATGCCGATACCGGCGTATATCATGTATAGCGGGGTGACGATGGTCTGGGGCGGGACGATGATGGCCAGCAGCAGGAAAATGAACAGCACCCCTTTGCCCCGGAACTCGAACCGGGCGAACCCGTAGCCCACCAGCGAGCAGGCAATCAGATGCCCCAAGGTGCAGACCACCACCAGGAACACGGTGCGCAGCAGGGTGACCGGATATTGCAGGGCCTCCCAGGACAGGGCGTAGTTGTGCACATACACCTGGTTGACCAGCCAGTTCACTGTCACGTCCATCACGTCCTCCGGGGACTTGATGGACGTAATGAGCATGTACAGAAAGGGATAGAGGAAGACGAACATCAAATCCAGCAAAAAGACATACATGACCAACCGCACGACGCGCTTGGCGGTGAACACCCGCCGCAGGGTGCGGACAGCCGCGGTTTTATCCGACATAGCCGCTTCCTCCTATCCTCTCTTATTGTCGGCCGCCCGGTTCACAAAGGGCCGGAAGACCAGGAACACCGCCAGCACCAGCAGCAGGATGAACGCGAAGTAAATCCAGCCCAGGGCCGCCGAATACTCGAACTGAATGGGGGTGCTGTTGAACGCCTTGGCCACGATATAGTCGACGATGCCTCCGCTGTCGGTCATAGACACCACGATGGTGTACACCGTATTGAGCAGCAGGATGGGGGACATCATGGGCAGGGTGATTTTCCAGAACATTTCCCACTCGGTGGCGCCGTCCACCCGGCCGGATTCGTACAGGGAGGCCGAAATGCCCTGCAGCCCCGCGAGGGCGATGATAATCTGCACACCGGATTTCCACATGACCATGGTGATCCGGTTGAAAAACTCCAGGATATAGCCGGTGACGTCGGGGCCGAGATACCCCTGCACCTGCGGCGGCAGCAGAATACCCCGCGCCACCTCCATGGCCTGCTGATCCACGTTCTGCCCGAGGATCTGCTCCATGACGAAGCCGGTGCCCAGCAGAACAGGCAGGAAAAATATGGTGCGGAAAAAGCCGCGGGCCTTGATGTCCCGGCTGAGCATGATGGCAATCAGCAGGGACACAATGAGGATCATGGGGGTATTGATGAGGGTATCCTTGACCACGGCCAGAAATTTGGGCACAAACTCAATGTCCGAGACAAAGGCCTTTTGGTAATGGGCCCAGCCGGCGAAGGAGGCCCCCTGCCAGCCGTTGTTTTTCAGGCGGATGAAGCTGAGCACCAGAGAATATCCCAGGGGGAACACCAGAAGCACCAGGCCGCCCAGCACCCAGGGGGAGACAAAGCACCACCCGGCCAGGCTCCGGCGCTGTTTCATGTTCAGTTTCATGGCGTCCCTCCTGCCCCGATCACGACGTAGTCCATAGCCGGGATGGTCTGCCCGTCCGCCTGGGCGGCGCTGTCGCCGTAGTTGATGTACGTGCGGCTGCCGTCGCCGTAGGTCAGGCGCACCACATCGGCGCTCAGCCGGTCGTGCCGCTCGATGGTCTGGTTCCACACGCCGGACAGCCGCTGGTTAAACTCCTGATAAACGGCGGTCATGGCCTCCTTCCAGGCAGTGTACTGGGAGGAGAAAATCCGGTTGTAGCTGGTTTCCTTCAGCCGGATGGGGTTTTCATGGGTGATGAGGAAATGGGGGATGCTCCCCGTTTCCACCCAGCGCAGCTTCTGGTAGGCGTCGTTGTAGGACAGGTTGCCCGCCAGCGAGCTGTAGTCCACACAGCCGTGCACCACCATCTGATAGAAAGGCACGGCGGCGCTGTTCTGATAATAGCCGGAATCCTTATCCGGGATATCGTACAGGCGGGTGGCGTAGGGCAGAACATAGGCATTGCCGCCCCCTACCGCCAGATTCTTCCGCTTGCCGGCCAGAACCGCCAGGTTCTCGCGGTAGGCCTCCACCGCCGCCTTGCGGTCGGTGTAGGCGTTCCGCTGCACGTCGGGCACGGCCACGCTCCCCACCGAGAGAAGATGGAGGGAAATCCGGCTGTCCAGCCCGTCCAGTGCCTTATCCAGACTGCCGCGCAGGGTGCGGGCTGGGTTGAGCAGGTACAGCTCTTCCTCCTTGTCGGTAATCAGCTTGCCCAGCCGGTCGCGGATGGTGTCTTTTTTGGCGTTGAATTTTCCCACCCCGTCGCGGGCGTAGAGGAAATCCATGTTGGCGAACAGGTTCACCCCGCCCTCGGCGCAGGCGACGGCCAGCGAGCTCAGGCCGCTGCTGCCGCCCAGCTTGCCCTCCGCCTTCGGCCGGGTGGGCAGCATATCGTAGCCGCCCTGGCACCAGCCGGACAGGGACACCTCCAGACGGTTCACCCCCGCCTGCCGCAAATCCCCGAGAATCGACTCCGCCTGGGAGAAGGAGGTCAGCGTCTCCATCTTCTTGGTGAAAAAGCCGTTGGAGGGGATGCCCATGAAAAATTCCACCGACAGGGGCACGCCGTCCCCGGCCGCCCTCTTTTTGAGCACGCCGGTCTCCATGAGGTAGCCCCGGTAGGCCGCCGCCATGTCGGAATAGGTGTTGGCCGTCCCGCCGAGCAGGAAATATTTGACGGTGCGATCGCCGGCCGTCCGGTCGGGAATCAGCTCGCTGAGGGTTTTGGTGTCGAACACATTGCCCGTGAAATTGTATTCCACCGTCGCATATTTCCGATAATCGAACTGAAAATACGCCCGGTAAACCTTATCCATGGCCATGTGGAGAGTGGCGGTCTCCTCCCCTGCCGTCACCGCGGCCAGGAACCCGCCGCTGGTGTGTTTGATACCGAACACCGGCAGCATCAGGTTTTGAATATCCTGCTCGCGGTTCTGCTCGAGCAGGTCGAGATCCGCGTCCGCCGGGCCGTACAGGGGGTAGGAATAGGCCTCGGAGGTGGGCAGCGGATAGGGCTTGATATCGATGAGGGCGCCGCTGCCGTCGGGGTAGAAGATGTAGCCGTCCTCCTGCCCGCCGGCCGCGCCGAAGGCGGGCAGAGGCGTGACATACACAAGCCGGCCCTCCCCGGTTTCCCGCACCGCGTCGTCCGGCAGGGAGCAGTTGAAGCCCTCCTTGTCGATCCACATGTCCAGCGCGAAGGACACCCCTGTGTCCTTCACCTCCACGGTCAGCGTCACCCGGCCATCTCCATAAGCGGGAGACAGGGTAAAGCCCTCCGTGGCGGCGGAGGTCAGCGTCAGGGTGGTAATGACCCCCTCCTTATCCGCCACGCCCACCTCCAGCAGGGCGGTTTTCACTGCCGGGGTCATGCCGGTGGTGTCCATAGTATCGGGATGGACCGCGGTGCTCCACAGCTTGCCCTCCCGCTTGTCGAGGATGTAGGCGTCGGCTCCCTCCTCGTGATAGTAAAACGCGAAGTTCTCGTTCTCCCCCGCCAGATGCATCTGCTCCAGGGGCGGCACCGGCACCTCGGTCTCGCTGCCGCCGGAGATGAGGCTGTTGAAATAGTCCTCCCAGGTGGCGAACCCGTCGGGGGGCGGATTGTCGTCGTTTTCCGCCCTAGTAAAGCCCGCGGCCCCCGCCGCTAGCAGGGCGGCGGTCAGCAGCACGGAAAGCCATCGTTTCAGTCGTCGCATGTCCCCGCCCTCCTTATGTGAAAAATTTCAGTTGGATTTCCCCGCCGATGCCGGTGAAAAAGGTGACGAACTGCACCGTCAGGGAGAACAGCAGCAGGCAGACCGCCCACAGGACGATGACCGCCGCCGCCGACAAAACGGCCACCCCCACGGTTTTCTTCAGGCTGTAGTCGTTGAGCCGCTGCAGCGCCAGCAGCAGCAGCAGGAGCACCCACAGCAGAACGATAACCCGCAGCGCCCGGTATACCCCTGCTTCCCCGCTTCCGAGCAGGTTGGAGGAAAGGGCCATCAGGGGGGTGAGCACAATATAGGGCACCAGCGCATAGGCGGAGGCGACCAGGCTTTCGAGAAAGGTGCTTTCCCCGCTGGTGATGGCGGTCATCAGGTAACTGCCCACCACCCAGCTGAACAGAGGCACGATCACCATCGCCGCCTCCAGCAGGAGACTTGCGTCGGCAGGATTTTTGGATTCCAGCGGAAAATGCACCAGAAAAATGTACGCGTAGTTCACCAGGAAGGCCAGCAGGTACAGCACCGGCACCACCCAGAGGCGGGCCTGCTTTTTCTCCCGCTTGATGATATCCATGCAGTCCAGCGGATGAAACACAATGAGGAGCATTTTACCCGCCACGCTGTTTTCTCCCAGTCTCAGCAGCCTGCCTCTCATGAGCGATCACCTCCGCTGAAATACCGGCGCACATACCGATCCGCGCCGGCTTTGAGCCGCCATACCAGCAGGATAATCCCCACCGCCAGCACGGCCGCCGCCAGCACGACCCAGCCAAAATACGCCCGGAATTTCTGATACCGGTACTCGGCGAACGCCTCGCCGTAGCCGTCCTTGCTGTCCGCCAGCTCGTAATAGGCCATGGCCTCCTCCATCTTCCCGTCCTTGTACAGGGCCTGGGCGATGCCCCGGTTGGCCACCGGATAGTTGACGTCGATGCGCAGCACCTGGTTCCATTTATCATAAGCGCCGGTGTAATCGCCGCTCTCATAGGCGGCCACCGCGCCCGCCACGTTGTCCATAAAGTCGGTGCGGGCGAACCGGTGGATATAGCCGGTGGCCCCGTCCAGCACGAACACATCCCCCGCGCTGTTCACATCCAGCGCCTTGGGCGCCTGGAACCGGCCCTTCACCTTGCCCTCCCCGCCGAACACCGCCAGCAGGTTGCCTTCCGGGTCGTAGGCGTATACCTGGGAGGAATACCCCTCCAGTACATACACCAGCCCGCCGGCCCCCACCGCCACGTCGATGAAGCGGGGATTGTTGTAGACGTTGGTATGCTCGTTAAAATAGGTTTCGCCATAGGCTTTCTCCGGGAAAATGTTTTTGCCCACGGCGTTGATTTTCCGGATTTGGCCGCTGGTCTTCCCCTCCACCGTGGTGGCGTAAACCATGCCGTCGTCCCCGATGTCGAAGGAATTGTAGGCCGGAGGCTCCTCCTTGAGCAGCTTGCTCTGCTGCTCCCGCGAGGCGAACATCCGTATCAGGATCCGGGTCAGGCTGAAGCCCAGCTCGTTGGCGCCCACATAGCCCTTGAACGCGTTTTCCGCGTCGATGGTCATGAAATGCTGGCCCTTGATGAGATAAATATACCCCTGGGGGCTGATGCCAAGCCGCCCCACCTGGAAATCCATGCTTTCCTCCAGCATGTCGGACTGGGGCTTGACGAATTCCTCGATAAAGCCGTCGACCGGATCGAGATGAACGATCCGCTCGTTCTGGGTGTCCCCGACGTACACGTCCCCGTCCTCGTCCACATACACCCCTTCCGGCGCGTTCAGCCGGCCCGCGTCGGTATAGCTGCGTACGAACCGCCCGTCCTTATCCAGCTGGACCACGCGGTTGTTGCCGGTATCGGCGATATACACGTTGTCCTGGCTGTCAATATAGAGATCCGACGGCTTGTTCAGGCTGCCGCCCTGAGGCCCCAGATACCCGACCACGGTCTCAATTTGATGGGTCACAGGGGTGGGGATCCGGGTTTTGCCGTCGGTATCCAGCACGTAATCCATGGTGCCCAGCGCCTGCGCGCCGCCTCCAAGCAGGAGAGTGAGAGCCGAAGCCGCGGCCGCCGCCCGCCATGTTCTTCTCAAGAGTACCAGTCCTTTCCAGCCGCCTGTCCGTGGGGCGGCTACGCCTTGATGCCGGAATGGGCCATGGTGGACAGCACGCGGCCCTGCATCACGGTATACACGATAATGGTGGGCAGGGTCATTACCAGGGTGGAGGCCGCCATGGCCCCCGCCGTGGCCAACGCCGCCGCCCCCGGGCCGCCCGCGATGGTCTGCACCGCCAGGGGCAGGGTTTTCAGCGAGGTTTTCGTGATGAACACCAACGGGCTGAAATAGTCGTTCCAGTTGCTCACGAAGGAGAAAACCACCAGGGTGGCCCAGGCGGGCTTGATGTACGGCATGACGATTTTCCAGAACAGGGCCCATTCGCTGGCCCCGTCCAGCCGTGCCGCCTCCAGGTACGCGTCCGGCATCTGCTCCAGGAATTGCTTGACCAGGAAGATGTTGAACGCCACCGCGATCTTTGGCACGATGAGCGCCCAATAGGTATCGATAAGCCCCAGGGTTTTCACCACCATGTAGTTGGGGATCTGGGTGACATGGGGGGAAAACATGAGGGCCACCAGGATGAGGTTGAAGATGAAATCCCCGCCCCGGGGCCGGTGCTTGACCAGCCCGTAAGCCGCCATGCAGGACACCAGTACCGTGAGGATCACCGTCACCGTCGCGGTGAAGAGACTGTTGAATATGTAGCGGGAGAAGGGCACCGCCGAGCTGTCCAGGGCGCTGAACAGGCTGGCCATATTGTTCAGCGTCGGCTTACTGGTAAAGAAGCGCGGCGGGAACAGATACAGCTCATCGATAGGCTTGAAGGCAGTGGACACCACATAGACCAGGGGCAGCGCCGTGAAGCAGACCAGCAGCCCCAGGAAAAGAAACAGCACCAGCTTGGGAACGTTGACAAAAAACAGGTGACGTCCGCGGAAACGGACGCTGAAGCCTTTGACGGCTGCCATAGTAAACCGCCTTCCTTTCAGGCACAGATAGAATGGGAAGAACCGTCTTCCGCCATGCGGGGCGGCCGCCGAACGGTTCTGTTCCATCCCGCTTGGGATTTTTCATGCCACAGCACGCCGGCCTCACTGATCCTTGGAGGAGAAGACCTTCATGAACACCCGGCCCAGCACAAAGGTCATCAGGAACAGGATGACCGCCACCGCCGAGGCGTAGCCCATGTCGAAGCGGATGAAGGCGTAATCGTACAAATGGGCCACGATGGTGTGAGCCGCATAGTTGGGGCTGGGCATCCCCGCTACCGACACGGCGATATCGAACACCCCGAAGGCCGCCACCGTGCCGTTGATGGCCCCAAACAGCAGCTGGGGCTTCATCTGCGGCAGGGTGAGATAGAACAGCTCCTGCACGGAATTGCGGATGCCGTCGATCATTCCCGCCTCATAAATTTCCTCGTTGAGCCCCTGCAGGCCGGCCAGAAAGGTAAGGAACCCGGTGCCCATGCCCATCCAAATGGAGATAAACACCACCACGCCCAATATGTACTGGGGATCCAGCGTCCATTTGATAGGCTCGGAAATCAGCCCCATGCGGATGAGCACGTTATTGATAAGTCCGTAAGAGTCGGAGGAGAAAAAATAGAGCCAGACGGTGCTCATGGCCACCCCGCTCGTGATGGAGGGGGCGTAGAAGGCCAGGGAAAACACATTGCGCAGCTTTTTCAGGTTGCTGATGAGCCACGCCATGATGAAGGAGGCAAAAAAGGAGATCGGGCCGGAAATCACCGCGAACAGCAGGGTGTTTTTCAGGGCGATGAGAAACTCCTTGTCGTCCAAAATCAGCAGCTTGAAATTGGTGATGCCGATGATGTCGGGCGTTTCCATCATATTGTAGTTGGTCAGGCTCAGCGCCAAGGATATCAGCACCGGCACGATGGTGAACAGCGCGAACAGCACCAGGAAGGGGGACATGAACAGATACCCCATTTTGGTGTTGCCGTATCGCCTCACCGCTTTCTCTTTTTGGAACGCCACAATACCACATCCCATTTCAAAGTGAAGGCTATCTAGGTGAGCAATGATTTCATCCCGCGCACACGCCGTTAAATCATCCCTTACCTGGCGGAGGAGCTCTCCCGGCGCCGCTTGAGTTCCCGGTTGATGTCCTTAACCGACTCCTCCAGGGAATCCCGGGCGTTTTGGCCCGAGATGACCACCCGGTTGAACGCGTTGTTGATATGACGGCCGGCGAAATACCCGCCGAGCACCACCGGGATCTGCGTCACCTGCTCGAAGGTGCGTTCGATCTGCTTCAAATCGTCCCGGGGCCACGCCATGTCGCCGAAGGCTTCCAGATTGGCGGTGTTCCAGCGGGCGGCCCGGCCGTTCAAGGCCTCGATTTCGCTGCCGAACTGGCGCTGCACGCTGGTGCTCATCCACCATTTGAGGAACTGCCACGCCTCGTCGGGGTGCGCCGACTGGCTGAGAATCATGCCGCTTTCGGCCAGAATCCCGTTGTGAGTCCGGTCAATCGTTCCGTCCTCGCGCCGATGGCCGGGGATAGGGGCCACCCCCCATTTGCCGCCAAGCTCCGGCGCGGCGGCAAGCAGCTGCATATAGGCGGTGAAATCGGTGATGCCAATGGGGATTTCCCCGGTGCGGAAGCGGTTGAAAAAGCTGGCGGACACCGGCACGCCGTAAAGGGTGAACAGCTCGGTGAACTCCCGGAAGGCCTGATAGGCCTCGGGCTGATCGAAGGCGGAGTTCATCAGGTCGTCGCTGTAATACCGGCCGCCCAGCTGGCAGAGGAACATGCCGAAGCTGCTTTCCACCTCGGCCTGATTGGCCGCGGGGATGTAAAACTGCATGTTGTTCTGATAGAGGACGGGGATGATCTTGTCATACAAATCCTCCCACGTCTCGGGCAGACTGAGCCCCAGCTCGGACAGGATATCCTTGCGGTAGAGCAGGGCGGTGAATTTCATGGTTTCCGGCAGGCCGTATATTCCGTCCTGATAGGTCATGGGGATGAACAGCTCGGGCAGGAACCGCTCCCGCACCTCCGCGAAGCCCTCCAGCCCGCTGAGATCCACCACGGCGTTGCGCAGGGCGAATTCCCCAATGGAATTGGTGGAGGTGGCCAGCCCCACGTCAGGGGCCCGGCCGGAGGAGATGGCCAGCAGCATGGCGTTGACGCTGCCCGCGCCCAGCTGGCCGGCGGGCAGGATGTTCAGGCGGATGCCGATGCCGGTCTTGGGGGTGAAATCCTCGTCAGCCATCTGCTTGAGGAGCATTCCCCAGTCCTTGCCCCGGCCGATCCACACGTCGATGGTGGTGTGCACCTCATAGTCGCCGGCGCTTACACCTAGCACGCTGTCGTAATCCTTAAAGAAGGAATTGAAGAAATTGACGGTGGACACCCACAGCCGCTGGAAGACATTGGAGCGGGGACTGTCCACCTCGCCGTCCCCCGGCACCAGCTCCACCGTGTCCAGCAGCAGCGGATGCTGCTGGAACTGGGTGACCCATTCGCCATAGGTGGTCAGGATGTTGTTGAGATCGTCCAGGCGGCGGGGAATGGTGAAGGGATCCCCGCGCAGCGCCGCGAGCTGGGCGATCATGCTTTCCATCTGGTAGTATTTCGAGGGCCGGTTGCCGGACACCTGCTCCATAATGGTCATGCAGGCGCGCATGTTGGCCGCAATTTCGTCCAGGGCGTCCAGCAGGCCGGGGATTTTCTTATCCAGCTCGTAATCGTAATTCACGTCCGGCGTCTGGCCGGTGATCATGGTGATATTCAGCAGCAGCTCGGACAGCCGGAGGGAATCGGCCGTCAGGATCTGGGTGATGGTGTTCAGTTCCCCCTGCTTGACAGTCATGGTCAGGGTATGGGGCCGCCCGGCCTCCAGATAAATATAATAGGGCGTCCCGTTTTCGTCAGCGAGCACCTCGGTGCGCCAGTTCTTGTCGTAGGCGAAGCGGTAGGACTCCCACTCCTTAAAGGGCACCTGGCCGTCCACCTCGATGCGCCGGTAGGAGGGCAGGCCCTCGCGGTAGTCCTGCTTAAGCCGCAGGGCCAGCCGGTACAGGCCGCTTTGAGGCACCTCCACCTGCCAGGTGACGGCACTGTTGCCGCTCTGCCAGGCCGTGCCGCCCAGGACGTTCATCACCACGCTTCCCGTCTTCTGGGGGCTGGTCTTGGGGTCGCCGTCGCTGGTCATGCGCAGGGTGCTGTTGTTTTTGAAGAGGATCCGCTCCCCTTCCGCCTCGAAGGTAATCCCTTCTCCGGCGGGGGTGTAGCCCTTGGCGTCATAGTCCGCCTTGACAGCGGCATAAGCCGGCGGCTCCTCGGGGGCGTACAGCTCGAGATACTCCAGCAGCAGCGGCTCGTCGACCACTGACAAGCGCAGGGTATGGGCCCCCTTTTCCAGATAGAAGCGGAGCGCGCCGTCATACATGCCCCCCGCGTCGTACAGCGGGGAGACCGTCCATTCCATGGCCTGGACAACGCCAGGCCGCACCTCGTCGCCAATGCTGTTGACCACCGGCTTGCCATTGTCCTTCCAGCGGCGGTACAGCGGGATATTGGCGCACTCGTCGAAGGGCACCGCCCCGTCGATGGACAGGGCCCGCACCATGTCCGCGCCGTTGTCATCCGCCGCCTTATAGCTCAGGCGCAGGCAATACAGTCCGGAGGCCGGCACTTCCACCGTCCATTCGAGATAGTCGTTATCCTCTTCCCAGAGGACGGCCTGTCGGCCGTCCTCCGTATGCGCCGCGGGCGTCTTGTCCGCCTTGGTGAAGCTGCCGGCCGGCACGCGCACGGGTGCCGCCTCGGCCGGGGCATACCCTTTCTCAGCGTATTCCTTCAGCCGGGCCTGGTAATTGTCCTGCACCTGATAATCGAAGGAGACGCCGTATTCCGCATCGGGCCGCAGCTTATCCGCCAGCGTCTTCGCCCCGGCTCCCCAGCCGGAGGCGGGGATCAGCAGACAGGCGGCGCTGACGACCGCCAGCAGACGGATCCCGCCGGGAGTTCTCTGGCACGTGATCGGCTTTGTCGGCATAATCGTCGCTCCATTTCCGCATAGTAAACCCATCCGGGGTTGTCGAAAAAGCGGGGATTCTCCCCCGTCCCATACCGAGTATAACACATCGGTTTTAAGAGGAACAACCAGCGGAGGGGTTATTACCAAGTTATACACTTTTTTGAGCAAGATCGTGCCTGCGGTTATCAATTCCGCTTTATTCGCTTAAACCGCGGCCTTCACCTGTGAAAAGGAATTTGCTGGATTTCGACTTGTTTTTCAGCCTGTGTACTTGTATTTTAAGGGGTTTCCAACAACTTTTCACAAGTCGTATCAAGGGGTACCCATCCAATCTTGCAGGGGTGTCTATGCAAAATTGGATGGATCCCGGGCAAATATAGACACATAAAAGAAGCCGGAACAGAAGCTGTTCCGGCTTTTGGGTCAGGTGTCCGCCGCCTTATGAAAAGGCCGCCAGCAGCTCGGCGGGAGAGAGGGCGGGTGCCTCCACGTCCCGCAGCAGCCACAGCAGGGTATAAATCGTCTTGGTATAACGGGCGTAGTCCACGGCCTGGCGGATCCACTCCTCGCCGTAGGCCGCGAGGAATTCCCCGCGCCCGTATCCCATGGACGCGAGGATGGTCGCCACGTCGCGGGCGGCAGGCGCTTCCCGGAGAACGGCGCGGATGTCATCCCATTTTTCCGTCACCAGGGGGCGCAGATCCCGCTCCTCCAGCCCGCCGGCCTGCAGGCGGCGGATTTCCGGCGCGCCGGCGCCGAACACCCGTCCGACAGCCGCCTCCCAGGCGGCGGCGTCCCGAACCAGGGGGGCGGTGATGGGCCGGCCCCGCAGCGCCTGCTCCCGCATTCGGCAGGTCATCACGGTGGCATAGCCCACGTCGATGCCGTGCAGGAGATAGGGGCGGCGGCGCTCGATACCCGTCAGCTCGAAGAAATGGGACAGATGGTGCTCGCTGCCCGAGGCGGGGCGGGAATTGCCCGCATAGCTCATGGCGACGCCCACCGTAATCAGAGCGGCCATCAGGGCCTCCACGCTTTCCTCCCGGCGTGCGGCCAATCCATCGGCCAGCCCGACGACCTCGTTCACCGCCTCCATCACCAGATCGGCCACCCCCTGGCAGAAGGGCTCCCCGGTCAGCAAGCTGCCCAGCTTCCAGTCGTTCAGGGCGGAGAACTTGCCCACCGTGTCTCCAAAGCCGGCCCGCAGCATGTCGAAGGGCGCTTCCCGAAGCACCGCCGTGTCCGCGAGAATGGCGGCCGGGGGCCGGGCGGGAACCGTCACCTTCATGCCGTCCAGCAACAGGGCGGCGCCGGACGAGGCGTATCCGTCCATGGAGGGGGCGGTGGCCACGATGACATAGGGCAGCCCGCGCCGCCAGCTGCCGTGCTTGCACAGATCGTTGATCACCCCGGAGCCTACCCCCAGCACCAACTCCGTGTCGGCCCCGATCTGTTCCTCCAGCAGGGCGACAGCGGCGTTGTCCGGCAGCAGCGGATCCGCTTCCTTGTACACAAGGGTGGAGACAGCTTTTCCGACGGCGGTCAGCTGCTTTTGAACCTGTTGGCCGCATACCCGGTAGGTGTTGGCGTCCGCCACCAGCAGAATCGTTTTATAGTGGGCGGCCAACTCCCCCACGGCGGCCAGCGCGCCTCTGCCCAGTACCACTCGCTCGATGCCGCACATGTGAGTCCCCCCGCAGGCGCACGGATAGGGATGCCCAAGCAATGTATCCCAGGATTTCATCAGTGATTTTCCTCCTCGGGGCTATTTTCCCGCCGGCTGCAGCCGGCTGTCAGGGGACAGCATACCACACGAGGAATCGCCGGGTAAACGGGATAAGTTGCCCTCCGTCAGGGTCATCTTGCCGAAATAGAAAGAGCTTCCCGCGCTGGCTTCTTTGGCAGACTGAAAAGGCCCGGAACCCGCCAAGTGACGGGTTCCGGGCCTTTTTGACTAGGCGAGAGGCAGGCTGTAGCTCAGGCGGCCGGGGGGCAGCACGCTGCCCGATGTGTAATAGCTCAGAATATCCCGGGGGTTTTCCACCTCCGAGGCAGCCTTTAGGTAAATCGCCGGCTCCCCGGCGGCGTCCAGGGCCTCCAGGGGCAGGGACAGGCGGATTTCGGCCTCCCGCGTTTCCAGGGGAAACTTGGCGATCGCAGTGCCCGTCCCGTCGCTTTCAAGCGTCTCCAGGCAGGCGGCGGATTCCTCCGGCCGGCAGCGCAGGCGGAAGGCATAGCCCTGCCAGCCGCCGTGGGGAACCGATCCCGTCCCCAGCAGGACGTCGGGTGCCGTGCCGCAGGCCCGGACATCCTGCGTAAACGCCAGGGTCAGCTGCAAGGAAGAACCGACGCGCGCGGCCTCGACGCTGCGCAAGGGGTTGACGGGTGCGGACGCCGTGTACCGGATCGTCTCGCTGACCCCCCGGTGATCGCGGGGGATGGGGGGCAGGGCGGTGGCCTCCAGCCGCAGGGGACCGGCCGGCTTTTCGGAGCCTTCCAGCCCCTTATACCGGCGGATGTTGCGAATCAGCTGGATATAAAAGGCGTCCTCATACCCGCCGCACATGGGTTCGATGTCCCGGGAAAACTCCCGATCGACCGCGTCACACAGCATGTATTCCCCTTCCCACAGCTGCTTATAGGCGATCCATTCGTTCCAGCCGCCCACAAACACGAGAGCCGGATCGTTCTCAATGGCCCAGTCCCACTGCTTCTGGAAAAAAGCGCCGGTATCCACGTCCTCCGGCCGGTTGACCCGGGCTTGCGGATCCCAGCCTCTCCCCCAGTTCTCCAGGCCGCGGGTGAGGGTGAAGGAGAAGGGTACGTTGGGATGACTGGCGACCGTCACATTCATGACGTCGCCGTGCAGGGGCTGGGGATACGTCCACTCGATCCAGGGAAAGCCGTCGGGATAGAAGGGATCGAAGGGCCACTGGGGGCGCTTGAAGGTGAAGAAATCCAGAATTTCAGGGGACAGTTCCGCCGG
Source organism: uncultured Oscillospiraceae bacterium (assembly GCA_900546265.1). GTDB lineage: Bacteria > Bacillota > Clostridia > Oscillospirales > Acutalibacteraceae > UMGS856. The sequence continues at coordinate 54,789 of URCA01000009.1, read as the reverse complement.
GGAATACGCCGTATCCCCCCGGATGGCGGCCTCCGCCAAATCGGGCGCGGAGGCGGTATAGGCGATGATCAACGGCTTGCCGTCCAACTGGTACCAGGCGGAGGCGAATTTACCCGGCCGATACAGCTCCTCATACAGAACCCGCACGGTATCCAGAGAATGAGAGTGGGTATAAAAGGCGGCGCGGGGAGGGTTCCAGCCGGCCTGCTGATAGGCCTGGATGACGGCGAGCACCTGCTCGTAGACCTGCGGATAGGTGCGGGCGTTGGTGGTATCGAACACGATAAAATCCACCCCGGCCAGCATCAGCAGCTCGATTTGGCGGCGGATCACCCACTCGTCGGCGGAATCATAGTAACCCCACAGGGGCTTGCCCCAGAAGTGCTGCTGTCCGTCGGGGCTTTCGGGGACATCCTGATGAAAGAGGATGTCCCGGCCGTTCTCCTGCTCCAGAAGAGCGCCGGCGTCATAGGCGCCGGTAGCGGCGGGCTGGCCGATCCACAGCCAGAAAAAAAGGCCCACCTGCCGATCCGGCCGGACGCCGGCCTGGGGCGCGAAGGCGCGGCCGTACTTATCCAGGCCCACCAGGTGGTTGAGCTGCGAGCACTTATCCATACGCGTTCCTCCTTAAAAGAGAACAGTAGTCCGCCAAAACGAAAGCCGTTTAGTCTTGGCGGACTACTAGCCGGAAGCGTCATTCCTCCGGCTGATTCCTTTGGATTACTGCGGGGCGCCGTCGGCCTTCTTCTTTTTCACCACATAGACGATCACCACGGCGGCGACCGCCAGCACGAGGATGATGGCGATGATGAGGATTGGCACCGCCGGGCTGATGCCGCCGGGCTCTTCCGTATTCGCCGCGGTCGGGCCGACCACCGGCTGGGCGGTGGTGGTTTCCTCGGCAAGGGTGGTTTCCCCGGTGGGGAGGGTGGTTTCCTCCGCGGGCAGGGTGGTCTCCTCGCCGGAGGCGACGGAATCCTGCGTGGGGGCGGTGGGGGCGGTTGTACCACTGCCCGCCGGCGTCTTGGTGGGGGCCTTGGTGGCGGGGGAGGTCGGCGCTTTCGTTTGGGTGGGCTTGGTGGTGGCGGCGCCGGACATCGAGATGGTGCCGGGCGCGTGCTTGATGGATTTCCCATACAGGAAGAAGTGATCAAAATTCAGGGTGTAGCGGACGTTGACCATGCCGTCGTTCAGCCTCAGGCCGATGCGCTCGAGCGAGGTTTTGGACACATCCAGCTTCTTGTTATCGTGCCAGCCGTCCACAAAATCGGAAAAGCTGAAAAGGACGTACCCTTCCTTGCCCGCGTCCAGAGACACCAGGCTGTCCTTGCCAGAGAGGGTGGAGGCGTTGCCCTGCATGTCGATAAAGGTGGCGGCGCTCTTCTGGAAGAAGAACATCGCTTCGCCGTTGTCCTTCTTGTCCTTGTCCCCGGCGCCGTAAAACGCCAGCCGGACCGGGCTTTTGGTATTGTTTTTCACGTAGAAACCGACGCCCTCCGCCTGCGACAGCAGGGAGGAGGAAATGGCGCCGCTGGCCCGTTTGAAAAAGAAGCTTTCCGTGCCGCCGTTGTTGATCACCAGCTGCCCGTTCTTAATCAGGCCGCTGGTGGGCGCATAGCCGATCTCCTGGTTATAAGACCAGAAACCGGGCCACTGGTTCACGTCGCCGGACGGATACCCGCTCTCGAAGCTCTCGATCTCCATGATATGGATTGACGAATCCTTCCAGGGATTGGGCTCCCCGGCGGCGGAGGCCGCGGGCAGCAGCCCCACCGTCAATATGGCGCTTACCAAAAGCGCCGCTAGTTTTTTCATTCTGCCATCATCCTTTCAAGGGTTAGGGTTCTTATCCTAGGTAAGTGATGATTAAATCCAGCGGATGGATTGGTGAAGGGAATTTTCCCCACAACAAGGAAAAAAACGCAGGAACCTTCCGGTTTCCGAGGATTTTTGACGCAGTCGTGAGGGAAATTCCCCGCCAAGACACCGCTGAGCCGTCAGGCGTGATTTATTCAGCGCTAACCTAGATTCGGCACCAGGCACTGGGCAATGGTCTGGGCGTAGACGCGAGCTAGGAAATCGTTGGGATGGTTGACACCGTTGCCGTCCATGTCTTCGTACCTCTTCTTGCTCAGCAGATAGGTATGCATATCCGTCATGGGCGCCAGGGCGACGCCGGCCGTATCCTTGGCGATGTTTTCCAGTCCGGCTTTGTATTTGGGCTGCCAGTTGGTCCAGCCGTTGCAGTCGGGATTGGGCAGGGTGGTGGACACCAGGATAAACTCGGCGTTCGGGTTTTTGCTGCGGACGTTCTGAATGATGGCGCGGATGTTGGCCTCGTAGCGGGCCACGTCCACCGGCTGGCTGTTGCCGTTCACTTCCACGGTCAGGCCGGAGTCGTTCATACCGAAGCCGATGACCACCAGATCCGGATTGTACTTGGTCACCAGATTCGACGCCTCCTCCCGGCCCCATTCGCTGTGCTTACCGCCGACGGAGGTGTTGATCTCCTTGATATTGGAGGTGCCGTAGGTCTTCTTCAGCTGATCGGTGACCATGGTGGTGAAAATAGGCATATAGGGCTCGTATTTATTCAGGCCGCTGGCCTCGCAGCCCACCATGATGCTGTCGCCGTAATACACCACCGTCACCGGCTGCTTAGCCTTCAGCTTGGCGATGGTTTTGGGCAGCTGGCTACCCGCGTACTGGGGCACAGTGCCCGTCCATTTACCGGAATGGGTGTAGGTGACGGCCAGCTGGGTATCGGCATAGGTGGCGCCGTTGGTATAGAATACATACCGGCCCGGAGCCTGCACGCTGCCGATCGGCACGCTCGCCGGGGACTTTAGATAAAAATCGTCGTAATCCCAGGACCAGATGCTAGTGTTTTCCGTCAGCTTGATGCAGCCGTTTTCCACCACATAGTCCACGCCCTCCTTATATTCCGTCTTCAGATCGGAGGAACGCACTGACAGAATTTTATCCGGCTTGTACAGCAGGGGAGCGGGATCGAGCTTGCCGGTTTTGGCGTTGGGGAAAAACATGACGGATTCGTTATACACTACGCCGCCCTTCCAGACAGGGGTCATGTAGGCGTCGAGATTGTATTTGGTATAGGTTTTGTAGGTGTCCGTCTTTTTGGTGGTAGTGGACGTCGCCTTGGTGCCGGCGGTGGCCGGCGTCTGCGTGTTGTCCGGTTTGCCGGCGGTGCTGGTGGCCGAGGCGGTGCTGCCGTTGAGGCTCATCGTGCTGTCTCCTTCCTGCGAGGTGGAATCGGCGGACTGGGTGGACTCCCCGGAGGCGTTGGTGGAGCCGCGGCTTTCTTCCGGGAGTGCGGACTGGATACTTTGCCTAACTTCCTCTTTATTATACAATTCCTTTTTATCTATAAAAATGGACGGTGCTAAGACGATATAATACAAATCTAACTTTCCGCCGTGCTAGGTAAGCACTGATTAAATCACGCCTAGCGGCTCAGCGGCGGCTTAGTGGGGAAATCCATCCACTGGATTTCATCATCGCTTACCTAGGGCTTCAAACCGGCAGGATATGGCAGCGATAGCGGCCGGCCGACAGGGGGATTGTCCGGTAGCCGTCCTCCCCCGCCGCCGTTTCCACTGTCTGCCCGTTGCAGACGATTGGGCGGTTTCCGGATGGGAGCTTCAGGGCGACGCGGGTGTTGAAGGGCACGGTTACATCCACCACCGTACCGCCCTCCTCCCGCCAGAACAGCACGGCCAGCCGCCCGCCGGGCGCTGCCACCGAAGCGTTCACCCAGTCGATGGGCAGTTCGACGGCGGGGGTGACGGTGTAGCAGCCCTCTCCATCGGGGCGGATGCCGGCCAACGATTTGTAATACCAGACGGTACAGGCCCCGTTCATGGGGTGGTTATGGGAGTTCATGCCGCTGCCGTCCAGGTTTTCCCATCGCTCCCACAGGGTGGTAGCCCCGTTTGCCAGCATAAAGCCGAGGCTGGGATAGGTGGTGTCACTGGCCATCTGCAGGGCCACGTCATTGCGGCCGAAGGCGTCCAGCACCTCGAACCAGTATTTCGTCATCTGGTTGCCGGTGGTGATATGGCCGCCGTGGGCCTGCCGATCCGCCAGCAGGTGGCGGAACACCCGCTGCGGCGCGGGAGCGATGCCGAGAAAGAGGGGGAAAATATCGCAGGCCTGCGCCCCGCCGTAATGCCCTTCCTCCGGCTGATAATAGGCAGCGTTCAGGCTGTCGGCCGTCTCCCGGAACAGCGAGCGGAAGGCGGTCGCGTCCTCCGCGCGGCCGGTCCGCTCGGCCATGGCGGCCAGTAGCCGGCAGTCGTAGGCGAGATAACCGGTGGCGATGAGGCCGGTGGGGATATGTACCGGTTCGGCGCTCCAGGGGCTGTCGGGATTGCATTCGGCGGCGGGCGGCGCCCACTCCCCGAAATACGGGGGGCCGATGAGGCCGTCCGTCCCTCGCTGGGAGGCCAGAAAGCGGACGTACCGCTTCATGGGTTCATATAACGTATGCATCATGGTATCGTCGCCATACAGCTGGTACAGCAGCCAGGGGATGAGGACAAAACAGCTGGAGACATGGAAAGCGGGGTTCCCGCAATAGACGTGGGGGGCGGTATCGGGAATCGAACCCTCCGGCGTTTGCGCGTCAGCGATGTCCAGCAGCCATTTTTCATAAAAGAGGCGCACGTCGAAGTTGAACATGGCCTCCTCGCACCGGACGGTCATGTCATTGAGCCATGCCATCCGCTCGTCCCGCTGGGGGCAGTCGGTGGGGACGCTGTGCATGTTGCTCCGCTCGGTATGGATCATGGCGGCGAAGCAGCCTTCCAGCACCGGATCGCTGCAGGAGAAGCGGCCGGTCTGCTCCACGCCGGTCGCCACCTCCTGCCCCTCGGCCGCCAGCAGCTCCACCCCGGCGGGCAGCTCGAATTCCGCGTAGCGGAAGCCGTGATAGGTAAAACGGGGGTGCCAGGTTTCCCGGTCCTCCCCTTTGAGAATGTAGCGATCCCGGCTTTTGGCTCCGCGCAGGTTGTCCTGGTTGACCCGGCCGTCCGGCCGCAGGGTCTCCCCCGTGCGGACGGTGACGGCCGCACCGGCGGGGCCCCGCACCGTCATGGTCACCCAGCCGGCGAAGTTCCGGCCGAAATCCGCCACCAGGCGGCCATCGGCCACCCGCAACAGACAGCGGGGCGTCAGCGTATCCAACCGGCGGATGGGAGGCATCAGCTGCGCGGTCAACACGCCGCCGGGAGGCTGTGCCGCCTCGGCGGGCTTCCACACCGCGCCGATGGGGCCGGGGCACGCCCAGCCGGGCTGTTCCCGCCGGGCGTCATACACCTCCCCGTCATAGACGCCGTTTTCCACCACGGCGCCGGGATGGGTGGAAAACCCGCCCGCGGGGCCGGACAAGAGCCGCACCCTGCCGCCGTCGGCCAGGCGGATATCCGCCTCCAGCAGCAGCCGCGGGGTGCCCTGGAACGCGGGCTGGCCGCCCATGAACCTGTCGAAGCTCTCGTGGCGGTGGCCGTACCAGCCCTCCGCCAGCTCCACCCCCAGGACGTTCTCCCCCTCGCGCAGATACGGGGTGATGTCATAAACGCTGTACAGTACCCGACGGCGGTAATCGGTCCAGCCGGGATCCAGCAGCCGATCCCCTATTTTTTCCCCGTTCAGGAACGCTTCGCAGTATCCGATACCGCTGATGTACAGGCGGGCCGACACCGGCGGGGCAGTCAGACGGAAGGGGCGGCGGAACCAGTCGGTGACCCCATAGGTATGAGCCGGGGCCGCCATCCAGTCCGCCTGCCACTCGCCAGGCGAGAGAATGCCGGTTTCAAACCAGGCAGGGGCGCTTTCCAGCGGTTCGTCCTCCCCTGCGAGGGAGAGGGTCAGCCGCCACCAGTACCGCCGCCGGCTTTCCAGCGGATGCCCTTCATAGGGGATCGCGGTGCAGCGCCCGGAGGCCACCGGCCCGCTGTCCCACAGCAGGGGCCCGCCGCGCAGGTCCTCCTCACTGGCGGCTACGCGGATGCGCCAGCCGGCCTGCATCCCCTTCGGCTCGTCGCTGTACCAGGAAAAGCGGGGATGGGCGGTCTGGACGCCCAAGGGATTGTGCAAGAATTCGCAGGTCAGCCGTATGGTTCCGTCCATGGCGTCGGCCCTCCTTCGGCCCGGCCGTCCTCAGCCGAAAAGAATTTCCCGGACATAGCGCGTGGAGGCCACGGCGTCGTTTTTGGCGAGGATGGCGTCCATTTTCGCGGGATCGAGGCGATCGGCGGCCTTTTCCAGCGCGGTCATCCACTGGACGCTCTCGTTGACCGCGTCCCGGCTGTTTTCCCGGTAGGGATACTGATCCACCGAAACATAGCCGTCGTAGCCCATTTTCCTGAGCCAATAGAAAATTTCCAGATATTCAATGGTGTGGATGGAGCCGGTGATCATATCGTCGTCCCACAGGCGGTAGTTGTCGTTGATGTGCATGTGGAACAGCAGGCCCCGGGAAGCGGCGGCGCAGATAGCCTCCGCCACATTCTCATAGGCCTCCAGCGAGTGCCCCACGTCGATGGTCACGCCCACGTTGGGCAGCGCGCATTCCCGGGCGTAGGTGATGGCCGACCACACATTGGAAATAAAGCTGTGGTTGCGGGGCTCCTTGGGCTTGTATTCCAGGCTGAAGCGGATGTCGGGAGCCGCCAGCGCGCATTCCCGCAGCCCTTCCACCAGCCACTTGGAGGCGTCGGCGTAATTGGCCTGGAGGGGATAATCATAGCCGTCCTGGCCGTTCCAGATGCTGATGGTATCGCAGCCGATAAACCGGGCGGCCTCCACCATGTCCATGGTTTCCTTCACCGCCGCTTGGCGCACGTCCGGATCGGGATGGGTAAAGGCGCCCAGCCCCCAGATGGGCCTGCCGAAATGATCCGGAATGATGGACACGGGGGTGAGCTTATATTTTTCCAGCTGTTCCTTCACCATCTGCCGATTGTCCAGCGTCAGCTGCCAGCCCCCGACAAATTCCACCGCGTGGACGTTATCAATGGTGGACAGCCGCTCGAACAGCTGCTCAACGGTGAACGGTTCGGAATAGCCGCCGGTCATATACCGGTCGGAGCAGGAACCCACGTTCCCGAGAATCACGGCGTACTTCATGGCAATTTCTCCTTTTTATTTATTATTCCGTCAGGGTCCAAAGCCCTTCCAGCGTATCGGTGTACTGGCTCTTGACTTCCTGAATGGCCTGGGCGGAGGTCTTTTCCCCCTTGAGGATTTTGCCGACCTGCTCTTTCCACTGTGCGTCCACCGGAGAGGCGAAGCCCATGGGAGAGATGACGGAGTTGGCTTTCACCAGCGGGAACACATCCATGGACCCCTCGTCCCGCACCCAGGACATATACGTGGAGTTCTGGGTCTTCTGCATCTCTTCCCGATCGGGATAGAGAGGCTCGGTCAGGGCGTTGAGCACCAGCGCCACCTTCTCCGGCTCCTTGACGCCGGTGAGGATGGCCCAGCCGCTGAACCAGTCGTTGATGGAGATGTAGGAGGAGGCGCCTTCCGGCTTCGGGAACATCACCAGGCCGAAATCGTCCTGCATGCCGCCGTAGCCGTCCTTATGCTGCAGCCGCTCCAGGTATTCGGGAATGAAGCCGGCCTTGCCCTCCAGGAACATCTTGTAGTCGTTGAAGGAATCCTCCTGCGGGATGACGTTGTTCCCCCGCAGCTTGAGCAGGAAGTCCATGGCCGCCATGCATTTGGGATCGTCCGCGCTGAAATGCACACCCTGCTGATCCTTGGTAATCCAGTTCAGGCCATTGGAAACGCAGAGGCTGTTGTACAGCTGGCTCGCGTTGTTGACACAGCCCCAGACGGTGTCGCCGCCGGAAGACAGGGCCGCCACCTTGGACGCCATTTCCTCGAACTTGCTCCATGTCCAGGTGCCGTCCTTCTGCATGGTATATAAATCGTCCGGGTTATAGCCGGCCTGCTTGAGCAGCCGTTTGTTGAAATACATGACCAGGTTGCCCGTCAGGCTGTTGACCCCTTCGCTCTCGGCGGCGCAGGCGAACTGCTTGCCGGAGAGCTGGTACAGGCCGTTGGTCTGATCGCTCCATTTGTCGGCGCTGAAATCCAGCGCGTCCTTGAACTGGTTCAAATCCTGAAAAATGCCGTTGGTGGCCGGTTGGGCGAACAAATGAGGGGCGGCCACGCTCATGATGTCGAAGCTGGGCTGTCCCGCCATGGTGGCGTTCCAGACGGCGGTATAGTCGTCGTCCTCGGGCAGCTCGATGACGCAGTTGAAGGCTTTTTCAATTTCCGCCACCCGGTTCATCAGCCGGCGGCCGTCCTCGGTATCCGTGATGCTGGCTTTCCGGAAGCCATACTGGTAGATACGGATTTTGCGCTGCTTCAGATCCACGGTTTTGACCGACAAGCCGGCGCTCTGTGAGCTGCCGGAGGATACCGCCGGTTTGTCGCCGCAGCCCGCGGCCAGCCCCGCCGTGAGAACAGCGGCCAGAAGCACCGCCGCACCCCGCCTGAATTTTCCGCCATGGAACATGTCAACCACTCCTTCTATATCAATTAATGGACACGCGTTGCCGAAAGCGTCAGCCTACCAGGCCGCTGCGTTCGATGCTTTGCACAAAGCCCTTCTGGGTGAACAGATAGAGGACGATCAAGGGAATGATGAACAGGATAAAGGCGGCGCTGTCGTAGAGCATGTTCTGCATATTGCCGATCACCTGCCCGTCGCCCCGGGCGATGTTGTGCCCGACGCCCGAGATGACGGTGGTGAATATCTTCATGCCCGGGGTCAGGGTCGTGGTGTAGAAATAGTCGTTCCACTGCCAGACGAAGGAGAACAGCAGAATGGAGGACAGCATGGGCTTCGCCCCGGGCAGGATGACCCGGAAAAAGGTCTGAAAAGCGCCGCAGCCGTCGATGCTGGCCGCCTCCTCCAATTCCTTGGGCACATTTTTGAAATGCTGGCGCAGCATAAAGATATACAGGCCGTTCTTAAAACCCACCGCCGTGGCGGACAGGATGAGCAGAGGCCAGGGGGTGCCGATGAGATTGGCCCCTTGCAGGGACATACCCAGGGAGAAAATGGACAGGGGGCTGAAATACTGAAACTGGAAATACAGGGACAGCAGCACCGTCTGCGGCGGGATCACTAGGGTGAAAATCACCATGCCCAGAATCAAGTTCCTGCCCCGGAAGCGGAACCGGGAGATGCCGTAGGCCACCAAGGTGCAGCTCATCAGCTGAAGCAGGGAGCAGGCCAGGGAATACAGCAGGGAATTGACAAACCGGACGGGATAGTCCAGGTATTCCCACACCCGCCGGTAGTTGTTCACCGTCGGGGATTTGGCCACCAGATAAACCGACCCGTCGTACAGGTCGCTGATGCTTTTGAAGGAGGTGGACAGTTGCATAATCACCGGTTCCAGAATGATAAAGCCGAGGCCGATGAGCAGCACCGCCCGAAACAGGCTCCAGACCCATTTCTGGGTGCGGTAGAGCGTGGCGTGCCTGCGGATATGGCCATTTGCCATGGTGGTTCCTCCTTTCACCGTGCGTCCTCGTAATACACCTTGCGGGAGGCGATGGCGATAAACACCAGCAGCACCGCCGAGATAATCAGAAAATAAAGCCAGCTCATAGCCGCCGCCGGGCCGTGCCGCCCGTAAACGACCGATTCATAGTAAATTTTATCGATAATGGGGTTATTCAGGCCCGCCATGGAATCAATGATGGTATACACGGCGTTGACCAGGATGATGGGACTGATCATGGGGAAGGTTACCTTCCAGAAATTCTCCCAGCCGGTGGCGCCTTCCATGGTGGAGGCCTCGTACAGGGAGGGAGATATGGTCTGCAGGCCGGCGAGGAAGATGAGAATCTGCACGCCGGAGGCCATGGTAATGTCCTGTACCCGATCCACCGCTGTCTGCACGAAATCCAGCAGGCCGCCGCTTAGGTTCAGCGTTCCCAGCAGGCCGGCCACCATCTGGTTGATTTGCAGGATGCCGGTCCCCTCGCCCGCCGCCTCCGCGGTGATATTGCTCATGGTCACGTCCTGGATTTGATTGCTCTGCATCATAGCCAGCACGCCGCTGTAGATGACCACCGGCAGGAAGAACACCGCCCGGGCCACCGTCCGCCCGTGAAACCGCTGGTTGAGGATGGTGGCGATGAAAAAGCTGAACAGCAAGATGCAGGGGAAATCGATAAGCAAATTAAGCAGGCTCTCCTTGAGCTTGGGGATATATTCGGCATTGGTAAAAAACAGATCGTAATAGTGCTGCCAGCCCACGAATTTCATGGTGGGGCCGGCGGTGATGGTGTGAAAGCTGAGGATGCCGGAGTGGATGACCGGCACCAGGAAAAACAGGAAAAATCCGATGAGGAAGGGGATACTGAACACCCAGCCGGTCAACGCTTTTCTTCCGCTGATGGACAGGCGTTTTTTGGTTCTCATGGATGCGCTCCCTCCTTCACCGCCGCGTAATCCTTGGCGGCCACCGTTACGCCGCCCACCGTGACCGGGGCGCTGCCATAATTGGTATAAATGGCCGTGCCGTCCTCGTAGCCGGTGCGGTAGACGTCCGGCGCCGCCTCGGCATGGGAGACGATCCGCTGACCGGTTACGCCGGACAGGGCGCCCGCCACCTTCTTGTACAAGCTCACAGCCTCGTCCAGCCACTCCCTGTAGGAAACGGCCACATACGTGGAATCCACGTCGTGCAGCACATAATTGGGCTGGTACATCCATTCAAAGCCGGGCATGGCGCCGGTTTCAATCAGCTTAAGCGCCGCCTCGGCGGTGTTATTCGCGTAATTCACCGGCTCCCCGGCGTAGGGCAGGCAGCCGTGGAGCACCATCTGATAAAACGGGATTTCCTCATCCAGCAGATAGTGGCCGTTGCTGTCCGCGGGGAGATTCACAACCTCCTCGAGGCCGGCCAGCGCGTACGCCGAGGGCCGGTTGCCCAACACCCTGCCCGCGTCGCTGAAGCGGCGGAACACCTCCGAGGCGTTGCGCGCGGCCTGCTGCCGGTTCACAAAGGCGCTTTCGGAGAAATCCGCATACAGGGTGCTGCCCAAGCCGCTAAGCGACACGCCGCGGCCCGGCAGCTTGGAAAGGCTTTGCAGCGACCTCTCGGCAAAGGCCAGATATTTGCCGGGGGACAGCAGGTTGACCGTCCCGGTTTTCCGGCCGGTCACCAGATGAAACACGTCGGCTCCGGCGGTTTTTCCCATAATGGACTTGGGCGCGTCGCTCATGGCCTTATACCCGTCAAACAGCCCGTTGCGGTGGACGTACTGCAGATCGATGTCCCAGTATACCCGGCCGCCGTTTTGCTGCATATACTCCTCAAATGCGGCCATCCCTTTGCTGCCGCCCAGCTGCTTTTGCACCTTCAGGCTGTCCATGGCGCTGTGCCGCAGGCCGCCGTTGGCCCAGCCCTCATAGAGGACAGCCACGCTGTCCACGCCCTGCTCCCGCAGCTGTTCGACGATGCCGCGGGCCTGATCAAAGGTGGTCAGCGCCACGGTCTTTTGCACCGGAATGCCGACAATGTCGTCCTCGTAATCGATGGCGCCAAGCAGACTCAGATAGAGGGCGGGCTTCGCCTCGGGACGCAGGCGCAGGGTGCCGGCGTCCAGCAGGTACTGCTGATACCGGCGGGCCATGCCGGAATAGGTGCTGTCTTCCCCGTTCAGGAAGCAATACCGCACCTGCAAATCCTCCCGCGTCATGGTTTTTTGATAAAAATACATGCTGGTGGCCATATAATAGGGCACATCCGCCGCCTCGGCCTGGTTGAGGGTGAAGCTTGGATACACATAGTTGAAACGATTGGCGCCGCCGCTGACGGCGGCGTTCACAGCGGCCAGCGCGTCGCCGCTTTCGATAATCGCCAGAAAGCCGGCGGTCTGCCGCCGCATGCCATAGACCGGCAGGGGAACCGCCTGCTTCTCGGTGAGCACGTCGGAGCGGCCGGCGGTCAGGTTGTCGCCATACAGGCCCGCCTGATACAGCCCTTGGGAGGCCTTTCCGTTGTTCAGGCGGATGAGGGCGCCGCTGCCGTCCGGCACCAGCATATAGCCCTCCTCCTTCTCCCCCGCCGCGCCGAAATAGGGCAGCAGGGACAGGGTGAGCAGGTGGGCGGAGGAGGGACACTGGATATCCTCCGTCACCACCCGGGCCACAAAGCCGTCCTTGTCCAGGGTGTACTCCACCGGCACCCGGAAGGTGATGGAGGCCTCCGGAGCGTCCACCTGATTCTCGGCGTTGTCCTTCTCCAACTCCTCCTGGGTATAGCCGCCGGAAACGATAACCGCCTCCAGGCGGGCGGCGGCAAAATCCGCCAAGCCGTCCATCAGGACATAGACGTCGTCGTCCTGAATGCGGGGATACTTGGAGATAAGCTCCTCCCTAACCACCTGGGAGGAGGCGGAGGACAAGGAGTAGGCGGTATAAAAGCCGCGCACCGTGGTTCTATCCGTCTCGGACAGGCCGGCCAACAGCACCTGCTCGAAGCGCGTTTTGGTGATAACCGTGGGCATGGTATACACCTTTTTCCGCTTGCCGATGTCATATACCACCCGCACGCCGCCCTCGCAGGCCTCCCAGACGAATTGCCCGAGCTCCACCGCGTCGGCGTAGCTGTTCATCGTGCTTATCTGGCTTTTGCTGTTGGCGTAACGCAGCTCGATCTGCGCAAGGAGCGCCTGACGACCCTCCCCCTCTTGAGGGGTAGAATACCAGCGGCGATCGCCGGCCTTTTCCCGCACGCACAATTCGGCGGTTTTTCCGTTGATAAACAGTTCCAGCGCGTCCGTCTGCGCCACGCGCGTGAAGCCATCCTGTGCCTTCAGCCCCGTACTGTAGGACGTGTCGGCAAGCGCCTGCTCCGTCGAGGTCGAGGGCGCCGCCGTCTGATCGGTCCCGCATCCGGCAAGACCCGCCGTCACCAGCAGCGCGCTGAACAAGCAGCATAAGCGTCTTCTCACCGTTTCATCCATCCTTTCGTTCAGGGGTTGCCGTAAACCCGCCCCAACGGCTCCGCAGGCGCCCCGTCATACCCGCAGGGTCATCTCTTTATAGAAAATGTACAGGAAGTTCATCAGCTGCTGGATCAGGGCGAAAAACAGCAGAAACAGGAACAGGATAGCGGCCATGCCCACAATGGCGATGAGGACGGTCAGCAGCGTTTTCCCCACTGTATACTGGTGGATGGTCATCAGCCCGGAAAACAGCAGGAACGCCACCCATGCCAGCATCAGCAGCCCCAGCGCCTGGTAAATTCGCGCCTCCTCCAGGACAATGACCTGGCTGAGAAGAATCATGGGGATCTGCACCAGGATGATGGGGGTCAGCGCGTAGGCCGTGGCGATATAAATATCGCGGAAGCTCCCTTCGCCGTCCAGCAGGGTGGTGATGCTCCAATTGGCCACACACCAGAGAACGACCGGCACCACGATACCGAGAATTTCGGCCAGCAGATTCGAGGATTTTCCGCTGTTCTCGTTGAAAATGAACCCGGTCAGATGATTGGATAGCACGGACACCAGGGTCACCAGCGCGATTAGGATCGTCGCGGCGCGTACGTCGCCCCGGCGCTCCCTCTGGGCGCACCAGAAGCCGTCGAAGGGGTGGGTGATGACATGGAACGCGTACAGCAGGCTGTCTTTTATCGCTTTCATCTGTCCACCCCTCCTCGTCCGGCTTTCCGTCCTTTGCGGCGGCGCACGCACACAAGAACGACGATTCCAGCCGCCAACACCGACAGGCAGGTCATCACCGTGCTGAAGGAATCGTTGAGCACCTGCCGCCGATATTCCTTATAGGCCTTGGAATACTGGGTGCGGTCGCCCGACAGCTTAAAGTATTTCATGGCGGCGGTATACTCCTCCTGCCGGTAATAGGCCTTGCCGATTTCATTGAAGGCCAGCTCCGACTTGGCGGTGTATTTGAGCACCTCCATCCAGCTGGCTTCCGCGCTGGCGTAGTCCCGGTTGTACTGATAGCCGACCGCCGCGTTGATTTTCTGCGCGTACTCGGTCGGGTAAAAGCGGAGGATTTGGTTCAGCCCGCTGTCCGCCACGAGAAACGTGCCGTCGGGAAGCACATCCACAGCAGAAGGCTGGACAAAGCAGCCGTTGCGGTTGCCCAGCGCGCCGAAAACATACAGCAGATTGCCGTCGTTGTCATAGGTGAACACCCGGCCCTGCCGGGTATCCAGGACGCTGTAAACGCCCCCGCGGCCGACACAGATATCCGTCAGGACGGAGCGGACGGGCTTTTCGTCGGCGTCGGGCAGCTCGATATCGCCATTGGGGTCGACGCTGCCCATGCGGCGCAGCACGTCGCTGCCCATGGGGTTCATTTTCTTGATGAACTGGTCGGCGCTCTGGGTGCTGATGGTGCCGTAGATAAAGCCATCGCCGTCCACGGCGTTGCTGCTGTACTCGGTGGGGACGTTTTGCAGCATCTTTTCCCGCTGGGCTTTGGTGGCGATTCGCCGCCAGAGCAGGTCGCTGAGAGAGGAGGTTACCTGGATGGCCCCGTAAAAGCTGCTGAAGTTTCCATCCTTATCTAGCTCCACCATGCCGTAGTTGACGTTTTTGGAGACCACGAACACCCGGCCCGCGCCGTCCACCGCCACCCGGACAGGGGCGTAGATAAAGCTTTCGTCCAGTTGGAAGTCCGGCTCGCCCATGATCTTCCACAGCCGGCCATCCGCCTCCAGCACCACCAGGCGCTTATGATCGGTATCGGCCACATAGAGCCGGCCCTCCCCGGTGACAAAGACGCCGGAGGGAGAGGCGAAGCCGTCGGCCTTCCCGTTGTTATCGAAGGAATCGATAACCGCTTCCAGCTCGAGTGCGACGCTCAGGCGCAGGATCCGGTTGTTGCCGGTGTCAGCGATATAGACCCGCCCGTCCGGCGCGACGAAAACATCCTGCGGCTTATGGAAATCCGCCGTTCCCAGGGTGCCGCCCCGCAGGATGTCGGCGGCGTAATAGGCCTGAGGCTCCACCCAGGCGTTTTCCTCGCTGTCATAGGTATAGTTCCGATAGGGTTCCAGCGCCGCGGCAGACAGAGAAAACAGGAGGGTCAGGGACAGCGCGCCAGCGATCCCTCTGCCCCAGCGGGCAAATTTCGGGGTTTTCAAG
This sequence comes from uncultured Oscillospiraceae bacterium, assembly GCA_900546265.1. GTDB lineage: Bacteria > Bacillota > Clostridia > Oscillospirales > Acutalibacteraceae > UMGS856. The sequence goes on along the minus strand of URCA01000009.1, from coordinate 39,606 downwards.
CGGCTCTCCCTCCTATTCCTTGATGCCGGAACTGGCCATGGTTTCCACAATGTTGTTCTGGGCGAATAAAAAGATGACGATGGGCACCACCATCATGACCAGGGTGGCGGCCGCCGCCGCGCCCTGGCGGGCCAGGCCGCCGTTGACGATCTGGTTCATAGCGTAGGGCAGCGCCTTGAGCTTTTCGCTGTAGATGTAATTGCTACCGCTGGTGCCGTTCCACAGGGCCTGCACCGCGAAAATCGTGACGGTCAGCCAGGCCGGCTTGACCTGCGGCATGACGATGCGCCAGAAGATGATCCACTCGTTGGCCCCGTCGATTTTGGCCGCTTCCAGCATGCTGTCAGGGATGCCGGTCATGAACTGGCGCATCAGGTATAGCCCAAGGGAGCTTCCCACCGCCGGGACGATCAGCGCGGCATAGGTATCCACCCAGCCGAGGCTGGACATCACCAGATAGCTGGGGATGGCCGTCACGGCGGGGGTGAACATCAGGGACAGCACGATGACCTGAAAGAACAGGCCGGAACCGGGAAACCGCTTTTTGGCCAGCGGATACGCCGCCATGGAGGCGAAAATCACATTGCCGAAGGTGCCGACGCCCGTGATGAAAAAGGAGTTGAATATGTAACGGGAGAAGGGCACCCAGGAGTTGGACATGACCGCCACCATGTCGGAGAAGTTTTTCAAGGTTGGATGGTTGACGATGAGGATGTTGGGCGGATATTTCCACAATTCGTCCAGGGGCTTGAAGGCTGTGCTGATGGCATAGATCATGGGCATAGCCGTGAAGGCGCCACAGAGAAACAGAAAGAGAAACATCAGCGCATTACCCGCCCGGGAGCGGCTGACCCGCGGCTGGTGGAACAGACGCAGGCGCGTTCTGTGTCTTTTGACCGTGACCGTTTCATGCGCCATATCAGTTGCCCACCTTCCTGAGGAATTTCTGGATCAGCGTGTTGCAGACCACCATCAGCAGAAACAGCACCGTGGCGATGGCGCAGGCGTAACCCATTTCAAACCGGGTGGATCCGTAATCCTGCAGATGGTGCATGATGGTATGCGCCGCGTAATTAGGGCTGGGGAAGCCGACGAGCATGGTGATTTGATCCCCGATGGTAAACGAGGAGGTGATGCTCATGATGGCGCTGAACATCAGCTGCGGCTTGATGCAGGGCAGAGTGATGTACCACAGCTCCTGCCAGCGAGTGCGGATGCCGTCCACGGCGGCGGCCTCATACAGCGAGGCGTCAATGGTCTGGAAGCCGGCGATGAAGGCCAGAAAGCTGGTGCTCAGGCTGGCCCACAGAAGGATGAGGATAATGACCCCCACCATGGTGGATTTGCTCTGCAGCCAGAGCACGGGCGAGGTGATGAAGCCCAGGCGGGTCAGCCAGGCGTTGACAAAGCCATAGGCGTCGGAGCTGAAAATCACCTTCCAGATGACGTAGATATTGGCCAGGGACGGCGCGTAAAAGAGCAGGGTCATAAAGGAGCGCATTTTCGGCCCCAGCTCGTTGATAAACCAGGCGAAGGCCAGACTCAGGATATACCCCGCCGGGCCGAGGATCACCGCAAAGGTCAAGGTATTGGTCAGGGCGGTGATGAACAGATCGTCGTTGAAAAACAGCTGCTGAAAGTTGCCCCAGCCGTTGAAGGTGGGCGGCTCCAGCACGTTGAAGTGGGTGAAGCTTAGGCAGATGGCGATGACGACGGGAATAACGGTGAACAGGAGGAAAACAATGCCGAAGGGCAGCAGAAACAGGTAGTTGGTGCGGTTGCGCGCGATGTTCTTCAAAAGGCCGCCGCCCGCTTTTGGTTGTTGGCGCATGTGGGTTCCTCCTATTCTTCCGCCAGGCCGAATTCCTTGCGGCGCAGTTTGATTTCCGCGTTCATCTGCTTGACGGCGTCCCGCAGGGCTTCATCGGGATCGACGCCGCTGCTCACCGCGTCACGGAAGGCAAAGTCCACAAATCGGGAGGTCATATAGCTGCCCGGCACCTCCCGGATCCCCTTGACCTCGCTCCACTGCGCTTGAATCGTCTTCAGGTTTTCCTGGGACCAGGGAATCCGCTCCAGCGCCTCCCGGTTGGCGGGGCAATACCGGCCCGCAGCGCCGAGAATATTTTCCAGCTCCACCCCGAAGTCACCCTGGACATCCGCGCTGGTCCACCACTTGAGAAACGCCCAGGCGGCGTCTTTATCCTTCACCGTATTCAGGATGGAGCAGCCGGTGGTGGTGCCGCAGGACGACCGATCCAGCGTACCGTCCTCCCGCGGGGTGCCGGGTATGGCGGCAAAGCCCCATTTCCCTTTGATTTCCGGTGCGAACACCTGCAACGTGTTGTAATTCGAGTATTCCTCTATCCCGATGGGTACCGCGCCCGAACGGAAGCGGTTGAGAAAATCGTACTGGGTGGGCAGGCCATAGCTGGTGTAAAACTTCGTCCATTCGAAGAAGGCGTTGACCGCCTCCTTGCTGTCGAGCAGGGTTTTGGAGCCGTTGGCGGTGTAGAGGCTGCCGCCGTTCTGGAACAGAAACGTCGCATACACAGGCAGCCCCAGGCCCACGGCGCCGTCCACCAGCACCTTGGGGAAGCCGAAGTTCAGATTCTTTTTCTGCAGGACGGGCAGAATATGGATAACATCCTCCCAGGTGTTGGGAACCTCCAGCCCCAGCTCTGCCAGAATGTCCTTGCGGTAAAACAGCATGTAAAAGGTCTGGGTTTCCGGCAGGGCGTAAACGCCGCCGTCAAAGGAGAAGGGCTCCAGAGCGCTGGGCATAAAACGCTCAGCCACCTGGACATAATCGGAAAAGGCCGCCAAATTGATAACCCCATGGCGCACCGCGTAGTTGATGGGATCGGAGGCGTTCAGGGTCAGGGCCACGTCGGGGCCTTTGCCCGACAGGGTGGCGGGAAGCAGAGCGCCCGTCGAAATCAGCTGGATTTGCACGGCGATGCCGGTATCTTTTGTGAAGGAGGCGCTGGCCATGCGCTGCAGCACCTGCACCTGATCCCGACCGCCGGTGGCACCGTTGCCCACCCAGACGCGCACGTTCCGCCCCGTGCCGTCAATCGCCCCCACCACGTCATAATCGTGCAGGAAGGAGGCCAACAGCTGCTTGACGCCAAACCAGAAGCGACTGAAAAAGCCCGCCCCTTTTTTCACAAGGGATTGATCGGGAGAGGCCACGGTCAGATAATCGATTTCCAGTGGCTGCTGGGCGGCGTTGCTCAGCCAGGTACCCAGCTCCGTAATGTTGGAGGAAAAGGTGGAAAACCGCTGGGCGATCCCGTCCGGGTCGTCGGTCATCTCCCGGGCCTGCAGGTACGCCTTTTTGAGGGTCTGGGCTTCCTGGCCGTTCTGGCCGGTAATGGCCACATAGCGGCTGTATAGATCCTCCAGGGCGTCGGCCTGCTCTTTGAGATTCCGTAACACGTCGGGGATCTGTTTATCAAACTGATAATCCCGCAGCTGATCCGGCGTGGGGCCGGTGATCATAAGAATTTTCATGTAAATGGAATTGAGGGCGGCGATACAGTCGTCCACTTCCATCAGCAGGCTGGACAAACTGCCGAGTGTAGCCTCCAGCTTGATTTCATTGATACCCTTTTTCAGCGGAATCCGGTAGGCGGTTTCCCCGTCGCCGAACACCTGGGTCTGAAAGCTGTTGTCGTAATGGAATCGGATTTCCTCCGCCTCTTTATAGGGGATTTCGCCGTTGACATACAGCCGGCGGCTGGAGTAGGCCCCGTTGACCACGTTCTGCCGCCCCTTGATGCCCAGGGTGTACAGTCCGTCGGCAGGAACCTCCACCTCCCAAATCAGCCACTGGCCCGCCACCTGCCACTTGCTGCCGCCGATGGTGTTCAGGCGGATTTGAGAGGCGCTGGTGGGCACCGTATCAGGCGAGGTGCGATCGTAAATGGGATAAATGGACGAGGCGGATTTATAATCGGCCTGCTCCCCTTGGTAATCCCGGCAGAATTCCCGCGCGTCGGCCAAACCCTGCCGCCGGTAGCTCTCTAGGGCCTCGGCATACGGCGCCGGCTGCGGAGCGCTGTATATCCGCACGCCGCCTACAGCCATGGGCTCTCTTTCCGAAAAAATAGTCAGCGTATGCTCTCCAGCGGACAGGTATACCTGCAGGGGCTCGTTGTAATAGCCCGTGGAATCGTGCAGATCGGTATACAGCCAGCGGGGGGCTTCCTCCTGGGCCGGCCGCGTGTCGTTGCCGTTGGAATCCTGGCCGATGGGCTCCTTGTCTCTCCAGATACGCGGAAAGTCGATTTCCCGCAGCTCCGCGAAGGGAACGCTTCCATCCACCTCGAAGGTACGGATCATGGACGATCCCTTGCCTTCCAGAGGATAGTAGTGCAGCCCGATGTTGTACAGACCGGCGCTGGCCACGGCGAATCGGTAGGTCACATACCCCTCCTCGCCTGTCAGCAAGCTTGCGCCAGGGCGGCCGCCGAGGTTCTCCTGCATGGTCACATTCTCCGAATGAGCGGACAGGGCGTCGGCCCCCAAGAGCAAGTCATCGGCGCCCCGGGCATCGCCGCTGTGGTTTTCCAGATAGGCGCGGTAGGAATCGGCAGCGGTGTAGTCCAGGGAGGCGCCGCGACCTTCCGGGACACCGGACCCCTCCGCCCTCACGCCGCCGGGCAGGATGGCCAGGGACAGCAGAATGGCCATCGCGCAGCCAATCCCTTTATGTACGCACGGTTTCATGTTCTTGACCAACCCTTTCCTACTTCGGTTGCGGTATGTCAGTAGATCCAGAACCGGTAATTCCCGCCCCGGCCGGCAAAGTGAAGATAGCCCGACTCCCCGCCGATAAAACGAAGGGCGTCATCCGGAACCGCGCCGGTATCCCGCCGCCAGAGCGGCACGCCGTCCCGGTCGACGCCCGCGGCGTCCGGCCGGATCGGCAGATAAAGATCCGCCGTGACATCCCCGGGGATTTCCACCAGCAGTTCCACGCCGTCGGTCTCCCGGCTCCAGGAGGAGCCGATCCGGCCGGCACACGTTTCCAGGCTGCAGCGCACAAAGGGAAGCTCCTCAGGCAGGTACGGCTGGATTTTAACGGCGGCAAAGCCCGGAGCCTCGGCGGAAATACCCGCCAGATATTTATAAAACCAGGCGCTGATGCTGCCGTACATGGGATGGTTGTGGGAGTTCATCCCGTAGCCGGTCTCATATTCCCACCGCTCCCAGATGGTGGTGGCATCCTTGGACAGCATATAGCCCCAGCTGGGATAGGTGGTCTGCACCACTAGGCGATAGGCCGTCTCCAGATAGCCGTACGCCGTGAGCACCTCCAGCAAATATTTAGTCATCAGATTGCCGGTGGTGAGATGATAACCGCGCCGCCGCACATCCTCATCCACCCGAGCCGCCACCCGAGCCGTATCCTGCGCGGGTACGAGCCCCAGATACAGGGCGAAGACGTTGGAGCCCTGACTGCCGCCGGCGTAATCCCCGGTTTCCTCATCCCGGAAGACCCGGTTTATCGCGGCGGCCACCGATTCCCGGCGGGCCGCAAAGGCGGCGGCCTCCTCCCGCCGTCCCAACAGGGTGGCGAACCTCTCCATCAGCCCCAAATTATAATAGTAATAGCCGGAGGACACAAAGTCACCAGGTGTAATATTGGAAATCGGCGAATATATCCCGTTGTGGCAGCAGTGCTCGATCGGGGAGGCCCAATCGCCGTACAGGCTGAAGGAGACGATGCCGTCCCGGGAATTCCGCCCGAGAAAATCCGTCCACATCCGCAGCCCCTCATATTGCTCCTCCATAGGACGGCGATTGCCGTAGTGCGTATACAGCAGGTCGGGCAGAATGAGATAGGAGCTGGATACCGGATCGGCCGGCATATTGCCGCGCCGGAAGGGGGCGGTGTCGGCGATGGCGCCCGAAACCGGATCTTGGGTGTCGCGGATATCCCGCAGAAACTTCTCGTAAAAGAGATTCAGGTCGAAATTATAGACGGAGGCCTCCGCCCGGGCCGTCAGGTCGTTGAGCCAGCCCTGCCGTTCGGAACGCTGGCAGCAGTCGGTAGGAATACTGTACAAATTGGATCGCTCTGTCCACAATATATTATCTTGGATCCGGTTAATCAGTACATTTCCGCAGACGAACTGCCCGGTTTGCCGCACAGCGGTATACATGGCCACCCCGACGACATCCTCCTCGCGGAGGTCGCGGACGCCGCCCTCCACGCTGACGTACCGAAAGCCGTGATAGGTGAAGCGGGGCTGATACACCTCTTCCCCATCCCCCTTGAGAACATAGGTATCGCACTGCATGGGCAGCGGATAGCTGGGGTCGGAAACCCGCAGATACTCCATGTTCAGGGTGTTATCCTTGTTGAGGATCTCGGAATACTGAATTTTGACCTCTGTATAGGGTTCGCCCCGCAGGCGGATCCGGATAACGCCCGCGAAATTCTGTCCGAAATCAAACACATATTTCCCATCCGGCAGCCGGGTCATGCTCACCGGCTTGAACTGCCGCATTTCGCGGATAGGCTCCATCATCTGCGAGCAGAGCACGCCGCCCGGCGCGGGCAGCTCCATCACGTCGAAGCACGCCCGGCCGAACTCGGCGAACTGCTCGGGATTATCCTCCGGCCGGCGGGGGAGGCTGTCACAGAACAGCGTCCACCGGCGTTTGGGTACATTCTTCTCGAAACCGCAGCCCGGCAGGTTCCATTCCGGGCACTCGTAGTTGGCGTTGTACACCTCGCCGGAATAAATGGTGGCCGAGAGAACCGGGGAAATGGAAAACACCCAGTCCGAAAACCGGGAACAAAACCGCACGCATTCGCCGTTTTCCAGCCACGCCAAGCCCTGAAGCAGAAAGCGGGCGTGGGGCGACCAGCCGCGGCCCAACATCACGCCGACGGCGTTATCGCCCGCTGTCAGCAGCGGCGTAACGTCATAGGTGTTGTAGTAAACCCTCTTGGCGTGATCGGCATTGGCCGGCTCCAGCAGGTTCTCGCCGGCCTTTTTGCCGTTTATCCACAGCTCCGCGTAGCCGTCGCTTGCCAGGTACACCCGCGCCCGCACCACGCGGGCCGCCAGCGGCTCATGGTGGCGGAAGAGCGCCACCGCGCGGCTGTCGTTCGGCATGCCGATAAAAACCCCGTCCCAGTCTTTCCGCGACAGCAGGCCGGTCTCGAACAGGGCGGGCGGTGCGTACGCTGTCCAGACGCCGCCGCACAGAGCCTTCACCGTCCATACATACGCGGTGCAGGACGCGAGAGGAGGGCCGTCATAGGTACAGGCGCAGGTATCGGAGAGGATCGCACCGCTGTCCCAATACGCCCGCTCCTCCGATAGGTCTGCCTCATCCGCCGCCACCAATAGGCGGTAACCCTCGGGCCTCGCGCCGTCTGTTCCCCGCACGCGCCATGTAAGCAGCGGGCGGCGTTCGACGCCCATGGGCCGTATTCTGTATTCGCAGAGCATATCGAACGGATTCACCAATAATCATTCCTTCACGAGCGACTTATTATAGCTAAATTATAGAAGGAATTCCGGCGGTTTAAAATGGACGGCGCTAACCGTATATAGTACAATTCTAACTTCTCCTTATAAAACCCGATTTTTACTATCTGAAAATCGTACAGGCTGTTTTTCGGTTGTCCCTTGACATGTGCGGATATAATCGATATAATACTCTTAAAATACTTACTTTTTTGTGCGTTTTATCAATTTTTTGACCTTAATAAAAAGTTAGAATTGTATTACCGGACATTATAATAGTATTATATTAACCTGATAGAACACGTACGGGCGCGACAGAAAGGAACACGTGATAGCCATATGGAGGATCGTCTGACCATGAGCCGGTATTTTGAGGATGCCAACGTGGAATTTATGACCGGCGCGTACACGCAGTGCTGGCAGTCCTGGCGGTATGACAACGTCACACCGGCTTACAACAAGCTGTATTACGTCGTGGACGGAGAGTTCTATTTAAAAATCAACGACGCCGAGTATCAAGCGCAAGCGGGCCAGATGTTTTTGCTTCCCTATAACTCCACCCAGACATATTACCATTTCTCCAGCCATTTGGCCACCAAGTACTGGGTGCATTTCACGGCACCCTGTAAGGATCGGGATTTGCTTGAGCTCATTTCCCTGCCTCATTTCATCAACGTGGAGGATCCGCAAATCGTCACCAATCGGTTCACCGAAATGCTGGAGCTGAACAAAAGCCCGCATCTAGGGGCCAGGCTGCAGCAGAAAGCCATGCTGTTCCAGCTGCTGGCGTATTATATCGAGCATTCCAATCTGCCCGACGCCAAGGACATGTTCAAGGACGAAAAGCTGGCAGGGCTGATGCTGTACATTGAAGAGCATCTGCCGGATACGCTGACCATTAACGAGCTGTGCGGCATTATGCATTTCCATCCCAACTATTTCATCCGGTATTTCAAAGAAGCGACCGGCCTATCCCCTATGGAATATATCAGCAATCTGCGCATTGAGCATGCCAAACGGATGCTCCAGACGGAGGAGATGGCCATCCAGGACATCGCCAAGGCGGTGGGCTTCAAATCCTCGTATTACTTTGCTCGGATTTTCAAACGAAAAACCGGCTTCACGCCCACCGACTATCGGCTGGTATCCTCCTCGAAGCCCATATATCCCGATCAGGAAACGGACAGCAGCGAGCCGCGGAAGTCCTGAACTTCCGCGGCTCGCTTGCTACTGCTAATTTTTGTTTTCGGGGCGCAGGGCAGGGAAGCAGGTAAAGGGCTCCCCCCCCACCGTCCAGTAGGGAACCAGGCGGTAGGCCGGCGCACCCTCGATGGCAAAGGCCAGTGCCTCCTCGCCGGGCCGCAGGGATTGCAATAGCTCCGGCACCGTTTTGTCCAGGCGAATCGTGGGTTCGCCCTCCGCCTGATAGACGCCTTCGCTCATCGGCCCCTGTACCGCCATGAGCAGCGGGCCGTACAGCACGGCGGCGCGCACGCAGCCCGGAACACGGTTTTCTCCGGTATAGGCCTCCGTCCTAAAGGCCATGGGCAGGGCCAGGGAAACGGTGTCCCCCTGCGTCCATTCCCTGTCCAGCAGGACATAGCTGCCCGGCTGGCCCTCGGCGGCATCTCGGCCGTTGACCCGGATCACCGCGTTTGCTTGCAGCCAGGAGGGAATCCGAATCCGCAGCGCCATGCGTCCCCCCTGGGGAGCCGATACCTTCATCGTCACCGTTTCCTCGTAGGGGAACGCCGTCTCCATTTGCAGCGCATAGGGCCGCTCCTCCACGCAGAAATCCACACTGGAGGCCGCAAACAGGTTGACCGTCACCCCGTCCTGCCGCAGCATGTAGATATACTGGGGCAGCTGGCCGAATAGCATAGTCGCCTGGATTTCGCAGCAGGTATTGTATCGTCCCGGCCTGTCTTTGCCCTGATTCATATGATTGAAATACCGGATGCAGCCGTCGGGGCCCTGGCTGGCGAACACGATATTGTACAAGCTCTTTTCCATCTCCGCCGCATAGAGCTCCTTATCCGGCCACAGCTGCAGGAATCGGTGATTGAGATCGACCCAGAATACGCTGCCGCAGGTCTCATAAATGTTGTTGGGAAGGTTGGTCAGCTTATGGGACCAGGGCTTGCACTCGAAATGCTCGCAGATACTGATGCCACCGCCGGGAATCTGGAAATAATCGTGATAAATGCGCCAGGCGCCCAGACAGGCGTTTATGTATTTTTCGTCCCCCGTGGCCGTGTACTCCTCGAACAAAGCGCAGACGCTCGTCAGCAGATAGTTATGGGGGCGGTTAAGCGGGAAGCGGTACACCGCCTCCGGATAGCCCGCCGCCAGATATTCCAGCCACCAATCCAGGTCGTAATATTTCTGGTTGGTTTGGATGTCGTCCGGAACTCCTACGGGGGAATGGTAGACCAAGGGCCCGGCGATGCTGCCCTGAATGGCCATGCTGCCCAGCAGCATGATAGGCAGGTACTCCTCCGCGCCGTTGAACCAGTCGTAAAAATGGCGGAGCATATCGTATGCCTCGCCGAAGCCGGCCGCGCCGGCGGCCAGCATCCCCTTGGTAAACATGGCCCGGTCGTAGTTTTTTTCTTCATCTCGCATAATCGCGGGCCAGGTATCGGTCGACAGCCGGTAGTTGCGGCTTTCATAAGGCATCAGGTAGCCATTCCAGTTGGCGAATTGGCGCCTTTCCACGGCGTCCAAAATGCCGGCGATGGCTTCCCGGAAGGCCGGTTCCTCCGCGTAGCGCAGGGTGTTGCCCATGCCGCCCAGCATGCGCCCCTCGTTGGAGGCCACCAGCATATCCACCCAGATCCTGTCGGGATCCTTGGCGTCCACCCATTGGGGCTTCTTCAGGGAATCCTTCAGATACTGGATATTCCGCTGGAAAATCTGCCGGAACACCCCGCTGGTCAGCCGGACGTTCTTCAGCGGGATTTTCCCGGGAAGGGTCACCGGTTTCCAGTCCGCCGGATCGGTGGCGGTTGTCTCATACCGCGCCATACGGCCGGTTTCCTCATCCGTCCGCCGGTTGATAACCGTCATCAGACAGCGGTTGTCCCAGATCTCGCAGCCGTCGATCGCTACACAGCCGCCCAGCGTCTCCGCCTCCAGCATGTGAAAGCCCGCTCCGGATAGGCCATCCGCTGAAAACAGCAACGCTGACGCCGTTTCCTTCTCCGCCCGGCAGTCTACTTCCCGGATAAACGTGCCGTCCAGCGTCACGCTGAAGCAGCCGCCATCCGGTCCCTTTCGTCCATACAAGCGCAGCTGCGGGCCGGCAAATCCGATAAAGAACCGTTCGCCGCGGCCGGCGGCCGCCGTCAGCCAGCCGCTTTTCGCCGGCGGGCACGTCTCCCCGGCAAAGCCGGGGGAGACATGCATATACGCCCCGTTGCGGCTGCTGATGAACAGCGGATAGGCCGGCTCCCCCAGCGCCTCCAGCCGATCGATCTCCACCGGCTGGGCGCTCCGGGCCACCAGGCGCAGGGTGTGCGGGCCCTTTTTCAGCGGGCCGGTGGTGAACGCAGGGACATCCGGTTTCTCCTGGCTGGCGCGTACCGTCGCGAGGAAGACACCGTCCACATACACATCGGCCTCGCCTGCCTCCTGGGGCTGCATGCGCGCCTGACGGCCGGCGGCATACCAGGCGATGCCCTCGCAGCTGGAAAATGCGTAGGAGGCTTCGGCGCCCGCCTCCCGGGAGCTGGAACAGGTGTTGTTGCTGTAACCGAGGGCCCGCGGCAGAATCCGCAGCGACTCCCATCGGCCCGCATAGGTCAGCTCGGTATCGTTGATCACCTGGGTGCCGGAGGAAACTCGCGGCATCGGCGCGTCCGCCTCGGCTTTTGCCTCCGGGGCGACGGCCAGTATCACGCCGGCATAGCTCCGGCCGGCTTCCTGTGTTTCAGCCATATGTATCGCATCCTTTCCGCTTGATGCTTCTACTATAAACAGTTTGCTGCGGAAAAAGCTAGGACGCCCGTTGCCGGTTTTTGTACCGGTGTTTCAAAGGAGAGATACCGTCATGATCCCCGATAAGCTTCCCGACGCGCCTATCCGGCATTGGTACAGCCGTTACTTTTTCTCCGACCCGCCGGAAATTCTGGCCAGGGCCTTTTACGAGACGGATTACCGGGCCGGTATGCACATCCACGATTTTTATGAGATCAATGTGATTGTAAAGGGCAAGGGCTATCACTTCATCAATGATCAGCGGTTCCCTGTCCAGCAAAACGATTTGTTCCTGCTGCCGCCCGGCTACCTGCACGGCTACTATCCGGAGGAACCGTTGGCTCTTTACCACATCCTGCTGCATCCGGCGTTTTTCACCCGGTACGCGGCGGATATGCAGCGGCTGCCCGCCTACCCCATCGTGATGACGGCAAGCCCCCCCACCAGGTGCGACGATCCGTTTCGCAGCTGCCTGCGCCTGACCGACAGGGAAATGGACGCTCTGTGCCGGCAGCTGAGCACCTTCGCCGATTTGTTCGGCGAAACCGGACGGGAGGAAACCGCCGTGCTCCAGCACGCGCTCGGTCTGTATACGGTCGGGACCATCTGCCGGATTTATCGGGATTGCTATATGGCCGGCGGCGACTCCCGCGTGGATGGCACCGCCGCCGGCATCCTGCACAGTATCCACTACCTCCAGGAGCATTGCGGCGAGTCGCTGACCATCGACGATCTGCAGCAGCAGGCCGCCGTGTCCAGAACCACCCTGTACCGGTATTACCTCCGATTTACCGGTCTCTCCCCCATGCAGTATTTGCAGCAATACCGTCTGATTCGCGCCAGAGAGCTGCTGCAGCAGGATCAGCTGTCCGTTACCGCCGTTGCGGCGGAATGCGGCTTTTACGACGGCGCTCATTTGGACCGTGTGTTCCGCAGGGCCTACGGGCTGTCTCCCCGGCACTATCGCCGCCAATGCCGACCGTAAAATCAACAGGCCGGAAGCCTTTGTGGGCTTCCGGCCTGTTGCCGCATCTTAGAAAAAGAGCTTGACGGTGACGATTTCGAAGGGCTTGACCACCCGCTCCACCACGCCGTCCCGCAGCGGCAGCTCGGCGATTTCATCCTCGAGCATGTTGGTCTCCGCAACCCGGCGCACGGGCAGACGAAGGCGCAGCTTCGCCCGCGATGTGGTGCACTCGCTGTCGTAGAAGCGAACGACGCAGCCATCCCCATCCTCGGCGGGCTTAATGCTCTCGACAATCAGGTTGGAGGGCTCCAGCGTGATGGGAGGCTCCTCCGGCTCCTCCAGCGCCGCCGGGACGCACAGGGGCTTCATGTTCAGCTCATAGGCGGGCCGCACCACCGACGGGGCGCTGAAGCCGCTGTCGTGGGGCAGCAGGGCGTAGGTGAAATCGTGCACGCCGACATCGCCGCCGGGATCGGGCCGGCAGCCGCCCTTGTGCAGGGTCAGGCGCATATCCGACCCCTGCACCGAAATGCCGTATTTGCAGTCGTTAAGCAGCGCCACCCCATAGCGAGTATCGAACAGATCGGTGTATTTGTGGTTGCAGACCTCGAATTTGGCCCGTTCCACAGATGTATTGGCGTTGTTGGGCCGGTCAACATAGCCATACTGGATCTCATGCCGAGAAAAGCTGGTTTTCATATCCACCAGGAACTGGGCCTTGAGCAGATGGTGCTTATCCCGCCAGTCCACCGTCGTTTCAAAGTCCACCCGCGGGGAGTCGGCGTAGACCACCATGTCTTGGGTGAGGGTGGAGTGTCCGCCCAGGGCGTACACCGTCCGGAAACGCAGCTGCAGGCAGCCGTCCGCCACGCAACAGCGGGAGAGAACCTGGCGCTGGGGCTGCATTTTCATCTCCTGGGTTCTGTCGATATCCCAGTTGTCCCACAGATACGGGATATCCTCTCCCATCAGCAGGGTGTTCAGCGGGGTGTGCGGATCCTTGACCAATTGGCGGCCGCAGCGGCGGTCGACGAAGGACGTTATAGCGCCGATTTCATCCAGCGTGATTTCCGCGAAGGGAGTGACCAGCCGATCGCCCTCCAGCTGGAAGGGAGAGGGCGGCATGGGCCGTTTTTCCTCGGTCATGGCTATGGTGAGAGTCGAGAGCGGCGGAATATCGAGGCCGCCAATGACCAACTGCTCGGCGCCCTTGCGATCCGTAAAGCGCTGATATGGCAAAGCCGCCGGCACGAGGCCTTCATAGGGTACCGTCACCTGCCGGGTATAGGACCACGACAGGGTGTTAAACAAGGTGAGGCTCTGCCCCGGCGTCCCCCGGGCCATCAGGAGGTCGCCCGCCAGCCGGCCGGCGTCCCGCGCCACCTGGTAATTCTCCTGAATGGCCAGCTCGTGCACCTCTTTCAAGGAGGTGCCGGGCAGGATGTCATGGAACTGATTGAGCAGAAGCGTTTCGTACAGGGCGGTGGTTTCCTCCCGAGGAATGGGGGCGGCGTACCGCAGGCCGTAGAGCACCTCCGCCATTTCCAGGGTACGCAGGGCAATTTCGGCCAGGCGGTTGGACCGCTTGATGTCGTGCATCTGGGTCAAGGTGCCCCGGTGCAGTTCCAGGTACAGCTCGCCGTCGTATACCGGCAGGTCGTGGGCGGTCGCCTCCAGCCGGCGCATAAACTGGCTGACAGTGGTGTGCTCCGACCGGGGGATGCCGGGCAGATCCTTGGCCAGGCGGGCGGCCTCCACCATGTCGTAGCTGGGGCCGCCGCCGCCGTCACCGAAGCCATAGGCGATGAGCTTACAGTCTGTGACGTCCCGCTGGCGGATATTTTCCCGAACATTTTTACAGATGGCGTCGATATCCGGCCAGCAGTGGGTAATGTTGAAATGGGTCAGCACCTCGGTGCCGTCGATCCCTTTCCAGGTAAAGGTGTCGTAGGGGAACGCATTGGCCTCGTTCCAGGACAGCTTGGTGGTCAGGAAATACCGCAGGCCGCAGCCCTTCATGATTTGAGGGATAGCGGCCGAATAGCCGAAGGTGTCCGGCTGCCAGAAGGCGTCCGCTTGATAATGCAGATTGTCCCTAAGATACCGCTGGCCTTTGACAAACTGGCGGATCAGGCATTCGCCGCCGGTCATGTTGCCGTCGCATTCGATCCAGGAGCCGCCGTTTGGCTCCCAGCGGCCCTCAGCCGTCTGCCGGCGGATCCCCTCGTAGATGGCGGGGTAATAGCGGCGCATCCAGTCGATATAGGCCACCGAGCTTTGAACAAAGACATATTCAGGATAGGCGTTCATCACCCGCAGGGCGTTGGAAAAGGTGCGGGCCGCTTTGTGAATGGTCTCCCGCACTGGCCATTGCCAGGCGGCGTCCAGGTGGGAATGGCCGACCAGGCCGGCGTAGCCCAGCGGGTTCTCCGGTTCCTCCCGCCGGCAATCCAGCGCCTTGTCCAGCACGGCGCACGCGTCCTTCAGGGCGGTTCGCCACGCCTCCGGCGGGCACTCCTCCGGCATCTGGGGCACCAGGCGGAACAGCTCCTCAAAATCGTGGGTGAGGGCCCACTTCTTAGAAGCGGTTTCCTCAAGATTCGCGTAATACTGGCACACGGTACGCAGACGGGTCAAAAAATGCTCGACTAGCGGATCGATTTCCACGACGGTCATGCCCTTAAAATGCCGATTCCACCGATTGGGATAGAAATTGTCGCAGTGGCCGAAATCCTCGAACGGCATGGTGCCCAGCACCTTATGCCCCGCATAGGCCTCCAGCGCCACATGGATGGTTTCGCCGGCCGCGGCCCGGAAGGTCAGAGGCTGGATGCGGTGGGGCCGGGTCAGCGGCTGGGACACTTCCTCCGTGTAATCGAACAGCCCCGCCGGCTCTCCGTTGAGAAACAGCAGGCATTCCGTGGCATCGGCCCCGGACAGGAGCCAGAGCGCCTTCCCCTCCCAGGAGGCTGGCACCGTGAGATCGCCTCGAAACCAGGCGTACCCGTACTCTTTCCCCCAGGGGTCGCCGATATGAACCGGGCGCCAGGCGGCCTCGTTTCCCGGCTCACTGCGCCGGGTATGGTCGTCGGTCTCCCACATATCGCAGGCGATTTCGTCCAGAGGGATCAGACGATATTTTTCATAGGTGACGGCCATGTTCTCCACCTTGGCCATCAGCTTTTCCTTATGGAT
This sequence comes from uncultured Oscillospiraceae bacterium, assembly GCA_900546265.1. GTDB lineage: Bacteria > Bacillota > Clostridia > Oscillospirales > Acutalibacteraceae > UMGS856. The sequence goes on along the minus strand of URCA01000009.1, from coordinate 23,973 downwards.
ATCCATCATAGGTACGCACCGTATCTTTCCTGATCAAATTCCTCCCATGCAGAGGGCTATAGGCATTCGCCAGACGAATGCCCATAGCCCCCGGCAGGGGCCGGGCGGTAAAGCCCGGTTCCTGTCGAGAACGCGGTGATGGCGGTTATTTCGCGGATCCCTTCTTCTTGCGGGAGAGGAGAACCGCCGCAGCGGAGCCGCCGGTGGCCACCGCCAGGGCGGCGGGAAGCACCGGAGCGGCCACGCCGGTGTCCGGGCTGCTGTTGTCGTCCTTATCTCCGGACGAAGCGCCGGAAACGCGGATATTGTCCAGCTTGACCATGACCAGCTCGCCCTCTTCAAAGGAGGCTTCCTCCGCCAGCATGTAGAAGGCTTCCACGCTGCTTAGCTGGAAGTCGCCGCTCGTCTTCGCGTCATCCAGCTTCAGGGTCACGGAATTCCAGCCCTCCTTCAGGGTGCCGAAATCCGCGAGCGTCCACTGGATGTAATCGTCGGTGCCGCGGGAGCTGCTGCTCAGGCGAACCGCCCAGGAGGTACGCTGGGCCAGCAGGGCGGGATCGCTGACGTACATATCGAAGCGCAGCTCCTTACCGCCGGTCAGATCCAGCGGAGAGACGGGCACGAAGCGGAAGCTGTTCTCCCGCAGGGCCTGCTCGGCGCTGAGATTGTTGGTGACGGAGGCTTTCCCTTCGGATTTGCTCTTGGTATCAAGCTTAACGGTGCTGGGATACCAGCTGCCAGCCTCCGGATCATCCAGGGTTTCGCAATCGGAAATATACACCGCGCCGGTATCGGGGCGGGCGGGCTGATCGGGATTTTCCGGAACGATCGGGCCCTCACCCTCCTTAGCCTTAACGGCGTAGATGTTTTTATAGGACAGCTTCAAATCGCAGGAGGATTCCGCCGTGGCGTTGTCCTCGATGAAAATACGCAGAGCGTACAGCTTTTCAATGGCCACGTTTTTCAGGCTAGCCTGGACGTGGTTCCAGCCGCTCTGGAAGTTCGCGGTGTCCATGGGGATAGTGATGGCGCTGTCGTCGCCGAGGCCCTCGGTGGGATAGAAGCGGATTTTCAGCCCGGTAAAGCCCTCGCTGGCCTTCATGGCTTCCCAGTCGCTGACATAGACGTTGAGATCGAGGGTGCCCATGCCGGTGAAATCAAGACCCTCGGGGATGTTGAACTGGGCGACGGGATAGATGTCCGTCTTGCCTCCCTTAACCCACAGGAGACTTTTGCCGTCGGTTACCTTTACGCTGTTCTCGGGTGCCTTGTAGCTGTCCACAATGGTCTTATCCGGGTCGATAGTGGCGCGCACGTTGTCCAGACGGAGGGTCAGGGGAGCAGAATAGTGATTCCAGCCATGATCCACACTCAGGGGATCCGCCTCCGGGTTGGTGGTGTTGAGCCCCACGTTGTAAATCTTGGTCAAATCCAAATCCAGCTTGGTGCGGTCAGAAATGTCGATGGTGATGGTGTTCCAGCCCTTTTTCAGCTCTTTGGGAAGCACAAAGGATTCGGGGACCTGCCCCTTATCCAGGGTGCCATAATTGTTGTTGATGGTGAAATACATGGTTGGCTGGAATTCTGCGGCATACAGGGCGGGATCGTTGACGTACAAATCGAACTTGATGACGTTGCAGGACGAGATGTCCACCGGCTGGTTAAGGTCAATGCGCAGATTGTTCTTCCAGCCGGGGACCGCGTCTTCATAGCTCTTGAACAGCGCGCGGATGGACGCAAAGCCCTGGGTGTATTCGGTGGTATCCACCCAATTGGACACACTGCCGCCGGGTGCAACATTGGAGACGTTTTCGCAATCGGCAATCATTTTTTCGTTGGGATCGACCTCCACTTCCTGGAAGTTCCCAACCGCAATATTGGCGGCGCCCACCTGGCAATCCCGTGCCGGCTGCAGGATACCTGCGCTGGAATTCTCAATAAACACCTTGATCTTGGTAATCGCCTTCATGTCGGGGTCGCCGATGGCGTCGGAGAAGGTTTGCAACGGCAGAATGACGCGGTTTTTACCAGTGGTCAGGATGCTGCGGGTCAGCGGATACTGGAAGAACCGGTCTCCCTCGTTGCACAGGCGCAGATTCACGCCGGCAAATTTATCGGAATCCATAATCGCCGCCAGATCGCTTAACACATAATCCAGCGCGATATAATCATAGCCGGACAGATCCTTGGCTTCCGGGAAGGTGTACTCCTGTAGGATCCAATCCCGGTTCATGTCGGTATAGAATTCGTTGACAGAGCCCTTGAACAGTAGGGTTTCGTCCGCCGCGGCCGTCTTTTCCCGGGTGACGGTGAAATTCTGGAACTTGATGGTGTGTCCAGTGGAAGAAGCGGCGTTGGAGGGCGTCTCCATTGCAATGCGAATCCAAGCCAGTTCGTTGAGTTTATCGGTGGTGGCGTGAGGCGCGTCCTCCTGACGGCCGCCCCGCAGCGGCACGGTGATGTGGTTCCAGCCGTCTTTGGTAATCTGGTTGTAAATGCGGTAGATATTGCGGTAATCCCAGGAATCCATAGCGCCGTTGTCAGCCTTGGCCAGCAGCGTCAGCTTGGCTATGTTAAAGCCCTGTTCGGCGCGGAAGGTTTCCAGGTTATCGATGTACAGATCGAATTCCATGTTGTCATAGGCGGAGACATCCACAGCCTCCGGCAGGAAAATCTTCTGCTCCAAGAAGCCGCCGTTGTTGGGATGACCGCCCTGCCCGATGGAGGCATCCGCACCGTTGGCGGAAATCAGCAGCGTCTCGGTCATGGGGTTGTCGGAGGCTTTTGTGGCATACAAGTTGGAAAGAGCCAGGGCATAATCGCGGGAAGCGTGCATGCCGGTATAGTCCTCCATGAAGAACTGCAGCCAGGTGGCCGTGGACAGGTCGGGCTCACCTTCGCCGGCGCCGCCGCTCAGCGGCACCTTGATATGGTTCCAGCCGTTTTGATAGACCTGATCGGTCACATCCCAGGTCAGTTTGTTGTTCCAACCGCCTTCGTCGTCCTTATAGGCGGTGGTGAACAGCCGCAGCTTCAGGCCGCCGAACTTTTCTTCCTGCTTGAGGGCGGCAATATCATCCACATAAAGGTCGGCCTCCAGATATGTGCAGTCAGAGATATCCAGGCCTTTGGTCAGACTGCCCTCCGGAGCGGCAAAGGTGAAGAACTGAGCAACCGCTTCGGGGATTTTACCGCTTTCCCAGGCAAAGGGATCGGTATTGCCGTGGGACAGATGTATGGCTTTCGCGCCGGAATTGGCGGAATTCTTGGTGGCAAAGACATTTTTCAACGAATAGGAATAGTCCCGGCTGGCTTTGATGGTTCCATAGTTCTCCATATAAAACCGCACGCCGTTAACCTTTTCACGGTTGAGAACGCCGCCGTCCGTTTGTATGAGAGAGCTCAGGCTCAGCTTGATGTGGTTTTTACCGTTGCGGATCACCTGATCGGTGAAGGTCGCACTCATAAAATTACGGCTAGCCCCTTCGGAGGGCGCCTCGGAAAACAGACGGATGAACAACTCCCCAAAATCCTTTTCCTGCTTCAGGGCCGCCACGTTGTCGATGTAAAAATCAAACTCCAAAAAGTCCATGCTGGAAATATCCTGCGAATTGAAATTGAAATCCACGCCGGCCGCCGCGCCATTGCCGTCCTTCGGCCAGACGTGGTCGCCACCATAGGTCAACTGTACGGATTCGGTTTTTCCCACCGCTTTGATGGGTTCCGCACTGGTAAACAGATACGTGCAGCACAGCGTGACCAGCATAGCCACGGCAAGAACCAGGGATAATGCCTTGGACCCTTTTGCTTTTAACATCGGGAAACCTCCTTAAATTCTATATTTAAGCGGCCGTTGCTCTTTCCGCTTAAATGACGCGATTATTCGACCAACCCGCTGCGTTCAATGCCAGCGATAATCTGCCGCTGAAACAAGACATACAAAATCAGAAGCGGCAGAACGGCCAGCAGCAGGGCGGTATTGGCCTGCACCAGATTGTAGTAGTAGTCATGGGACGCGCTGATATTGCTGTTGGCCAGGGACAGCACCACATTGGGCAGCAGCTTGGTACCTCCCATAAGCGTGTTGGTATAGAAGGTATCGGTCCACTGCCAGGCAAAGGCCAGAATGAACACCACCACCAGCATGGAACGGGCCATGGGCAGGATGATGCGGCCGAAAGTCCGCAGATGCCCGGCACCGTCCACATACGCCGCCTCCACCAGCTCGGTGGGGATGTTTTTGTAATACTGGCGCATCAGGATGATGAAAATACCGCCGCGGAAACTGAGCCCCGTGATACCGAGCAGAACCAGGGGCCAGACGGAATTGGTGATGCCCGGCTGGCCGTTCATCGCCTGCAGCAGGCCGAAGATGTCAAAAAACTTGAAGTAGGAAAACAGAGGAATGGAGATAGTCTGGCTGGGAATCAGCAGGGTGCACACCACCAGCACAAACAGCAGACGGCTGCCCCGGAACCGGTACCGCGCCAGCCCATAGCCCACCACGGCCGCGCAGAAAGTGGCGCAGACCGCCAGCACCAGCGCGAAATAGAAGGTGGTCCACAGGGCGGGGAAAAACTCGCCGGAAGCGAGGATGTCTTTGTAATTGTCCAAGCCAGGATGGCGTGGGATGAGGGCCACCGTCGGGTCGTATAGATCCGCCTTGGGCATCAGGGAAGCGGAGAATTTCGCCAGGAAGGGATACAGGATCACGTAGGCAAACCCCAGCAGGAGAACAAAAAGCACCACCTTGCTGAGCAGGCCGCCGAGGCGGGCGGCGGTTATCCGGCGGCGGCCGGAGGGGATGGAGGCCGATGGGCTGGCAGCCAAGTTTTTCATATGCAGTCCACTCCTCCCCTACTGTTCCCGCTGATAGGTAAACTGGAACTTATTAAGAATCGCCACCAGCACAGCCAGGATAACGGCCACCACCAGGAAATAGAGCCAGGCCATGGCCGCGCCGTATCCATAGTGTCCCTGATCAAAAGAGATGTCGTTGATGTAGTTCATCAACGTATTGTTGTCCCGGGTCAGATAGTCGATGATGGTGTAAAACACGTTGACCAGCAGCATGGGGCTGACCATGGGCAGCGTGATTTTCCAGAACATTTCCCAGGCGGTCGCCCCTTCCACGCTTGCCGATTCATAAATTGAAGGGGAAATCGACTGGATTCCCGCCAGGAAAATCAGAATTTGAACGCCGGACAGGTTGACGATATTGACCACACCCGATGCGGCATCGGAAACGAACTGAATGAGGCCGGGGCTGAAATTCATCCCCTGCAGCAGCAGGGTGATGTCGCCGATGGCGCTTCCCATCGTTTCGGCGCCGGTTTCAATGGAGGCGCTGTTCATGGCGCTCATGACGGCGTTGTTCATATCCATCCGGCTGATGAGACCGGTGGCCACGATGACCGGCAGGAAGAACACCGCCCGAAAAAATGTGCGGCCGGGCAGCTGACGGTTGAGCACCACCGCCACAAACAGCGAAAAAATGAGCACCACCGGGATGGTGGTCAGCATATTTTTCAGCGCGTCCAGCAGAATGCGCACATAATTGGGATCGCCCCGCAGAGCGTACCGGAAATTTTCCAGCCATACGAAGCTTAGCTCAAACCCGTTTTGCCCAAGGCTCATGTCCGAGACGCTGAAGCGGATGGCCGTGATGAAAATATAGAGGAAAATGAACACAAATCCCAGGATAAAGGGCAGCGTGAACAGGAGACCGAAAAGCTGATTGTCCCGTTTGTCCCGGGGACGGCGGATGGCAGATGGCGCGGCTTTCAAACGGCTTCCTCCTTTCAGCGCTGCACGGCGTAGCCGCCGGCGGGAACGGTCAAACCGTCCGCCGTATAGGCCGCCTGATTGTAGTTGACATAGATTTTTGTACCGCCGGAATAGACGGTGCGGGAGACGTCGGGAGCCAGCACGGCGTGATCCGTCATGACCTGACCCTCTACCGCCTCCAAGGCCTCCTGCACATAACGGTACTGCTCGAGCACCGTTTCTTTCAGCACAGGGTAGCTAACAGCATAATACGCGGTGTGCTCGGTGGTCTTCAACCGCTGGACATGGTCGGCTGCCAGCACAAAGCTGGGAGACGTCCGGCTTTCGATACAGCCGAGAAGAGCGGTCTGTATATCCTCGTCCAGGTTCAGGGAAGCGGACTGGCAGGTCATGGCGCCGGCCACCGCCAGTTGCAGGAACGGCACAGCGCTGGTTTCCCCGGTGTACCCGGAATGCCGAATGGGAACCCGGTTCAAATTCGACGCGTAGGGCAGGACATAGGCGTTGCCGCCGTCAAAGCTGAGGCTGTACGTTCCCGAAAGGGTACCCAGCTGCTTTTGAAGCAGGGCCAGCGTATCGCCGCGGTTATAGGCGTGGGAGGAATCGAAATTGGAGTTGAGAGAGGTTCCCACCGTGCCAAGGGAGACGGCGGAAAGCCCCAGCTTTTGATACCCCTTGAAAAAGCTCGCCCAATACGACGCGTATTTGTGCGGGGAGACGGCGAAGGCGGTTTTTCCGAATTGGGAAATATCCGGCCGGTAGATGCTGTTGCCCGCGTATTTCTTATTGAGCTTCCGGCCGCTGTCGAAGGACTTGGAGAACCCGTCGAAAAGCGTATCGCGGGCCACAAAGAGCAGATCCACGTCAGGCAGCAGCGCCACGTTGGAGCCTTTCGCCCAGTCCCGCAGGCTGGCCAGGCCCTTTTTCCCGCCGAGGGATCCGGCCAGGCGCACCTTGTTGGCCACCCCCGCGTCCAGTCCATTTTTCTGCCAGCCCGTTAGGGTCAGCGACAGGCGGGACGCGCCGTTCTCCAGAAAGTAGCGGGCCATTTCCTCGCTCTGGGCATAGGTAGTGTAATCGGCGCTGGCCTGGTATTCGATACCGAGAAAGGAGGTAGCGTACAGGGAGGTGCCCAGGGTTTCCAGCCCCAGACGCACGGTGTTGCTTTCGGGTCGTTCCCGCATGCCATGGGACAGCAGATAGTCCCGGTATACTCTGGCCATACCGCTGTAGGTGGCCTCCCCGCCGGTGAGCAGGGTGTACCGCACGCGCAAATCCTGTTTGTAAGCGTTGGCATCGTACACATACACCTGTTGGGCGGAGCCGATAGAGGCAACCTTGGCATCCAGAGTGACCCGTTCGCTGGTGGTCAGATAGAAGGTGTTGAACACCTCGTAATAATCGCTGTTGGGCTTGCCCAGCTTGGCGGAAATGGTGCTTACCTCCGCGCCGCTGTCGATGATGGCGAACAGAGCGCTCTGGTTGTTCCGGCGGATGCCGTACACCGGCAGATGGAAAATCTGGCCCGAGCGTTCATCCACCTTCTGCGTCGTGGCGGCGTCCCGCCCGTACACATTACCGGAGATAACCGGGCGGCGGTTTTCATCCGGATTGTTCATGGACAACAGCGCGCCAGAGCCATCGGGCAGAAACACATAGCCGTCGCTGGCATCTCCCGGCTTATCCGCGCCAAAGTATTCCAGCAATTGAATAGAGATAAGGGTAAAATGCTTTTTATCGTACTGGATAGACGCACTCGGGATAGTGACCTCCAGCCCCTCGTCCGTCAAGGTATACTCCAGCGTCAGCTTGAAGTTGGGGGAATAGGTGGTTTCCTCCTCCTCGCGAATATTCAGCTTTGTGCTGTCCGCCTGATAATCGGCCGCGGAATATCCGGCTTCCTCCAGGTAGCCGGAAAGCTCTTCTTTTTCCCGCTCGCTGAGATCGATACAGACGTATAAATCCTCATTCGCCAGCGGCGGATAGGTATCGATCATTTTCTTGCGTTCCGCCTCATCGGTAATGTCCGCAAGGGAATAGCGGGTATAGAAGACGTTCATCTTCCGCTTGGCGCGGCCGCTCATTCGGCCGGTAAGTTCTTCAAACCGCTCTACCGTGAAAGCGGCGGGGATTTGGAAATCCACCGCTTCCTTGCCGATGGAGAGCTGAAAACGGACGCCGGCAGCGGTTTCTTCCGCACGGAACTGGCCGAGCTCGGCACAGTCGGCGGATGACCACAGACGGCTCTGCTCGTTTTTATCATCCACGTAGGTGAGCACCAGCTGGGATTCAAGATTTTTCTCAGTGTCGCCGTTAAAGGAGGAGTCCCGGGCGGCATCGTAAGGATTGGAAAACGCCGCTTTGCCGGTCGCCTTGTCCAGCAGAGCCACCGCCATGGAGGAGGCCTGCACATACAGGGCATAGCGGCTGTTTTGCGCCGCCAGCGTCATGTCCGCCAACATGGCCTCTTCCGAAGGATAATCAAACGAGATGGAAACGGGTTCGCCGGTTACGGCGATATCACCCGCCGCCTCGCCGGCCGCTTCCTCGCCCCGGACAGCCGGTCCGGCGGCGGCCCCCGCCAACAACACCGCCGCCGTCAGCAGGGAAAGCCATCGTTTTGTTTTCACTGTTGGGCACCTGCCTTTCACATGCGGAAGGTGATTTCGTTGACGATGTTGGTGATTAAGTCCACCATCCGGCCCGTCAGGCTGAAGAATATCATGACCAGGAACAGGATGATGGCGATGCCGACCACCGTCAGCAGGGACACCACGATGTTTTTCCCAAAGGAATATTCGTGGGTCACCATCATGCCGAAGAAGATAAGCAGGCCCATCCAAAAGGAGCCCACAGCCATCACGAAGCTGAGAATAGACATTTCCTCTGTGATAAGGAAATTGCTGAAGATGGTACAGGGCAGATTGAAGAGGGTCAACGGTATCAGCGCATAGGAGGCGGCAATGTAAATATCCCGGAAACTGCCTTTGCCGTCCATCAGCGAGGTCAGGCACCAGTTGGCCACGATCCACAGCAGGAAGGGGGCCAGCAGATTCACCAGCGCCTCCAGCACGTCTCCCTTTTCGCCCAAGAGATAGCCCTTGCCCAGCACACTGTACAGCTGGACCAGCAGGGTAACGCCCAGCCAGAAGGTGGCGCCCCGCATACCGCCCCGCCTTTCATGCTTCAAATCCCAGAAGCCGTCGAAGGGGTGGAATATTACATGGAACCCGTATACGATTTCCTCCCGGAAACCGCGGGGAGCGCCGGAAGGCTTCAGACGGCCGTTATAGGCCTTAGCAAAAGCGAAGAATTTCACCAGCAGCACGATCAGCACCACCGCCCCCGCCACCAGAAGCAGGCCGATCTTGTCGAGAATAGTCTGCCGGTACAGCTTATAGGCCCTGGAATAATAAGAGCGGTTGTTGATCAAGCGGAAATTTTCCATGGCTGCCTGATAATCGCCCTGTTCCAGTAAGGTTTTGCCGATCCCTAGATAGGCCAGATCGAAATTGTTATTAAGCCCAGCCAATTCCCGCCATCCGGCCATCGCCTTATCGTATTCTCGGTTTTCCTGATAGCCGATGACCTCGTCCACCTTCCTGCCGTAAGCGGTTTTGCGGAACAGGGTGATGGAGCCGTCCAGGCTGTCCAGCGCCAGCAGCCTGTCACCGTCACAGGCCACGGAGGCCAGCTGACCGAACAGGCCCAGCGCTTCCCCCTCGCCGCCGAAGGCGTAGAGCAGGTTGCCGTAGGAATCGTAGGTGAACAGCTTGCTGTATTCCTTGTCGACCAGCGTGTACATGCCGTTGCCCATCAGGGTGACCTCGCTGATGGAGGAGGGATACACCGGCTCCTTGGCACCGGTATACGCGTCGAAGTTGATGTCTCCCACCGGCGGAAAAAAGCCGGTACGGCTGAGCACATCGGTGCCGGAAGGGTTGATCTTTTTGATAGGCGCATAGGAACTGTCGGCAGAACGGGTCCAGATGGTGTTGTACAGGGTATACCGATCGATGGAGGAGGCCGTCACATAAACGAACCCCTTATCGTCAATCGTCAGATTGCTGTACTCCACCGGCACAAAGCTGGTGGTCATGGCTTTTTGCTCCTCCGTCATGAAGGTGCGCCAGAACAGCTCCGCCAGATTGGGCTTGACCCGCTGAGCGCCAATAAAGGCCTCAAAGCCGCCGTTTTTGTCCAGAGCGATGACGCCCATATTGGTGTTCATGGACACCACATAAATGCGCCCCGCCTTGTCCACCGCCACCGCCTTGGGGTTATATTTGAAATTTTCCGGCAGAATGTCGGCGCTGGGCGGGTCGATGGTGGTCACGTAGGCGTAGTCCTTATCGAACACCACCAGGCGGCCGTTATCGGTATCCGCCACATAGAGCCGGCCGCTCGGGGCGGAAAACACCCCCTGCGGTTTGTTGAAGGTGTCCGGCTGCCCGTTCTTGCCGGTAAACCCGTCCAGGATCTTAACAGCATGCAGGGTCTGGGGATCGAGGACGACGATCCGGTTATTCTCCTTGTCCGCCACCACAAAATTGCCGCGACCGTCCCGGATAATGTCGGCGGGGGCGTTGAGCGTGCCGGCCTCGCCGAAAGTGGACACCTTTTTATCCGGCGTATAGGCGCTGGGAGAAATTTGCACGTCCCCTTCGTAGGAATAGGTATACGTTTCATACGGGGTTTCGGCCAGGACGGGAAACGCCCCCGCCGCCAGCGTCAGCAGCAGCGCTGCCGCCGCAATTTTTTTCGTCAGCTTCAAACCGTCACCCCGCTTAATCTTTCATGCCGGAAGTGGCCATGGTTTCCACGATATTGCTCTGCGAAATCACAAAGATAACGACCGGGACGCTCATCATGACGATGGTGGCCGCCGCCGCCGTGCCGGAACGCGCGATGCCGCCGGCCACGATTTGGGTCAGAGCGTAGTTGAGGGTCTTCAAATCCTCGCTCTGGATGAGCACGTTGGTGCCCGTATTCCAAAGCCCCTGGAAGGAGAAAATAATCAGGGTCAGCCATGCCGGCTTGACCAGAGGCATGACAATGCGCCAAAAGGTGCGCCATTCGCCGGAGCCGTCAATGCGGGCGGATTCCAGCAGCGCGTCGGGAATGCTGGTCTCCATGAACTGCTTCATCAAATACAGCCCGAGGGAGGAGGCGAAGGCTGGAAGAATCAGGGCGGAAAAAGTGTTGATCATATGCAGCTTGGTCATGATGAGAAAGCTGGGCACCTGGGTGACGGCCGTGCTGAACATCAGAGACAGCACGATGATCCGGAAAATCAGATTCTGCCCGGGGAAATGATGCTTGGCCAGCGCGTACGCGCACAGGGAGGCGACGATCACATGCCCCGCCGTGCCCACCACCGCCACAAACAAGGTGTTGAACAGGTAGCGGGAGAAGGGCACCCAGCTGTCGCTCATCATCTCGAACAAGTCCGAAAAATTTTTCACCGTGGGATTTTCCACGAAAAACCTCGGCGGATACATCCACAGCTCATCCAGCGGCTTGAGGGCGCTGCAGATGGAGTACACCAGAGGCAGGGCCATGAACAACCCCACCAGCGTCATCATCACCACAATCGCCAGATTGCCACCCAGCGAACGGTTGAGATATAATTTTTTTTGCCGGCGCCGGCGCGCCGGTCGCTGCACCGCCGTTTTATCCATTAGCAGCCACGCCTTTCCGTTCAGGTTGCGGGTAAACCCGCCGATTATCCGATCGCCGCGCTATTCGCCCACCTTGGCGATAAGCCTCTGGGCCAGAAGGTTGGCCCCCACCATCATGAGGAACAGCAATGTAGCGATCGCCGAGGCGTACCCCATCTCAAAGCGGATGGTGCCGTAATCGGTCAGGTGGTTCATAATCGTGTGCGCGGCATAGTCCACTGTGGGATAGCCGCACAACGCGGTGATCAGGGTGCCGACATTGAAGGCCGAGGTGATGCTCATCACCGCGCTGAACATCATTTGAGGCTTAATCATGGGCAGCGTGATATACCACAGCTCCTGCCACCGGTTGCGCACCCCATCGATGGCCCCCGCCTCGTAGTAGGTTTTGTCCACCCCCTGGAAGCCGGCGATAAAGGACAGGAAGCTGGTGCCGAGGCTGACCCACAAGGAAACCACAATCACAATCGGCAGAATATACTCGGTGTTCTGCAGGAACTGAATGGGCTTCTGGATAAGGTTCATCTTGGTCAGCAGGCTGTTGACATAGCCATACTCGTCGCCGCTGAACATCACCTGCCAGATGAGGTAAATGTTGCCCGAAATCGACGGCGCATAAAATATCAGGGTGACAAACGCGCGCATCTTCGGCTTCAATTCGTTGATAAACCAGGCGAACAGCATGCAAAGCAGGTAGCTGCCCGGCCCCAGCACGACCGAAAGGATGATAGTGTTCTGCACACCCTTGAGAAACACACTGTCGTTGAACAGCAGGCGGGTGTAATTAGCCAGCCCGGTGAAACGCGGCGGCTCCAGCACGTTGAAGGAGGTGAAGCTGAGCACCAGGGACACCGCCACCGGCAGCACCACGAAGATGAAAAACAACGCGACATAAGGCAGGATAAACAAATAGGAGATGCGGCTTTTCTTCATTTCCTGCCAAAGCCCGCCTGGCGCCCGCAGGGTCTTTGATCGTCTCATTCGTATGACCAATCCTTTCGCATACGAGGGTGGGGGCAAGGGATCCGGGATTTATTTCACGCCGAACTCCTCGCGCTTGCGCCTGAGCTCGTCGTTCAGCTCCGGCACGTATTCGGACAAAACCTCCACCGGATTTTCCGCCATGTTCTGGGTGCCGGAACCGTTATACACCCGGTTGAGGGCGAAGGTGATGACACGGGTGAGATAATACCCGCCGGGCACCTCCGGCACGGCGCGGACATGCTCGAGCTGCTGCTGCAGGCTTCGGGATTCCGCGCTGCTCCAGGTCATCTTCGTCAGCGCCTCCATGTTGGCGGTGGGCTGCTTGGCCGCCGGTCCGAGAATGGTCTCCATCTCCTTGGCGAACGCGCTCTGCACGTCGGCAGACATCCACCATTTCAGAAATTCCCAGGAAAGATCGGGGTTCCGGCTGCCGGCCAGGATCATATCCCCCATACCGGTGCCCACCGAAATGTTTTCCGTCGTCCCGTCAGCCTTCTTCTTGCCGGGTACTGGAATGAATTTCCATAACCCTTTGATTTCCGGCGCGAAAACGGTCAGCTGATTATACATGGTGTAGTCCTGGATGCCGCAGGGCATTTCCCCCGAGCGGAACCGGTTGGGAAAGTCGTAGGTAATCGGCAGATCGTACAAGGTGAACATTTCGGTGAATTCCACGAAGGAGTTGAGCGCTTCGTTGGATTTCAGGTTGGTTTTTTCGCCCTCGTTTATATATAGATCGCCGCCGTTCTGATACAGCAGCAGGGCATAGCCGTTGATATCCTTCGGAAAGGCCATGGACAAGTTTTTCTTCTGCAGGTTGGGGATCATCTCGATGATGTCGTCCCAGCTTTCCGGCTCTTTCAGTCCCAGCTCCTCGAAAATATCGGTACGGTAAAAGAACATGGGGAAGGTAAAGGTTTCGGGAAGAGCGTAGGTTTTTCCCTTGTATGTATATGGTTCGACGGCGGCGGGATGAAACCAGGAGGCCACCTCGGCGTAATCCTTAAACTGCGTAAGATCCAGCACCGCGTTGCGAACGGCGTAGTTGATAGGCTCCGACACCGGATTGTTCAGCACCACGTCCGGGCCGAGCCCCGCCAGCACCGACTGCAGCAGAGTTCCCTGCGCCACCAGCTCCAAATTCACCGACGCTTTCTGCTGACCGGAAAAGCCGGTGTCGATCAGCCGTCGCAGAATTTCCGCCTGATCCCGTCCGGTCTGAATCCAGACCTTCAGGGACTGATCGTACGAGGCGTCACCCGTCTGGCCCACGGCGCTGTAGTCGGTGAAGAAGCTGGAAATAAAGCACTGCACACCGAAACCCAGGCGCGAGAAAAAGCCGGCATCGGCGGCGGGCAGAGCCGCCCCTTCGGGCGCGATATAAATCCGATCGATCTGCAGCGGCTGCTCGTTGGCGCTGAGCAGCCAGGTACCGAGGGAGCCGATGTTGGATTTAAACTGCTCCAGGTACTTGGCAATAGATTCGGGGTTGTCGTACATCCGCCCCAGCTGGAACACAATTTTTTTAATGATAGACGTATAGCTGCCGCCGGTGCCTGTCTGCGCGTCGATGGTATCCACAACGTTTTGCAGCAGGGCTTTCTGCCGGCCGAATTCCGCTATCTCCTCGGGAATCAGCGCTTTAAAGTTATAGTCCCGATAGACGTCGGGGGAAGTGCCGGCGATCATGATGATTTTGCGGTACACCTCGTTGAGCGTGGTCAGGGAGGCCTGAACCTGGCCGATCACCTCCGCCACATAGCCCATCACCACCTGCAGCGTCAGCTGGTGGGTGCCCTTTTCCAGATAAAACAGATACGGTTCCGCCCCGCCTAAGGCCTCCAGCTGCCAGTTGGCGTCGTATCCGAACCGCAGGCTTTCCGCCTCCTTGAAGGGGACCTCGCCGTCGATCAGCAGCCTGCGGCTGGTAAAAATACCGTCCAGGATATTCTGGCGGAACCGGGGAGCGATTTGATACAGGCCGGATTCCTTCACTTGGATGGTCCAGGTGACGGACTCCCCCACCCGCTTCCAGCTCGAACCGCCCAAAGTGTTCAGCTTGACGGCCGATGCCGACTGCGGATAGGTGGTCGGCGAGCTGCGATCAGAGGCCGGCAGGATGGACAAGTCGCTTTTAAGGGTCGGTTTTTCCCCTTCCACAAAGGCGAGAGGCACCTGCGGCGTGCCGCGGCCCGCCGCCTTCTGCTGCGCGAGATACGCAGCGTAGGGCATCGGTTCCACCGGCGCGGCTATCCGAATGCTATGTACCGCCAGGCTTCCCCGCACGCCGGTCAGCCGCAGCGTGTGGCTTCCCGCCGCAAGCGCTATCCGGAACGGCGCCGCCACATAACCCGACGCGTCCTGCAGGCCCGTCTCGGACCAGCGGACGATTTCCACGGCGTCGGGCTTGATATCATTCCCCGCTACATTGGTCTTGATTTCATCCCGCTGCTCATAGGTTCGCTTGAACGCCAGAGCGCTCAGCTCCCGAAACGGAGTCTTCCCATCAATTGCGGCACTGGCCTCAATATCGCCGCTGGAAGCACTTCCCGCAGCATAGGTAATATAAATTTGATATAATCCTTCTTTAGGGACAGAAAACGTCCATTCCACAAATCCTGTGTCGGTTAGAATCGCGCAGCTTTTGCCCGTATCCTTAAAGTTGTCCGTCGTCTGTGTGTCCGCGGACTGGGCAGAGGGAACCGTTACCTGGGCGGCGTCCCCTTCGGCATCGGAAACGGTTTGGGCTTTTATATAAGACGTATACGTTTGCAGGCCGACGGCCGAGGCACTATTGTCGGAGGGCGGCGTCTCCCCCTCCGCTTTCGCAGGTCCGGCGGCCGGCAGCGCCGCCAGAAGAAGCAGCAGCGCAGACGCGGCGGCGGCCAGCCTGGGTGATGTCTTCTTTCTGTTCACTATACGCATCCCAAGCCCTCCAGCGTTTCTATCACTCTATTTGATATATTGAATATAGCATTATTCGCATGATAAGTCAAGTGGTTTTTCCTATTTGCTCTAATAAAATGGCAGGTATCGCAAAATTGTTGTCTAATTTAAGCGCGAATATTTTTAAATAATTTTGTCATAATGGGTAAGCGAGGGATATAAATTTATTTTTGACTTATATTTTTTTGAAAACTGTTGACACATAAATATCCATTTGATATAATGCTGTTAGAAAATTAGACGCAAAATACATGCTTGAACAAATAAAAATTGGAGGAAATACGATGAACGCAAAAAAGCAGCTACTCACATCCGTCCTGTGCGCGTCTCTTATTCTGGCCAGTTTTGCCGGATGCTCCGGCAAAGAGAACCCTGGCAGCGCCCCTGACAGTTCGGCTGGCGTGAGTGCCTCGTCCGACATGGGTACTGCCTCGCAAGGCGGCGAAGAAAACCCCGACGCCAGCGGCGAAGCGACGACCACCCCGGCGACGGATGCCAACGGCAGCCAGGTCACGCAGGCCACCACCAGCAAGAACAATGTCCCCGGCGGCAAAACCACCACAAAGCCGGGCGGAAGCAAGGGCAATCCCCTGGAAGGGGTCGATCTCAAAGGTGCGACCATCGTCATTGGCACCAGCAGCAAGGATATGTTTAACACCAAGAAAGGCAGCAGCAAGCGCCTGAACGCCATCGCGGATCGTTTCAATCAACTGCAGAGCAAGCTGCACTGCACCATTAAGGTGGAATACAAAGAGGATTCCGACGCGCTGTACCAGGCGGCCTTCAACGCGAGCATGTCCGGCAAAAAATACGCCGACATTCTCATTCCCCACGCCTATAAGACCTGTGCGTATTTGTCCTCCAATATGCTTGTGCCGCTGAACAATATACCGAATATCGATCTCAGCCAGGCCTATTGGAAGTCGGCGGTGGACACCATTTCCACCTTTGGCAAGAATACATACTTTGCCGCCACGCCGGGCAACGAGCATCTGACCGGCTCCCTGGTGCTTTTCTTCAACAAAAAAATAGCCAAGAGCCTGAACTGGGATCCCTACGCACAGGTTAAAAATAACCAGTGGACTGTCAGTGAGCTGCGCCGTGTGACCAAGGCCGCCACCCGGGATTTGGACGGTAAGTCCGGTATGACCGCAGCCGATCAGTGGGGTATGGCCCAGATCGATCCCGGCACCGCCGGCATGATGGCCCTACTCACCGGCTCCAACCTGGAAATGATTAAAGGCAGCAACGGTAAATTCACCTACAATATGGATAACAAAGATATCATCAACACCATCAACATCGGCAAAGCCCTGTTCAAGGACGACAAGGTCAACTACGCCGGCAAAGCGGACGCCGACGACGTCAAGCTGTTCACTTCCGGCCACGCGCTGCTCCTGTCCGGCGGCTTGTCCAACGTGGAGCAAATCACCAACATGGACGACGATTTCGGTCTGATCCCCTTCCCTCATAGCGACAGCCAGAAACAGTACCGTTCCAATGTGGACTGGAACTACACGGTCATGATGGTTCCGAAAAACCCGAAGAATCAGAAAGCTACCGACGTGGAAGCTCAGAATACCGGCAAATTTCTGGAGGCTTTCGCCTATCTGTCTCAGGACACGATGAAAGCCATCAAGCAGGAGTACGCCGATCGCCATTTCCGTGACGATGAATCCAGCGATATGCTGTCCATTATTGAAAAGGGGTTGAAAATGGACGCTGCACAGATTTTTGGCGGCCAGAGCCTCTGGCCGATTCACGACGGCACCTTCCGTGTCATGTATGAAACCATCGGTGACAATAAAGACCCTCAGACCCTGGTGGACGAACGGAAAAAGGCCGCTATCACCGAACTGGAGAAACAGCTGGCTAAAATCAAGTGATTTCACGCTATCATTTCGGTTACGGAAAGGAAAAGAATGATGCCTGCGAACAGCTTAACGTTTACCGGAAGGCAAGATTTTATCTGGGGTATATCGGGCCACCACAAGGGCTACGCCGCGTATCCGGAGGAATATCTGGAAGAGCAGATTCAAAAGGCGGCCGGGCTGGGCGTCGATGTCTACCGCCTGAATTACAGCCCAGAAACGTCCGAAGATTTCGCCTATCTCGATCGAGTTTTGGATCTCTGCGACGCCAACGGCCTGCGCCTGTTTCTTATCCTGTTTGATCGCAAATTTACAAAGGACGGCCTGACACCCGACCAGCTTTACGACAAAACCCGTGCCGTCTCCGAACGATACAAAGGGCGGATCCCGCTGTATCAAATATCCAATGAGCAGGATCTAGCCTGTCTGGATCTGGTGAATTTTGAAGGCCCCGACGGGGATCGACCGGAGCATTTTGTCCGGGAAGACTACCTTCTCGCCCGGGAGGCCATGCGCGCTATTATGAAAGGCGTGCGGGATGGGGATCCGGAGGCTAAAACGGTCGTCAACTTCTCCTGGAAGCACTGCGGCATCTTGGAAATGCTCTCCGCCGACGGCCTGGAATGGGATATCAACGCCATCGACTGGTATTCAGACATGGACAAAGCCGCCGATGTCAACACGATTTTAGACCGGCTGTTTGCCCTTCCCCAGCAGGAAGTCATTGTGGCAGAAGCGAATCAATGGGGCGGCGATTATTGGGAAGATGAGCGCGCCCAGGCCGACTACCTGCTGGACGCCATGAGCCGTTTTTACCACCATCCCAACCCGAAGGTGAAAGGCTACATGATATACGAACTGCTGGACGAACCCGCTTTGGAAAAGGGCGAGGCGCATTTCGGGCTGTTTCTGAACGATAAAGACGGCCATATCGGCCGTCCCAAAACCGCTTACGGCGAAATTGCCCGCGTCCTGAACAAGAACGGCGCCCGCTGAGACCGGGACCCGGACGAAAGGTTGGATAATCCATGAGAAAAGGACTTTGGAAATCCCTTCTTTGCGGCGGACTCTGCGCCGCCCTTCTGGGCGCGGCCGCCCTGCCGGCAGCGGCTACCGGTACGGAGCTGACCCAACGCAGCGACTTTATCTGGGGGGTCAACGGCCACAACAAGGGATATGTCGCCTATCCGGAGAGCCAGGTGGAAAAGCAGATCAAGGTGGCGGCCGAGCTTGGGGTGGGCATTTACCGGTTTAACTACAATCCCGCCACCCTGGATGAAATCGAATATCTCGATTACGTTGTCAAGCTCTGCAAGGCATACGGCCTCAAAATGATGCTGGTGATGGACAATTCCGGCCCAGCGCCTAACAGCGACGGATACCAGTCCTCCAAAGAGGCCTCTTACATCTCCGCCCTGGCCGATCGCGGCCGGATGATCGCCGCCCGGTATGCGGGCAAAATCGATTACATCCAGATATTCAACGAAGTGGATATCCCCTGCCTGGTCAACGGACAGGGCGGCGACGGCAGCAACGTCAATCAGTTCAACCAGACCTGGCTCGCCATCTACGCCAAGCGCTTCAAGGCGGTCAACGACGCCATCAAAGCGGAGAACAAATCGGTGAAAACCGTCGTCAATATCAGCTACAAGCATACAGGCCTGTTCGACTACCTGGCGGATTACCAGGGAGGCGTCAATTTCGATGTCATCGGCCTCGACTGGTACTCCAACATGGGCAGCATGACGGATATGCTCACCTACCTCACCCGCTACAAGCAAAAAGAGATCATCGTCTGTGAAACCAATATTTGGGACGGTACCGAGGGCAAGTATGAAGCCGAGCGCACCGCTTACTTGACCAAGGTCATGAAGGAAGCGTATTACCATCCCTCTAAAAGAGTCAAAGGCCTGATTTTCTATGAGCTCCTGGACGAGCGCAATTTGGTTGAACACGAAAACGAGGCGTGGTTCGGCCTGGTCAACTGTGACATCAACGGCAACATCGGTGCGGTGAAGCCGGCGTACAAGGAAATTCAAAAGCTGCTGGGCGGCAAGGCCATGGATACCATTCACGTGGATCGGGATTCCCCCTGGGATGACATCGACTCCCCCACCGATCCGACTGTTAAACCCACGACCAAACCGCCGGCCGTTAAAACGACGACAAAAGCCACGGGAAAACCCACCAGCCAACCCAATACCACGACCGTAACCGACGCCGTGTCCAGCGGCAGCGGCGAAACCACCGGCACCGACACGGCAGAAGATAGCACCACCACCGGCACCGCCTCTGCCGCAACGACGGCAGCGACGTCCACAGAACCGAAGGGCGGGGTTCCCGTCTGGCCCTTTGTCGTCGGCGGCATCGTCCTGGTGCTGGGCGGCGGCGGATTTGCCGCCTGGTGGTTCCTGTTGCGTGGTAAAAAGGCCTCGTAGCCGGTTTTCAAACCTCCAAAGATTTCGGGTAGTGGTGTGCGCTGTTGCCTCGGTGCTTTGCGGCAGACCGAAAATCTCCGGACATGCGTGGTATTTTATAAAGCACAAATAGGGAGGGCAAAAATTGAAAGTCAAAAAAAGGCTTTTGGCGGCTATATCCAGCCTTTTGCTGGCGGCGTCCGCTTGCGTTCCGCTGTCTGCCTCTGCGGACAGCGCTCTCTTGAGTACGGACAAGGCGGCCTATACCGAGGGCGAGGCCATTATGATAACAGCGGCCGGGACGGGCAATGACTGGGTAGGTATCTATCGAAAAGGAGAAAACCCGGGGTCGGCGATACAATCCATCCGGTGGTACTACGTGGCCAAGGACGGCAACACGTCCGGGAAAGCCAAAAATATTTTTGAATCCGAATATATCGTCCGTCAGGATTTGAAGAATCTGCCCGCCGGGGAATACACCATTTTTTTATGTGAAAACGACGGGTATACGGTGTTGGCGCAGACGGGCATCATCATTAACGAGAAGAACACGGCTCTTGTGGCGCCAGCCTCCGCCGTCTATGAGCGGAACAACCGCTTCACCGGTTCGGCCGACGGCAAGCTGACCATCACGGCCAGTAAGGACGCGATCCCGGATTCCTATGCGGCTTTCTGGGGGAATGCGCAGGGGAAGCTGGCGGACTATACCTCGTTTCCCCTGATTAAGGCCGCCGGAGAGGTCACCACGTATACGATGGTGGCCAACACCCTGATCCCCAACGGCGCCGATCGGATTCTGGTGTACGCCGCGCGGGGCAAACGGCTCTCGGAAACCTATGCCACCGCCATGCTGCCGAAAGGCTGCAACGAGTATGATTTCGGCAAACCGCTATATGAGTTTCAGGTATTCAGCGACATCCATCTGAGCGATAACCCCGCCACGGCGGCTATCCACAACGAGCATTTCACCAGCGCGCTCAAACAGGTTAAGCAGCTGTCCCCGAACAGCAAAGGTATCATGATCAACGGGGATATCGCGGACAACGGTACGGTAAGGCAATACGAGCTTTATCAGGATCTGGTCGAAAAGGCCGGCTTTGATCTATCGCAGGTGCGCTGCGCCATCGGCAACCATGATTTTTATGGGCCAGGCAATGATAAGCAGAAGCTGTTAACCTTCCTGGAATACACCAATCCAGATTCCAAAACAATTTATTTTGACGAGTGGATCGACGGCGCCCACTTCATTTTCCTGGGCAGCGAGATGGGCGGAAACGGGTTGTATGCCTATCTGTCGGATGAGCAGCTGAACTGGTTCCGGGAAAAGCTGGCGGAAAAGCGGGATGAAAACCGGCCGATCTATGTGTTCCTGCACCAGGGACTTATCGATACGGTGGCGGGCACCTACGAATATCAGGGATGGCACGGTATTGACCGGGCGGAGGAATTTGCCGCGATCCTCAAGGACTATCCCGAGGTCATCCTGTTTAGCGGCCACAGCCATTGGGAAATGAATTCCGCTTCCAACATGAAAGAGCGGGACGAGAATTTGCCGACGATTTTCAATACGGCCTCCGTGGCCTATCTGTGGAGCGACGCGCAGGCCACCATCGAGGGTGCACAGGGATATTTTGTCAAGGTGTACAAGGATAAGGTGCTGGTTCTTGGCCGGGACTTCGACAACGAGCAGTGGCTGGCCTCGGCGCAGTACCTGGTGCAATATGGCTCGGAGTCCCCTGTGGAGCCGGAAAAGCCGGATTCCAGCGTCTCTCCGGAACCCCAGCCCACGACGCCAACCACCGGACAGACGAATACCGCTTCCGATGCCGCCTCTCCCACCACCGGCGACTCGAGCCTCCTGTATGTAATGGCTATCGTGGCAGCCGGGCTTGCGAGTGCAGGGCTCTATTTCCTTCGCAAAACCAATAAGACATCCGTCACGTCTGAATAAGCCATATCTGTGAGGATAGGGTTCCTTTCCAGACACCTAAACCCATTGCCTAATGATTATCGTCTGCTATGCTTCAACCCGGTAGGGCAGGCAGCAAAAAAGCCCAGAGGTATAAAGACCTCTGGGCTTTGGTTTTCTTAGGATGTTACTGGCCGGCGCTAACCGTGAAACACCTATTCGTCATTGTGCTTCGGATATCTCTGTAAAATTCTATTTGCTATATCAAATAGGCTGTGGTATACTGTATATAGCAAATAGTACCGGAGGGATTACCATGGAGACATCCTACGAGCCTCTATATCAAAAAATTTATAACGATATCCGGGAAAAAATTAAAAGCGGCGCATTGCCTTTGGGCACGAAAGTCCCCACGGAATTCGAATTGATGGAGCAGTATTCCGTGAGCCGTATCACTACGGCCCGCGCCTTGAAAGAGCTGGCTAACGACGGGTACATACAACGCACGAGAAAAAACGGCTCTACCGTAATCGCCACCGACGGGGAATCGCCGGCTCCTCCGGAAGAGCGCCCCCGGGAGGCAGTGGCCCCCTCGGCGGTCTATGAACACATTCCGCTTTTGATGCCTTTTTCCGCCTCGCAATTTGACATACTCAGCAGTATTCAGCGGGAAGCGCAGAACAGCCATTACCTCATCACTCTGTTCAATTCGGAAAAGCGGCTGGACAGGGAAAGAGAAATTCTCGATCAAATTTCCCGCATGAACATCGGCGGGCTTATCTGCCTGCCCATTGAGAGTTACCAGAACCTGTCGCTGTACACCAAGCTGCAGGCACAGAAGATCCCCATTGTGTTTATGGACCGGCAGCTGCCCTATATTGATATCCCCTATGTCAGCACAAACAACTACGACGCCATGTACAATCTGACTCAGTGGCTGATCAATCAAGGGCATAAGCGTATCGCCTTTTACTGCCACGATCTCAACACGCACAACGAGTTGTTACGTTTCAAAGGCTATATCGCCGCTCTGACGGACAATGGGATTCAGCTCAACAGCCAGTATGTCGCGGAACTGAAGAAAAACGACGTGGAGGATATCATGCTGCGGGAAAATAACCCGGACGCCGCCCACCGCGTCAATCAATATCTGAAAGATATCATGGCCCTGGAAGCGCCGCCCACCGCGCTTATCTGCGCGTTCGACCTGTTGGCTTCCTATGTGGAGCAGCAGGCCAATCTGCTGAAGATTTCCATTCCCGACGATTTATCGCTGACCGGCTTTGATAACAGCTCCTTGTGCAGCCATCTGGAGATCCCTCTGACCAGTGTGGCCCAGAACTATGAAGCCATTGGCAAAAAAGTCATCGAACTGATGAACGCCCTGCGCAGCGGACAGCCGGTCCAATCGGAATACCTGATGAGTTCCTCTATTGTAGAGCGGGCCTCCGTACGAAAATTGTCCCAATAAAGTCAAGATCACTCGTAAAACGGGTGTCCAGCCCGTCTCTTAATCTAGTGTTGTATGAGGCCGCGGCTGGATCGGTACGCTTACATCCACGCTTAACATCCGATTTTATACACTCATCCTGTAAGCATTCGTACAGCTAGTCTGGAAGCGCAGGCTCCAGTACGCACGAAACATTGTGCCCCATTATTCAAAATTCTCCCTGCGTGATAAGCTTTCTTTGTCTATCTGGGCATGACCTCCTTTGGTTTCTGGTGCGGTGGCGTTACCCGCTTCCATTTTACCAAAGGAGGTCTTTCTTTTTCTAATCGATGCTTTCGCTTTTTCTTACCCCACCGGCCATGCCGGTGGTTGTCGCTCTAAGTCAAGACCACCCGTAAAACGGGGGGGGCATGAAGGAGCCCTAAAAGGGCATAGGAAGGCCAGCGCCTAAAAGACGCTGGCCTTCACTGCGTTCAAGCCGTAGTGGATTGACTACCCGGTGGCTTTTAGCCACCTGCACCCTTGAAAGGGTCGTCGTACTCTTTGGTAGTCAATTTGTCTTCGAGCATATCCTGCTTTTCCTGCTCTCGAATATATTTCTTGATGGTTGCCTCGTTCAGTCCAACGGTACTCACTTAATACCCCGTTGCCCAAAAGTGCCTGTTCCAGAACTTGTACTTCAGATTCCCGTGTTTCTCAAAAATCATCATCGCTGTTTTTCCTTTGAGATACCCCATGAAGCTGGAGACGCAATATTTTGACGGTATCGACAACAGCAAGTGTACATGGTCGGGCATCATATGCCCTTCCAGTATCTCTACGCCTTTCCATTTGCACAAGTCCCGGATATACTGCTGTATATCCGCACGTAATTGGTTGTAGATGACTTTCCTCCGATACTTTGGACTGAAGTGGTGCGGTTGTACTT